>CAITJH010000092.1 GCA_903892635.1 uncultured Actinomycetes bacterium | reverse complement strand
GCATTCGGGAATGTTGCTCGGAATTGTGCATCGGATAAGTGACTCACGATCGCACGACCGCTAGCGGTGAGGTGTGCGGGCAGTCGGACACCAACATCCGTGACGAGCGTCATGGGTGACTTGGGTGTCTCCTTCAATAGATAGAGCGTCTCGCGACCATGCAAGATACCTAAGTGCGCTACAACCGGAGTGCGCATCGATGCGACGAGTGCCCGCAAAATCGGGCGAGCAAGATTTTCGAGTGGTTCGTGTCGTAGGTACGCAGTCCCGACCTCAAATGTTGATACGCCCAGCCCCCAAGTCCGGCCTTCAGGGAAATAGGTGACAAACCCTTCGCGTTCCATCGCTTGGAGCAAGTGATAGGTCGAGGAGCGAGGCAGATCAAGGTTTCGGCTGATGACGGCTGCAGGCAATGAGCCACTGGATGACGCCAACAATTTCAGGACGGCAAGCGTGCGCACCGCTGCGGGAACTTGGGCTGCCATGGCATCCTCCTAATGTCTCGTATACGAGACATTACCTTTGTTCTGGGAGTACGAACAAGCCCATTTGAGCGCGAAACTAGCAACACCTACTCAACATTTAGGCAGGTCGTTATGGTGTCAGGTCCACGTCCAGTGAAGGCAGCAACAGGTTCGGCAATCACCGCCCAAGGGTGGCAACAAGAAGCCGCTATCCGCATGTTGATGAACAACCTCGATCCAGCAGTTGCTGAGCATCCCGATTCGCTCGTTGTGTACGGCGGTACGGGCAAGGCTGCGCGTAACTGGGAATCTTTCGATGCCATCGTCAAGACGCTGACAAACCTCAAGAACGACGAGACCATGTTGGTGCAATCTGGCAAGCCTGTAGGCGTGTTCCAGACTCACGAATGGGCACCTCGAGTTTTGCTAGCGAACTCAAACCTTGTTGGCGACTGGGCCAACTGGCCAGAGTTTCGTCGCTTGGAGCACCTCGGTTTGACGATGTACGGCCAGATGACTGCCGGCTCGTGGATTTACATCGGCACCCAAGGCATCTTGCAGGGCACATACGAAACCTTCGCTGCAGTTGCAGCTAAGAAGTTCGGCGGCACGCTTGCTGGCACCTTGACCGTCACCGGTGGTTGCGGTGGCATGGGTGGCGCTCAGCCGCTTGCGGTCACGATGAACGATGGCGTCTGCTTGATGATCGACATCGACCCCACTCGTTTGCAACGTCGTGTTGAAACGCGTTACCTCGACGAGATCGCAACAGATCTTGACGATGCAGTGCGTCGTTGCTTGGCCGCGAAGGCAGAACGTCGCGGTTTGTCTGTTGGCCTCGTCGGCAACACTGCCGAAGTATTGCCCAAGCTTCTCGAAATGGATGTTCCGGTAGACATCGTGACCGACCAAACGTCGGCACACGATCCGCTGTATTACATTCCTGCCGGCATTGATTTTGCAGATGCGCGCGAACTCGCTGAAAAGAAACCAGATGAATTCACCGAGCGTGCGCAGGAATCGATGGCACGCCACGTAGAAGCCATGGTTGGTTTCATGGACAAGGGCGCTGAAGTTTTCGACTACGGCAACTCGATTCGTGATGAAGCCCGTAAGGGTGGTTACGACCGCGCGTTCTCGTTCCCAGGATTTATCCCTGCCTACATTCGTCCATTGTTCTGTGAAGGCAAGGGGCCATTCCGTTGGGCTGCGCTCTCGGGCGATCCAAAGGACATTGCACGCACCGATAAGGCCGTGCTCGATTTGTTCCCAGAGAACGATCACTTGCGTCGCTGGATCACGATGGCGCAGGAGCGCGTAGCATTCCAGGGTCTGCCGGCTCGCATCTGCTGGCTTGGGTATGGCGAGCGCGATAAGGCAGGTCTTGCGTTTAACGATCTCGTGGCTAGTGGCGAAGTGAGCGCACCTATTGTTATCGGTCGCGACCACCTTGACTGTGGCTCTGTGGCATCGCCTTATCGCGAATCTGAAGCCATGCTCGATGGTTCGGATGCAATTGCTGACTGGCCGTTACTGAATGCAATGGTCAACATCTCGTCTGGCGCCTCATGGGTATCGATTCACCATGGTGGCGGTGTCGGCATTGGTCGATCAATTCACGCAGGTCAGGTTTCCGTTGCAGATGGCACGCCACTGGCAGCACAGAAGCTCGCACGCGTTCTCACCAACGACCCAGGCATGGGCGTAATCCGTCACGTTGATGCAGGTTACGACCATGCAATTGATGTAGCCAAGGAAAAGCATGTGCACGTACCGATGCTTGAAAACGGTGACTACCTTTAAATCATGAGCAATCGATTCACGCTGACTAACATCGGCCAACTCGTTACGAACGATCCCAATCTGGGTGACGGGTTGCTCGGTGTAGTTCGCGATGCGGCGATCACAGTGAACGACGGCATTGTGGAATGGGTTGGATCATCGAGCCAAGCCGATAAAAGCACTCGCACAATCGATGTCGGTGGCCGAGTTCTGATTCCGGGATTTGTCGATAGCCATTCACACATCATTTTTGCCGGCGATCGCTCTAAAGAATTTGCCGCACGCATGGCAGGTGTCCCCTACTCCGCAGGCGGCATCAAAGTCACGATGAACGCAACGCGCAATGCCAGCGACGATGAATTGCGCCGAGTAGCTCGCAGCATGATTTCAGAAATGCACGAAGCCGGAACAACCACTGTCGAGATCAAGTCAGGCTACGGCTTGGATGTTGCCAGCGAAGAGCGCAGCGTTCGAATTGCAGCCGAGCTGAGCGAAGAAGTGACCTATCTTGGCGCTCATGTGGTGGCACCAGAATTTGCCGATGACTCTGATGGCTATGTCGACCTAGTTGTCGGAGACATGTTGGATGCATGTGCCCCGCATTCTTCGTGGGTTGATGTGTTCTGTGATCGTGGTGCATTTACTGTCGTACAATCGCAGCGCATCTTGGAAGCCGGAATGGCAAAGGGACTCAAGCCCCGCATCCATTTGAATCAGTTGGAACAAGGCAACGGCATTCGCATGGCCGTCGACTTGGATTGCGCATCTGCCGACCATCTGACCTATCTGACTGATGATGACATCAATCTGCTCGCAGGAAGTGACACTGTGGCTGGGCTGGTTCCAGGCGCAGACTTCAGTACGCGTGCGCCGCAGTACCCACGCGGCCGCGATCTGATCGATGCCGGCGCGGCCGTTGCACTCTCGCCCGACTGCAACCCTGGCAGCAGCTTCACAACGAACATGCCGTTTTGTATCGCTCTGGCAGTACGAGACATGCACATGACGGTTGATGAGTCGCTTTATGCCGCGACAATGGGCGGCGCAATGGCGCTACGGCGAAGTGACGTTGGACATCTCGGTATTGGTGCCCGCGCAGACTTCGCACTGTTGAATGCTCCAAGTTACATACATTTGGCCTATCGACCAGGTGTTCCCATGATTAGCACTACCTGGAAAAACGGCAACGTGATCTACACCAAAGGAGACCTCGCATGAGTCGCACTGAAGTAGTTATCAATACATCGGGCATGACAACGCAAGACGTCATTGACATTGCACGACATGATGCCAAGGTTGTGATCTCGCCTGAAGCACTCGCCGCTGTTGCCACGACTCGTGCTCACATTGACGCACTCGCTGCTTCACCCGAGCCCGTCTACGGTGTGTCCACCGGTTTTGGTGCTTTGGCTAACCGTCACGTCTCACCTGAACTTCGCACCCAGTTGCAGAAGTCGCTTATTCGCTCACACGCTGCTGGCATCGGCAATCCAGTGGAACGTGAAGTGGTTCGCGCGCTGATGACATTGCGCCTCAAAACGTTGTGTTCGGCTCGCACTGGTGTGCGCCAAGTCGTCGTCGAGACCATGGCAGCAGTTTTGAATGCTGGCATCACTCCGATCGTGCACGAATACGGTTCACTGGGTTGCTCGGGCGACCTGGCTCCCCTTGCTCATTGCGCACTCGTTCTCATGGGCGAAGGCCGAGCGGTCGATAAGGACGGCATCGAGAAGCCAGTTGCCGAACTTTTTGAAACTCATGGCATCGAGCCAATTGAACTTCGCGAAAAAGAAGGCCTTGCCCTCATCAACGGAACTGATGGCATGCTCGGCATGTTGATCATGGCTATCGATGACCTGACAATGTTGTGTGACAGCGCCGATGTTGCTGCGGCGATGAGCGTTGAAGCACTGATGGGTACCGACCAAGTGTTCTTGCCCGAACTGCACATGCCACTTCGACCACATCCAGGCCAGGCTCAGAGCGCAGCCAATATGCTGAACACGCTCAAGGACAGCGGCATCGTTGCATCGCACCGCGAAAATGATGACCGCGTGCAGGATGCGTATTCACTTCGCTGTGCACCACAAGTAACGGGTGCGGTCCGTGACACGATTGCGCACGCTCGCTTGGTTGCAGAACGTGAACTTGCTGCAGCCGTTGACAATCCAGTAGTGCTTGATGATGGTCGCGTGTCATCGAATGGAAACTTCCATGGCGCACCTGTGGCCTATGTACTCGACTTCTTGGCAATCGCCGTTGCGGACCTTGGCAGCATGAGTGAGCGTCGCACTGACCGGATGCTCGACAAGAACCGATCACACGGCTTGCCACCATTCCTCGCCGACGATCCAGGTGTTGATTCGGGCTTGATGATTGCGCAATACACACAAGCAGCAATGGTGTCCGAGAATAAGCGCCTTGCAGTTCCTGCCAGCGCTGATTCAATTCCGAGCTCGGCGATGCAAGAAGATCACGTATCTATGGGTTGGAATGCTGCTCGCAAACTTCGCACCGCGGTCGAAAACTTATGCCGCATCATCAGTATCGAATACCTCGCTGCTGCTCGTGGCATTGACCTACGTGCACCACTTGAACCATCACCTATTAGCCAGAAAGCCATCGCTGAATTGCGTAAAGTTGAGCAAGGACCGGGTCCAGACCGTTTCCTCGCCCCAGATATGGCTGCGGCGTGCGGCGTTGTTGCCTCGGGTGCACTTGCGCAACTCGTAAAGTAAAAGCATGAAAAGCATTCGCAAGATCGCGTTGTACATGATGCTCGGCTTTGCCGTGCTCGGGGGCTTATTCATCGCAGGCGAAAGTCTGTCTGATCCGGGTGGCCTCCGTGGAATCCTCTTCACTAGCGCATGGGTCATCCCAATGATCATCATGTCGTGGCTGGGCTGGCGTCGTCCGCGAATCGCCTTCCCGATTTTGATTATGTGGACGTTCGGCATCATGGGTCTGCTTTTCTGGCAAGCCATAGCCCCTGATTGGTGGCACACCATCATTAATTCAGATGGACCAATCATCACTGTCGCCATCTTTGCCCTTGCAACTCCGTGGACGATTTACGGCTACAAGCGCCGCACACGATTTGTTGCGTTCTTATTGATGGCAATGCCGACGTTATCTGCGGTAGCTGCCTCAAACACAAATGACAATGCCCCAATTTTCCACGGAGGTTCGGGCATGGCAGTTGGACTGCCAGTCTTCGCGGCCGGCGCGCTCTATCTCGTTGCTTCATTCGTTGACAAGCAAGACGACACCGCAGACGAAAAATAGTTTCACACTGGAAAATGCCTCGGTCTAAATACCGAGGCATTTTCTATGAACGCTTGAATTCACACCTAAGCGACTTCGGGCGCAGTCGCTTCTAATTTCGGCGGTCGACTTACGACGACAAGTCCAATCAAGATCAAAACTGAACCAACAACACCGATAAATGAAACAGTCTCTCCCAATAACGTCACACCCATGATGGCTGCAGTGAGTGGTTCCATCAAACCAATCGTGACAGTAGTAGCCGCACCAATTCGCTTCATGCCGTATGTGTAAAACGCATAGGCAACTGCGATAGTCATAATGCCGCCGTACAACGCACCAGCCAACAAGACTGGATCTTTCAAGAAACTAAAGTCGCGACCAAAACTCAACGGAGCTTGAGCAAGGGTTCCTATGGTGAACATTGGAGCCACTGACTGGTAGGGAGTGTGGCGTTTGGAAATGATTCCAATACCTGTTGCCTGCAACGAATAAGCAAGTGCTGCGGCAAGCGCGAAAACTATTCCAAGGAAACTCGACTTGGTTTCTCCGCTGGGCCAGTTCAGTGCGACAACTCCTGTGATGGCGATCGCTGTACCAATCGCCCACTGTTTGCCTGGTGGTTGCTTCAGCGCCATCCAAGCAATAAGTCCAACGAAAATCGGAGCAACACCGATCGAGATCACTGCCGCTACGCCAACACCAGTTAATTCGAACGAGCGAATGTACAGCGGAAAGAAAAGTGCCGCTCCAGTGCCACCAACCACGATGGGAAGAATGTCTTGCTTCGTGTAGCGAACTTTATTCTTGGAAACCAGAACGATTACCCACAGCGCAAGCGTGCCGGTGATGTTTCTGATGAGCGAATACTGAAACGCAGTGCCTCGAGGAAAAAGCTGAACGACCGGCCCGACAGTGCCCCACAGAGTTGTTCCGAGGGCGACTGCCAGAATGCCGGCCGTTCGCTGATTCTTCAAAGTGCCGAGATTAACCGTTGGTTGGGAAACCGAGGTTGATGCCACCGTGACTCGGATCGAGCCAACGGCTGGTGACAACCTTGCCACGGGTGAAGAAGTGAACGCCTTCAGTTCCGTGTGCGTGGGTATCGCCGAACAGCGAGTTCTTCCAACCACCGAATGAGTAGTAAGCCATTGGAACTGGGATTGGCACGTTAACGCCAACCATGCCAACTTCAACTTCATTCTGGAAGCGACGTGCTGCGCCACCATCATTAGTGAAGATTGCTGTTCCGTTGCCGTACATGTGATCGTTGATCAACTTCAAGCCTTCGGCGTATGACTTCACGCGAACGACTGAAAGTACAGGGCCGAAGATTTCTTCCTGGTAGATCGACATGTCAGGAGTTACGTTGTCGAACAATGTTGGACCAACGAAGAAGCCATTGCCATCGGCATCAGGCGTGATGTCGCGACCGTCGACGACGATCTTTGCACCTTCAGCCACACCAGCGTCAATGTAACCCTTGACCTTGTCGCGATGAACTGCCGACACAAGTGGACCCATGTCAGTGTTACGAGTTCCATCACCAGTGTTCAGAGTCGCAATGCGCTCCACAATCTTCGCGATTGTTTCGTCAGCAACTGGCTCAACAGCAACAAGTACTGAGATCGCCATGCAACGCTCGCCTGCTGAACCGAAGCCAGCATTGACTGCAGCATCGGCTACGAGGTCAAGGTCAGCATCTGGAAGTACGAGCATGTGGTTCTTCGCTCCACCAAGTGCCTGAACACGCTTGCCGTGTGCGGTACCGGTTTCGTAGATGTACTTCGCGATTGGGGTTGAACCTACGAATGAAACAGCCTTGATGTCTGGGTGAGTCAGGATGCGATCGACAGCTTCCTTGTCACCGTGCACGACGTTGAAGACGCCGTCTGGAAGACCGGCATCCTTCCACAACTGTGCAATGAAGTTCTGTGCGCTTGGATCCTTTTCGGATGGCTTGATGATGACTGAGTTACCAGCAGCGATCGCGATTGGGAAGAACCACATTGGAACCATGGCTGGGAAGTTGAATGGTGAGATGATGCCAACAACACCAACAGGCTGACGGATGCTGTAGACGTCTACGCCGGAAGAAACGCTTTCGGAGTATCCACCCTTAAGTAGGTGTGGGATGCCGCATGCGAATTCAACGACTTCCTGTCCACGGGAAACTTCACCGAGCGCGTCTGAAAGTACCTTGCCATGTTCGGCAGTGATGATTGCTGCAAGTTCTTCCTTGCGTGCGTTCAACAACTCACGGAATGCAAAAACGATTGAGGTGCGCTTGGTGATGGACGTTGCAGCCCATTCAGCGCCAGCGCGCTTGGCAACAGCTACGGCTTCGTCCATGACAGCGGTTGATGCAAGATCAACTTCGCCGCTCTTGGCGCCAGTAGCAGGGTTGAAAACGTCACCAGTTCGTTCGGCGGTGCCGGTCCACGACTTGCCGTCGATCCAGTGGGTAATACGTGCGGTCATCTCAAGGTCTCCTCGTTGAGTTCGTATAACAAAATCTATTGGATTGGCAAAGGTCTGGGCGACCACCCCCTGTTTACGGGTAAGTTGCCGTTATGACTGAAATTCGCCTGATTCACGTAACGACCCAAGAGACCCTTCGCGAGAGTGGTCAGCCCGTAAACCCCCCAACCGTGAAGGTCATTGCGACCGCTGTGGTCACTAATCCCCTTGCCGGCAAGCCGCTTGAGGCTGACCTGACCGTTCTTGAGCTCATGAGCGCAGAAGTCACCGCAATTCTGGGAGCAAAGGCCATCGCCGCTATTGAGGCGCTTGGGCTGTCCTCCAGCGACATCCGCGGCTACGGCAAGGGCGCAATCGTAGGTACCGACGGCGAACTCGAGCACACTGCGGCAGTCCTGCATCCTCGTTTCGGCGCCCCTGTGCGCGCAGTCATCGGCGGCGGCGCAGACATCATCCCCGGAACCAAGAAGGTCGGCGCGCCTGGATCGTCGATCACCATGCCGATCGGCAATAAGGACGACCGTTGGGAATTCGACGACATGGACAGCGCCGAGGTTTCAATCGGCGACGCTCCTCGTGCTAACGAAATGCTTATCAGCGTCATCTATTCCGTTGGCGGCCGACCACACGCACGCGTTACGAAGGTGAAGTAAATGTTTAAGGCAATCATTCTGCTCAAGCGTCGCGAAGAGATGACCCACGACGAGTTCAAGCAGTGGTGGCTCGTTGATCACTCATCTCTGGCAGCCCAGCTGCCTGGCGTGCGCAAGATCGTGTTCAACTTGGCCGAAGATGGCGGCGCCTTTGATGGCGTTTCCGAGTTGTGGTTCGACAGCCAAGCAGATTTCGAAGCAGCTTACGCAACAGACCTTGGCAAGAGCGTGGCAGCCGATTCCATGGCACACCTAGCGGACCGTCAACGAATGTTCGTGACCGAAAACTCAATCGTCTAGCCAACATTTCGCGCGTTAGCCTGAAATACCAGTCCGATTTGTCCTAGGCTCACACTCAACCCCACAAAGGAGTGAGTGAATTGAGTAACGCTTTCTGGCATGGCTTTGGCGATATGAACGCCATCTCTAAGACTGGACCATTTGTTGTCGCCAAGGGCGAAGGCTGCTGGGTCTGGGACGACAAGGGCAACAAGTACTTTGATGCCGCTGGCGCACTTTGGTACGTCAACGTTGGCCACGGTCGCAAGGCAATCGCTCAAGCGATGTTTGAACAAGCCTCGCAGATTGCTTCGTACTCGTCATTTGGTGACTGCACGACACCATCAACGATTGAGCTTGCCAATACGGTGGCATCACTTGCTCCAAATCCTGATTCCAAAGTTTTCTTCACACTCGGTGGCTCTGATGCCATTGATACAGCCATCAAGATTGCTCGCCGTTACTGGACCCTAAAGGGCAGCCCAGAAAAGCAAGTCATCCTGTTCCGCGATAACGGCTACCACGGCATGAATATCGGCGGTACCTCAATTGCAGGTATCGGCCCAAACAACGAAAACCTTGGTGATTTCGTCACCAACGTTGCCCAGGTGTCATGGGATAACGCAGACGATGTCATCGCAGCGATTGACGCGATTGGCGAAGACAAGATTGCCGCATTGTTCTGCGAACCAGTTATGGGCGCCGGTGGTGTGCGCATCGCTCCTGATACTTACCTCCAAGCAATTCGCAAAGCTTGCTCCGAGCGCAATATCTTGTTCGTCGCTGACGAAGTCATTACCGGTTTTGGTCGATGTGGCGATTGGTTCGCATCAAGCCGCTACAACCTGGAACCGGACATGATGACCGTGGCAAAAGGCTTGACCTCGGGTTACTCCCCTATGGGCGCTGTTGTTGCTGCTCCTAGCGTGTGGAACGAGTTCTATCGTGAGGGTGCTGGCATGTTCCGTCACGGTTACACCTACGGCGGCCACGCCACTTCGGCTGCCGCCGGTCTAGCCAACATCAAGATCATGGCGGACGAAAGATTGCCACAGCATGTTGCTGAACTCGAGGACTACTTCACACAGGCTGTGAAGTCACTCGAAGACATCGATGTGGTTCGTGAGGTGCGTGCCGGCGTTGGCTTCCTTGGCGCTATTCAACTCGAAGATCCCACAACGGCAGCTCACTGGTATGAAAAGTGTCGTGAAGCTGGCGTCATCTCTCGCGCAATTTGGACCGGTTCGCTTCAAATTGCTCCTCCGCTAGTCATCACAAAGGATGAAATCGACCAGATGGTTGCCTTGTTCCGCAAGGGACTGACTTCGTAATTATTCCTACATAAGTAAAGGCCTCACCACTTTCGGTGAGGCCTTTACTTATTGAATTGTGTTAGCGCGTGATCTGGTCTGCGTTGAACGCGCCGGGAACTTCACTGCCGTTGAAGTAGGCAACTACAGATTCTGCAACTGCGATTCCGGCTTTTTCCTGAGCTTCCTCTGTTGATGCCCCAAGGTGTGGTGTTGCTACCACTTGGTCCAGCGCAAAAAGTGGCGAGTCCGTGCATGGCTCGGTCGCGTACACATCAAGTCCTGCTCCAGCGACGCGACCTTGGGTAAGTGCTGTGAACAATGCAGCTTCGTCAAGTACGCCACCGCGTGCAGCGTTGATGATGTGCACTGAAGGCTTGACCTTGGCCAATGCTTCCGTCCCAACTAGTCCCGCGGTCTCGGCTGTTTTGGGCAGATGCAACGTAATGAAGTCTGATTGGGCGAGTAATTCATCCAGAGAAACCATGCGAACGTATTCAAATCCAACAGGTGCTTGCGTGACATACGGATCGTAGGCAACGAATTCCATGTCGAAGGCACGAAGACGCTTGGTCACAAGTTGACCAATCTTGCCAAAACCGATGACACCGACAGTCTTGCCATGAAGTTCAACTCCGCCGAACTTTGAACGTACCCACTTTCCATTCTTCAGAGCGATGTTTGCGGGCACAACGTTGCGTGCGCTCGAGAGCAACAAAGCGATCGCAAGTTCCGCAGCCGACACGATGTTGCTCGTTGGGGCGTTCACGACCATGACGTTCGCTTGCGTTGCTGCCGGAATTTCAACATTGTCGAGTCCAACTCCTGCGCGAGCAATGACCTTGAGATTTGGCGCAGCAGCGATCGCTTCGGCATCCATCTTGGTTGCCGAACGAATCAAAATTGCATGAGCATCAGCCAAAGCTGGAATTAGGGCCGAACGATCAGCGCCATCCACGTGGCGGATCTCGAAATCTGATCCCAGGACATCAATAGTGGCAGCGGATAATTCTTCAGCGATCAGGACAACAGGCTTAGACATAGTTCCAGTCTAGAAGCAAACCCGCAGAACGGCTGTGGTCAGAATTTTTTTGCGAACACTATGCAGTTACCAAAAATTAGTTTCGTCCCGAAGCGCAACCCAGCAGTACCACGCGGCCACGCTTCGATATGGCCGTAAGTGATCGGCCATCGATTCCATATCTTCTGGTGCAGGGATCGTGTCCAACCCCTTGATTTGAGCAAAGCCTCGACGAACCGCAATGTCGCCGGTCGGCCAATAATCAAGACGCCCATGTCGAAACATCAGAAACATCTCGCTTGTCCAGCGTCCGATTCCCCACATGCCCGACAGATAGGCAACTGCAGCATCGTCATCCAGCGTCCTGAGGTGTTCAAAATCGATGGTGCCATCAAGGATGGCTTCGGCCAGTTCAAATGAAGTTCGCGCCTTTGCTTTAGTAAAGCCCAGTGCGTGCAGACCGTCCTGCCCCAGAGCAATAACCGACTCTGGCGTCACGGGTCGACTCACAGCGTCAATAAGTCGATACGTAATCGCATCGGCAGCTTTCACCGAGATCTGCTGCCCAATAATGGCAAAGATCAACGTTTCTAGCTCCGACTCATGCAAGGGTTCGTCGAGTGTGCAACGAGGTGCATTTTCGAGGAATCTGGCGTACTCAACGTCCGCAGATTTCAGATGCGCAATCGCGTCATCGATTGCGCTCATCGCTTAGGTTTTGGGGTGAACGAGATGGGAAGCTTCGTTGGACCGGTATTACCGCTATCGGGCAAGTACTCCGCGCCTTCAAGAATTTCAAAATCTGGAATTCGAGCCACAAGGACCTTGATTGCTTCTTGCATATCAATACGAGCAACGTAATGACCTATGCAATGATGCATTCCGCCACCGAATCCAAAATGTGGAGCACGTTGTGCAGTGATGTCCATCGTTGCCGGGTCATATTTCGCAGGATCGCTTCCGACGGGAATGTTGAAGATCTGAAGGGTTGTTCCCTTCTCAATGGTCAAACCGTTGTATTCAAAAGTCTCGTTCGCTTCACGAGAGACCCAAGTAATTGTTGGATTTACTCGCATAACTTCTTCAATGGCATTGCGTGCCAAGTCGTGATCGGCTCGCAACAACTCCCATTGATCCTTGCGTTGCGAAAACGTTTGCATGGCCAGACCAAGCTGATTACGTGTCGTATCAAAGCCTGCGAATACTAAGAAGGAAATCAGAATGAGCAGTTCACGTTCTGTGATCTTCTCGCCATCAACCGTTGCCTCAACTAAGTTGCTGATGAAATCATCACGGATATCGTTCTTACGTAAATCAATCAAGTCTTGCGAAATCTTCAGGACACCCTCAAGCCCTTCTTCGATGACCGGCAAGTCATCCTTGATTGTCACGCTAAATACGTAGCCCATCTTGGTTGCAAAGTCTGCAATATCGGACCACTGTGACGGATCGAGGCCGAGCAATTTCGTAATAACCAGCGCGCTGTAGGGCTCTGCAAATTCCGCCATGAAATCGCAACTTCCGTTTTCGGAAAAGTTGTCGACAAGTTGGTTCGCGAGCTCGGTAAATTCAGGAGTCAGCGCTTCGATAATTCGCGGCGAAAACGCAGGATTAGCAAGTCGACGAAGGCGACGATGATCTTCGCCTTCGAGGCTCATCAGCATCTCTTGCCACCACTCTGCAAGCGGCCCTTCGGTGATGCCATTGTGCTCTGGCCAACGACGTGATCCTTGATAGAGACGCTTATCGTTCTGAAGTTCATTGGCATCTTCGTAGCGAAGGATGGCAATTCCAAAAGGTGTCTTGGCGTACCAACTCTCTTCACGAGCAGCCAGTACCTCTAGCGAGCGAATCGAAAACCCTGGCGCTTGTACGTCGATAAAAGGAACTGTCGTCATGTGGTGAAAGTTTTCAGAATCTAGTGAACGTGATGGAGCTGAACTTCACCTGATGCTCGATCAATTTCGAGCAAGTGACCATTCTCGAGCTCGGTGCCATTCTTTACGTGTGGACGCACGCCAGAACTCCATGCGGAAGTTACTCCATCAATCGTTGCCCAATTCAACTCGTAGTAGTCAGCATCGACATGGGCGGGCAAATTAGCTGGCTTGTGGTTACACAGCACGTACAACTTTTCGTGGGTGAGTACCAAGGTATTGAGTGAGGTGTATTCCAAGACATCAACATCTTTAAGAAGTTGGCGGTAAGCCTCAACAAAATCATTGTCGTGTTCCCGCAGGGCCGTAATCAATGCCGCGAAATAAAACTCACTGTCGGTGTCGCCTTCCATACCTTCGATGAGATCTGGATCAATCAACGAGTTCAGCAGGTCACCTCGTGGGATTCCTCCGTTATGACAGAACGCGATCGGGCCGGCAGGACCCGACTTGATGAATGGATGTGTGTTTGGCAAGCACACCTGAAGTTCTTCGGTAGCCCAACGCAAATGCACAATGCCATCCGTGGACTTCGTCTCGCCGGTTGCCTTCGCATACGCATCAGATTCGTGCGCTGCCTTGACGTCGCGTACCAATTCGATGTGACCGTTACTGTCAAAAGCCATTCCCCAGCCATCTTGATGAATGCGGCTGAGTTCGCGAAGTGCATCCGCATCTGAAGCAAGAGCTTCGTTAACAGTCAATGGTGCTGGTGAATGCCAGGCAAAAAGACGACACATTTCGTTCCCTTAATTAGTACGTAGTGAAAGTATTTGCTCGTGCCCACGCTAGCCCATTGGCCTGCGCCTTTGCATTTTCTGCACGACGAGAAGCCAGATAACAACGTCCCATCAAGTCGCCAAGCGTGTTCATCAAGACACTATCCCGCTCAAGCAGATCTAAAGCTTCAAGTTGTGATCGAGGTAAAGGCTTGACGCCACATGCGATCTTTTCTTCATCCGATAACAACTCAGGATCACGATGAGCTGGCAGAGGTGGCTGTAAACCACGTTCAACGCCGTCCAATCCAGCCATGATCAAACCGGCAAGTGCCAAGTAGGGATTTGCCGATGCATCGCTGGCTTTCAATTCAATGTTGGTCGACTGTTCCTCGCGACCCTTGAATGGGCTCGCAACACGCACTGTGCACTCACGATTGTCATATCCCCACGCGACTGTCGAACCTGCCCAAGCGTGCGGCGCCAAACGTTCAAACGAAACATACGACGGACATGTTAAAGCCACAAGCGCGGGCAAGTGCTCCAAAATTCCTGCGATAAACGAGGCACCAAACTCAGAAATCTTTGTGGGATCTTCCTTGTTATATAGCAGGTTGTGTTTGCCTTTCCAGACGCTGAAGTGCAAGTGCGCGCCTGAACCCACTTCATTTTCGTACGGCTTTGGCGAAAATGATGCCATCAAACCGTGTTGCACTTCGGCAGTGCCACGAATCGTGTCTCGAAACTTCAACTGATTATCTGCGGCTGCTAGAGCATCGTCGTACTTGATGACGATTTCTAACTGGCCGTTGCCATATTCGTTAATAGCTTGTTCAACGATGTAACCCTGCGAAATCAAGTTATCGATCATGTCATTCATGACATGGCTTGCACGATCAAGTCCCGCAGTCGAATAACACGAAGCATTTGCCCACGGAATCGGATTCTCGCGAGTGCCCTCGGCCATATAGAACTCGTTTTCGAATGCAGCCTTAATCTCAATACCAAATTCAGCAGCCTTAGCAATGGCATTCTTGAGAACTGTGCGGGTACAGGCGCCCCAGTCAGAGCCATCAGGCCATCTCAAGTCGCCAATGACACTCGCTGTGCTATCGAGCCAAGGTAATTCGGTGTACGTCTCGAGATCAGGAACGATCCGGACTTCTCCAACTGGCTCCATACCTTCAACCGAGACTAGGTCTTCGAAGAGATTCACCGCATTCTGGGCGCGAGTCAGGCCGATTCCCTCGGAAATTTTGCCAGCGAACTGGGATCCAGTCGTTCCTTTGGCGCGAATCACACCACTTGGATCGCAGTAGACGAATCGCACATTGCGAATGTTGTTGTCAGCAACTGATTTGATCGGATCTTTAGCCATATCTCGATCATAGAGCGAGTGTTCTATACGTGGAAGGCAAATGCCTGAGCCATTGCAGCATCGAGTGCTTCTAGGGCCATCTGAACCCGCGTCTCGACCGTGCCGTCGAGCGCTGCCCACGAACGTCCAGTGGCAATGAGTTCGTCCTCAAACTCACGCGTCATTTCGTTGCGCAAGTTTTCGCTATCTCGAATGGCATCTTGCACAAATGGAACATCATCAGGCTGGGTCACAAAATAAATTCGGTTGGGATTGTTTGCCGGCATTGGCAAACTTGCCTTATCCCCGAGATAACGCCGTTCCCAAATCAATGTGGCAAATACATCAGTGTCACAGCAGACAACTGGACCACCAGTTCGTGCCGCAACATCTTCGAGCTGCTGTTGTACGACGGCGATTTCGACGAAGTCAGTCGTTGTCCAAGGAACTTCATATTCCATCTTGCCGATTGCTTCAGCCTGCTCGCGCTTACGCATCGTCAAGTCACGACCATATTCGCGAATGTAATTCGTTGAGCCAAAGTCACCACCACGTTTGATGAGTTCGGCTTGAACTGCAAGCGAAGTAGTTGTGGTTCCCGTGGATTCAGCACCAACAAACACTGCGCGAATTGCAAGAAGTTCTCGCGAACCTGGACCAAGTAAATGCCAATTGCCAATCAAGTCTTGCCTGATTTGAGTTGATGACACGGGAACGATCGCGCGTTCGGTGTCGTAACTGTAGTGATGCAATCCCAACATTTCGGCAAAGGTTTCGCCGCTTGCTTCGGAGGTTACGAGTAAGTCAACAATTGGCGTATGGCGCAGGTGAGCCTCAATGACTCGAGCATTGGACTTCACGACGGCTGCATCAGATGGATCGTACGGTGTTGATTCGTAACCGTGAACGATTGTCATGGCAGATTCAGCCACACCTTCAGCAATACAGTCTTGTTCAAGAGCTTTGGCGCGCAATTCGGCACTAAATCGATCGTGAGGCTGCGCCAAAACAATGATGACAACGTGATCGCGCTTTTGAATAGCTGCTTTGATTAATTTCACGTGACCCATATGAGGAGGGTTAAACGTCCCCGTCACCAATGCTGCTGGCATAGTTCAAGCCTAGTGCTACGGCATGAGTAGTAATTTCCCAGAGGTCAGGCGCTGTTCGAGATCATCTTGTGCTTGCGCTGCATCATTAAGCGAGTAAGTCTTGCCAATCGCACATGTTAGATCGCCATTTCCAACAGCGGTAAAGAGCTCATCAGCGCGCCACTTCATTTCTTCCGAGGTGGCAATGAAGTCGCCCAATGTTGGACGAATCACACTCAAGGATCCACTGGTACTCAAACGCAAAATATCGAACGGCGGCACAGGTCCACTTGCATTTCCAAATGCAACCATTAGACCTCGACGTTTCAATGACGCTAGACCACCATCAAACGTCGCCTTTCCGACGCCGTCGTACACCACGTCAACCCCATCACCATTAGTCAGTTCACGGACTCGTGGCGCAAAATCTTCGGTGTCGTATCGGATGATGTGATGAGCACCTGCCTTTCGGGCGGCCTCTTCTTTTGCAGCAGTCGAGACAGTTCCGATGACAGTTCCACCACGAGAAGAGATCAGTTGGCACAACAACAAGCCCACCCCGCCAGCAGCAGCGTGGACGAGTGCAACATTTCCTGGCTTGATATCAAAAACACTCGTGACTAAATAATGTGCCGTCATCCCCTGCAACATGGCCGCACATGCAACAGAAAGATCAATGCCCTCTGGAACAACGACACATTCCGACGGCTTCATCGCCACGAATTCGGCGTAACTACCTTGGACGCCAGGCCATGCAACGCAATCTCCCACCGTGATACCAGAAACGTCACGGCCGACTTCAATAACTCGGCCACTTCCTTCGCGGCCCAAAGTTAATGGAAGAGCAACTTGATACAAGCCTGAACGTTGATACGTATCAATAAAGTTCACACCTGCTACATGAACCTGAACGAGAATTTGATCTGCGCCACAAACAGGAACAGGCAGATCAGCAACGGCGAGAACTTCCGTTCCACCGTGCCGATCTGCCTGAACTGTACGCATTTGTGTTAGCGACCTGCAGTGCCTTCTACATAGTCACTGTCACCGGTCTTGACCCATGACATCAACTTACGAAGTTCACGGCCGGTTGCTTCGATTGGGTGAGCTTCACCCTTAGCGCGAAGTGCCTTGAATTCGGGAGCACCAGCATCTTGATCATCAATGAAACGTTGCGCGAACTTACCCTGCTGAATGTCGGTAAGAACATCCTTCATTGCAGCCTTGACATCGGCATTGATGATGCGAGGACCTGAAACGTAGTCACCGTATTCAGCAGTGTCAGAGACTGACCAACGCTGCTTTGCAATGCCACCTTCGTACATCAAGTCAACGATGAGCTTGAGTTCATGCAAGCACTCGAAGTAAGCAACCTCTGGCTGGTAACCAGCCTCGACTAGGGTTTCGAAACCAGCCTGAACGAGAGCTGAAGCGCCGCCACAAAGGACTGCCTGCTCGCCAAACAAATCAGTTTCAGTTTCTTCTGTGAATGTGGTCTTGATGCCACCTGCACGAAGGGCACCGATGCCAGCCGCGTATGAGAGAACCAATGGCCATGCATTGCCTGTTGCATCCTGTTCAACAGCAACAATCGCTGGAACGCCACGACCTGCAACATATTCACGACGCACCAAGTGACCTGGGCCCTTTGGAGCAGCCATACACACATCAACGTTTGCTGGTGGTGTGATGTAACCGAAACGGATGTTGAAGCCATGTGCGAAGAAGAGTGCATCGCCAGCCTTGAGGTTTGGCTCTACTGATTCGGCATATACGGTACGTGCAACGTGATCTGGCACGAGCATCATGATGACGTCAGCTTCAGCTGCTGCGGTTGCTGGATCAACAACGCGCAGACCTTCTGCTTCAGCCTTGGCACGGCTCTTTGAACCTTCGGCTAGGCCAACGCGAACATCAACGCCGCTATCGCGCAAGCTCAACGCATGTGCGTGACCTTGGCTACCGTAGCCAATGACGGCTACCTTACGACCCTGAATGATCGACAGATCAGCGTCATCTTCATAAAACAATTCGGCCACGGTTACTCCTTATATCCTTTGGTGAATTCTAATGTCTCTGAACTAGGAACCACGAACCGCACGGTCGCCGATTGAACGACCGCCGCGAGCCAGAGCCACTACGCCAGATTGAACGATTTCTTTAATTCCGTAAGGCGAAAGCGCCGCTACGAAGGCTTCGAGCTTGTCGCGTGAACCAGTGACTTCGATCGTCACTGCTTCTGAACTGACATCGACGATGCGCCCGCGGAAAACTTCGACGTGCTGCATGATTGCGGCACGATGAGCATCGTCACCTCGCATCTTGATCAACATGAGCTCGCGACCAATCGCTGTGGTGTCGTCCATTTCAACAATCTTGAGAACGTTGATCAACTTGTTGAGTTGCTTAGTGATCTGTTCGAGCGCTTGATCATCCACGTCAACGACGATTGTCATGCGTGAAATTTCTGGAGTTTCGGTTGGACCCACAGCAAGCGATTCAATGTTGTAAGCACGGCGCGAGAACAAAGCCGAAATGCGAGCCAATACACCTGGTTGGTCTTGCACCAACACGGAAAGAGTGTGACGTGTCATGATTTAGGCCTCCTCTCGTTCCCACTTTGGCGCAAGATCTCGCGCAAACTGAATTTCGTCATTGCTCATGCCTGCTGCAACCATCGGCCAGACCATCGCGTCACGATGAACGCGGAAGTCGATAACAACAGGAACATCATTAGTTTCCATTGCCTTTTCAATAGCCTTATCGATTTCGTCAGCTTCTGTTACGCGCAATCCCAAGCAGCCATAAGCATCAGCTAGTTTTACGAAGTCTGGGAATGAGTGTGAATGCAGATCAGTGTTGCTGTATCGCTCGTTGTAGAACAGCGTCTGCCATTGGCGAACCATTCCCAGTGAAGAGTTATTGATCAATGCAACCTTGATAGGAATGTCATTGATCGTGCAAGTAGCGAGTTCCTGATTTGTCATCTGGAAACAACCGTCGCCATCAACTGCCCACACTGTCTTATCTGGGCAACCGACCTTGGCTCCCATGGCAGCTGGAATGGCATAGCCCATAGTTCCTAGACCGCCACTGTTAATCCACGTGTTGGGATTTTCATAGCCAATGAATTGCGCAGCCCACATTTGATGTTGTCCCACACCGGATGCGTAGATTGCTTCTGGCCCAACAATCTTGCCAAGACGTTCAATAATCAATTGCGGCGAGAGCGTTCCATCTGTTGGCATGTCATAACCCAGTGGGTATGTCTCGCGCAGGTTATTCAGCGTCTTCCACCATGGCGTGAGATCCGCACGATTTCCGGCATCAAATTCGGCGGTAACTGCAGGTACGAGCTGCGACAATGCTTCGCGAACATCGGCAACAATCGGAATGTCCGCAACTCGGTTCTTACCAATTTCAGCAGGATCAATGTCGATGTGAATCACGGCAGCGCGCGGTGCGAATGACGACAACTGGCCAGTTACTCGATCATCAAATCGAGCACCAAGTGTGATGAGTAGATCGCTTTGCTGAAGTGCACCAACGGCACCTACGCTTCCGTGCATTCCTGGCATGCCCATGTGTTGAGGATGACTATCAGGGAAAGCACCGCGAGCCATCAAAGTGGTAACAACTGGAATACCAGTGAGATCAGCAAGTGCACGAAGTTCTTTGTTAGCACCCGCACGAATGACGCCACCGCCAACATAAAGAACTGGTCGCTTCGCTTCGACGATCATTCGAGCAGCTTCTTTAATCTGGCGTGCATGTGGCTTTGTGGTCGGCTTGTAGCCCGGCATGTCTACGAACTCGGGCCAATCAAAATCGACAGTCGCTTGCAATGCGTCCTTACTGATATCGACAAGGACAGGGCCAGGACGGCCAGTGCTCGCCAAATGGAACGCTTCCTTGATTGCACGCGGGATTTCGGCGGCATCGGTGATTAAGTAGTTGTGCTTTGTGATTGGCATAGTGATGCCACGAATATCGGCCTCTTGGAATGCATCGCTACCAATGGCCGCGGACGACACCTGTCCCGTAATCGCAACAAGTGGCACTGAATCCATGTGAGCATCAGCAATGGGAGTAACCAAGTTGGTTGCACCTGGACCAGAAGTAGCCATACATACGCCAACACGGCCGGTGGCAGCGGCATAGCCCTGTGCAGCGTGACCGCCACCTTGTTCATGGCGAACCAAGATGTGGCGAACGGACTTTGAGTCCATTAGGGGGTCGTAGGCGGGAAGAATCGCACCGCCAGGAATTCCGAAAACTACTTGAGCATCAACGTTCTCAAGGGATCGCACTAATGATTGTGCGCCAGTGATCTTTTCAGACATAACTGTCTTACCTTCCTTGTGAGGATCGCTCACATCGGTCTTGCGCCCTTGCGCCAAAGTGGCTTGTAACAAGGGGTGCTCGCGGTTTGCTTGTGGCGCACCGTTTGCGTCCCCCAACAATAGAGCAATTAAGACCGATTCGTCACATTCGGCCTATCTGGTGCTGCCCGCAGGCAAGGCGAGTTGTAACCTCAACCATAGGAAACAACGGGGTTTCTAGATTGTGCGAAAGGGTCATCATGACCAAGTATGTCTATGACTTTTCCGAAGGCGACAAGGACCAAAAGGACCTTCTAGGCGGCAAAGGTGCAAACCTTGCTGAGATGACTCGGTTGGGACTTCCTGTTCCCCCAGGGTTCACCATTACGACACAAGCATGCCGTGAGTTCCTCGTCGCAGGTGAAGCTCCAGCAGCCCTGAGCGTTGAAGTGACTATGGCCCTTCGTCGACTCGAAGACAACCTCGGCAAGCGTCTTGGCGATGTTCATGACCCACTTTTGGTCAGCGTTCGTTCAGGTGCCAAATTCTCGATGCCGGGCATGATGGAAACAGTTCTCAACGTTGGCTTGAATGACTACTCAGTTCACGGTCTGACCGAAGCTAGTGGAAACGAACGTTTTGCGTGGGACTCATACCGTCGCTTGATTCAAATGTTCGGAAAGACCGTTCTGGACATCGAAGGCGAAGAGTTTTCTGAAGCATTGGCACAGGCTTTAGTTAAAGCCGGCGTGACATCTGAAGTTGACCTGACTCCAGAACAACTCAAGGAACTCGTCGAAGATTTCAAAGCGATTGTTCGCAAGCACACTGGACGCGACTTCCCACAGGATCCACGCGAGCAACTTGATCTTGCTGTTAATGCAGTCTTCAGTTCGTGGAACACAGAGCGTGCCCGCCTCTACCGTCGTCGCGAACGTATCCCACACGATTTAGGTACCGCTGTAAACATTTGCAGTATGGTGTTCGGAAACCTCGGCGAAAGTTCAGGTACAGGCGTTGCCTTCACACGTGACCCCGCCAGCGGAACCTCGGGTGCGTACGGCGATTACCTACCAAATGCTCAGGGCGAAGACGTTGTTGCTGGTATCCGCAACACTTTCAGCCTTGATGAACTCAATCGCACAGACCCAACATCATTCAATGAATTGATGACAATCATGCGCAAGCTCGAGACTCACTATCGCGACTTGTGCGACATCGAATTCACAGTCGAGCGCGGCAAGTTGTGGATGCTTCAAACTCGCGTTGGAAAGCGCACTGCTGCCGCTGCATTCCGCATTGCAACGCAACTTGTTGACGAACACCTCATCACCATGGACGAGGCTCTCACACGCGTCACTGGAAGTCAGTTGGCGCAATTGATGTTCCCGCAGTTCGATGCCAAGACCAAGATTGTTCCAGTGGCAACAGGTATGGCTGCCTCCCCTGGCGCTGCTGTAGGTCGAGTTGTTTTTGATTCAAAGACAGCTGTGGAATGGGCCGAGCGCGGCGAGCGCGTTGTTCTCGTACGTCGTGAAACCAATCCAGATGACCTTGAAGGCATGATTGCATCTAATGGCATCTTGACCTCGCGTGGTGGCAAGACATCACACGCAGCCGTTGTGGCTCGTGGCATGGGCAAGACCTGCGTCTGTGGTGCTGATGCTATTGACGTTCAAGTCAACGACAAGACTGCAACCATTGGCGATCTCGTGATTCGCGAAGGCGACATGATTTCAATCGATGGTTCCACTGGTCAGGTATTCACTGGCGAACTTGATGTTGTTCCATCGCCTGTCTCGAATTACCTTGAACACGGACTCGACAAGGCTGTTCAGAATGTTGACGAAGGCACTGCCGCTTTAGTGCGCGCAGTAGATCGCATTCTTGCTCACGCTGATGCTGTTCGTCGTCTTCGAGTTCGCACCAATGCCGATACTGCAGACGATGCAGCTTGGGCCCGTAACCTTGGCGCCGAAGGTATCGGCTTGTGCCGTACCGAACACATGTTCCTTGGTGACCGCCGCGTACTCATCGAGCGCGTGATCTTGGCGGACAACGACGCTGATCGCAACACTGCACTCGAAGCGCTGTTACCTATGCAGCAAAGCGACTTTGAACAGATCCTCACATCAATGGATGGACTTCCTGTAACGATTCGCCTACTCGATCCACCATTGCACGAGTTCCTGCCTGATCGCGCTGACCTCATGGTCGAAGTAGCTGTGGGCAACGAGCGTGGCGAAGACATGAGCAAGCAAGAATTCTTGCTGGCCGCTGTGGAACGCCTGCACGAATCCAACCCAATGCTTGGTTTACGTGGTGTGCGCTTGGGTTTGATCGTTCCTGGCTTGTTCGCACTCCAGGTACGAGCACTGGCTCATGCAGCAATCACTCGCATGCGTGCCGGCGCAAATCCACAGGTGGAAATCATGATTCCGCTTGTTGGTTCGGTCATGGAGCTTCACTTGATCCGCGATGAAATCGACGCACTACTTGCCGACATTTCTGCTGCAGAGAACATCGAACTTCCATTCAAGATTGGGACGATGATCGAACTCCCACGCGCGGCTCTAACAGCACAACGTGTTGCCGAAGCAGCCGAGTTCTTCTCATTCGGAACCAATGACTTAACTCAAACGACATGGGGCTTCAGCCGTGACGACGTTGAGGCTGCGTTCTTCGCAACGTACCTTGATCGCGGTATCTTCACGGTCTCGCCATTCGAATCGCTCGATGTTGATGGCGTTGGTGCCTTAATCAAGATTGCAGTCGATAAGGGTCGTGCAACTCGTCCAGACATCAAACTTGGTGTCTGTGGCGAACACGGTGGCGATCCTGAGTCCATCAAGTTCTTCCATGAAGTTGGCTTAGATTACGTTTCTTGCTCACCATTCCGCGTGCCAGTCGCACGTTTGGAAGCCGGTCGCGTAAGCGTTCTGGGGTCTTAAATAGTTCCAATAAGTAAAGCCCCACCAGGATTCTGGTGGGGCTTTACTTGTATCTGAAATTTAGTCGCAGACTGCGCCACGCGAGGCTGAGCCCACAAGCTTTGAGTACTTACTGAGAACTCCACGGTCGTACTTGTGAGGTACTGGCTGCCAGCCATTTTTCCGCTCTTGCAAGACAGCATCGTCTACCAACAAATCAAGCTTGCCATTTGGAATGTCGATTCGAACGCGATCACCATTTTCGATGAAGGCAATAGGGCCACCATCAACGGCTTCAGGAGCAACGTGGCCAACACATAGACCCGTTGTGCCACCACTGAAACGACCGTCGGTAATCAAGAGGACATCCTTGCCGAGACCTGCACCCTTAATAGCGCCAGTGATCATCAGCATCTCGCGCATGCCTGGACCACCCTTAGGGCCTTCGTAGCGAATGATGACTACGTCGCCAGCTTGAATGTCGCCATTTTCTAGGGCATCCATTGCTGCACGTTCGCGTTCGAATACCTTTGCAGGTCCTTCGAATACGTCCACCGGAATGCCCGCACTCTTGCACACAGCACCTTCGGGAGCCAGCGAACCGTTAAGGATCGTGATACCACCCACGCCTCCAACAGGATTGTTCACTGCGTGCAAGATCACGCCATCGGGATCAGGCGACTTTATAGCTTCGAGATTCTCTGCCATGG
>CAITJH010000091.1 GCA_903892635.1 uncultured Actinomycetes bacterium | reverse complement strand
TAGCGAACAAGGCACGTGTCAGGTGGGCACCAACACCATCCGATAAACTATTGGGGTTAGGGGCGGTAGCTCAGTCGGTCAGAGCATCGGACTCATAATCCGTGGGTCGTGGGTTCGAGCCCCACCCGCCCCACCGTTAAACGTTTTTTAAACCATTTCAATAACTTGGACAGCAACGTGGACAGCAACGACCTTTGAAGTAACGTGCCACGGTCGCTTTGAGCAAAGACTAATGCATTGTGTGAGTAGCGAAAATAGACACTGATTTGGCTAATTTGTAGCCGTCAATCTTGTTTCGATAACTTCTGAAAGCGCTTCGCGCATTGCGGCCGCAAACGAAGTCATTTCAAATGCGGAGAGGACCGTCAACTAAACCTTCAGCAGTCCCAAATGCTCCTATTTCATTGGGTTCTGGAAAACTCTTTAGAGTTCCTTAACTTAGAAATCTAGAGACTGCGACAAATACGCGCGGCGTCCAGCATTGCTGCATGGATGTTTCGACTCGAAACTGCATCACCAATTCGAAAGAGTCGGAACGAGCCTTCTGGATGTCGAACAATGTTTTGCTCGCGACCGTTTAACAATTTTTTGATATCCACTGCTCCACCATTGGATGAATGTGAAACGAGATCGTCATAAAGATCTGAATTGGCTCGAGTTCCATTTTCAACGACCACTGCGTTCACAGTTCGCGTTTCAATCCATGAATCATCCTCAAGTCCGAGTGAGACCGTCAACGTGCCGTCTGGATTCTTTTCGACTTTCTTCAGGTGACGAAGCACCGTGAATTTAACATCAGCTTTACTTAAATCTTTAAAGTAAAGAGACGCAACCATTCCGCCAACATCTGGTGACATGTTTCGTTCAGGCGTCACAAACTCGACTGCTACGTCAGATTTAGCAAGCGCCTCAGCAAGGTCAAGTGCTTGATTACCACCGTGGTCATCAAAGACAATTGCCGAACCTTCGATTCGCTTGGCTCCAGTTAAGACATCCCAACTCTCGAGACACAACGATCCACCTTCGATGTCTAATGCCTGTGGCATACCGCCGGTTGCAAGGATGACGACATCATTGTCGAGCGACATCACATCGTGTGCCTCGATAAAGCTATTCACATGAACAGAAACTCCAAGTCTTGTGAGTTCTTGAATTCTCCAGTCGATAATTCCCTGCAGATCACGACGACGTGGTGAACGCACAGCAATGTTCACTTGTCCCCCGAGACGATCGCTTGCCTCATGAAGTGCGACTGAATGACCTCGCTCGGCAAGAATTCGAGCAGCCTCTAATCCTGCTGGTCCACCTCCGATCACAATCACTTTCTTACTTGTCGTTGACTTCGCAATACGTTGTGGCAATTCAAGTTCGCGACCTGTTGCAGGATTGTGAATGCAAAAAGCGGCACCCGACATATAAATTCCATCGATGCACATACTGGCACCAACACATGGACGAATTTGATCTTCGACCTTGGCAACAATTTTGTTGGGCAACTCCGGATCGGCGATCAATGCGCGCGTCATTCCCACAAGGTCTAACAAGCCAGCTTCGATTGCATATCGCGCAGTTGCAACGTCGGCAATCTTTCCCGCATGCATGACGGGCACATTCAACTTTTGTTTGATTTCGCCGATCAACTCCAAGTGAGGAGCTGACGCCATTCCCATAACTGGAATCATTCGAGTAAGGCGCGCATCTGAATCAATTGATCCGGCTAACGCACTGATGACATCGACACCGTTATCGACGATGTCTTGTGCGACTGTGAGCAATTCACCCTGACTCAAGCCATTAGCTCGAAGTTCATCAAAGCTCATGCGCGCACTAATGATGAAATCATCCGGCACTTCTGCCCTTATGGCACGAATCACTTCAAGTGGGTAGCGCATGCGATTGTCGTGGGATCCACCAAATTCGTCTTCGCGGTGATTCCAGAACGGAGTCATAAATGAATCCAAGAAATGACCGTGAATCATCAAATCGATTCCGTCCATTCCTGCTGCTACACATCGTTGTGCTGCTACGACATAGTCATTTTTGATTCGATCCATATCCCATAGTTCGGCCTCTTTAGTAAATGCGCGGTGGGCAGATTCGCGAACGGCGCTTACAGAAATTGTTGGCAGCCATTCACCAGAATAGTTACTGCTTCGATGTCCAAGGTGAGTGAGCTGAATCATCACTGCCGCGCCGTGCTCGTGCACTTCATCGGTTAACAGTCTCAACCAATGCACTGACTCGTCTTTCCACAGCTGCAAGTTGCCGAAAGCTGGCGCACTCTCGCGACTTACAACTGAGCTTCCGCCAACCATGGTCAAGCCAACGCCGCCTTGCGCTTTGGCCACGTGGTAAGCGCGATAACGATCTTTTGGTAAACCATCTTCGCTATAAGACGGCTCGTGAGAAGTGCTGACAATGCGATTGCGCAGCGTGAGATTCTTAATCGTGTACGGCGTCAGTAGCGGGTCTGTGCTCATGTCTCCCCTTGTTGCATTGCACAAATGCTATTAGGGCAACTGCTTAGTCCGTCATAAAACGGCCCGATAGAGCGTTTTAAAATTCCGACAAATTACTCACAGATGTAAGATTTCAAATTTCTCGAAAGCGCCGAGCTCACACAATTTGTTCCGACGAAACAATTTTCAGAGCCATTGATCCTTACCAATCCCTAAATAGTAGGTAAAAGTACGGGGTTAACCGAACATTGACGCGATAGAAACCCTATAGTTGGGTCATCTATGCACGACACGATTCGGAGAATCCCATGAACACGACAACTCGCAAGCGAGTACTTGCAACGAGTTTCGCAGCCAGTATTTTACTGGCAGCTTCATTCGGCTCGACAGCTGCTTTTGCAAATAGCCGTGGGCTTCAGAAGGAAGTTCTCATCGGCGCTTCAAGCGGTGGGCGTACTCCCGTTGCAATCAAACTTGACTCACAGTTTGCTGGCAAGACTGTCACTGTTCGAGTCGTTACATCGGATCACCGTGCCACGATCGGTTCTGGAATCCTCAATTCGCTCGGCAACATTTACTTCTGTTCAACACGTGAAGTGAAAGCCGGTGACACCGTTGTTGTCGTTAGCGGACAGACCGTACTCATGAAGAAAGGTGTCTCTGGCGATGACTTCGCCGGCTCGCAATACATCTGTGGCGATACCACTTCACTTCAAGGTGCAACGGGAGCTACCGGTGCTACTGGCGCAAGCGCATACGACACATGGATCAATTTGGGACATTCTGGCACTGAAGCGGACTTCCTTGCTTCACTTCAAGGAGCGCAAGGCGAGACGGGCGCAACTGGTCCACAAGGCGAGCAAGGTGTGCAAGGCAACCAAGGTGACCAAGGCATTCAGGGCGACCAAGGACTTCAAGGTGAGCAGGGTGTCCAAGGGGTTGCAGGCAACGACGGAACTAATGGCAATAACGGTCGTGACGGTATCGACGGTACTAACGGCACCAATGGAACTGACGGGCAAAGCGCCTACGACATCTGGCTTGGTCAAGGAAATACTGGTTCAGCTGCCGACTTCTTAGCGTCTTTGCAAGGGCAACAAGGTGACCCTGGAATTCAAGGTGCACAAGGTCAGCAAGGTGAACAGGGCCAGCAAGGTGTTCCCGGTCAACAAGGTGAACAAGGTGTTCCAGGTAATACGG
>CAITJH010000090.1 GCA_903892635.1 uncultured Actinomycetes bacterium | reverse complement strand
TCTAATGCACGCGCCCGTAGCTCAATGGATAGAGCAACAGGTTTCTACCCTGTCGGTTGAAGGTTCGAGTCCTTTCGGGCGTGCTTACTAACTTGCATTTCCGTGAAACGGGACGATCTTAGAAAGTTCAGCTTCAATGGAACTCCTTGTGCTTTCCAAATCACATGCGGCTTGCGCGCGAAGCCAAAAACCTTCGCTAAGTCCAAAAAATCTCGAAAGGCGAAGGTCAGTATCAGCCGTAATTGCTCGTTTTCCCATAACGATATCGCCAATTCTTTGCGCGGGAACGCCAATCTCTTTCGCAAGTCGGTAGCGAGAGATTCCCATCGGTACCAGAAACTCTTCCCATAGAAGATCACCAGGAGTTACCGGATCAAGTCTCTTTTTTGTCTTTGCCATTTGACTTCCCTTCTAGTGATAGTCGACTAGCTGAACATCGTGCGCACCTTGATCAGTCCAACGAAAGCAAATCCGCCATTGATCATTGACTCGGATGCTGTGAAAGCCATCAAAGTCGCCCTTCAACTTCTCCAATCGATTGCCCAGCGGGATTCGCAGATCATTCAGGTGACCAGCGATTTCAATCAGTCTGATCTTCCTTCTGATACTCGATTCAATGAAAGCGAAACGCACGACACGTTGGCCATTCGCGATTCTCTCCAAAGATTTGTCAGCGAAGGAAAGAATCACTTACAAATAGTAACGTGAAGCATTATTACCGTCAAGCGTTAATAGTGAGTTGACCAGCTTTGCAACTAACTCGCTCTCTGCTGATAAGTAGCCGAATCCTTTCGGGCGTGCAAACACAGTCCTTATGCACTACGTTCAAAGCAGTTCATTAATCAAAGGATCCTGCTCAACGATGCAACCTCAACTTGTCACCGATGGCGAATGTGGATTCTGCCAGAGATCCGCGGAATGGCTTCAACGCCACTTCCCTGGTGAATGGATTAACACCCCAAATCAGTCAATCGATTTGGATCTCATCGGAATCTCGCAAGCACAGGCAAACGCGAAGGTTTGGTACATCACCCGTGACGGTGACGAGCTCAAGCGCCATAGCGGATCGCAAGCGGTAGGAAAACTATTGCTGGACCAACCAAAAAATTGGATCAAACCATTCGCCGCATTAACTTTTATTCCAATTACTAAGCACATCGCTGACTTACTCTACTTATTGATTTCAAAGAATCGAAAGCATTTCACAACCTGTTAGCTCTTTTCACATAGAGGAGCTAATGCTGGAACGATCAAGTGCGAGCCCAACTGGCTTCGTTCTTAACTCGGATCAGCTAGCGCGCAGGTCAATCTCAACTCGACGATTCACGACGCGTCCAGTTTCAAGATCATTCGACTGAACTGGATGAAGTGAGCCATAGGCAATCTTCGACACTGATACGTGGACATTCAGTTTGGTCAATTGTTTTGTTAGATACTTATTGACTGCACTATTGCGCTTCTTGGCCAGCTTCACTCGCCAAGACGTTGAAGCATTAGGCGAATCGATCTTCGCTGTGAAGCCCTTGAGCACAATGTGAGTGCAACTTGTACTAGCAATCACATGCGCATAACCGCGTAGTTGCTTCTTAGCCTGTGAATCGAGCGAAGCCGAATTCGGGCTAAAGAGAATGTTGCCGAGCTTGCCAGCAAGACATGGTCCTGCCGCACTCGATCCATCCAAGTATTCAACTGCGCCGATATCGCAGCGACCACCTTGTGGACGAAGCTGACCACGCTGGTCTGCGAACAACAAGTCACCCATTGCAGTCACACAACCAGCAACATTTCCTGCATTTCGCGCTGGACTCGTTGACTTCAGCGACATTGTTTTGGAATGTCCCCCGTTGTCAGCAAGAGCATTCAAGCCAAGATCCGTAACCACTCGGTCCCCGTTACTGGAAAGACCACAGCTTGAATCCGTTGTGAGGTTATAGCCATCAGATGTGATCACGCCGAAATAACTCGCATTTTCCGGATCCCCATATTGTTGGATCCAGCAATTGTCGCCACCGATGGTTGAAACGTTTCCACCAATAATGGAATTGCCAAGATGAACATCGGTTTGGCCATTTCCAGTTTCGTGCACCATGAATGCACCACCATGAGAACCATCAGCTTCATTCAGGGCAATCGTTGAATTTTGCACTGAGATACGTGATCGCTCGCCGTCAAAGAATACGGCGCCGCCGCCATTTTCAGGATCGTTGAATGAACTTAGATCATCCGATGCTTCGAGCAGATTGCCTGTAAAAGTTGAGTTCGTGTAAAGCGCAGAATCGCCGTTGTCAAAAATTGCTCCGCCACCTGAACGATTCAAATTTGTTGCGATTTGGTAATCCGGATCTAGGGCACGCGTCGCACTTGGCAGTCGCGCAATGTTGTTAGATAACGTTGAATTCAGAATGTTAGTCGCGTTTCCGTACTGATAAATCGCTCCACCACCATTGGCGCCAAGTAAGTTGTTTCCAAGGAGCCCATCACCTGCATTGAGAGTGAATAAATTTGAATCAATGGTTGAGTCGACGATGTTGATGTCTTGCCCATCTTGATAGATCGCTGCTCCACCGTTGTTGCCAATTGCAGATAGGTCATTTAAGGAATCAGGCATTCCTACCGTGAGGACGTTATGAGAAATTTCGGATCGAATGACCGATAAGTTTTCGCTAAGGATTTCGATTGCGCCACCAGCCATGCCTTTGGACGCACCAACATCTGAGCTATTTTGAGTAACTGAACTATCGACAATCTCAAGCGCATGATCGGTGTAGATTGCAGCACCGCCGGTGACACCCTTTGCTCGAGATGCCAGTGTGCTGACCGTGTTGTTATCTAACTTCGAATTGTTAACAGAAACTCTTGCCGTTGAACGTAGTGCGCCACCACCTGTGCGACCACCACTAAAAGCACATCCGTGAACTGAGTTGTGGTCCAATCGAACGCGATTGAGATTTAAACTTCCCCCACCGGTTGCCTGGATTGCAGCTCCGCCAAAATTTCCAATACCTGGGTCACTTGTACTTTGATCATAAATGTGAAACCCAGAAATTCTTAGGTCGTTCAAATTTACGTGACCTGCGCTGTTTCCCACATAAATGTCAAAAGCGCGCTGACCATCATCGGAAGTATCACACGAATTAGTTGAGGTCTGGCCTTGCTCGATTAATGTTGCCGGACCGACACCCTTAATCGAAATATCAAAATGCGACGTGTAGTTATTTAAGTTGATCGTGCCTCTTGTTAATGCATAAGTTCCTTCAGGGACATCAACTTCGATGGCATGATCGGAGATTGATGATGCCTGACCAATTGCCCCACGTAATGAACAATCCGTTACCGATGGGCACGTTGGACTGGCGAGATCCTGTGTTGTCGTGACTGCAATCACTTCAAGACTTGGCGTAGCTTGCGATGGCGCGGCAACTCCAAAAGCGAATAGGGATGCAATTAGGCCAGAAATAACTAAACGTCGCACAACAAACTCCACACAATAGGAACTCTTCAGTCAATCGCAAAGGTACCTTAAAAAAATTGGATGACACAGGTTCTTGAGTAAATAAAGCGTGTACTTAACGCTCAACTCAAGGCACAATGTACACAGACAGTAAGCAACTTTTCACCACTTAATCGAAAGTAGTCATTCATATGTCCGTAATGTCTAAATTCAATTCAGCATTAGCTCAAAAAATTACCGATGGTGTTGCAACTATGTGGTGTGCTTATGGTTTTGCGATCTTGGCATTGATCTCGTTGCCATCTGCATTAGCGTCACATAACGTCATCACAATTGTTGCGTGGATCGCCCAGACGTTCCTTCAACTTGTGCTGCTGTCAATCATCATGGTGGGACAAAATCTTCAGTCCGCAGGCGTTCAGCAAAAAATCGACGAGACTCATACTGCAAGCCTTGGTGAATTCGAGCTCGCAAAGCAAGCGCGCGCCGATGCTGCCACTGAACTTGCCGAACTCAAGGAAATTGCGAAAGACATCCGACGACTTCTTGCAGACTTTGAGGGAACCAACAAACAATAGCTCGTTAATTCGCATTCAAGCCAAGTAGCATTACCCAAAGTCGAACTCTCACAAATTAGTTCACTGAACATCAACCACAGGAGCCAGCTCAATGGGCAACAAAATTTTTCGTGATCACGTAGCAATGCCATGGCCAAACGGTGCAGGTATCACCTACGAAGTTGCACGCTTCCCAGAAACTGGCGACTTTGATTGGCGCATCAGTCTTGCTGACATCGATAACGACGGACCATTTTCTGTTCTCGAAGGCATCGACCGTTGGATCGTCTTGATGGAAGGCGAATACATGATTCTTGCCGATGGTGAAACGACGCATCGCATCGAGGAGCATGTGCCATTCTTTTTCCCTGGTGAAATTGCCTTCGATTGCACACTTGGCTCGGGTCAAGCCCGAGATCTGAACATCATGACCCGTCGTGGCAATGTTGATTCAAACGTACGAGTACTTACTGAAGGTTCGCACGATATCGACGCAGCAACTTCTGACGTCAACATCCTGGTTGGGCTCACTGGTGAAACTGAAGTAGACGGCGAAATTCTTGAATATCGTGACGCTGCCATCATCACAGGCAATCCGCTGATCACGACTACTGGCGCTTTCGCGCATATCTTGTTGCGCAGTCTCTGACTTAAAAGAAAGTGTGAGTGGTTCAGAAATCCCTGTTCCACTCACACTTTATTTTTTGACATCTAATTCGGTGGCGTGAATTCAGGAATCCAACGAACGAACTCATCGCGAACCGAGAACTCGGCTCCGAGTTGGCAGAGCACACCAATACTTCCAAGCCATGTGCGATGAATCAACAAATAACTTGGCGGAAGATTGATTTTGAACGCTAATGCCCAGTCGGGGTTTCGAGGATCTGCAGTACGTTCAAATTGAGTACGCAGCCAGTCCCGACTGTGATGGAAAGTTGGTACAGCCGCCGGAGCAGTGAATGGTGCAAGGTAATCAAGCAGCGACTGCGGATCTACATCAACACCCTCACGAATGAATCCTTCAGACCGCAACCCTGCAGTGACTTGCTCCCGATCCCCTGCCATTGCGACGCTCAGTAGTCGTCCCATTGCTACAGGTAAACCATCCGGAAGTTCAGCTGCGGCGCCAAAATCGAGAACAGCGAGTCGACCGTCAGCCATCACACGGAAGTTTCCTGGATGTGGGTCCGCATGCATCCATCCGGCAATCGATGGTCCTGATAGCAAGAACCGTAAATACAGTTGTCCAAAATGGTTACGTTCCTCTTGAGTTCCTGAAGCGATGATTTGCGAAAGCGGACGACTATCAATCCACTCCGTGATCATGACATTGTGAGCACCAGCTACAACGTGAGGAACCAAGAAGTCTGGATGGCCCTCGTATGCCGCAGCAAAACGACGAGCAATCTTTGATTCATTCAAATAATCAAGTTCTTCTGACACACGATCTTTCAACTCGGTCATCAACGACTTGATGTCAAGACCTGGCGCCATCAACCCAAACAAACGCGAAAAACGAGATAGTTGATTTAGGTCAGAGCGAATAGCATCGGCAGCACCGGGGTACTGAATTTTGACAGCGACGTCGCGACCATCGTGCCAAGTAGCACGGTGAACTTGGCCAATAGATGCAGCAGCAGTAGCGGTATCACTGAACTCTAAAAACCGACTACGCCAATCTTTGCCAAGCCCCTTGACCATTTGCGATTCAACTTGCGCTGCGGACATCGGTGGCGCCGAATCTTGCAGCTTGGTGAGTTGCTCTCGATACGGAGCCATAAATTCTTCAGGCAACGCTGCTTCAAAGACACTGAGCGCTTGACCCAATTTCATGGCGCCACCCTTGAGTGTGCCCAGGACTGCAAAAAGTTGCTCTGCTGTTCGCAACTGTGCGGCAGCCAAATCGGTATCATGGTCGGAACCGATCAAACGTCGCCCAGCGACTACTGCCCGACGACCAGCATGACTGACCGGAACTCCAGCAATTTTTGCCGAGCGAGTGAACGAAGAACGCGGAATATCAGGCACATTTCAATTGTGGGTGTCTTTGCCCTACCGCGCACCTTGAGCCTGTGTGAGGCGCAACACGTGCGGATGCAGACTTGCATAAATGGCTTTACGATGAAGACGTGTTCATAGATATCCCAAACGTAATGCGCCTAGCCGCCGATGCCCTTGATAACAGCATGAAGCGAGTCGACGAGCATCGTGCGGAAAAAAATACCACGGCCACTGACCCATCAGAGGTTCTTGATGCTCTCGTTGCATTGGGGCAAGCTGGAATGGCAGCAGTCTCTGAACTCAGCAAGAATCTGCCTAAGCCAACTTTGCCTGGCTGCAACTGCGAAAAATCATCTGAAGATTTGCTCGACGATGTGTTGAGCGAAGAGCTCGATCGTCTTGTAGGTCGCTTAGGCCTGGTTCAGGAAGATGAACTTGCCGCACTTCGCAAGCGTGTTGCAGATCTCGAAGCCCAACTCAAGAATTAAGTTCACTTGTCTAGTTGTCTTGAGTAAAGACAACAACTGGCTCAGTGACAGACATACGCGAGCCAGCAATTCCAGCAGCCAACGTCGCATGCTGAGCACTTGGGTCAAACAAGTCAGTAAGTTCATCGATGAGGCTGCCATCGGGATTCTGAACAACAACATTATTGAAGCCAGCAGAATTCAAAGCCGACACTGCATCAGAAATCGACAGCCCTGAAACATCAGGGACGATCTGTTTCACCATTGAGGCCGTTGAATCAGCAGCACAGTGGCTCGCTTCCCATTCCGTTAATCCACTTGGATCATCAGTCAGAATTCCTGCAACATTGTTAAACAACAGACTCGACCACACTGTTGCTTCAGCACTCGGCGCAATACCCGTCGCATAACTGAACATCGAATTCGTACCCATGGCATCGACAAATTCTGGCGTTACATCATTCCAGCGAACTAACTCGGAATTTGCATTTGCCAAACCCCACGCGTCAGGCACTGGTCGTGAATAAATATGTGTAGCAAAAAGCCCTCGCTGTTGAGCCTGCACAACTGGCTTGAGTAAAAAGCTTTCGACAATTACTCGATTAGTCATTCCGGTCGAAGCGAGCTCGTCCATAATGGTCGTCCATTGCGGGGCACTTGGAGTGACCTTCAACTCAAACATTACATAGCCATGCGCTTGCGACACATCTGTCAAGACATCGAGAAGTTGTGGGACTTTCTCGCCATCAGCAATGTGCAGTTTTTCAAGTTTTGCAAAACTCTTGCGTGATACATAGCCGCGACCATTTGTTGTCCGATTCACTTTTGGATCATGCATAATCACTGGAACGCCATCAGAAGTGAATCGCACATCGACTTCGATATTGAGAAATCCTTGGGCAAGTGAATTACGCCAAATCGAGGGTGCATTTTCAACACCAGCTACCGACGGTCCGCCACGGTGAGCAATCACTACAGGACAATTCGGCAACCCATCCGCACGAGCCGATGATGGAACGCCAATCACTCCAGCGACTAAGGCAACTAGTGACGCGCATGCTGCTGCCGCACGGAGTACCCGTCGCGAAGTGATGATTTGCATAACTCCCCAAGTCAAACAGCAAGCAAGATGCCTAGCAAATGCTGGGAATAGTTACTCGACAGTAATCCGAGTTCTTACAATCCTCAAACATTGGAACCCATAAAAAAGTCAAAGATTTCAGGTGTACAGGGAAAACACTTTTAAAGATCGACTCGAGTACCAATCGTAATGACTCGGTCCCCAGGAAGACCAAAGTACTGTGTTGCGGTCGCCGAATTGCGATGCAAGAAACTAAACATCTTTTCAGGAAGCCCGCGCATCTGGTTTGCATCCAATGTCAAGAATCGACGTTCGGATAAGTAATAGGTAGCCACTCGTTCGCGCTCACCCAGCACTTGATCATGCATCACTTTTTGAATGTTTACCGATTCCATGTAGCCCGCATAGATCGTCACACGCTCGATACGATCCATAATGCGCTCGATCTTTGGCGGACGATCTGAATAAGGAGTCTGGACGCCTTCAATGGTGACAACGTGCACGTCAGCAGGAATTGCGCGAAGCATCTGGGCTTGCGAAGCCAAGGCCGCGGGAACTTGTTCGGCTGGCGAAGCAAGGAACACTCCGATACCTGGGGCACGCGACAGGCTTCGGTGCTCAAGTTCATCCTCGATGACATCCCACGTCAAACTGTGTTCGCGCATGTACTTTCCGAGAGCTCGGAAACCATCGCGCCACAACAACATGACTGCAAGAACGATTGAGCCTAGGAATACCGGCACCCAACCGCCCTTGAGGATTGCGGTTGAGGTTCCCGCCAGGAACGATAGGTCAACAAACAAGAACAACACAGTCAATGGGAACAAACGCTTCTTGTCCCAGCCCCATACGTCTTTGGCCACACGGTGGAACGCGATTGACGTAATCGCCATCGTGCCGCAAATTGC
>CAITJH010000089.1 GCA_903892635.1 uncultured Actinomycetes bacterium | reverse complement strand
GTTACCGAAAGTTGCTGGCCCGAATTACTCAGACGTTCACGTTCTGCAAGCAAAGCGGTTGCGTCAATTTCTTTGAACTCGAGAATGTGCGGAATAGCAAGCGCCTGGGTCATGGATTGGGCGATCTGTCGACGCAATCCAATGAGCGGGACAATCGTGACACCATCTTGGGCAAGTGTCGGAGCAATCGCTGGCGCCGAAACGGACGCAGGCGCAGACGTCGGAGCATTGTTGTGTCCACGAACATCGGCTTCGGTCACGCGGCCATGTGGACCGGTCCCGGCAACTGTATTGATGTCAATGCCAAGCTGAGCGGCAACACGTCGTGTGCTTGGACTTGCAAGTGCGCGTCCCACAGAGTTGTTCGCTGCCACTGAACTCGCAACAGCGCTCGTCGTTGTTGTGGCGGCTGCGTTGCTCGTCGATGCGTGGCTGTGAGTTGATGGCGCAACTGAGGAAACACTTTCGCTCGCTGCGATCGTAATGAGCACATCGCCGACTTTGATGACATCGCCTGGCTTGCCGTTCAATGCGGTCACGGCTCCGGCAACTGGTGTTGGCATTTCGATTTGAGACTTGTCTGTCTCGATCACGGCTACGACTTGATCCACAATGACCATGTCACCAACCGCAACGAGCCATTCAATGATTTCAGCTTCGGCAATGCCTTCGCCAACATCTGGAAGTGTGAAGTCAAAGTTACTCATGCGGACTCGCTCATCAACGCGCTGACTTCGGCGACAACACGCGCTGCATCAGGAACGAAATAATCTTCAACGCCGCCGAGTGGATACGGGGTATCCGGCGCAGTGATGCGCAAGATCGGTGCCTGCAAACTGTAGAAGCATTCCTCTTGAATGGTCGCGATAATTTCGCTGGCAAAGCCACCAGTTAATGGTGCTTCTTGAACCACGGCTACACGTCCGGTCTTTGCAACCGAAGCAGCGATGCCATCAATATCCAGCGGAGTTAGTGAGCGCAAGTCCAACACTTCAGCGCTAATACCCTGCGCTGCTAATTCTTCAGCTGCTTGATTGACCATGACTGATGCCGCAGACCACGCAATGAGCGTGACATCGGTGCCTTCGCGCATCACACGTAGCTTGCCCAATGGAATGCGATAGTGCTCGTCTGGCACTTCATCCTTTACAAGGCGGTAGCCCTTGAGCGGCTCGAGGAACATCACTGGATCATCTGAAGCAATTGCTTCAGCCAACAATCCCTTTGCGTCATAGGCCGATGCGGGCGCAATCACTTTCAGACCAGGAGTATGTGTGTAGTACGCCTCGAATGCATCCGAATGAAGTTCGGGTGTTCGAACTCCGCCGCCATACGGCGAACGAATCACAAGCGGCAACGAGTGGCGGCCTTGCGAACGGAAACGCAGGCGTGCTACCTGCTGACCTATTTGATGGAACGCCTGGTGACCAAATCCGAGGAACTGCAATTCAATGATTGGACGCAGGCCACTGATTGCTAAACCAATTCCGGATCCGATAATGACGCCTTCGGCTAATGGCATATCAACGACACGT
>CAITJH010000088.1 GCA_903892635.1 uncultured Actinomycetes bacterium | reverse complement strand
GCAGGACTAGCCGTGTTGTTGATCTCAGCCGACCTCGATGAACTTATTGGACTTAGTGACAACATCAAGGTGCTTTTGCGCGGTGCATTCGTTGCTGATGCAAATCCTGCGACCGTCACTCCTGAACAATTAGGCACGGCAATGACCGGTGCTGGAAAGGTTTCAGCATGAACTTTCGTCGATTCAGTATCAGTTTGATTGCACCTGCACTCGGTGTGGTTATTTCTATCGCTGTAACTGCAGTGATCTTGAAGGCTATTCACGCAAACGTTGGTGAAGTATTTTCTTCAATGGTGAAATATGGAACTTCGCCTCACGCAATGACACTCATTCTTAATCTTGCTACGACGTACTTCTTGAGTGCGCTTGCTGTGGCAATTGGTTTCAAGATGAATCTCTTCAACATCGGCGTCAATGGTCAGTATGTTCTCGGTGCAGTGGCTGCTGGTGCTGTAGCAGGTGCCTTGACTCTTCCTAAGATTCCGTCGGTCATCATCACAATTCTTGTTGCCATGGTTGTCGGTGCAGCGTGGGCTGGAATCGCCGCCTGGCTGAAAGTGGCTCGTGGTGTCAGCGAGGTCATCTCAACAATCATGTTGAACTTCATCGCAATCGCAATCATCAGCTACTTGATCGTGCGCACCAGTATCGGTCACGAAACTAGTTTGAATGTTCGTGGAACAAAAGAAATCGCGGACTCGGGAATGCTTCGTGGTGTCGCACTGCTTGATAAGGAAACCAAGCTCTACGGATTCTTCTTCATCTCAGTCGTTATCGGAATTCTGTACTGGTTTATTTTGAACCGCACTCGCTTTGGTTACGATCTTCGCGCAACTGGTCATAGTGCTACGGCTGCTCGCACCAGCGGTATCGATGCTCGTCGCATGATCACCATCACGATGTTGCTCTCTGGAGCAATTGCTGGTCTGGTCGGTTTGCCCTATCTACTAGGTGAAGCGGGCTCCTACAACTTGAACTTCCCAACCGATTGGGGCTTCACTGGTATCGCAATTGCATTGTTGGGTCGAAACAATCCCGTCGGTATCGCGGTGGGTTCAGTACTTTGGGCATTCCTTGATGTTTCAAGTGGACAGTTAATTCTCGAAGGTGTGCCTCGCGAAATTACAACCATCATGCAAGGTCTGATTGTGATCGTAGTTGTTATTTCCTACGAGATTGTTCGTCGTCGACAACTCAGTAGCGAACAAACAAGAGTTGCGCGAGCACTTGAAGCGCAAGGAGTTAGCGCATGAACATCATGAAACAACAAAGAATGCTGGCGATCTTTGGCACGAGCATTGCGATTCTTTCTATTACTCGTACAGTTACCGCTAACTCGGATCTGACAAGTGCCAATACGGTGTCACAAGCTCTCGGCTTTGCTGTTCCGATTGGTCTCGCGGGTCTTGCAGGTATCTGGTCCGAACGTTCTGGTGTCGTCAACATTGGGCTTGAAGGCATGATGATTCTTGGCACCTTCGGTGCAGGTTGGGCTGGTTGGCAGTGGGGCGCATGGGCGGGCTTGCTAGCTGGAATTGTTTTTGGTGCGTTGGGTGGTCTACTGCTTGCCGTAGCGTCAGTCACTTTTGGTGTGGACCAAATCATTGCTGGTACCGCAGTGAACTTGTTGGCTACCGGACTAACAAAGTTCCTAGCCATTCTGTTGTTCACAAATGCACCTGGTGGTGGACAGGCGCAGTCTCCCCCAATTAAGGGAAGTATTCCAACATTCACGATCAATGCCATCGCCGATCCGTTGATTCACCTGCATGACAAGGCAATCTTCTTCATTAGTGATGTGGCTGGCATAGTCGGTGGATTGTTCTATCAACTTTCGTTGCTGACCATCATCACTGTTGGACTTTTTGTGTTCACAGGATGGTTGCTCTGGAAAACTCGCTTTGGTCTTCGCCTTCGTAGTGCAGGTGAAAATCCATGGGCTGCTGATTCACTCGGCGTGAACGTCAGCACCTACAAGTACATGGCAGTCACTTTCAGTGGTTTACTCGCTGGACTTGGTGGCGCGTATCTTTCTATCGAGTCGACGATCTATCGAAATGGCCAAACTGCAGGACGCGGCTTCATCGGTCTTGCGACCATGATCTTTGGTAACTGGCGCCCAGGTGGCACAGGAGCTGGCGCGATCATGTTTGGTTACATCGATACCTTGCGATTGATAGATAGTGACAACAAAAATGTTCGCGGATTGATCTTGCTCGGTGCCATGGTTCTTTTGGTTATTGCAGCTGTGATGATTCGTTCTAATCGTCGTGCAACCGGAATCGGTTTCTTGCTACTCGGTGGCGTCATGTTCGGTGGTTTCTTGGCTGCTTCGAACTTCCCACCAGAAGTTGCTCAGGTTGCTCCGTACATCACGACACTGTTGGTTTTGGCAACAGCCTCACAGAATCTACGACCACCAGCAGCTGATGGCGTTCCATTCCGAAAGGGAGAAGGTCACTAATGACAATCGATTGGCCAGCATTACGCGATGCAGCTACTGGTGCGATGCGTCATGCATATGCTCCCTACTCCGACTTTCCAGTAGGTGTTGCTGCACTTGTTGATGATGGTCGCATCATCACTGGTTGCAATGTCGAGAATGCGTCCTACGGAATTGGGTTATGCGCTGAATGTGGATTGGTGTCCAATCTCATCATCAGCGGTGGCGGACGACTTGTTGCCGTTGCATGCGTCGATCGTCATGGAAATTCGCTGATGCCATGCGGTCGTTGTCGACAGTTGCTGTGGGAACACGGTGGCGCTGAATGTCTGCTCGATTCAGTC
>CAITJH010000087.1 GCA_903892635.1 uncultured Actinomycetes bacterium | reverse complement strand
GCTGGTCTGGTCGGTTTGCCCTATCTACTAGGTGAAGCGGGCTCCTACAACTTGAACTTCCCAACTGATTGGGGTTTCACTGGTATCGCCATTGCATTGCTTGGACGCAACAATCCCGTTGGCATCGCAGTGGGTTCGTTGCTGTGGGCATTCCTCGATGTTTCAAGTGGACAGTTGATTCTCGAAGGTGTTCCACGAGAAATCACAACGATCATGCAGGGCTTAATTGTGATCGTGGTTGTTATTTCATACGAAATTGTTCGTCGCCGACAACTCAGTAGCGAACAAACAAGAGTTGCGCGAGCACTCGAAGCGCAAGGAGTTAGCGCATGAACATCATGAAACAACGACGCATGCTCGCAATCTTTGGTACGAGCATTGCCATTCTGTCCATCACTCGTACGGTGACCGCGAACTCGGATCTGACTAGTGCAAATACAGTTTCGCAAGCCCTTGGCTTTGCTGTTCCGATTGGTCTCGCGGGTCTTGCAGGTATCTGGTCCGAACGTTCTGGTGTTGTGAACATTGGCCTCGAAGGCATGATGATCCTTGGAACCTTCGGAGCAGGCTGGGCTGGTTGGCAATGGGGCGCATGGGCGGGCTTGCTAGCTGGAATTGTCTTTGGCGCATTGGGTGGTTTGCTTCTCGCCGTTGCTTCGGTCACTTTCGGTGTTGATCAGATCATTGCCGGTACCGCAGTCAACTTGCTGGCTACGGGACTCACAAAGTTCCTCGCCATTTTGCTATTTACAAACGCACCTGGTGGTGGACAGGCGCAGTCTCCCCCAATTAAGGGAAGCATTCCCACTTTCACAATCAATGCCATTGCCGATCCATTGATTCACCTCCATGACAAGGCAATCTTCTTTATTAGTGATGTGGCTGGCATCGTCGGTGGATTGTTCTATCAACTTTCGTTGCTGACCATCATCACTGTTGGACTTTTTGTTTTCACCGGATGGCTGTTATGGAAAACTCGCTTTGGTCTTCGCCTTCGTAGTGCAGGTGAAAATCCATGGGCTGCTGACTCACTAGGCGTAAACGTCAGCACATACAAGTACATGGCAGTCACTTTCAGTGGTTTACTCGCTGGACTTGGTGGCGCATATCTTTCGATCGAATCAACGATCTATCGCAATGGCCAAACTGCAGGACGCGGCTTCATCGGTTTGGCAACCATGATCTTTGGTAACTGGCGACCAGGTGGCACCGGAGCTGGCGCGATCATGTTTGGTTACATCGATACCTTGCGATTGATTGATAGTGACAACAAGAACGTTCGCGGATTGATTTTGCTCGGAGCATTAGTGCTTCTCGTTATCGCTGCAGCAATGATTCGTTCCAATCGTCGTGCAACGGGAATTGGCTTCTTGCTACTTGGTGGCGTTATGTTCGGTGGCTTCTTAGCTGCGTCTAACTTCCCGCCAGAAGTTGCGCAGGTTGCTCCGTACATCACAACGCTTTTGGTTTTGGCAACAGCGTCACAAAATCTACGACCACCAGCAGCTGATGGCGTTCCATTCCGCAAGGGAGAAGGTCACTAATGACAATCGATTGGCCAGCATTACGCGAAGCAGCAACTGGCGCGATGCATCATGCATATGCTCCCTACTCCGACTTTCCAGTAGGTGTTGCTGCACTTGTTGATGATGGTCGCATCATCACTGGTTGCAATGTCGAGAATGCGTCCTACGGAATTGGGTTATGCGCTGAATGTGGATTGGTCTCCAATCTCATCATCAGCGGTGGCGGACGACTTGTTGCCGTTGCATGCGTCGATCGTCATGGAAATTCGCTGATGCCATGCGGTCGTTGTCGACAGTTGCTGTGGGAACACGGTGGCGCTGAATGTCTGCTCGATTCAGTC
>CAITJH010000086.1 GCA_903892635.1 uncultured Actinomycetes bacterium | reverse complement strand
TGCTCCAAGTCTATTGCACGGATACTGAGCCGCTACAGAGTCAACACAAGAGCACCTCGAAGCATTCCCTACGGCAATAAATTGAACGTTACAGCGATGTCCTTGGCAGTTACGGTTGTTGCATCGAGCCAATGGATTTTTGAGTCCCGTTTAAACCATGCCTCTTGTCGACGAACATAGCGCCGCGTACCTGAAGCAGTGTCAATCTTTGCCTGCTCCATCGAGCATTCTCCCGCCAACGCACTCAAGATCTGCTTGTACCCCAATGCTTGGCTAGCTGTGAGTCCATTTCGAAGGCCACGTTTCTCCAACACTTGTACTTCCGCAACAAAGCCTTGGTCCCACATTTGATCCACTCGTTGGTCAATGCGAACATCAAGCTCACTTCGATCTCGACGCAACCCAATTCGCAGACTAGGTATGACTTCAGGTAATTCGGGAAGCGACGTTTTCGGTGCATGACCGGTAACTTCATAAACTTCCAAAGCACGTAGCACGCGACGTTCATTTGTAGGCAACACCTGCGCGGCAGCCTGAGGATCGACGTCTACAAGTCGTTGATACATCGCAGGCAATCCCAATTGTTGTGACTCTGAAATCAGTCGTGCGCGAATGTCCGCATCGCTTCCAGGAAACTGCATGTCGTCCAAAACCGCGTTCACAAACAGGCCGGAACCGCCAACCATGATTGGCACCTTGCCTTGGTTGGTAAGAGTTGCAATGACCTCTCGAGCAGCGCGTTGATAATCAGACACATTTGCGGCTTGAGTGACATCAAGGACATCAAGTAAATGATGCGGAATTCCGCGCCGTTGCGATTCAGGAATTTTTGCAGTTCCGATATCCATGCCTCGATACAACTGCATCGAATCAGCGTTGATGATTTCCCCGCCAAGCATTTCGGCCAGATCAAGAGATAGCTCAGTCTTGCCAACGGCAGTTGGACCAACGATGGCGATCGCTCGAAACATGACGGAAGTTATGGACGTGGAATCGACGGGATGCCAAGCATGACGCCAGCCGGCGCTCCATTTGTTGATGGAGTTTGTCCTGCCGCACACATGTCGCCGGCCGTCGTTGAACGTACCGAAACGAGCTTGTCAGCTAATAAGTGATGTGTGGCAGCGTGCGTAACTTCTGCAGTCACAATGTCTCCGGGGCGAATGTCTTGCGAAACGCCATCAATTTCTTGAGCAATATGAACCAAGCGATAGTCTCGGGCACGACCTGAGAGTCGTCCTGAATCTTGGTCTTTACGACCTTCGCCAGTAGCCACAAGAATTTCAACGGTTTGACCTATGAGTTTCTTGTTCTCCTGCCAAGCAACGTCATTGCCGAGTTCAACGAGTCGTTGGTAACGGTTCGCCACGACGTCAGGCTCGATTTGATCGTCCATATCGGCCGCTGGAGTTCCTGGACGCTTGCTGTACTGGAACGTGTATGCATTCATAAACCGTGCATTGTGAACAACATCCATCGTTTGCAGGAAATCGTCTTCAGTTTCACCGGGAAAGCCAACGATGATGTCGGTAGTAATTGCAGCATCTGGCATAGCCGCACGAACACGCTCGATTATTCCCATGTATTTTTCAACCCGATACGAGCGTCGCATTACTTGCAGCACGCGATCTGATCCAGATTGCAACGGCATGTGCAAATGAGGCATGACATTGTCGGTTTCGGCCATAGCGGCAATAACCGAATCTGTGAAGTCACGTGGATGTGGACTTGTGAAACGAACTCGTTCCAAGCCATCGATCTTTCCACAAGCGCGAAGTAAGTCTGCAAACGCGTTACGATCGCCAAATTCAACACCGTACGCATTAACGTTCTGACCAAGCAACGTGATTTCGAGAACCCCTTGATCTACCAGCGCTTGAATCTCAGTCAAAATGTCTGCAGGTCGACGATCCTTTTCTCGTCCACGGAGCGCAGGAACAATGCAGAACGTGCAGGTGTTATTGCATCCAACACTGATAGACACCCATGCTGAACTGGCACTGTCACGTCGCGCAGGCAACGTCGAAGGAAACGTTTCGAGCGATTCGATGATTTCTACCTGAGCCTCTTGCTCGATTCGCGAACGTTCGAGCAATGCAGGTAGCGAATCCATGTTGTGTGTGCCGAACACAACATCAACATAAGGCGCTTTCTCGATGATTGTGCCGCGATCCTTTTGAGCAAGACAGCCGCCAACAGCAATTTTGAAATCTGGATTTTTCAATTTGTAGGGACGCAAGTTACCCAAAGCACCATAAAGCTTGTTATCAGCGTTCTCACGGACTGCACAGGTGTTGAAAACAACCAAATCAGCCTGTGTGCCTTCCACGGCCGGCACATAGCCAGCAACCTCGAGCATGCCCGAAATTCGTTCGGAATCATGCACGTTCATTTGGCACCCTAGAGTGCGCACTTCGTATGTAGAGGTCACGGGCTCTAGTCTAAAACCAAATCGTCGAGTTCAGATTCGCTCGCTCGTTGGGCTAGCGCCTCACGGATAACTGCCATGGACACAGCGGACGAGAATCCTTTACGAGCCAAAAGACCACTTAATCGACGTTTTACGGTGTCGATGTCTAGTGCGGACATCGAACGAAGTTTCTTATCAACAGCAGCCCGAGCCAATTCTCGTTCATCGTCATCTGAGATCTCACCCAATACTTCTTGAGCCACTTCGCCGGTGATCCCCTTTTTGCTCAATTCGACACTTAATGCGCGTTTGGCCAGTTTGCGTGAATTCTGTTTGCTTCGCACAAGCATCTGGGCGTACGCACGGTCGTCAATGAGACCAACTTCAGTAAGGCGATCAAGAACTTGCTCAGCTATGTCTGGAGGTACTGCCTTACTGGTCATTTTGTCGAGAAGTTCTTTTCGCGACCGTGGCGCGTAGTTGAGTTGCTGAAGTGCAATGTTTCGGGCGAACGACAATGGATCAGAAATCCCATTGCGGGACTCCTGATCCATGTCGTTGTCTTGTGACATCGGCTGGACTATTCCTCGTCAGCCGTATCGATGTCAGCAGGCTCAACAACGTGAAGATCTGCCTTACCAGGGGTCATCACGAGCTTGTCCTTAAGAAGCAATTCAAGGTCATTAGTGAGACCTGGATTGTCCTTCAAGTATTGACGCGCATTTTCCTTGCCCTGTCCTAGCTGATCGCCTTCGTAGGTGTACCAAGCACCAGCCTTGCGTACCAGACCCTCTTCAACGGCCATGTCAATGATGCCGCCTTCGCGTGAAATACCTTCACCATAAAGAATATCGAATTCGGCCTGCTTGAACGGTGGAGCAACCTTGTTCTTAACAACCTTGACGCGGGTACGGTTACCGACGGGGTCAGTACCATCCTTAAGCGTTTCAATACGACGGATGTCCAAGCGAACTGATGCATAGAACTTCAGCGCTTTGCCACCAGTTGTTGTTTCAGGCGAACCAAACATGACACCGATTTTTTCGCGCAACTGATTAATAAAGATTGCGGTGGTGTTATTGGCGCTGAGAGCACCAGTAATCTTGCGTAAAGCCTGCGACATCAAGCGTGCTTGCAAACCTACGTGGCTATCGCCCATTTCGCCTTCGATTTCAGCACGTGGCACAAGTGCTGCAACCGAGTCGATGACGATCAGATCAAGCGCGCCTGAACGGATGAGCATGTCGGCAATTTCCAACGCTTGCTCACCAGTGTCGGGCTGGCTGACTAGAAGGTTGTCGATGTCTACGCCAAGCTTCTTGGCATACTCAGGATCAAAAGCATGTTCAGCGTCGACAAATGCTGCGATGCCGCCGGCTGCCTGTGCACTGGCAATAGCGTGTAGAGCCAAGGTCGTCTTACCTGAAGATTCAGGACCGTAAATTTCTACGATTCGACCGCGTGGTAGGCCGCCAATACCCAAAGCGATGTCCAGAGCAATGGAACCGGTTGGGATCACTTCAACTGGAACGCGCTCGTCCTGACCAAGGCGCATGATTGAGCCTTTACCAAACTGACGTTCGATCTGAGCAAGTGCCGTATCAAGGGCCTTGTCGCGGTCACCGGTGCGTTCCGGCTTGATTGGCTCACTGTTGCGTGATTTTGCAGCCATTTTCGTCTCCTCGTGCTTTAAGCGTTTTGTGTAGTGCCACGTTATGTGCCAGCACTGACACAAACGCCAAGCCAGTCATTCCGGTGGATTTTCTGGCCTTGTGGAGACTCTATCGAACAAGTGTTCGAATCGCCAGTATTGTTCGACATCCCGATTTGGGCGTGTCGCACGACCCCACTAGTTGGCGTAATCCGGCTCTTTTCGGTCCAAAATGCGCTTGAGAGCTGCGAAATGGAGCGCGGCTCGATCGACACCCATCACCGTAGGCGAATTCAGCATTTGCTCGGCTGTGACATCCACGATGTCCTTGTCCACCATGCGCAGTGGACGACCCATCGACATCGCTAATACATGCGATTCGGCAGTGCGTTCAAAGAAATACAGCAACTGCCAAGCATCTGCCACAGTCTTGCCTGTTGTCACAATTCCATGATTGCGAAGCAGCAAGACATCCTTTTCGCCGAGTGCCAGTGTCATCCGCTCGCCCTCGCTACGGTCATAAGCCAATCCGTTGTAGTCACATTCGTAGAACGTGTTATCACGGAAGCCGATAGCGTTTTGGCTCATCATTTCCAGAGCTGGTTCCTCAAGCATGCTGATGGCAGTCGCGTAGGGCATGTGAGTGTGCAAGACACATTGAATTTTGCGTCCACTGGCATGAATTGGTCCGTGAATGAAAAATGCTGTGTCTTCTACGAGCGAGTCTGGATCGCCCTCGAGTATGTTCCCGTGAAAATCGACGATCACGAAGTCGCTGGCTGTGATTTCGCTCCAATGAATACCAAATGGCGCAAGAAAGAAACGATCGTCATAACCGGGAACCATCAAAGTCATGTGATTGTCAATTCCTTCATGGAATCCGTACATCACGGCTAAACGATGCACTGCAGCAAGATCAATTCGAGCTTGACGGACTGGGTCGCTTGATGCTGGAACGAGGTACTTATGAGTCATAGGACTAACGGTACTTCGGGTCTAACTCCAAAGTCTGGTGAACTGCACGCCAAATTGTTTGCGTGTCTATGCCATCCACAATTGCTTGTTCAACTGTTCGGCCACCGAGTTCGGCTATGTGAAAGTCAACGGCCCACGATCTGGCATAAGCAGATCCGAGTGCCTCGTCGAGACGCTCCCACATATCGGTGAGACGCATTAGAGAGTCAGGATTTGTTCAAACTTTGCTTCTTGACGTGCCACATCAGCGGACACATCGATCAGCAGATCGCTCAGTGAAGTATTGAGAGCACCACAAATTGACGCCAGAAGCTCGCTCGATGCCTCTTTTTGGCCACGTTCGACCTCGGACAAGTAGCCGAGCGACACCTGAGCAGCACGGGATACTTCGCGCAATGTCCGGTTTTGTTCTTGGCGCAGGTGGCGAAGCTGATCGCCGATGACATGGCGCAACAGGATAGGGCGCTTTGCCGCGGCCACAGGGGCCTTTGTTGGCGCGCCAGAGGCTAGTGATTGGTTTGCGATGCGAATCGTGTGAGTCAGTGCTGCTTCTTGCGTTTTCATAGTGCTGTGTTCAACCCACCTAACCTGTGATCTATTCCCTTGGCTTAAAACTACCCTGAATTGGTGACATTTGCTCTACAAGAATGTAAGAAGCAGTTCAAGAGCGGCTGCGACCGTTTCTTCACGCACTTCGAAGCGAGCTTCGCGAATGTCCTCAATTTCAGGATTGAGGTGTAATTCTTCGACCTGCTGTTCAACAAATGTTCCCTGAGGACCACGTTCAACACAAGCAACAAACACCGTTCCTGGAGCCTTGCCGTCCTGAGAAGAAGGACCTGCCACTCCGGTAACCGCCAGACCAAAATCAGCCGAAAGATTGATTGCCGCCCCACGCGCCATTTGCAACGCCACTTCGGCCTGGACCGCCCCGCCATTGGCGATGACATCTGATGAGACATCAAGGTGCGACACCTTCAGATCACTTGCGTAGGCAATCACGCCACCGCGGTAAATCGCAGACGAACCTGGAATTGCTGTGATGGTCGCGCCAATGAGGCCACCGGTTAATGACTCAGCAGTGGCTAACGTACGACCTTCAAGAGCAACGACAACAGTTAGCGCTAAAGAATCAAGATCGGTAGTCACGCTCTCTAGTGTATTAGCGCGATATTTCTTGCTTGAGTAGTGCCCGCGATTTGGCAACGTAGTCGATGGCCGTAACAACTGTTAGTGCAACAGCAAATGTCAATGCCACATCAGCTGTTGCACGTTGCAGCCATACCAAAACATCAGGCACCACTGGCGATGCTTGCAATGAAGCCGTTGGAATTAACAGTGCCACGATCGCTGTGATCTGACTTGCTGTTTTGGCCTTGCCACCCCGACTTGCCGGAATGACACCTCGTCGAATTACCCAGAAACGTAGTCCAGTGATGAAAATTTCACGACCAAGTATGAGGACGGTAATCCACCAAGCAATTGATCCTTCGATCGACAAGGCAATCAATGCCGATCCAGTGAGCAGTTTGTCCGCGATCGGATCTGCAATCTTGCCAAAATTTGTGACAAGACCATCTCGTCGAGCTAGATGCCCATCGACAATGTCAGTTAAGGCAGCTGCAAGAAACACTATGTCGCACAGCCAACGCACCATGTCGTTGTCATGCGAATTGGTAAAGAGCCAAATGAAAACCGGCACACACAACAAACGAACGAGCGTGAGAGCGTTAGGCACATTCACATTGGGAACTTCATTGACGGGATCGCCAACTGGATCAGGCAAAGCAGGAATCATCAGATCTCGATTTCAGCGATCAGATCTATACCCTCTGTCGCGATGACATTGGCCCACACCATTTCACCGACTGACAATTCGCGATCAGCCATGACATACGTGGTGCCATCGACTTCAGGCGCTTGATGCATCGAGCGGCCCATATTGTCCTCGGCCTCGATAAGTACTCTGACACGTTGCCCAATGCGATCTTCAGCAACTTCGTCACTCACACGTGATGCCAACGTCGCAATGTGGGCAAATCGATCGTCGATTTCACCTTCGCTGAGGTGCCCATCGAGATCGACCGCGGCAGTACCGTCTTCGTCGGAATAGGCGAAGACGCCGATGGCATCTAATCGAGCATCCTCAATGAACTGAGCCAAGATGTTGACATCCTCTTCAGTCTCGCCTGGGAAACCAACAATGACATTTGTGCGCGCACCCATCTGAGGATTGAACGCACGAGCAGCAGCCAAAAGTCCTAAGAAACTTTCAGGATCCCCAAAGCGTTTCATGCGACGCAAAACATCGTTCGATGCGTGTTGGAACGACAGATCGAAATACGGAACAACACCATCTGTTTGAGCAATGATGCGAATTAGATCGGGTCGGATTTCAGCTGGTTGGAGGTAGGACACACGAATCCATTCGAGGCCGTCGACTTGGCCCAAGATTGGCAATAAGCCCTCGAGCAAACGAATGTCACCCAAATCTTTTCCGTAAGAGGTTGAATTCTCGCTAACAAGTAATGCCTCTTTAACGCCATTTTCGCCAAGCCATTGAGCTTCGGCAAGAATCTCTGCTGGATCACGCGAGACAAATGCACCGCGGAATTGTGGAATTGCGCAAAATGTACAACGACGGTCGCACCCCGAGGCAATTTTTAATGGCGCCCAAGGTTGATTGTTCAATCGCGCGCGATACAGATGTGGCCCCATGCCTGGGACGGCTACGTCTTCAACTTTGCGGTCGACAGGACTAATCGGTAGAAGTGTTCGACGATCCCCTGGTTCATGAGCCTCAAGAACTTCACCGGCTAGAACGCGGCGAAGTTGTGAACCAATATTCGAGTAATCGTCAAAACTCAAAATGGCATCTGCTTCAGGAAGCTCAGCAGAAAGTTCCTTGCCATATCGCTGAGCAAGACACCCCACTGCAACAACTTTGGCGGCCTTGCCTGCACCCTTGAGATCAGCGGCTTCGAGAATGGTGTCGATTGAATCCTTTTTGGCCTGTTCAATAAAGCCGCACGTGTTGATCAAGATGACGTCTGTGGCGTCGTCGCCCTCTTGCAGTGTCCAACCATCAGCGGTTAAACGGCCTGCTAGTTCTTCAGAGTCGACGTCGTTACGTGAACAACCGAGCGAAACGATGGAAACGCGTGGATTAGTCACGCATCACAGCCTATTCGCCACGCAACATTACGAGTGTGCCTGGCAGGTCTTCGGCCGTCATGAGAACTTCGCGTGCCTTTGAGCCTTCAGAAGGTCCGACAATTCCGCGCGATTCCATGAGATCCATCAAACGACCCGCTTTTGCAAACCCAATACGCAATTTGCGTTGCAGCATTGATGTTGAACCGAGCTGAGTACTCAGCACTAACTCGACAGCCTGTAACAATTCGTCTAGATCGTCGCCGATGTCGCCATCAACTTCTTTGCGAGCGGCAACAGGTGCCGTGATGTCGTCGCGATATTGCGGCTCCATTTGAGCCTTACAGTGTGCAACAACAGAACGAATCTCGGCCTCAGTCACCCATGAGCACTGGATACGAATTGGCTTGCTGGTTCCCATTGGCAAGAACAAACCGTCACCTTGACCAACGAGTTTTTCGGCACCTGGCTGATCCAAAATGACTCGACTATCGGCAAGGCTCGATGTTGAGAACGCAAGACGGCTTGGCACGTTGGCCTTAATGAGGCCAGTTACAACGTCAACCGAAGGACGTTGCGTTGCCAGCACCAAATGGATACCAGCGGCGCGAGCAAGCTGTGTGATGCGAACAATTGAATCTTCAACGTCGCGAGGAGCAACCATCATCAAGTCGGCGAGTTCGTCAACGATTACAAGCAAGTACGGATAAGGGCGCAACTTGCGTTCGCTACCTGCTGGTGGCTTAAGTTTTCCAGTTGAGACCGCCTTGTTGAAATCATCAACGTGACGGAAACCGTAAGCTGCCAGATCGTCGTACCGAGCTTCCATCTCTTTCACTACCCACTGAAGCGCATCTGCGGCCTTCTTTGGATTGGTGATGATTGGCGTCAACAAATGCGGAACACCCTCGTATGCCGTTAGTTCAACGCGCTTTGGATCGATCAAAACCATTCGTACTTCATCAGGAGTGGAACGCATCAGCACTGAAGTGATGAGCGTGTTCATGCAGCCTGATTTACCCGCGCCAGTTGCTCCAGCAACAAGAAGGTGTGGCATCTTGGCGAGATTAGCGACCGTGAATCCACCTTCCACGTCTTTACCTAGACCAACAAGCATCGGATGCGTGTCACTATGTGCTTCATCGCTTCGAATGACATCGCCAAGCGAGACAACTTCACGATCAGTGTTAGGGATTTCGATACCTATGGCACTCTTGCCCGGAATTGGCGACAAAATTCGAACGTCTGCCGAAGCAACTGCGTAGGCGATATTCTTGCTCAACGCAGTCACTCGCTCAACCTTGACCTTGGGGCCAAGTTCTACTTCGTACCGAGTGACAGTTGGGCCACGCTGAAAACCTGTAACGCGAGCATCGATGTCGAACTGCTCCATCACTTGCGTGAGAGCCTCAATCACAGCGTCATTCGCCTTTGTGCGCGCCTTAGGTGCAGGTCCTGGCTTTAACATCGCATCGTTTGGCAACGTGTAATTCAGTGCGGCCGCAAGTGGCAGTTGCTCCGGTTTAGCGTTCTCGCCTACCAAGCTGGCTGGCGCGCTGTACGTTGCCGAAGGGACATGATTGTTCACTGGCATTGACGACGTTGTAACCACAGGCTCAACGGCGACTGGGACAGATGGAAGTGCGACAGCAACGGTGTCCTGATTTGCCACGTCAATGGCATCAGTTGTTGGAATCTCAACCGCCTGCGTGACGAAGTCATCCTCGTCTGCAACTTCGGCTTCAACATGCACAACTGGTGTGACAAACGGAGTATCACCATCAAGTTCACCAATCGCCAATGCAGGATCAATCGGAGTCACTTTTGGTTTACGTGCAAAAAGTTTGAATTTGCTTCGCTTTGTGGCTTCTGGAAGATCAGCCTGAGCTTGAGCAGCTGTAATGTCGTCAATATTCGGATGAGCAATTGCACTTGGAGTTTCATCAGCATCCAAAGACGCGCTGAATCGCTCGATCAAAGCTCGAACATTTCCAGCTATTGCAATGACAGGTGTTTTAGTGATGATGAGAACTGCAAAAAATGCAAGAACTGCCAACAACAAAATTGTGACAACGCGACCTACAGCGCTAACGAAAGGCATCGTGAACGCCCAACCAACCCATCCGCCTGCTGCACGCAGGGAATCAGTGCCATCGGCTGGTGATGGATTTCCGCGAAGAATGTGTGTGGCACCAATAATCGACATAGATAACAGGCCCCAACCAATCATCAATCGACCATTGCGTTGTTTTGGTGCATCCGGATGTCGCAGAACTTCGATAGCAATCGCACCAAAGGCTAGAGGTGCGAGGATATCAAATACGCCAACACCGCCAGTAATGACCGCAGTGACTACGCCAGCAAGAAATCCTTCGGTATGAAACCACACAACACTGCCGGTGACGATAGCCAATGACAAATACAGCATTCCCAATCCATCACGTCGATGGGCTGGATCAAGATCTCGAGCACCGCGGCCGAGGTTGCGAACGATGGCTCCAACAACATGCGCAACACCAAGCCACAAGGCCGTTAAGAATCGAGATACTCCGCTAATTACTGCAGCGACCACAGATGGTTGCTTCTTGGATTTAGCTGGAGCTTTGGTCCTGCTCGGCGTTGATGGGCGCGGGCGCGGTTTTGAACTGGTTGGGGAAGCCATACCCATCAGAATATTGGATTCACACCAGTAACACCCGTAACACAGGCTCTCTGGCGTGTCGGCGTGTTGCCCTAACCCTCAATAACGACGGGCACAATCATGGGTCGACGGCGATGCTTATCCCCTACCCATTTACCTGTTGTTCGGCGAACGACCTGAGAAAGTTGGTGGGTGCTTGTTACCCCATCTTTCAGGGCATTTTCCAATGCAGTTTGGATCAGTGGCAAGACATCGTTGAACACACTCTCGTCTTCACCAAATCCACGTGCGTGCACTTCAGGACCCGCGATGACTTTGCAAGTGGTGAGATCTACCGCGGCAACAACTGAGATGAATCCTTCTTCACCGAGAATCCGTCGATCTTTCAACAGTGTCTCGGTCACGTCGCCAACGCTTGATCCATCGACATAGACATAGCCACAAGGAACCGCGCCAACGATGTGCGCTTTGCCATCGACAAGATCTACGACTACCCCATCGCCAGCCAGAATGACACGGTCGGGATGTATGCCGGTCTTGACGGCTAACGCGGCATTTGCACTCAAGTGGCGCCATTCACCATGGATTGGCATGACATTCTTCGGCTTCACGATGTTGTAGCAATACAACAGCTCACCAGCAGCTGCGTGGCCCGATACGTGTACCAACGCGTTGCCCTTGTGCACAATTCGTGCACCTTGACGCGTCAATTCGTTAATAACTCGGTTGACCGCGTTTTCGTTTCCTGGAATGAGCGACGACGCCAAAATAATGGTGTCGTCGTCTCCAATTTGAATGGCATGGTCGCGATTCGCAATCCGTGACAACACGGCCATTGGCTCACCTTGTGAACCAGTGCAAATTAGAACTGCCTCATCATCAGGACGAATTGCGATCTCATCATTGCTGATAAGCGTGCCTTCAGGAATTGTGAGGTATCCAAGTTCACGCGCTGTCTGCATGTTGCGCACCATGGAACGACCAACGAACGCAACTTTGCGGCCATGTGACGTTGCGACATCTATAATTTGCTGAACTCGATGAACGTGAGAAGCAAACGATGCCACAATAACGCGACCTCGCGCCTTGCCGATTACAGAATCGAGAACCGGAATGATGTCGCGCTCACTTGTGACAAATCCTGGTACTTCAGCATTTGTCGAATCAACAAGAAACAAATCAACGCCAAGATCACCAAGACGTGCAAAAGCGTTCAGATCTGTGACGCGACCATCCAATGGCAACTGATCCATTTTGAAGTCGCCCGTGATTAACATCCGACCAGCAGGAGTAGTGATTGCCACTGCTAGGGCATCTGGAATTGAATGATTGACGGCAACGAATTCAAGATCAAACGGACCAAGTTGTGTTGTTTGACCCTCGGCAACAACTCGAGTGTGAGCCTTGATGCGATGTTCTTTGAGCTTTCCTTCGATGAAAGCCAACGTCAGCTGCGAGCCAATAATGGGAATGTCTTGACGTTCTCTCAGAAGATAAGGCACAGCACCAATGTGATCTTCGTGTCCATGGGTAAGCACAATGGCTTCAATGTCATTAAGCCGTGTTCGAATGTAATCGAAATCGGGAAGAATCAAATCCACGCCTGGTTGCGACTCTTCGGGGAAAAGTACCCCACAGTCAACGATCAACAGACGACCATCATGTTCGAAGACCGTCATGTTGCGACCGATCTCGCCTAGACCACCAAGAGCGACAATGCGAGTCGTACCTCGATCAAGTACAGGAGGCTCGCCTAGCTCGGGATGAGCGTGCGTCACAGGCTGAACCCACCAGCAGCTAGATCAATACGCAACTGTGCGACTTGCGCATCTGTCGCTGGTACCAGTGGCAAGCGCAATGTTCCACCACCTACTCGACCAAGCAGATCTAAAGCTGCCTTCACCATGATGGCGCCGCCAGCCTTGGTCATAACGCCTTCGGTGATTGGGACCAAGGTGCGATTAATGTCGCGAGCAGTGTTCACATCATTAGCCTGCATTGCCTCGACCATCGCCTTGTGACGGTCAGCCACGATGTGACCTGTCACGCTGACAACACCAACTGCGCCAATAGCGAGCAACGCGAGATTCAAACCATCATCCCCCGAGTAATACGCCATGTCAGATTTAGCCATCACTTCAGAAGCTGACCACAAATCGGCTTTCGCATCTTTGTTCGCAATGATGTTTTTATGTTCGCTCAGTTTGATGAGCGACTCGGTTGTAATCGCAATACCTGTTCGACCTGGAATGTCGTAAACCATGACGGGAAGATCAGTCGCATCAGCAACAGCATGCATATGGGCTATTACGCCAGCCTGCGGCGGCTTGTTGTAGTACGGAGTAACTACGAGTAAGCCGTGAGCACCTGCCTTCGCCGCATCCTTAGCGAGCAACACTGAGTGCGCAGTGTCATTTGAACCAGCACCGGCAATCACCTTGGCACGATCGCCTACCGACGCGACAACGCATTTGAGAAGCTCTAGCTTTTCGTGCTCGTCAGTTGTCGGAGACTCGCCAGTCGTACCGTTGACGACGAGACCGTTATTGCCAAGCTCGACAAGATCATTTGCGAGCTGGGCAGCCTTGTCATAGTCGATCTTGCTGCCGTCAGGAGTAAACGGCGTGACCATCGCGGTCAACACTGTGCCGAATGCGTCTTGTGCCTTCATGCTGATCCTTTGTTATGGAGCCACTCGACCGTTTGCCACAAATGCGGCATGAGTTAACGGCATGAGTTGCTGGAAAATTTCTTCATATTTCTCGGCGACCATTTCAATTTCACGTTGTGGGAAAGAAGGGAAATGTGAGCCCTCAGCCTTACGGCGAAGAGACAAGAAATTCATAAGTGCACGAGCATTCATGGTCACGTAAGCAGACGAGTAAATCGTTACTGGCAATACGATGCGTGCTACTTCACGTGCCACTCCAGCATCGAGCATCTTTTGATATGACTCGTATGCAACAGCGCAGGCTTTCTTAGTCTCTTCGGTGACAGTGTCGAACTGCTCGGTTGTGCCATCAACGAATTCGTAAGCACCAGCCTTACCAATTTGAACAAGTTTTCGTTCTGGTCCGGGGACATAGAATTCGGGTTCGAGAACCTTGTAGCGACCTGATTCTTCGTTGTAGCTCGCAATACGGTGACGGAAATGTTCACGCCACATGAAAATCGGCGCCTGAACAAAGAATGTAATGTTTGAATGCTCAAACGGACTTCCGTGGCGATCCCTCATCAAGTAGTTGATAAGTCCTGCTGATGCGCTTGCTTCACCAGTCAGATCTTCGTGTGACTGCTCGCCTTTGGTGGAAACTCGCGCGGCCCAAATAACATCAGCATCGCTGGCTGAATGCTTGATGAGCTCGACGGTTACATCACTACGGAAGCGGATTTCTTCAGTCACACCCACAAGACTAGTGCTGAGATATCTGCGATTCGGTATTGGCTACGGCATTTTTCGTCCGTGACAATGGCGTAGCTGTGACAGGGCGCAGGAACAAGAACAAAACAACAATCGAATACGTCAACCAAGCAAGAGCCTGGAGTACTGACGTCGTTGCCTTGATGTTAAAAAGTCCACCGAGGAGCGTTTGGATGAACGAGCCCTCAGTCATCACACCAGAAAGGTTAAGAACTACGTCCTTCTGACCTGGAAGCCAACCGATTTCTTGGAATTCACCGATGCCGTATGACAAAACTCCGGCTGCAACAAAAACAAGCAGGATTCCAGTAATGCGGAAGAATTTTGGAAGATTGATGCTCGCCGATGAGCGATAAATTGCCCAGCCCAAGGCAACGGCTGTGGCAAGGCCAAGAACGAGTCCGAGTATTGACACCACAGTGTTGCCTGTTGCTTGAGATGCAGCCCAGAAGAAAACTGCTGTTTCAGCACCTTCGCGAATAACAGCAACAAATGCCATAGCTGCAACGGCGATGTGGCCGCCACTAAGTGCAGCGTCGTCTAGTTGTGATCGCAGATCAGTTGAGATTGTACGTGCTGAACGACGCATCCAGAAAATCATCCACGTGACAAATGCGACTGCAGCGAAGGAAACAATTCCGGAAAAAGCTGGTTCCGCAGTGGCTGATAATTCTTTCGAGATCGTTTCGAGAATAAGGGCAACGAGAATGCTTGCAACGATAGCTGCGCCAACTCCGAAGAAGACCCAACGTCGCATCTGGGCACGGTCAGTCCGCGTTAAGTAGACCAAAAGGATGCTCACAACAAGGGCTGCCTCGAGTCCCTCGCGTAGGCCGATCACGTAATTACCTAACATTTCTGCCCTAAACAGTAGGAAATGGATGCTTAATTACGCAACCATTTGGTTTCGTAATTAACCCTACAGGCATTCCTAGAATTCCCGCAACCTGAGACCTAGTAAAGGTGGCGAGCCTTTTGAGTGAGCACCACACAGCTCAACACTGCCAGTGCGGCAAGTACAGTCCCCGAACTTATGACTTCGCCCAAAATGACACTCGACCACAAAAGGGTCATCATTGGCTGAATCAATTGCACTTGCGATCCACGAGCTACACCAAGATCGGCAAGGCCGCGATACCACGCAAAGAAACCGAGATACATGGATCCAAAAGAGGTGAAAAGAAAACCAAAGAGTGCAGATGCAACTACGGGTTTGCCGGCGTCGCCATGAATGTGTGCCGTGATTGCTCCAATAACACTGATCGGTAGGAACATGATCACGCACCATGTGACAACGTGCCAGTTCGGCATGACTTTCGTTAAAGCCGCGCCTTCGGCATAACCAAATGCCGACGCGAAAACCGCACCGAGGAGCATCAGGTCGGCGAGCGGATCTACTCCCTCACTACCGCCATGTAACCATGCATAAACCGCGAGTACTGCCGCACCGAGAATCGCACCCACCCAAAACAGCGGTGTCACGCGTTCCTTGTGGCGGATGACTGCCATTGAAGCGGTCACCAACGGCAGGCTAGCGATGATGACAGCGCCATGTGCTGACGTTGTGCGCTGAAGAGCAATAGTTGTCAGGATCGGAAATCCGAAACTGATTCCCAGCGCGGTGAAGAAGATCCGTTTCCAATACTGACGATCTGGAAGAGGTGTCTTTGTGACAAGCACAACGGTGAGCGCAGTCAATCCAGCAATTGCCATTCGTCCCAAAGTGATGGTCCATGGTCCAAATGACACAAGAGCCAACTTGACCATGGGAAGCGTGAATGAAAAAACAGTGGTTCCAATGAGGGCGAAAATGTAGCCAGAACGTGGAGGGCGGGTCACATTCCTGAGCCTAGCGACTTCTCGTAGGCTACAAGCATGTGTGGATGCCTGTTTCTTGTATTCGGATCAATTGCCCCGAGATTTACTCTCGCTTTAGTCGCGTTGTTTGGTAATTCGATTTCTCGAAGTTTTGATGGCAACAACACTGAAGCCTTCATTGGCTGGCTGTTCTTGCCATTTACCGAATTGTTCTATGTCTTTATGTTTTGGCTCGATGGCAACGTCAGCGGCTTTGATTGGTTCTTCGTGGTATTAGGCTTCATGTTTGATCTTGGTTCGTACACAAGTGGCGGAGTTCAAGCACGCGATCGCCTTCAAGTTAACGGCTAGCATGACGCTCGTTCAACCCTGGGACGCCTTGCGGTCCGAGATCATCCGCAAAGCGTTAAGTATCGGCATCGCTGTTTCGATTTACGGCGTTTCCTTCGGTGCGCTAGGTTCAGCAACTGGTTTGAGTGTCGCTCAAACACAGGCTCTATCGCTGCTCATGTTCACCGGTGCGAGTCAATTCGCTTTGGTAAGCACAATTGCTTCAGGCGGCACGGCCATTGCAGCAATACTTGCTGCGTGGTTATTAGGTACTCGCAATGCTGCCTATTCATTGCGAATGTCCCCAGTCCTGCAAGTAACCGGCGTCAAAAGGATGCTTGCCAGTCACTTCACGATTGACGAATCGACTGCCATGGGTCTTTCGCAAGACGAGCAACTATACGAAGGTGATGCCTCGCGTCTAGCTTTCTGGTCTACGGGCCTATCTGTATTCGTACTGTGGAACATTGCCACATTCATCGGTGCAATCACTGTGAATGCGATTGGTGATCCTAAGGCCCTTGGACTTGATGCTGCAATTGCTGCCGGTCTGTTTGCATTGGTGTGGCCGCAGATCAAGGATCGCTACACGATGACCGCAGCCGTTGGTGGAGCACTGATTGCTCTTCTCATGACACCTTTGTTACCTGCAGGATTGCCCGTACTTGCAGCAGCTACCGTCGCTGTGATTATCGGTTGGTCATGGTCGAAGCAGGTGAATCTCTGATGTGGTTGACCATCACTCTTGGTGCCGTGGGATGTTATGCCTTGAAGTATCTTGGCGCTGCAATACCTGAAACTTTTCTAGAGAATCCTCTAGTAAAAAAAATCGTGATGCTCTTGCCAATCAGCTTGCTGTGCGCACTCGTTGCGGTACAAACTTTTGCTGACCATCAATCACTTACTGTCGATGCCAGAGTGCCGGCTGTCGGTGTTGCCAGTTTGGTCTTGTGGCGCAAAGGTTCTTTCATTTTGGTCGTACTGTCAGCTGCCGTAACTGCTGGAGCGCTTCGACACTTTGGCCTTGCACATTAGTACTAGAGATTCAGTAAATGCTCTAGGCCGTATGTCACACCTTGATGTGCTGCAACTTCGCGAATGCCTAATACAACTCCAGGCATAAATGACTCACGGTCATACGAGTCATGACGAATGGTCAATGACTCTCCCGGTCCACCGAGAATCACTTCTTGATGTGCGACGAGTCCCATCAGGCGAACGCTATGAATGTGAACATCGTCGATTACTGCGCCGCGAGCTCCGTCTAGTTGATCACGAGTGGCATCAGGCATTGGGTGGCTGCCTGCATCACGTCGCGCTTGTCCAATAAGTTCGGCAGTACGACGGGCGGTTCCGCTAGGTGCATCTGCTTTACGTGGATGGTGCTGTTCAACTATTTCAACACTGTCGAAGTAAGGCGCCGCCTTTGCCGCGAACAACATCATCAGAACGGCCGCAACTCCAAAATTAGGCGCAATGAGAACGTTTGCTTCCGACGATGCTTGCCAAGTACGCACTTGCTCAAGGCGAGAATCAGTCCAGCCAGTTGTTCCAACCACAGCATGAATATTGTGCGATAGAAGAAATTCAAGATTGTCCATGACAGATTCAGGAACAGTGAAATCGACAACCACTTGAGCCTGGGCCTCTACGAGCTGCGACAAATTATCGCCTGCATCAAGTGCTGCAACAAGTTCGAGACCGTCAGCATTCTTAATGGCCTCGCACACAGTGTGACCCATGCGACCCTTTGCTCCAAGTACTCCAACGCGAATCATGTCTTACTCCGGTCCTACAACAACAGTTTGAAGCTCCTGCGACCAGACATGATGCGCAAGCGCCTGTACTTCCTCGAGCGTAACAGCGTTAACCTCGTCCAAGATGTCACTTACCGAAGGAACATAGCCGTTATTCATTTCGTTGCGAGCGATACGACTCATACGGCTCGATGTATCTTCTAAGCCAAGCACCATTCCCCCACTGACTTGACCCTTTGCGCGATCAAGTTCAGCTTGAGTAATTCCATTAGCGGCAATGTCAGTCAAAACATCGGCCGTAACTTCACGAACAGCATCGAGACGCTTCGGTTGACATCCTGCATAGATCCCAACGACACCTGTGTCCGCGAATTGTTGTGAAAACGAATATGTTGAATACACCAAGCCGCGCTTTTCGCGCACCTCTTGGAATAGACGACTGGACATTCCTCCGCCAAGAGCAGCGTTGAGGACTGTTAATTGGAATCGACGATCGTCATTTCGAGTGATGCCTGGCACTCCAATAACAAGATTGGCTTGTTCAGTTACTTTGTTGAACTTTGTGAAGCCACCAGCGTGATTGATCTTTACTTTCGATAGCGCACCTGTATGCGGCTTAGTATCACCCTCGAGTGACATGCCGCCTTTGATGAATGCCTTGCGTACTAGTTTGACAACTGTTGCGTGGTCAACATTTCCGGCCACCGCTACAACCAAACGATCAGGCGTGTAGTACTTGCGATAAAAGCCGTGAATGGAACGACGCGAGAGCGATTCAATATTGGCTACCGTGCCTAAAATCGAACGTCCAAGAGGAGCATCGCCAAACATTGCTTTAGCAAAATGTTCGTGCACAATGTCCGAAGGATCGTCATCGCGCATCGAAATCTCTTCGAGAACTACTGAGCGTTCTTGGTCAACATCGCCAGTGGCGATGGTTGCGCTTGTGATCATGTCGACAAGTACGTCAATAGCGGTTGGAACACTCGTATCGAGGACTCGGGTGTAAAAGCACGTCACTTCTTTAGAAGTAAAGGCATTCATCTCGCCACCGACTGCATCGATAGATGAAGAGATGTCTAGTGCAGAACGAGTCTTGGTTCCTTTAAATAGGAGATGCTCTAAGTAGTGAGCGGAACCTGTTTGCGAGGCAACTTCATCGCGCGAACCAACGTTTACCCAGATGCCAATTGCCGCTGAACGAACCGTAGGCATGTATTCCGTGATGATTCGTAAACCACCGGGAAGGACGGTGCGCTTGACCAGTCCGCCTTGCTCGGCAGTGAGTAAAGTGCGTGTGGTCCCGAGAGGCTGTTCGCTTCCCAGGACCACACGGTTAGATTTGTTCGCCACGCTTAGCTTTCGTCGCTCGACTCTTCGCCAGCAGCTTCTTCGCCTTCGACCACAGGGACAAGCGAGAGCTTTCCACGTGGATCGATTTCAGCGATTTCAACGTGAACCTTGTCGCCGACCTTCACTACATCCTCAACTTGCTCTACGCGTTTACCGCCCGAGAGCTTACGAAGCTGACTGATGTGAAGCAGACCATCCTTGCCAGGTGACAACGATATGAATGCTCCAAAGTTCGTTGTCTTAACAACGGTACCCATGTAGCGCTCGCCTACCTCAGGCATGCTTGGATTTGCGATGGCATTGACCTGGTTACGAGCAGCTTCTGCGGCTTCACCATTGCTAGCACCGATGTAGACGGTACCGTCATCGTCGATGCTGATGTCAGCGCCAGTTTCTTCCTGAATCTGGTTGATGATCTTGCCCTTTGGACCGATAACTTCACCGATCTTGTCAACGGGGATGTTCACCGTGATGATGCGTGGCGCGTACTGCGACATTTCATCAGGCTGATCAATTGCTTCGCCCATAACTTCAAGAATGGTCAAACGAGCATCCTTAGCCTGGTTCAAAGCGCCAGCAAGCACTGATGCTGGAATGCCATCTAGCTTGGTATCAAGCTGAAGTGCAGTAACGAATTCTTTGGTACCGGCAACCTTGAAGTCCATGTCACCGAATGCATCTTCAGAACCAAGGATGTCGGTTAGTGCCACGTATTCAGTCTTGCCATCAATCTCATCTGAGATAAGACCCATAGCAATACCTGCAACAGGTGCCTTGAGTGGAACACCAGCGTTAAGCAATGACATCGTCGAAGCACACACTGAACCCATTGAGGTTGACCCATTTGAACCAAGAGCTTCAGAGACCTGACGGATCGCGTAAGGGAACTCTTCGCGCTTTGGAAGTACTGGAAGTAGAGCGCGCTCGGCAAGTGCACCGTGGCCGATTTCGCGACGCTTCGGGCTACCAACACGACCGGTTTCACCAGTTGAATATGGAGGGAAGTTGTAGTTGTGCATGTAACGCTTGACGGTTACTGGCGACAACGTATCCAACTGCTGTTCCAACTTGAGCATGTTCAAGGTAGTGACACCAAGAATTTGAGTCTCGCCACGTTCGAACAATGCCGAACCGTGAACGCGAGGAAGAACTTCAACTTCAGCTGAAAGAGTGCGAATGTCAGCAAGTCCGCGACCGTCCATGCGGATCTTGTCCTTGAGCACGCGGTTACGAATGAGCTTCTTGGTTACCGAGCGAAGCGCTGCACTAACTTCCTTCTCGCGACCTTCGAATTGTGCACCAACGCGCTCAACACAAAGTTCCTTGACGCGATCAAGTTCAGCTTCACGATCCTGCTTGCCAGCGATCGTGAGTGCTGCGGCAAGTTCAGTTCCGATAGCGGTCTCGACTGCTGCGTAAACATCAGCTTCGTAATCAAGGAAGATTGGGAATTCCTTGACTTCCTTGGCTGCAACTGCAGCAAGTGCTGATTGAGCTTCGCAGAGAACGCGAATGAATGGCTTTGCGGCCTCAAGACCTTGAGCCACGATTTCCTCGGTTGGTGCTGTAGCGCCACCCTTGATCAAGTCAATTGTGTTTTCTGTAGCTTCGGCTTCGACCATCATGATCGCAACGTCATCTTCAACCACGCGACCAGCAACGACCATGTCGAATACTGCTTCTTCAAGTTGGTGATGATTTGGAAAAGCAACCCATTGGCCGTTGATCAAAGCAACGCGTACGCCACCAATCGGACCAGAGAATGGCAATCCAGCAAGTTGCGTGGACATCGACGCTGCGTTGATCGCGATGACGTCATACAACTCGACTGGGTCGAGTGCCATAACAGTGACAACAACCTGGACTTCGTTACGAAGTCCCTTGACGAATGAAGGACGCAATGGACGGTCGATAAGACGGCAGGTCAAGATTGCATCTTCACTTGGGCGACCTTCACGACGGAAGAACGAACCTGGGATGCGACCTACCGCATACATACGCTCTTCGACGTCGACGGTTAGTGGGAAGAAATCGAATTGATCCTTCGGTGACTTTCCAGCGGTTGTTGCAGAAAGCAACATTGTTTCGCCATCGAGAAAGACTGATGCGGTTCCATTCGCTTGACGAGCAAGGCGACCAGTTTCGAACTTAATTTCACGCTTACCAAATGATCCGTTATCAATAATGGCAACGCTGGAATGTATTTCAGACATACATATTTCCTAACTGTTGAAAAACGGGGTAACCGTAAGACACATTAGGTATGTCGATCTTCGATCGAAGTGCGCGACGTTATCGTCGAACACCACTACCGAGGACCGAATACCCCTACGCGTGCCTAGTTACCCCAGAGCCCAACCGACGTTCGGCTGGGCTCGAGGTGAAAACTAGCGGCGGATGCCGAGCTTTTCGATGATCGCGCGGTAGCGGTTAATGTCGGTCTTCGTTAGGTAATCGAGAAGGCGACGACGCTGACCAACGAGCAGCAGCAATCCGCGGCGGCTGTGGTGATCATGCTTGTGAGTCTTTAGGTGACCGGTGAGGTCGTTGATGCGGCGGGTCAGAATTGCAATTTGAACTTCTGGGCTGCCGGTATCGCCAGGCTTTGTGCCGAATTCAGCGATGATTTCTTGCTTGACTGATGAGTCGAGTGACATGTGTATTCCTCTCGGGCGCTTGGATAGTCGCGAGTTTCGGGGCGCCCGCCCCGGAACCGTCAGCCTTAAAGGTATCAGTTGCCTTATGAATCAAGGAAATCGGCGATTTGCTCGCGAGCCCGAGCCACATCGTTGTGCATTGCTTCGATGAGTGAATCTAACCCATCAAATTTGAGCATAGGACGAACAAAGTCAATGAAATCAAGGGAAATCTCGTGATCGTAGAGATCTAAATGCTTATGATCCATCACATAAGCTTCGACTCGCCTGCCAATAACTCCGTCAAAAGTCGGATTCGTGCCCACGCTTACTGCGCAAGGCCAAGCTTGACCATCCCAATGCATCATCGCCGAATACACACCATCGGCGGGCACCACTAGCGGCTGGTCCACATTCAAATTCGCTGTGGGAAATCCCAACTCGCGTCCTCGATGGTCGCCGTGAACAACCACGCCAGTTAGTCGATGGGATCGGCCAAGCATTGTCCGCGCACTCGCTACATCACCAGCAATCAGTGAGTGGCGAATTCGCGTGGATGACCATGCCTGATCGTCGCCAGCTAGAACCACTGGCACAACCTCAAAACCAAACTCGGCAGATATATCCTGAAGTGTCTCGACTGAGCCAGCAGCCTTGTGTCCGAATCTAAAGTTCTCGCCTACCACAATGACATCTGCGTGAAGTTGTCCAACGATCACATCTTTAACGAAGGTCAACGCATGCATCAATTGCAAATGACTATCAAAATTTAAAAATTCGACACGCGTGACACCTTGCTCGAGCAAGAGTTCTGTGCGTCGCTGTGGCAACGTCAACAGCCCAAGAAACTTGTCGGGTCGTAACACTGACGTTGGATGTGGATCAAACGATGCAACCGTCAGTTCGCCGTTCAAATCATTAGCGATGGATCGTGCATGCGATATCAATTGACGATGTCCTGCATGAACGCCATCAAAAACTCCAATAGTGACAACTGTCTTAGTCATGACCAACAAACACCACTACAGGAGAGACAACGTTCGAGGAGATCTGAGCAAGTGAAATGACATTGCCTGCAGTATCAAAAATTCCCGAGAGACCATCGTGCGCTTCTAGTGGCGCAGGTACATGCACACCATGTCGGGCACGTTTGGCCTCGTCATCGCTGAGAGTCACGACTGGAAATCCAGTGCGAATTGCGTCTGCAAGCGGAACAATAGTCGGTTTCTCTCGCAGTACCTCAAGCGGAGTCATCGTCGAGAACGAACCCGAGCGGGTACGGCGCAACATGGTCAAGTGACCACCTACTCCAAGTTGATCTCCGATATCACGTGCAAGAGCCCGAATGTAAGTTCCGGCACTACAAACAACCCGAACCGTCACATCGACGACTTGTAGATCGGATTGACGCTCGATAGCGATAACTTCAATATCTTGGACGGTGACCTCACGCGCAGGAAGTTCCACTTCCTCACCGTCCCGCACGCGTGCATACGCTCGCTTTCCATCAACTTTGATGGCGCTGACTTTGCTTGGGCGCTGACTAATGTGTCCTCGAAAGCCTCGAATGACTTCAAGTAACGCGTCATCCGTTACATGATCAGCTGAACTGCTCCGAATAACCTCGCCTTCTGCATCATCAGTTTCGGTCGAAATGCCCAATCGCATGATTGCTAAATATTCCTTGTCGTTTGCTGAGAGGTAACCAAGCAAACGAGTTGCACGTCCAACACCGATGACTAACATTCCAGTTGCCATCGGATCTAAAGTTCCGGCATGACCCACTTTTCGTGTGTTGAAAATCTTTCGACATTGAGCCACTACATCATGTGACGTTGGGCCCTGCGGTTTGTCAACGAGCACAATTCCGTCAGTGACCACCAAGGTCTCCTGAAACTCGATCAAGTTCGTTTATCAAATCGGCAACCATTTGATCGACATCATTCGTGCCGGTGTAACCTGCAGCGTACTTGTGGCCACCTCCGCCGAGCACTCGCGCAACTTCACCAACGTTGATCAAGGTCTTGCTCCGCAACGAACCTTTCCAAATGCCATCGTCCGTTTGTTTGAAAACAGCTGCAACTTCAGCTTCATTCGTACGACGTAAAGTGTCGATGATTCGCTCCATGGCAAGTTCCGGCAAATTGCCTCGATCACTTGCAGCAACTTTCGTGTACACCAATCCCCGACCAGCCACTGCCCCTTGAATGAGGACGGCACGGTCTAATGCACTTCCAAGGATCTTTAAGGCATCGAACGGTTCGTCATCAAAAAGTTTGCGAGCCAATTCGCCGTGATTGATCCCAGCATCAAAGAGTCGTGCGGCATCGCGCAGTGTTTGGGATGTTGTCGCTTGGAACTTAAATGAACCCGTGTCGGTAGCCAATCCTGCGTAAATGGCTTCGGCCATGTCGCGAGTGAGAGTGACATCCATCAAATCAATCAATTTCAGCGCTAGTGCGGCAGTTGCCGGTGCTTCAGGATCAATAACGTGGATAGTTCCAAAACCGTTAAAAGTTGGGTGATGGTCTAACGCGATAGAAATCGGTGCTGAACCAACCGCTTGAGCTAAAGTTCCAAGCCGTTCCAATGATGAAGTGTCGCAGACAACTACAACGTCTGGAAGCACCACATCTTCGGGAGTAACGACGAGATCTAAACCTGGCAAGAAGTCGAGCGAATCTGGAACAGTAAATCCACTCTCTCCTACTGAAACTTGCACTGACTTACCCTGTGTGCGCAATGCCAAACCCAAGGCAAGTGCAGAACCTAAAGCATCAGCATCAGGTGTTACGTGCGCAACCAACAACACCGACTCGGCCGAACGCAGAGCAGAGACTGCGCCGTTCCAGTCAGGAATTGGTGGGTAATTAGATGTCATGACCTAATGAGCATCCTGCTGTTTATACGGATCCGCATCTCCAGCAAAGGTTGCACCAGCAGCGCGCTCGTGTAATTCCCGATCAGCCTGTGCAGCTTTTTCCAAAAGATCATCAATTTGCTTGACACTCGTTGGCAATGCATCACGGATAAAGGCAACCGTTGGGGTGAACTTGATGCCCGTACGTTTACCGATCTCACTACGCACCAGACCTTTGGCAGATTCCAATGCAGCTGCAGTTGCAAGTGCCTCTTCCTCTGAACCGTAGACCGTATAGAACACAGTTGCGTCCATCAAGTCAGGCGACAAACGTGCATCCGTCACAGTGATAAAGCCCAGACGAGGATCTTTGATCTTCATCTCAAGTGTCTCAGCCACAATCTCTTGAATTCGCTCGCCTAATCGACGAGCACGTGCGGCGTCAGCCATGAGTGCCTCCTTTAGGCGCGAACCTTTTCACGCATTTCGTAGGTTTCGATGATGTCGCCGACCTTAATGTCATTGAACGATCCCAGTCCGATACCGCACTCGAAGCCTTCACGAACTTCAGTTGCGTCATCCTTGAATCGGCGCAACGTATCGATGCTGACATCTGCTGCCACAACAACACCGTCACGAATCAGGCGGGCCTTAGCCTTGCGCTTAATCTCGCCAGACTGAACCATGCAACCTGCGATGTTTCCGAACTTAGACGAACGGAAGACTTCGCGAACCTCTGCGGTACCCAATTCGGCCTCTTCGTACTCGGCCTTACGCATACCCTTGAGCGATGATTCAATGTCGTCAATAACACCGTAGATAACGTTGTAGAAACGAACTTCCACGCCTTCACGTTCAGCCAAGTCGCGAGACTTGCCTTCGGGACGCACATTGAATCCGATGATCATTGCATCTGAAGCCGATGCCAAGGTGACATCGTTTTCGGTGATGGCACCAACGCCACGGTGAATGACGCGCAAGAGCACGTTTTCATCGCCGACATCAATAGCTAGCAACGCATCTTCCAGTGCTTCAACCGAACCGGAGACGTCACCCTTGATGATGATCTTGAGTTCTGCAACTTCACCCTTTTCAAGAGTACGAAGTACGTCATCAATCGTCGTGCGCTTACGGCGCTTGGCCAATTCGGCGTTACGAGCACGTGCTTCACGTGAAGCCGCAATCTGGCGTGCTGTTCGGTCTTCGTCAACAACAAGGAACGTGTCACCTGCACCAGGTACAGCGGATAAACCGAGCACCTGAACTGCGCGAGCTGGCTCGGCGAAATCAACTTCGTCGCCGTTTTCGTCGAGCATTGCACGAACGCGACCATAAGCATCGCCAACAACAATCGTGTCACCAGGACGCAACGTTCCACGCTGTACCAAAACTGTTGCAACTGGACCACGACCACGATCAAGATGTGCTTCGATAGCCACACCTTGTGCATCCTGAGTTGGATTCGCACGCAGATCCATTCCAGCATCTGCAGTCAGCAAGATCGAATCGATCAATTCATCAATGTTGAGATTGTTCTTCGCTGATACGTCAACAAAGATTGTGTTGCCACCGTACTCTTCTGGAACAAGGCCATACTCAGTGAGTTGACCGCGAACCTTTGTAGGATCGGCACCTTCCTTATCGATCTTGTTAACAGCAACCACGATTGGCACATCTGCAGCTTGAGCGTGATTCAAGGCCTCAATAGTTTGCGGCTTCACACCATCATCAGCAGCGACAACAAGCACGGCAATGTCAGTTACCTGAGCACCACGGGCACGCATAGCGGTGAAGGCTTCGTGGCCTGGAGTGTCGATGAATGTAATTGCTCGATTAACGCCGTCATGCATTGAATGAATTTGGTATGCACCAATGTGCTGTGTAATGCCACCAGCTTCGCGCGCAACCACGTTTGTCTGGCGGATTGCATCAAGCAATCGGGTCTTACCGTGATCAACGTGACCCATGACCGTGACAACAGGTGCTCGAACAACGAGATCGTCGTCGTCACCTTCGTCACCGAATTCAAGGTCGAACGATTCAAGTAGTTCACGATCTTCATCCTCAGGAGAGATCAATTGAACGTCGTAATTCAGTTCTGCGCCGAGCAACAACAGGGTGTCTTCATCAACGGACTGTGTAGCAGTAACCATTGAGCCCATCTTGAATAGCAAGGTCACCAATGGAGCTGCATCTGAACCGATTTTCTCGGCAAAGTCAGTCAGCGAGGCACCGCGTTGAATCCGTAGTGGCTGGCCTTGACCCATTGGCACCTTGGCACCGCCCATGGACGGAGCCATCATGTTGTCGAATTCTTGACGCTTTGCGCGCTTTGACTTGCGACCCTTTGATGGCTTACCTCCGCTCTTACCGAAAGCGCCCGCAGTATTGCCGCGACCGCCCGTTGAGCCTGGACGTCCACCACCGGGACGACCGCCACCTGGACCACCCATACCTGGAGCACCGGCTGCGCCACCCGCGCCACCTGGACGAGGACCACCGAAACCGCCACCCGCGCCACCTGGACGAGGACCACCGAAACTTGGACGACCAGCACCTGGTCCACCGGGTCCGCCTGGACGAGGTCCGCCTGGACGAGGACCACCGGTTCCTGGGCCACCGGGACGAACACCGGCTGGACGAGGAGCACCCGCAACACCTGGACCTGGCCGTGCAGCACGTTCACCTGGAGATGAGAACGGGTTATTGCCTGGTCGCGCTGTGCGAGGAGCTGAAGAGAAAGGATTGTTTCCAGGACGTGGACCACCTGGGCGTGGACCTGGCATAGGAGGACGTGGGCCAGCAGGCGGTTCGACAGCAGTTGGCGCAGCAGCAACTGGAGTAGCTGGTACTTCTGGAGCAACAGCAGCAGCCGGAGCAGTTGGAATTGGGGCTACTGGCGTCTGAGTTTCTTCAGATACTTCAGCGGCAGGAGCCTTGGCAGCAGCCTTTTTGGCAGCAGCTTTCTTTGCTGGCGGCTTTTCTGCTGGTGCAGCTGCGGCAGCAGCGGCGAGCTCTGGAAACGCCTTTTCCAGCTTTCGGACAACTGGCGCTTCAACAGTCGACGATGCCGACTTTACATATTCTTTGATTGACTCAAGCTTTTCGATGATCTCTTTCGAGGTGACACCATAATTTTTAGCGAGTTCGTGAACCCGGGCCTTAGACACTTTTCTCCAGTCTGGTCCGGGGGTTTTCAAGTCTTACCGGACCGTCTTATCGTTTCTGGGCGCTCATCGCTGAGCACTCTGGTTGCGGGCGTTCATCGGTTGAACGCAGCCGTGATGGTTGACATTAAAACTCCCGATTGTGACGGTAGTAGACGGTTAGTTAGTCAGAAGTCGACGTAAGTGACTCGACTGTCGGGGCTTGGACATTTGCACGTAAAGCACGAGCAAACGCCTTGCGAGAAACAGCCTGTGAAATACATTCTTTAGTGGGGTGCAGGTATGCACCACGTCCGATTGCACTTCGACTTGGATCAGCGACAACACGCTGGCCCAAGACCACAAACCTCAATAACTGGCTTGTGGAATCCTTGCTACGGCATCCAACACACGTGCGTTCAATGGCCATATCAACAATTCCTTGCAACAGTCTAGCCCAATAAATCGCCGTTCTAGCCCCACGCCGTGCTGGCGCTGGTTATTCAGCTGGTGCTGTATCGGACTTGATGTCGATCTTTGCACCGGTCAAACGTGCTGCTAAACGTGCATTTTGGCCCTCTCGACCAATGGCAAGTGACAACTTATAGTCAGGCACAACAACTCGAACGACACGGTTGACTTCGTCCAAAGTGACCGCTGAAATCACGGGTGCTGGCGACAACGCATGAGTGACGTATTCGCTCAGATCTTCGCTGAAATCAACAATGTCGATTTTTTCACCATTAAGTTCACTCATGACAGCGCGAACTCGACCACCCATAGGTCCGATACACGAACCCTTTGGATTTACTCCGGCAACCTTTGTCGCTACTGCCATCTTGGTTCGATGTCCAGCTTCGCGAGCAATTCCTTCGATAGTCACTGTTCCATCGGCAATCTCGGGCACTTCTAATTTGAAGAGCCCTTCAACAAACTTGGGGTGACTGCGCGACAGCGTAACTACTGGACCCTTTGGACCTTTGCGAACTGAAACTACATAACAACGAATGCGGCGGCCGTGAACATAGTCCTCTCCGGGAACCCATTCCTCGGGAGGAAGAACGCCTTCGACGGGTCCAAGATCGACGAACACGAGTCGGCGATCGGCACCCTGCTGGATGACACCAGAGACTATGTCGCCTTCTTTGGCAGAAAATTCACCAACAATCTGATCATCGCCAGCCTCTTTTAGTCGCTGAGTAATTACACCGCGCGCAAGTCCTGCTGCCATGCGACCGAAACCTTCGGGAGTCGCATCAAATTCAGCTAGGACACTACCTTCGTCGTCCAGCTCTGTTGCCAGAACCGTGATGTGGCCTGATGACCTATCTACTGTGACTCTCGCATTATCGTGCGCACCAGTGGAGTGAAGATAAGCAACAAGAAGCGCTTGCTCGATTGCTTCAATGAGATAGTCGAGGCTGATGCCACGTTCACGAGTTATTCCTTTGAGTGCTGAAACATCGATATCCATTACTTGTCATCTCCTTGACGTGAAAATTCAACTTCAATTACTGCACGTGAGATCTTCGCTATGTCGAAAGTTTTATTCTGACCCTTGACGTTGACCACGACCATTGGATCTTCAAAGGACATAATGCGACCTTGAGCATCAACAGCATCACCAGAAAGTTTGACAAGACGACCAACATTTCGACGCCAATGGGCAGGCTTTGTTAGTGGGCGCCCGACGCCGCGGGTACCAACTTCCATGACATAAGGCGCAGTGCCCATGATGTCTGATTCATCAAGAGAATCTGAAATTGCTCGCGAGATTTCGGCTAAACGATCTAAATCGATTGGCTCATCAGCATCAACCACGACATCAAGAACTCGACGATTACCAGCTTTTGTTAGCGCAAGATCATCGATCTCTACTCCAAGTGGCTCGAGTATTGACGCTATGTGAGCAGTAAGTGCGTCTGTAGAAGCCATGATGTGCGCCTTTTCAATTTGGTCGAGCAGTTATGGCTTCAGAGTACATCGCAACCGTAATTATGAAAAGTCTTACGGCAGAATGTAGTGCGTGACGGTCCACATTTCTCGCAGAAGTTTGCTTGGAGCGACTCTGTCAATATCGCTTCTCACAGCGTGCAGAAAGTCGCCTGCGGCCGCAAAGAATAATTCAGAAGTAGAGCGCATCATTGACACCAAAAACAATGTTGTCGCTTTCTTAGATTCGCATCCCACGACAAATAGCCACATCATCACACAGCATCAACAAGCACACATCAATTCTTTACATCAATTCATTGATACAACTGAACCGTCGAAGTCACCAATCGTCATCACTGACCTTCACCAGGCTCTTGATTCGCTGATCTCGCAATGCATGTCGCTAGCCAATACGAGTGAGGATAACGAACTGCGTCGGACCTTGTACTTGATTAGCGCCTCTGATGCTGTGCACCAAGAAATGATTGGCCAAAGTTGATGACCGCGCTATCGGACGTTATCGCCTCTTGCCATTGCGCCATTTACACATATGGTGTTGCTGCTGGATTTATTGCGCAACCAAACATCGCGCTGGACTGCCAAGCTGATTATCGAATTCTGCGCGACGCTTTAATCGAGAAAGCAACAGCACTAAAACTGCCCGTGCCTGCCGCGGAGGCAGCGTACAAACTTCCAATCGAGATCTCAAACTCTCAAACAGCCGTAACAGTCTGCGCACAACTTGAAAATTCTTTATCCGCGCAATTTGCTGACTTCCTTAGCTCTGAATCTGCAATTGAGTACTCAGACTTCACATCAACACCACAACGATGTGCACTTCGCGGATACAAATGGTCTGGAGTCTCTTATGCCTTCCCGGCCTAATGCAACGTGACCAACAACCGGACTACCATCGCAATCTGTACCGCTATGAAAATGGCTCGAACAAAAACACTTCCACGATTGAGTGCCGTTCGAGCACCAATCAACCCGCCCACTAGGTTGGCAGGTGCCATAAGAAGCGTTACCGACCACATCACGTTATGTGACGGAATGAAAACGCAAAGAGCTGCAAGATTTGTGGCTACATTGACAAACTTGGCAATTGCTGACGACGCAAGAAAATCATGCCCTATGACAGCAATGAGGCCAAGGACAAGGAACATACCTGTACCTGGGCCCAAGATTCCATCATAGAACCCAATTCCTATTCCCAATAGACCTGCTGTGAACGGTCCTCGCTGAGTGTGTTTGGCAATCGCTCCAAACTCTGGCCGCATGATCGTAAAGACGCTTACGCACAGTAAGACAACAAGCAAGATTGGTTCAAAATCTGCACGTGATACATGCGTAATCAACGATGCACCCACGGCGGAACCTACAAAGGCACACACCGCCATCGATGTAATGACACGTCGATCTAGCGGCAACCGCTTGGCATAAGTTGCCGCCGCTCCGCTTGTACCAACGATTGAAATCGACTTGTTTGTCCCACTAACAGTGGCAATGCTGGATCCAGGAAACACCATCAACATCACGGGTAGCTGAATTAATCCCCCACCACCAGCTACTGCGTCAACAAAACCTGCAGTGAACGCCACTACGACGCATATAAATACAGTCAGCGCGGTCAGATCATGCAGCATTAAATGTTCGCGTTCCACCCATTGACGATGTCGACGACATCAGCAAGACGCTCCAAAGTTGCGTCAGGAACAATCCCTAAATCTGTTGACTCTGCCGCTGGTATATTTTTTGAATGCGGCACCCAGATACCGCGCATACCGATGCTTTGTGCTCCATGAATGTCATCGAACAGTCGATCACCTACAAATGCACATCTCTCGGGAGCTACATCTAAGTTGTAGGACACATCCGCAAATACTGACCGATGTGGCTTCGCACCTTCGGTCTCGCTTGTGAAAAGCAAATAATCGAATAAGTGCAGTACGCCATCACGTTGCAAAATCCACTCGTGATGATTACGAGGCCACATAGTGTTTGATAAAACCGCAGTCTTGATGCCATTCGCTCGCAGGGTTTCCAAAACATAAACAGCATCAGGATCGGTATAAGTATGTGGATTCCATGCATCTAAGTACGCTTCAAGGGCGGCTAAATGTCTCTCGCTTGACGTATCGATGCCCTGCTCGACAAACATGTTTTCCAGCGCACCGGTACCTGTTGCCCCAGCAGTCGCGAACTGATGCGACCAGCGGGCTTGCTCCCCTGTCAAAAGCCGATCAGCAAGGCTGTCAGCATCGGTTGGATCGTATACCTGTGCGTAAGCCAGCCACTGCTCTTTGAGATCAAGAATGTGCCACGGAGTGAGAGTTCCACCCCAGTCAAAAATGACAGCATCAATCGACATTATCGACACAAATCCACAACTGTTGAAACGAATGCATCGACGGGCACCAGTTGCTGTTCGCCACTCTTGCGATCACGCATTTCAATGACGCCATCATTCAAACCCTTACCAACAACCGCAATAGTGGGGATGCCTAACAGTTCAGAGTCATTGAATTTCACGCCGATCGACACACCACGTCGATCATCAAACAACACGCGTACGCCTTGCACTTCCAGTTCCTGAGCAAACTTCTCGGCTGTGTCAAAAGGCAAGTCGTCCTTTCCTGCAGCGATGATGTGAATGTCAGCAGGAGCAACTTCACGTGGCCAAATGAGACCCTTTTCGTCGTGTGACTGCTCTGCAATTGTCGCTACTGCACGAGAAACGCCAATTCCATAAGAGCCCATCGTGACGGTAACTAACTCGCCGTTTTCATCGAGAACTTTGAGATCTAGCGCTTCTGCATACTTGCGGCCAAGTTGAAAGATGTGACCGATTTCGATGCCGCGTGCGATAGACAATTCTTCGCCACAATTTGAGCAAGCATCACCTTGACGCACTTCGGCTGCTTCCATAACTGCGTCCCAGTCAAAATCACGACCTGCAACTAAGTCATAAACGTGATGACCTGGCTTGTTTGCTCCGGTAATCCATCGAGATCCGCGCACTACTCGAGGATCAACGACATAACGAATGCCACTAACTGACTTCTCGCCGAGAACCTGCGGTCCGATGTAGCCCTTAACCAATGCTGGATATTTCTTGAAGTCTTCCTCTTCAAACGCTTCTAGCTCGATTGGGTGAAGTGCTGCTTCTACACGTTTCAAATCAACTTCGCGATCGCCAGGAAGTCCAATCACTAATGGCGTGCGAGTTCCATCGACGGCTACTTGCATAACTACAACGTTTTTCAATGTGTCAGATGCTTGCCAGTCACGATCTGCGCGTCGAAGTTCTGAACGCGAGTTCGAGATCTCGACTAGTGAGGCAATCGTTGGAGTATCTGGCGTATTTTCCACGTGTGCAGCAGGAACATCGTGGGCATCCAACTCAGGCAATTTTTGAGTCACAATTGCTTCCACGTTTGCCGCCATGCCACATGCAGGGCATTTAACGTACGTATCTTCACCGGTTTCGCACGGCGCCAAGAACTCTTCGGATTTTGAGCCACCCATGGCGCCTGCCATGGCGGACACAATTTCGTACTTCAATCCAAGGCGATCAAAAGTTGAAATGTATGCCTCGCGATGACGTTGGTAGGACTTTTCGAGTCCTTCATCTGTGACATCGAATGAATATGAATCCTTCATAACAAATTCGCGAGCGCGCAAAATTCCAGCACGAGGACGAGCTTCATCACGATATTTAATCTGTATGTGATAAATGCACAGTGGCAAATCTTTATAGGAAGAATATTCACCTTTGACCATAAGTGTGAACATTTCCTCATGGGTCGGCCCTAGTAAATAATCGGCCTTCTTTCGATCCTGTAGCCGAAATAGGTTGTCGCCGTAGTCTTCCCAACGATGCGTTTTTTCGTAGGGTTCGCGAGGCAATAGTGCAGGAAAATGAACCTCTTGGAATCCGGCATTGTCCATTTCTTCGCGCACTACGCGCTCGATGTTTCGATACACCAAATAACCCAGTGGCAACCACGACCAAATACCGGGAGCAATTCGACGTACATATCCGCCACGGACCAGCAATTTGTGACTCGGCACTTCGGCATCCGCTGGATCCTCACGAAGAGTTCGTAGGAACAGGGTTGACATGCGTAGCACGGCTACTCCTTGACAGTTGGCGACACGGTATTCGCTAATCGTATCTAGAACAGCACAGTTGAGAACGTATCGACTACCTGAAAACCCACACGTTTATAGGTTGCGATAGCCGGAAAGTTGAAATCGTTTACATACAACGAGGCATTCGGAGCAAGGTCATCGAGTATGAATCGCACAACGCTAGCCATTGCGGGCGCGGCAAGACCTTTTCCACGGTAATCAGGATGCACCCAAACACCTTGTATTTGAGCAACTCCGGCACCGAGTGAACCAACCTCAGCTTTGAAAATTATCTGCTCGCCATTCGTTCGAATGAAAGAGCGTCGCGAAGAAATAAGTTCATTAATGCGATTCCGATATGCAGGTCCACCTCCATGGGCTACTGGTGACTTGCCCACTTCATGAGTAAACATGTCCACGCACGCGGGAAAAAGAGCTTCCAGGTCTCTCACAGTTGAATAACGAACTAAATCATCGGGCTCAATGTTCGACCGTTGATCAATCGACATCATGAGCTGACTATCCCGAACAGCTCGAGCCGGTCCCCACGAATCATTGAGCAAGCGCCAAAGTTCAGATACTTCTTCTTGTGGACCAACTATTGATGAGCACCTACGCCCCTGACGCCGAAGTACCTGCGCAAACTCTTGGCGTGCCATAGTCGACGTGTTGACCGGTACAACATTGGCGCCAAGTACAAGAGCGGACTTGAGATGTCCATCGTCAAAGTAACCAAGAAAATCAGAATACGGATTTCGAAAGAATCCACCATGAATTGCTGCGATACGAGCAGCAACATAACAGTGGCGCACTGGATCGCGCTCAATGATGGATTGCAATTGCTGAATAGAAGAACTATCCAGAGTACGAATTTCGTGTGCCATTTATTAAGACACTGAAATTACTGGCTCACCAGTAGCTTCCATACCTTCTGCAATCTTCATCGCCTCTTCGATAAGAGTTTCGACGATCATGTGTTCAGGCACAGTTTTTATGACTTCACCTTTAACAAAGATCTGGCCTTTTCCGTTGCCACTTGCGACACCAAGATCGGCTTCACGAGCCTCGCCAGGTCCATTAACAACGCAGCCCATGACTGCAACACGTAGCGGAACTTCAAGACCTTCAAGACCTGCCGTAACTTGTTCAGCCAAGGTGTACACATCTACTTGCGCACGCCCACACGATGGACACGACACAATCTCAAGTCCGCGCTGACGAAGGTTGAGCGATTCAAGAATTTGATTTCCAACTTTGATCTCTTCAACCGGCGGGGCCGACAACGAGACACGAATAGTGTCGCCAATTCCCTCTGAGAGCAGTGCGCCAAACGCCACGGCAGACTTAATCGTGCCTTGAAATGCCGGTCCGGCTTCAGTCACACCAAGATGCAATGGGTAATCACATTGCGCAGCGAGCAATCGATACGCAGCGACCATGACAACTGGATCGTTGTGCTTCACTGAAATTTTGATGTCGCGGAAACCGTGCTCTTCGAAAAGCGAACATTCCCACAGCGCCGATTCAACGAGTGCCTCGGGAGTGGCCTTGCCGTATTTTTCAAGCAAACGCTTGTCGAGACTGCCAGCATTGACACCAATACGAATCGGAATTCCAGCATCGCCTGCAGCTTTTGCAATTTCTTTTACTTTGTCGTCAAACTGCTTAATGTTGCCTGGGTTGACACGAACGCCAGCGACACCTGCGTCAATTGCAGCAAAAACATATTTCGGCTGAAAGTGAATGTCGGCGATAACTGGGATGCCACTCTTCTTAGCAATAATTGGCAACGCTTCAGCGTCATCTTGACTGGGCACAGCAACTCGCACGATCTGACAGCCGGACGCTGTGAGTTCAGCAATCTGTTGAAGTGTCGAGTTGACGTCTGCAGTCAGTGTCGTTGCCATTGACTGAACGCTTATCGGCGCATCTCCACCAACTTTTACTGGATGTGTGTGGTGATTCAGAATAATCTGACGACTCTTGCGACGCGGCGCAAGCACTGGTGGTGGTAAGGCAGGAAGTCCAAGGTTGACCGACATAGTTCTATTATCGGCTACTTAGTGAAGGATCGCGCGCTTAGCCAAGAGTTATCGGCTTAATGATGTCGGCGACCGCCACCAGAAGCGATGAAACAATCATGACGATCGCCACTACATATGTCAGCGGCAACAAACGGGCAGTGTCGGTTGGCCCAGGTAACGGGGAAATACCCCGCAGTCGAGCAACAAATCGCCGTATCCCTTCAAACATTGCTCCGGCCATATGTCCGCCATCCAAAGGAAGAATCGGCACGAGATTGAAAAGGAACAAGAACAGATTCAATCCAGCGAGCATCATGAGCAACGACCCAATTTTGTTGGACAACGGAACAGAATCTTGGCTTGCTATCTGATCAGTTATTCGGCCTACTCCAATAACACCGACAGGGCCATTGGGATTGCGAGGACCATTCGTCATCAAAGTGCGACCTAAATCGTAAACCGCAACTGGGAAATGACCAAGAGCAGCCGTTGAAGCTCGTACATCAGCCCACATGAATGGTCCGACTGCCGAAATGGATTCACGATGTGGAGCACGCGTTGGTGACAGTCCTATGAAGCCTCGTGGTGAGCCATCTGTGCTTTGTAGATCGTATGCCGAACCGATAGTGACAGATCGCGAAATTTCTTCTCCGTTTCGAGAGAACGTAATTGGTACTGTATGACCCCCGAGATCCGCTAGTACGTCACCCAACTGCGTCCAAGACGTCACCTTGTGATTGTCCACAGCGACAATAGTGTCGCCGGCCTTAAGTCCAATTGAACTAGCAGGAGATACTGAACCAGCTCCACAAGTTCCATCAGACAATAATTCACCTGATTGATCTGTCACTGTAGGTACACACGGCAATGTTTGAGCAACAGTAGTTGTCGGAGCCATATACCCAATCACCGAGAGCGACACTGTGAAAAGTACACAAGCAATGATGAAGTTCATGAAGGGACCACTAAACATCACTATCAATTTCTTAGGAATCGATAGCGAGTAAAAGGTTCGATGTTGTTCCCCTGGCTGAATTTCTTCTAGCGACATCTCGCGTGAATCTTCGATGAGTTCAGCGAAAGGTCCGCGTTTGCGTTGGGGATTGTTACTTGGTGGATACATGCCAATCATGCGAATGTATCCACCCATAGGAATTGCCTTCACGCCGTATTCGGTTTCACCGCGGGTACGTGACCACAACGTGGGTCCGAAGCCAACCATGTATTGCGATACTCGCACACCAAACTTTTTCGCTGGTACAAGATGTCCAATTTCGTGAAGTGCGATCGATCCCAATAGGCCAAAGATAAAAAACAATACGCCGAGAAAGCCAAGCACTATTTCGAACCACCTTGATCAATAATCGATTGAGTGTGTAACTGCGCCCACTCGTGAGCACTCACTACATGTTCAATAGTTAACTGATCATCACTGACAAAACCCGAAGAGAAGTGAGCATTGACTACTTGTTCAACGATCTCAACGATGCTCAAGTAAGGAATGTGGCCGTTCAAAAATTGGTCTACAGCCACTTCATTTGCAGAATTGAACACAGCTGGAGCTGTACCTCCCATAGCACCGACTCGCTTGGCTAAAGCGATTGCTGGGAATGTTTCTCCGTCAACTGGCTCAAATGTCCATGACGTTGCCTGCGTCCAGTCCAAACCAGATGCACTCTCAGGAACGCGAGATGGCCATCCGATGCCTAAAGCAATCGGTAAGTGCATGTCGGGCGGGCTTGCTTGAGCAATAGTGGAACCATCCACGAACTCAACCATGGAATGAACAATTGATTGAGGATGAACAACCACGTCAATTCGATCCATCGGAATGTCAAAAAGTAAATGTGCCTCAATCAGTTCGAGACCCTTATTCATCAGTGTCGAGGAGTTAACGGTCACCACAGGCCCCATGGACCACGTTGGATGATTCAAAGCCATCTCAGCAGTTACTGATGTTAGTTCGTCGCGCTTCTTTCCGCGAAATGGGCCACCACTTGCGGTCAACACCAGCCGCTTCACTTCATCACTAGTGCCGGATCGTAAAGCTTGCGCGATTGCTGAGTGTTCAGAATCAACCGCCACGATTTGCCCTGGAGCAGCTAGTTTCGTCACTGCCCTGCCGCCAATAACTAGCGACTCTTTATTTGCCAAAGCCAACGTTCGACCAGCAGTTAATGCGGCAACCGTGGGCATCAAACCAACAGCGCCAGTAATTCCATTGAGAACAACATCGCAATCGATTGCTGCAAGTTCAGTGGCGGCTTTAGGACCAATGTGCAACTTAGGCAACGAATAGTCGCCTTGTGCGTATCCATTTTTTTGCGCGTGCGCATATAGTGCGATTTGGAAGTCTTGAGCAGCACTTGCTTGCGCGATCGCTACATTCGCAACATTAAATTCAATGACTTGCTGCGCAAGTAATTCAGGATTGGAGCCCCCTGCAGACAAGCCAACTAGAACAAAACGTTCAGGATGTGTCCGAATAATGTCCAGAGCTTGCGTGCCAATACTGCCGGTACTGCCCAGCACTACAACACGACGTGGACCTGACATCACTGACTAAAGATCGAGACCGCTAAGCACCATGATGCGTTCATGGGTCATGTCTTGCATAGCCCAACGCAGACCCTCTTTGCCTACACCCGATGCTTTAATACCGCCGTATGGCATTTGGTCACTTCGGAATGTTGGTACGTCGCCAATAATCACGCCACCAACTTCGAGTTCGCGGTGTGCACGGAAGGCAGTTTGAATATCGTGAGTGAATACACCAGCTTGCAAACCAAATGGCGATTCGTTGATGTAGTCAAAACCTTCTTGAGTGGTACTGATGCGATCAACAATCATGACTGGACCAAAGATTTCATTGCAAGAAACCTTGGCATCGCGAGGAACATTAGCCAGCACAGTCGGTGCGTAGAAGTTTCCATCGCGTGTGCCGCCCGTGAGAATGGTGGCGCCAGCAGCAACTGCTTCATTGACCCACTCTTCAACTCGGATCGCAGCTGCCTCATTGATCATTGGACCAACAATGGTTTTGTCGTCAAAAGGATCACCATTGGCAAGCTTGCTTGTTGCATCAGCAATCTTGGCCGATAGCACGTCGTAAATAGATTCATGAATCAGGATTCGTTGCACCGAGATACATGACTGACCTGCTTGGTAAGTTCCAAACAAACTGGTACGAGTTGCCGCCCAGTTGAGATCTTCTTCGCTGTTCCAGTCCTCAAGAATCAGCGCAGCAGCGTTTCCACCAAGTTCAAGCGTGATGTGCTTCTGAGGAACTGCCTTTTGAATCTCAAATCCAACTTTGTCAGAACCTGTGAATGAAACAACTGGCATGCGCTCGTCTGCGACTAGACCCGGCGCCATGTCATTACTTACAGGCAAAATTGACCATGATCCTTCGGGCAAATTTGCCTCGGCCATAATCTCGCCGAGCAACAAGGCGCTGAGCGGTGTTGCAGGAGCTGGCTTAAGAATAATTGGAGCTCCTACTGCGATCGCCGGTGCAATTTTGTGAGCCACAAGATTAATTGGGAAGTTGAACGGTGAAATGCCAAGAACTACGCCGGTTGGGAATCGACGGATCAAGGCATAGCGACCTGCGTTCGCTACTTCAGTGTCCAGACGTTGTGTTTCACCCGAGAATCGTCGTGCCTCTTCAGCTGCCCAACGAAATACCGACACTGCGCGCGTAGCTTCACTGCGTGCCCACAAAATTGGCTTACCGTTTTCGGCCGTGATGAGTTGTGCAATCTCTTCAGTTCGTTCAGCGATTCGGTTTGCGATCAGAGTCAATGCATCGCTTCGAGCGCCTGCACTGGTTGCCTGAAATGCCGAGCGAGCGGCATAAGCAGCTGAAATCGCTTGTTCCACTTGGTCAGCCGTCGGTACATAGTGTTGTCCGACAACCTTGCCATCGGCTGGATGTGTTACTTCAGCAACAACATCACTATTAACTGGTTTACCGGCAACCCAAAAAGAACGCACATTTGTCATACTGCATACGCTACGCCCCTGTTCGATTTCATCAAAAAGCAGGACTAACATTGCCATCATGACTGCTGAAAACCTCATTAATGGCATCCCGCAAGAACGTCGCCTTACAACGGCAATCCCAGGACCAAAATCCCTTGACATGCAAAAGCGTCGAGTGTCCGCAGTGAGCGGCGGCGTAGGCATGACTCTTCCAATTTTCATTGAGCGTGCAGGCGGCGGCGTCGTTGTTGACGTCGATGGCAACTCAATGATCGACATGGGTTCAGGTATTGCTGTGACTACAGTGGGTAACGCAGCTACTGAAGTTGCCGCAGCTGTCACCGAACAGGTTGAACGCTTCACTCACACGTGCTTCATGGTGACTCAGTACGAGAACTACGTAGACGTTTGTGAGGCGCTAAATCGCCTAACTCCTGGTGATCACGAGAAGCGTTCTGCATTGTTCAACACTGGCGCCGAAGCCGTAGAGAACGCAGTCAAGATTGCACGCCATTACACAAAGCGACAGGCAGTCGTTGTGTTCGAGCATGGCTACCACGGTCGCACCAACCTCACCATGGCAATGACCGGAAAGAACCAGCCATACAAGCAGGGATTCGGTCCATTCGCACCAGAGATTTACCGCATGCCATTGTCTAATCCATTTCACGATGGGCTTTCAGGTGCAGATGCTGCAAAGCACGCCATTAGCCGGATTGAAAAGGAACTTGGAGCAGGCAACGTTGCTGCAATCGTGATTGAACCCATCCAAGGTGAAGGTGGATTCATCGTTCCTGCACAGGGATTCCTCCCAGCACTCGTGAAGTTTGCTAACAACAACGGCATCGTGTTCGTTGCTGATGAAGTGCAGACCGGTTTTTGCCGAACCGGTGCATGGTTTGCCTGTGAGCATGAAGGCATCGTTCCCGACATGATCACAACAGCCAAGGGCATTGCAGGCGGCCTTCCACTTGCAGCCGTTACTGGTCGCGCAGAAATCATGGACGCTGTTCATGCAGGTGGCCTTGGTGGCACCTACGGTGGCAACCCAATTGCTTGCGCAGCTGCGATGGCTTCGATCGGCATTATGGAACAACAAGACCTCAACGCCAAGGCTAAGAACATCGAAAACGTCATGGTTCCTCGTCTGAAGAAGATCGCGGAAGACTGCGGTGTAATCGGCGACGTTCGTGGACGTGGCGCAATGATTGCTGTTGAGATCACCAAGCCTGGAACAGATGAACCAGATCCAGACATGACTGGCAAGGTTGCAAAGTTGTGCCATAGCGAAGGTGTGCTCGTACTCACTGCAGGTACCTACGGAAACGTTCTGCGTTTCTTGCCACCACTAGTCATGCCAGAACACCTCTTGGATGATGCTCTTACGATCATCGAGCGCGCATTCAAAGAAGCAACTGCATAAGACATCATGAGCCAGACCGAACATTCGAGTGTGGCGCGAGTAAAGGCAGCCTTCACCAAGGCTGGTATCGAACCTGAAGTACGACAACTTCTCGACACCGCTCGCACTGCACTTGATGCTGCTAATGCGCTTTCGGTCACTGTTGGACAAATCGCGTCCTCCATCGTTTTCAGTAGTGATCTCGATGGAGGACGCGTTCCAGTTTTAGTCATAACTTCTGGTCGCCATCGCGTAGACACAGACTTGGTATGCAGTACGACTTCGCTGACTGCTTTGCACCGAGTCGACGCAGATTTTGTTCGAACGTGGTCTGGTTTCGCAATCGGAGGCGTGAGTCCAGTTGGGTGGGCGCATGACGGCTCGACTTACCAACCACTCACATTCGTTGATGCATCCCTCGCTGAATACGACGAAGTGTGGGCAGCAGCAGGACACACCCACGTTGTATTCAAAACGAACTTCACAGAGTTACTCACAATGACTGGTGGCACTGCCTTATCCGTGTCGAATGACTAGACATCAATGACTCGAATATTTGTAGAAGGAACATCTATCGGTGCATTAACGTGCGCTGCGAGATTGAAAGTTAAAGGCTACGAGGTCATTGTTATTGCCAAGGGAGCCTCGATTGACGACGCTGCGTCTGTGGTTCGTTCCGATGGATTTGTTTTTGATCTTGCCGACACTTCATTGACTGTGCCTGCAACTTTTCGCGACCTATTTCTTAAAACAGGGGCTGCATTCGAAGAATGCATCGATATCTCCGAACTCGATCAAGCTTTGAGTATTCGATGGGTTGACGGGAATCAGGTAACGCTTCCCGGAGTGGGTGTTGCCTCCACAGCGAATGCGATCGAGGTGCAGTTCGGATCACGCGCTGCAGATCAGTGGCGCAACTTTTTACGGGCCGGTTCCTCACTCTGGGCAGAGCATCGCCTTGCGTTGGAATCTGTTGAGACTCACGATAAAGCGGTTCGTTTGCGCAGATTATTTGCAACTCGTCGCGACGATTACATACGACTTCGCAATCGACTTCTAGGAACTGCACACCTTCGCGATATTGCAGATAGTTACATACTTAAAAACGGCGTCACCCCATCAGCCGCACACAGCATTGGTATCGCTGAACCATATGTTGAACACACATTTGGAATCTCACACGTTAAAGGCGGGATGTGCTCATTGTCCCGAGCTATTTACGAGCGCTGTGTGGAACTAGGAGTAATTTTTCAATTCAGCCAATCGCTGTACGACCAGAATTTGACCGCTGATGATCACGTTGTTCAGTTAACTTCGCGGAGAGACAATTTTTTTACGCTGCTGTTAGCTCTTGATGGTACGACGTCCGGACTTTTGCACACCAACATCTTTTACGTCAACAAAGATGTCGCGAGTAGTAAGTCACACACGCAAAATCAAGGTCATCTTCCAGAGATATCCATGTTCCAAGTATGCGCTCCACAAGACGAATTGATGCATCCTCCAGGATCAGAAAACTGGACAGTTCAGGTACCTGTATCAATGATTGGCTTCGATTGGACTGACCGCGACATGCAGGAGATGTTTTCTGAATCATTATTGCTGACACTCGAACAGTTCAATGTGAACGTTCGAGAGCGAATCTTGTGGATTCGAGTGATTCCACCAAAAGATGCTGACATCGACCCTTTATCCCTAACACCCTCGGTAACTCACTTCATCGATACTTCGGACTACCCCAGTAATTCAGTCGCATTTCAAGCAATGGCCGCAACTCGACTGGCAATCCACATTCATCAGCAGATACGCGAAAGTGCGAAATAGAAGGTCAAGCAATACCCTTGAGAGGTGTCCACATCTGCGCTCGATGCCAACAATTTGCGTGTCCGCATCCAAGGCACGATCGATGACTTCATCGAGGAGCATCGACCTATTTTGGCTAACATTTCGCCAGACACCTTGCCTTTGATCGATAGTTTGAATTCACTTCTTCAAGGCGGTAAGAGACTACGGCCAGCTTTTGCCTATTGGGGCTACCGCGCGACTGGCAACGACGACTCTGATCAAGTAGTCCGAGCCGTGAGCTCTTTGGAGTTTCTCCAAGCTTGTGCCTTGATTCACGATGATGTCATGGATCACAGCGATACACGCCGAGGTAAGCCGGCAGCACATAAGCAGTTTGAAGAAATGCATCGCAGCGCAGATTGGCAATCTGATGCTCTGTCATTCGGCAATGGTGCTGCAATCCTCATTGGCGATTTGGCATTGTCATGGGCAGATGAATTGCTCTTTACAAGTGGGCTTGATTCGCAAGCATTGGCGCGCACCAAGGCTATTTACGACATCATGCGTACTGAACTTATGGCTGGGCAATACCTTGATCTACTCGAACAAGTGCGTCGAAATACGACTGAGGCTCAAGCACTCAATGTCATTCGTTTTAAGAGCGCAAAGTACACAATTGAGCGACCTTTGCACATGGGTGCTGCCATGGCACATGCCGACGATTCAGTGATGTCAGCTCTTTCGGCCTATGGGCTCGCACTGGGCGAGGCTTTCCAATTGCGTGATGATGTGCTTGGTGTATTTGGTGATGCCAGTATCACTGGAAAGCCCGCGGGAGACGATCTCATCGAACGCAAGCACACTGTCTTAGTAGCCCGATCTCTCACAATGCTAACTAGCGCCGACGCCAACCGCTTCGCTGCACTTTTTGATGCAGCGCATTCCACCGAAACTGATATTTCAGAGTTGCAGCATTTCATTTCAGAAAGTGGAGCGCTTGAATCGGTCGAAACATCGATCGCCGAACAAACCGCAAATGCACTCGCGGCTATCGACACCAAGAGCATCACAGAAGAATCTCGACAAGCACTTACCGAACTAGCCATTATGGCCACACAGAGAGCTTTCTAATGCGCACAGTTAAAGGTAAAACAGAAGACGTCGTCATCGTTGGTGCTGGTTTGGGTGGGCTATCAGCTGCAATGCGTTTGGCTGGTGCAGGTCGTAATGTGACGATTCTTGAACGTGATGCTATCCCTGGCGGTCGAGCAGGACGAATTAGTGATTCCGGATATGAGTTCGATAACGGGCCAACCGTTTTGACAATGCCAGACCTCATTCAGGACGCTTTTGATTGTCTCGGTGAAAACATGAACGACTGGCTTTCATTAGAGCCTGTCACGCCGCTGTATCGCGCTTTTTACCACGACGACAGTGTGTTAGACGTGTACAGCGATGTCGATGAAATGTCCGCTGAAATTGAACGAGTGATTGGCAGCAACGAAGCTCTTGGCTACCGTAAGTATGTCGAGTTTGTTTCAGATCTGTACAAGTACGAAATGAAAAATTTCATCGATCGAAACATTGATTCTCCTTTGAGCTTGGTGTCGACGGATTTAGCGAAATTAGTTGGACTTGGTGGCTTTCGCAAGCTCGCACCTAAAGTCAACACTTTCCTTAAAGACGATCGAACACAACGTCTGTTCTCTTTCCAATCAATGTATGCCGGACTCTCTCCTTACGACGCGCTCGCAATTTATGCTGTCATCGCTTATATGGATTCAGTTGCTGGAGTATTTTTCCCCAAAGGTGGCATGCACGCTGTACCACAAGCTATGGCAAAGGCACTAGAAGCCCACGGCGTCACTATCAAATACAACACTGAAGTCACTACTGTCCGGCGTAATGGTGACCATGCAACCGGTGTCGAGACAGCCAATGGCGAATTTTTTGCTGCCGATGTCGTAGTTCTCAACCCAGATCTACCCGTGGCATATCGCGACCTTCTCGGCGTAAGTAAGTGGAGCATTAACCGCCTTGAATATTCGCCATCGTGTTACCTCATGTTGGCTGGATCAACCGCAACATACGACCACATTGGACATCACAACATTCACTTTGGTCGAGAGTGGAAACAAGTATTTACCGACTTGATTGACAATCGAGCCCTCATGAGCGATCCAAGCTTGCTAGTCACGAATCCCACGCATTCAGATCCATCTTTAGCTCCAGATGGCAAGCAGATTTACTACGTGCTGTTCCCAACGCCCAACATGGATGCAGACATCGACTGGAAGACTTTTGAACCCGAGTATCGCGAGAACGTAATTTCGACTATGGAAGCTCGTGGCTACAAAAGCTTTGGCGATTCCGTAGAGGTAAGCCACATCACTACCCCACTGGATTGGCAAGATCGCGGCATGGAACGAGGTGCACCGTTTGCTGCCTCTCATTCATTTCTGCAAACCGGTCCATTCCGACCACACAACATCTGGGGTGACAATGTCGTCTTTACTGGGTCAGGCACTCAACCTGGTGTGGGCGTACCAATGGTCTTAATTTCAGGACGTCTGGCTGCTGAACGTATTCTCGGCAAGGATTCCACTTACCGATCGCGGGCACTGCGCAAGTAGCCTTATCTTGTGAGCACAACTACCAGAGCGACAACGTGGTTCGGTAGTTATGGTTTACCTGGCTTCCTAGGTAGTTCATTTATCGCCATCGGCTCGTTTGGTGTTGGATGGTTTCCACTCGCATTCAATCCGTTACGTTGGCCACTTCTCAATTTCCTCCAAACGCAAACTGCAGGTCTCGCACTTTCTAGAGCTCTTGTCGTCGTAGGCGCTGCTTTGATTTTGCAAGCTTGGCTTGTCATTGGGATAGACACACTTCATGACAAATTGATCAGCGAACAAACAATGTTCAAGATTTTGTTGACATGGATAAGTCCACTGATTTTTGCAGCACCACTATTTAGTCGTGATGTCTACTCATATTTCATGCAAGGACACTTACAACTCCAAGGTGACAACCCTTATGTCTCAGGAGTTGCTGTAGTTCCTGGATGGTTCAATAGCGGTGTTGATCCAATGTGGGCGGATTCTAAAACTCCTTACGGACCGCTATTTCTCTTTGTCGAGAGAGTCATCGCCCAAGCGTGCGGTCCTCACGTGTACCTCGCCAGCTACGTATTTCGACTCATTGGAGTTTTGAGCGTCTTACTCTTAGCTCGATCTGTTGCAGCACTTGCGCGACGCCACGGTATTGATGGTGCATCCGCTATGTGGCTTGCAACATTGAATCCACTTGTATTGATGCACTTTATTGCAGGTTCACATAACGACTCTCTTATGATTGCTTTAGTAACAACGGGTCTTGTACTGGCCATTGATCAACGTTTCATTCTCGCAATTTGCATAACAACCCTGGGCTTGGCAGTAAAACCTGTTGCCATTGTTGTGCTTCCGTTTATCGCCATCATCCATACATCGGGACGCCCGATACGTGAGCGATTAAAAGCCTTTGGTGTCACTGGATTTATCAGCGCGTTGACGATGGTGATTCTGTCGTTGATCGCGCATGTTTCGCCTTTGGGATGGCTTAGTGCGCTCCAAACTCCAGGAGCAGTTCGTAGTTGGCTGTCACCAATGACAGCGCTTGGCATACTTACAGGAGCGCCTACGAGTCATCTCGGTATGGGTGATCAGATGGGCCATGCGATTTCAATTTTCCGTGCCATTGGATTTGCCATCACTGTCATTGTTTTGATGGTCCTGACAGTTAAGCCACAAGGACGTAGTGGCGCCAGAGGCGCGGCTTATGCAATCGGCGCTCTGGTCGTATTTGGTCCAGTCGTACAACCGTGGTACTTGCTGTGGACTATTCCACTGTTGGCAGCAACGGGGCTAAGCAAAATTCAACTTCGAATCACCATCATTGCGATTTTTGCGTTTACTGTTCACGGCATTTCAAATTCCAGCGCGACTGCCGATACGTTTTTCGAGTTTTCCGATGGCCTTGCAATGGTCCTTGCAACATTAATTCTCTGTATGGCAGTAGCGGCATCTCCGCGAGAACGTGCCTTGATTTTTGGTGACGCAGAAACGAAACCGCTACTTCCACTGGACCAACACAATCAGCGCATCGCTGAATCGCGCGTAATTGTTTAAGACAGTGCAGTTAGCTCGGCAACATTAGGCATCGCGCCAACTTTGCCAAGAACTAAAACCGTTCCCGAAATTTGTTGAATGGCATCGTCCAACACATCGACTATCAGAGCAGCCCCTGCGGGATCTGACCCTACAAATTCTTGCCAACCGGTCCAAACGATAACGCTTCGCTTAGGGAGGGCAAGAATGGCAGAGGAAAAATTATCGATCGTCATGCCCGTAGTTGGAGCACACTCGAGCTGCCGACCAGCGGTCGATAGAAACTCCTCCACATTAACGACAGATCGTGAATCGAGAAATAACGCAGATGCCCCCACAATAGAGAGTTCTTGATTCACTGAATCGTCGTCGATATCAACTTTCCAACGAATTACTCCATGGAGATGGTCAGCTTTGAGCATCGCGGCCAATAGCCCCGGTCGAATTCCCATGCCCTAATGCTCCCATACAACAGATGCCTGTCATGATTGCGGTGTGAGTAATCGTGATCTTGATGCGGCTGGAATTGTTGATCCTCAACTTCGAGAATCCTATGAGTTGTGCCGACGTCTCAACGCCCAACATGGCAAAACCTATTACCTAGCAACATTGTTACTTCCGCCCGAGAAGCGACCCTACGTGCATGCGCTTTACGGATTCGCTCGCTATGCAGATGAAATTGTTGACGATTTAGCATCAACCTTGAGCGACGCTGAAAAGGCACAAGCACTGACAACGTGGTCCAACGAATTCTTTAAGGACTTTGATTCTGGAATATCAAAGGATCCAATTTGTGCCGCAGTACTCGACACGGTGCATCGCTGGAACATTCCTCGGGAACATTTTGAAGCCTTTTTACATTCCATGACGATGGATCTCACAGTTGATCACTTCGACACATTCGACGATCTGTACGAGTACGTCTACGGTTCAGCAGCAGTTATTGGCCTCCAAATGGTTCCTATCCTTGAACCTACTGATGAACGTGCGTATGAATACGCAAAGCAACTCGGAATAGCATTCCAACTGGCCAATTTCATTCGCGACGTCAATGAAGATCTTGATCGTGGACGCGTGTACCTTCCACTAAACGAACTTGCTCAATTTGGTGTGAGTCGCGAGGATCTTGAAAAGCGAGTCCTTACGCCAGAGCTTCGTCAGGCACTCGAATTTCAAATTGCTCGAGTGAAGAAATTGGAAGAAGAATCGCGCCAAGGTATTTCAATGCTTGCTCCGTACGCTCAGCCCTGCATCGAAACGGCTCGTATTTTGTATTGCGGCATAGTTGATGAAGTGATCGCGATCAATTACGACGTATTTTCAAAGCGCGCGTCAGTGCCACTGAGCAAACGTTTGAGAGTTGCACTGCCGGCGTGGTGGCAAGCTCGCAAAATGTGGAAGTAATTACTCTTCGTATCGAACGAGAGCGCGGACAGATTCGCGAGGTGGACCTGCGTGAATATCCGACTGAATCCCACGGCGTTCCCACCACATCCACAGCGACAACGTCAAAAGGATCAATGCGAAACCAAAAAATAGATCTTCAACTGGTGCAAAACAAATTCGTCCTTGACCGATAAATGGTGGTGGCGAATGTTGAGGTGACGTTTGGCCGATGATTGCATCTCCGTCGTACTGCACCATTTCGTAACCAGTCAAAAAACCGTTGCTTATCAGTTGAAAAATGACAATGATTCCATACGAGTACCAAAACACTTTTCGACGAACAAGTTTGGTTCGCAAGACGCTCACGTCAATGACAATAGTCAGCGCCACACCCACCAAGGCAAGTTGTGTGTATGTCATTTCACATCGTCCTTTGTGTGCCATTGCGGATGAGAACTTCTCACGGCTTCAAAAGTGAGAATCGCACAGATTGGAATAATGATGAAAAACAAAACTTCATCGAGTGGTACGCCTTTGATCACGATCACGGTTGTGATGGCTTGAGGATCGAAGGTCCAATGAAGATGACCAATCGCATAGATGTCCCAGAGAACGAAAACGAGGACGACCGGCAAAACGGTCACAACTAATCGCAGCCATCTGCGATAAACCCTAGTTCGCAGAAAAAATTCCAGCCAACCTGATCCTAGAAGGCAGCCCAGCAGCACTGCTAAGTAACGCAAATGCACCATTCAAAGCCCTCCTCGACACCATAACCGCTATGTCTAAGACACTATCGCGCATTTGCCACCTTAGACTTATGAGAGTGACCACCAATCAAACTTCCGATCCATACATCGGTCGACTTCTTGATGGTCGCTACCGAGTCGATGATCTTGTTGCACGGGGCGGTATGGCGACCGTTTATCGTGCGACCGATACCCGGCTTGGACGAACTGTCGCCGTCAAAGTTTTGCTTGCATCGTTTGCTAACAATCCAGACTTCGTAGAACGTTTCATCCAAGAAGCACGTTCAGCAGCCGCACTCACCCACCCCAACGTTGTTGCCGTGCATGATCAAGGTGTTGCCGAGGGTTACCCCTATCTCGTCATGGAATTTGTTCCAGGCCGCACAATTCGCGAAGTGCTGCACGATGCCGGCTCACTGACGAGCTCTCACGCTCTTGAAATTATGAAGTCCGTACTTGCTGGACTCGGCGCAGCTCATAGCGCTGGGTTTATCCATCGCGATATCAAACCTGAAAATGTGTTGATAACCGAAAGCGGTCACATAAAGGTCACTGACTTTGGCTTGGCTCGCGTAATCGATAACACCCCCGTTAGTGACTCAACGGGCGCCGTTTTATTGGGAACGATGGCGTACTTGTCTCCAGAACAAGTTCAACAACAATCACTCGACCAACGTAGCGATGTTTATTCAGCGGGAATTCTGCTTTTTGAAATGCTTACCGGCCGAGTTCCTTTTACTGCAGACTCACCCCTCGATGTCGCATACATGCACGTCAATAACGACGTGCCAGCACCAAGTGCCCTCCAGCCTGACGTCCCGCCAGCGGTCGATCATCTTGTGCTAGCTGCAACGCATCGTGATCCCAATGATCGACTTCAAAGCGCTGAAGCTTTTCTCGAAGGAGTCAATCGAGCAACAAATGCCGTGCCAGCTGTAGAAGCTCTCACGACTGTGATTCCCATCAATCAAACGCTGGTTTTAGAGGCTCCCACCCGTGGCGTGCATCGCGCATCGTCGGCTCAGCCTGCCTCGACACCGCCCGCCGCTCATACTCAGAACGCCCATCGCATAGCTCGTAAAAAGACTCATCGACGTCGACGAATTCTCGTGCTTGGCCTATTGATCGCTCTATTGGCAATCGTGGGTTACAAGGTAACTGGAAGCTATGTGGCCATGCCTGAAGTTGTGGGACAAAGCCAAACAGATGCCGAACACGCAGTCGCCAATGTTGGGTTATCAAGTGCAATCGACCAGGCATACTCTGAAACGATCCCGAATGGAACTGTGATCGCAACGAAGCCTCAAGCCGGTGTCAAGGCTCGAAAAGGTCGCGACATCACTCTGATCGTTTCCAAGGGTCAAGAGCGCTATACGATTCCCAACGATCTGACTGGTCAGAGTCAAGCAGACGCTCAAAAAGAGTTAGAGTCACTCACGCTCGTTATCGGAGATACACAGCAAATCTACGACGACAAAATTAAAGTCGGCAAGGTTGTAAAGACCGATCCTGCTAGTGGTACCAAAGTGAAACGTGCCGCCAACGTCACACTCTTTATCTCGAAGGGTCCAGCTCCTGTGACGATCCCAGCAATCGCTGGTCAAGACGTCAACAAGGTGACAACTGATCTTCAGACTCTGGGATTGAAAGTTGCAGTTGCCAGCGAAATCTACGACTCAAGCGCCGCAGGAAGCGTAATCTCGAGCGATCCTGCTCCAGGTCAAACTGTACCTCGCGGATCGACCATCAAACTCACTGTCAGTAAAGGTCCACCTCTTGTAGCCGTGCCCAATGTCGTTGGCATGAAGAAGGATGCGGCAATAGCAGCATTGAAGGCTGCCGGGTTTAACGTCACGGCAGTGAACATGTGGAATTACGTCGTTCTTAACGAAGTGTGGGAACAGTCGGTCAAGGCCGGAACGATGGCTCCATCTGGTTCGACGATCACAATTCGAATTGTGTAGTACTCCGCGGCATCATGCGCACGACGCATGACTCTTACGATGAAGGACTAACGCACCTTCAACATGTCTGCGACTTGGAAAGCCAAATCAAGACTCTGAACTCGATTAAGTCGTGGATCACACGCAGTTTCGTAACGGAACGGAAGGTCACTTTCACTGACGCCACTGATTCCGCCTAGGCATTCCGTGACATCATCACCGGTGAGCTCGATATGAATTCCACCAGGGTGAGTTCCTAGTGCTCGATGTACTTCAAAGAACCCCTTGACTTCATCAAGAACATCATCGAACAGTCGAGTTTTATGACCACTCGCAGCTTCGCGAGTATTGCCGTGCATCGGATCGGTCACCCATGTAACAGGATGGCCAGTCTCGGTCACCGCTTCGACGATGCCTGGAAGCACATCGCGAATTTGAGTTGCACCCATGCGGGTAATGAGCATCAATCGACCGGGAGTGTTTTGCGGATCAAGCTTGTCAAGTAGCGCCCGCACGACATCGGGCGAGGACTTCGGTCCAAGCTTGACGCCAATTGGGTTACTAATTCGCGAGGCAAAATCAACATGAGCGCCATCAAGATCGCGGGTACGTTCACCAATCCACAAGAAGTGTCCTGAAACGTCGTAAAGCTTTCCGGTACGTGAATCCACACGCGTGAGTGGCTTTTCGTAATCGAGTAACAACGCCTCGTGACTGGCGTAAACATCCGCACGTCGGAATTCGTCGGGATCAGCGCCACATGCGGCCATGAATGACAAAGCACGATCAATTTCCGCTGCCATCTGTTCGTAACGCTTACCTGGTGTAGATTCACCAACGAAATCTTGGTTCCACGAATGAACCTGACGCAGATCCGCATACCCACCTTGGGTGAATGCACGAACAAGATTGAGCGCAGCAGCACTCGCGTGGTAGGTCTGAACTAAACGCATTGGATCGTGGGCGCGTGAGGCCGCGTCGAATTCAAGCCCGTTAACAGCATCGCCACGGTAAGAAGGAAGTTCAATTCCATCAACTGTTTCCATGCCGGCGCTTCTGGGTTTGCCGTACTGTCCAGCGATTCTTCCGATCTTGACGACTGGAACTGAAGCCCCATAGGTCAGCACGATTGCCATTTGCAAAAGAGTTTTGAGGCGAGCACGAATTGAATCAGCAGTATTTGCGGCAAACGTTTCGGCACAATCCCCACCCATCAATACAAATGCGTTACCCGCACTTGCCTTGGCAAGTTTTGCAGTCAATTCATCACATTCGCCCGCGAAAACCAATGGTGGCAACGCACGAAGAGTTTCCTGAGCCTGCTCAAAAGCAACGGCATCGGGATACTCGGGTTGCTGAGCAGCGACCAGATTGGGCCATGTGATGTCCGACATTCCTTAAGATTAACGCTTTCTTACACCGATCACTAAATCGAAGTTTGCCGCAACGTTGCCCTTCACGGACACAAACAATGCGTCTAGTAGATTTGGGGCATGTCTGTGAAACGCGTAGCGCTCCTAACCGCAGGTGGCTTGGCACCATGTTTGTCATCCGCAATCGGAGCACTGATCGAGGAATATTCACGGATCGCACCCGAGGTTGAGATCATCGCTTACCGCAATGGTTACTACGGGCTCTTACGCGGCGAATCGCTTGTCATCACTCCAGAAATTCGTGAAAAGGCTCATCTGCTGCAGAACTTTGGCGGCAGCCCAATTGGAAACAGTCGCGTCAAACTGACCAACATCGAAGACTGCATCAAACGCGGCCTCGTTGTTGAGGGCCAAGACCCTCAACGCGTTGCCGCTGATCAACTAATCAAGGACGGAGTTGATGTCCTTCACACAATCGGTGGCGACGATACGAATACTGCCGCCGCTGATTTGGCCACATTCCTCAAGTCCAACAACTACGGCTTGTCCGTAGTAGGACTTCCAAAGACGATCGACAATGACGTCTACCCCATCGCTCAAAGCCTAGGAGCCTGGACAGCAGCTGACGAAGGGGCTCACTTCTTTAGCAACATCGTTTCGGAGCACACGTCAAACACTCGGATGCTAATCGTTCATGAAGTGATGGGGCGTCATTGTGGATGGTTGACTGCTGCCACTGCTGTTAGCTACCGACAGTTACTTGACGAGACGTCTTGGCTCGATGCATTTGGTGTCGCCAGAGAACGCCGTGATATTCATGCCGTATTTGTGCCTGAATTAGCCATCAATCTCGAGGCTGAAGCTGAACGCCTCAAGGCTGTCATAGATCGTGTTGGCAACGTGAACATCTTCCTCTCCGAAGGTGCTGGAGTTGATGCAATCATCGAGGAAATGCAATCACGCGGCGAAGAAGTTCCTCGTGATGCTTTTGGACATGTTCAGATCGACAAAATTAATCCCGGTGCATGGTTTGCTAAACAGTTCGCACCAATGATCCAAGCGGACAAGGTTCTCGTTCAAAAGAGTGGTTACTACTCACGTTCGGCTCCAGCAAATGATCGCGATCAAGAGTTGATTCGAGCCTGTGCACAAGTGGCAGTACAAGCGGCACTTGATGAAGTTACTGGACTAGTTGGACAAGATGAGGACAACAACAACGTGATTCGAGCTTGCGAGTTCGACCGCGTCAAAGGGTCTAAGCCATTCGATGTCACTCAGGATTGGTTTATCAATTTACTTTCTCAAATCAATCAACCAATTGGTGAAGTTTTAGCGCATCGCTAGAGATTATTCACTGGCTAGTGTTTTAGCGCGTGAAGCATACATGTCTACGTACTCTTGACCAGTGAGATCCATGATCTTGTACATAATTTCGTCCGTCATAGAACGAAGGACATAACGATCATCTTCCATGCCGTAGTAGCGTGAAAAATCAATTGGCTTTCCGATTCGCACACCTACGTCAACACCGAAGTTTGGGCGCGAGCGTCCGATAGGTTGAACTTTTTCGGTGTTTATCATCCCGATGGGAATGACTGGTACTCGAGCTTCAAGCGCCATACGAGCAACACCAGTCTTTCCTCGATACAACTTGCCATCAGGCGAACGAGTACCTTCTGGATAGATTCCTAGTAGGTGGCCTTCATTTAAGAGTCGTACCCCAGTGGTGATCGCCGCTGTACTGGCATTGCCACCAGTGCGATCCACTGGAACTTGACCAGCTCCACGAAAAAACGACGCTGTAACTTTGCCACGTACCCCTGGGGCATTGAAGTAATCACTCTTTGCCAAAAAAGTAATCTTGCGGGTTACTGCAACCGGCAAAAAAATCGAGTCCGAAAAAGATAAGTGGTTGCTTGCCAAAATTGCAGCACCGTTATCAGGAATGTTTTCCAGTCCTTCTACCCAAGGATGAAATGTGACTTCGATAGCTGGACCAATTGCCACATTTTTTAGGAACCGGTAAAAGTTATCGCTTTTCGCCACGAGTACTACGGTAGTCACTAATTTAGGCATACAGCAATTGAGTACCCAGATATAACCCGCCAAATGCCTGATTAACCGCTAATCTGCCTACATGCGTAATGCCAGTACTCCTGCTCTTGTGGCCACCCCCACCATGGGTAATGTCACCGACCACATTGAACAGAACGTCGCTGTAGCGCCACATGCTGTGGCGCTATCTGTCGAACTCGACGGTGTCTGGACGCCCATGACTACATCAGAGTTTCGCAATAAAGTCCGAGCTGTGGCTAAAGGCTTAATCGCAGATGGCCTACAGGCTGGTGAACGCATTGCAATCTTTTCGCGAACTCGCAGCGAGTGGACCATTGCTGACTATGCCATTTGGTATGCCGGAGGCATTACGGTTCCAATTTACGAAACGTCATCGGCAGAGCAAGTGCAATGGATGATGCAGGACAGCCATGTAGTGGCAACATTTTTTGAAGCACAGCGCACCTTGTATCCGTTTAATGAAATTGCCGCCACAGTTCCCGACATGAAACATTCGTACATTTTTGCCGATGGCGATCTTGATCGACTTATCGAACGTGGGGCGTCGATTACTGAGGATGAACTTGACGTTCGACGACGCAATGCAACACCCGATGACATTGCCACAATCATCTATACCTCTGGCACAACAGGTCGTCCTAAAGGTTGCATGATGACTCATGGAAACTTTATGTCTGAATGCGACAACCTCATCGCAGGCATTCCAGACATTTTTGCTCGACCAGATGCATCTACTCTGCTGTTCTTGCCACTTGCACATGTATTTGGTCGCGTGATTCAAATGGCCATGATTCGTGCTCGAGTCACAATCGGCCACACTCCCAATCCAGGCACGCTTTTGAAGGACTTACATTCCTTCAAGCCAACGTTTCTTTTGGCAGTTCCTCGCGTTTTTGAAAAAGTTTTCAATAGCGCAGGTGCAAAGGCTCACGATGCGAGTCCAATCAAGGGCAAGATTTTTGATGCTGCAACAAATGTTGCGATTGCCTACAGCGAATCGCTCGATAGTGGTGGGCCATCACTTGCTCTACGAGCGAAGCACTCGGTATTTGACTCACTGGTCTATAGCAAATTGCGTGAGGCCATGGGAGGACGTGTAACCCATGCGATCTCTGGCGGCGCATCTCTAGGAACTCGCTTGGGGCATTTCTACCGTGGGCTCGGGCTAACCGTTCTCGAGGGTTATGGCTTGACCGAAACGACAGCGGGTAGCACACTCAACATTCCAGGCGCAATCAAGATCGGCTCAGTTGGTAAACCAGTATTTGGTACCGAAGTTCACATTGCTGATGATGGCGAAGTATTGCTGCGGGGCCATCACATCTTCAAGGGCTATTGGAATAACGAGACCGCTACACATGACGCAATCACGCACGATGGATGGTTCCACTCCGGCGACGTAGGCCGCCTCGACGATGAGGGCTACTTGTACATCACTGGTCGAAAGAAGGAACTCATTGTTACTTCGGCGGGCAAGAATGTGGCTCCGAATGTTCTAGAGGACCGTCTACGTGCAGCACCAATCATTAGTCAGTGTGTTGTGGTTGGCGATGCGAAGCCGTACATCAGCGCTCTAGTGACACTTGATCAAGAGGCGCTTCCAGGCATCTTGCAATCGCACAATATCGCGAATGCTCCGATTGACGAACTTGTAAACAATGCGGAGGTTAAGGCTATCGTTCAACAGGCAGTTAATACTGCGAATGAAGCGGTATCGAATTCAGAAGCGATCAAAAAATTTGTGATTCTGCCAATCGATTTGACCATCGAAAATGGCTACCTCACTCCAAAGTTGAGCATCCGCAGACACGTCATCAATCATGACTTCGCAAGTGTCATTGATTCACTCTACAAATGATGAATGCTCTTCGAAAGGTCTCGCCAACAGGCTTGGCGATTCTTTGGCTTATCACTAGAGCATGGGCTTTAGCGTCTGGATCCCAACTTTTGCCATACCCGCAGTCACAATTCCTCTTTAGCGATGTCCAACTGTACGACTGGTGGTCTAGCAACATTTCGGATGGACACTTCCCTATCAATGATCCGATGTGGCAGTACCCTCCGTTAGCTGCATTGATTTTCTTTGCCGGCTATTCCATCGCTACAAATACCGTGGGATTCATATTTCTTACTGTCGTAGTTGATGCCATTGTGATGGGCGTTCTTGTTGCTACATGTCGATCACGACAGCTTCCAAATTATCTTCCAGCGATTATTTGGCTGGCGGCTCCAGTAATAATGGGGCCAATCATGCTTGGGCGATTTGATGTCTTTCCAACACTCATGATGATTCTGGGATTGTTGGCAGTAAATTCACCATTGCGTTCAGGAGCATGGTTTGCAGTTGGTGCACTTCTTAAAGTCTGGCCAGGTCTTGGCTTACTTACTGTTCGTCGTGACAAACTCGTGCGTACAACGTTGGCATTCACCATCACAGGACTTGCAGGATCAATTCTTCTTAAACTCTGGTGGCCCGGAAGCTTCTCTTTCGTTTCCGGTCAACGATCCCGAGGGTTGCAGATCGAGTCCGTAGGTGCTCTGCCTTACATGTGGTGGAATGCAGGTCCACATACTGTGTCAACAGGATTTAGGTATGGCGCAATTGAAGTTGTTGCCAATGGAACCTCCGTTGTGTCTGCACTCATCACGTTCATCACGGTTATCGCCCTTGGACGAATCGCACTGTGGCGACTTCAAGGGCGGATCGAGACTGTAGAGCCTGCTGATGCAGCGCTTGCGATAGTTCTCATCGCCATGATCACTAGTCGAGTGTTATCACCGCAATACAACATTTGGATTTTCGGCATCCTTGCTGTTTGTGCGTTTAAGCCCTCAAAAGACTTTGCGCTGATCACAAAGCTGTTTTTTGTCAGTGCGTTGTGTGGGCAAATTCTTTATCCCTTTGCCTACGTTGCCTACCAACAAGGTGAAGTATTTCCGACAATTGTTCAAACAATTCGAATCGCGACTTTGATGTGGGCTACTTTTTTGGCGTGGCGACAACTTCACCTAGCCGCTAGGAACTCGGATCGTACTTCTCAAGCAGCGCTTGCAAACTCGTGACCGCGTTGTCCCACGTCCACGCTTTAAGAACCCATTCCCGACCAGCCGCGCCAAGTGAAGATGCAAGAGCCTCATTGGATAAAACCTGGACTAATCGATTAACAATATCTGATTGATCTCGACCGTCAACGACATAACCAGTAACACCATCAATGACGGCATCGGGTGCGCCACCGGAGTTACCAGCAATAACAGGAAGACCAGTTGCGCTCGCCTCAAGAAATACGATGCCGAGCCCTTCGACGTCCCAACCACCATTTCGAGTTCTACATGGCATAGCGAATACATCGCCGACCGCGTACCACTTCGCAAGCTGATCGAATGCAACTTTCCCAGTCATCGTGACATAGTTTTCTAGATTCAACTTATCGATAAGTTTTCGAAGTGTCGGCTCGTAACTTCCACCACCGACGATTACTAAATGCGCGTTAGGGACTTGCGAAAGAACCTTTGGCATAGCCTCAATAAGAGCATCTTGACCTTTTCGCTCCATTAACCGCGATACACAGACAATGACTTGCTTGTGATCCAGGCCGTTATCTTTTCTTAGTTGGTGACCGGCTTCACGATTTTCTGGTGTAAAAACTTGCGGATCAACCGCGGGCGCTAATTGCACCAGGGCATTTCGTGATTTTTCGTCCAGCACGTTCCCAATTTTTTTATGGGTGTAATCACCTAAGTACGTCATTGCGTCGAGTGATTTTCCAATTCGCCGCAATAACTGCCTTGTGACCGGCGTAATAGCCCAACCTGCTTCATGACCATGAGTAATACCGACCAAGGCTTTCACGCCATGGGATCGAAATGTCGGCGCGAGCAATCCCAGCGGCGCTGCTGCTCCGAATACGACTCGGGTGACCTTCTTGTCAGTAATGATCCTTCGAGCAAGCTTTGAGGTCGCAGGAGTCGGAAGTAAGACTGAATATGACGAACGAATAACACTAAATGGAAGAGTGGCATCAAAAGCAACATCTCCCTCGAAATGCGAGGCAAGGACAGTCACAGTTGAAGGCTCGAATCGAGACACCAACTCGAAAATGAAAGTTTGAATTCCACCTTCGCGCGGTGGAAAATCGTTAGTGACGACAAGCGTGTGTTTAGCCACCACTAACTCCTGAATGCCAACTTCATGGCTCTATCTTGCCGTACGGCACACTAGCCAACGTCAGCTACGGCACCTCTATGTTCCTCATTAACGATTAAGCGCAAAGGTGCTGTAAGTTTTGCCTGAGCAAGCACTTCAAATACACCGCTGTGTTCACTGACACTGACCTGAGCATCGCCAAGGAGCATGGTCACCACACAGTCACCGCAGGCAAGATCTTTCATAATGCATGAGTCGCAATCTACGATCATCGCTTTTCCTTCCGCTGGACTATCGCCAACATAACTCGAGGCTCTGACACTTTGATTGGCAATCATGCACTTGTCAGAACTAAGCGGTAGCGTCACATTTATGCATGCAACATCTGGCTCACCTACGGCGCTTGCCGCGTTGACGCTCGATGACATCATCAATGATGTTGAGACACCTCTTGTAGAAACAACTTTTGTCGTTGTTGACCTTGAAACAACAGGAACGAATTCTCGCGACAACGCCATCACAGAAATTGGAGCCGTAAAGGTTCGGGCAGGAATTGTTCTGGGCGAATTCCAGACATTCGTCAATCCTAAAATTCCGATCCCGGCCTACATACAGGTGCTCACAGGTATTACAAACGCAGATGTCATGATTGCTCCGTCAATTGATGCGGCACTGTCCTCATTCATGGAATTTGCAGGGCTATCAAATGCCACAACCGACACAGTGCTCGTTGCTCACAATGCAGGATTCGACGTTGGCTTTTTAAAAGCTAACTGTGCACGATTGAGCATAGATTGGCCAAATCCGACAGTGCTTGACACTGTGGCACTTGCTCGACGAGCACTCAAGCGCGAAGAAGTTCGCAATCACAAACTCAGCACGCTTGCGTCATATTTCAATAGTGACATCACTCCAACGCACCGAGCTCTTGATGATGCACGAGCGACAGTTCATGTGTTGCACAGTTTGATCGCGCGACTTGGCAACTTGGGCGTTCATTCAGTGGAGGCGCTCACGTCATACCGCGGACAAGCAACAGAGCGACGTCGGCGAAAGCGTCATCTGGCTGCCGATGCTCCGTCACAACCCGGGGTCTATGTTTTTTTCGATGGAAATCGCAAGCCTCTATACGTTGGAAAATCAAAAAACCTGCGTAAGCGAATTCACTCCTATTTCACATTGGCCGAGACGCGAGGCCGAATGAATCACATGATCGAGTTAGCTCAAAGCGTCTCATGCATTCCCTGTGGAACAGAACTTGAAGCATCCATCCGAGAAATTCGAATGATCGCCGAACTTAAACCACGATTCAATGTTCGCTCGCGCAATCCGGAACGAACCATGTGGCTTACGTTTACTCAAGATCGTGTCCCGAAATTGACGATCACTCGTCAGGCGCATCCACTTCCCTACGAGCGATCAGCAATTGGTCCGTTTGCTTCACGAGAATCAGCTCAGACCGTCATGGCAGCCTTTAATGCTCATTTTCCTATTCGTGAATGCTCACTATTGATTACCAAATCACTATCGATACTGCCCTGTGCTTTATTCGAAATGAATCGGTGCGTTGCTCCTTGCCGCGATGGCTCAGATGTTGACTCGCACAACAGCGAAGTAGATTTTGCCAAAATTGCAATGCGTGATCCCAGTGCAATAGTTCAATCACTCAGCGAAAAACTTGCAGCAGCAAGCCGAGAACAGAACTATGAGAGTGCTGCGCACATTCGGGATCAACTCACGGGTCTGACCAACGCTATTCATGACGTCACTTTTATCAATCAACTTCGCGACATTCCCGAATTAATCGCCGCAAGCCCAACTCAAACTGCCGGTTGGGACATTCACGTAATCAGGCACGGCAGATTGTCCCAAAGCGCACATGTACCATTCGGAATTGATCCACTACCAACTGTCAATGCTTTAACTCTGACAAGTGCCACACTTCTCAATGATCAAACACTGGTTCGCGAAACCGAGATGATTCTTAATTGGTTATGTGATGGTCGTACTCGAATGGTTCGCATCACAGATGGTTATTCGCTGCACATGCCTATAACTGCACGTCCTTACAGTGCAGATATGGCAAGACGTTGGCTTACAGATGCCAGTACTTCAAGTACAGATAGTGCTGAACCGGTATCAATCGATTGATAAGCAACCGGCAATGCACGAGCCACACGACGGGTAAACGAATCTGACGGTTCGCCGAATTGAAATTCGGGACCTAATGAATCAAACGCAACTAGAGCCGCAGCGGCATTAAGCGCCACTACGTCACGTATGGCAGCAAGATTTCCGTCAGTACGACCGTTGAGAACATCAACCACAACTTGTGCATTGAAATCAGCTTCGCCACCGCGAAGCTGTTCAAGGCTGGCCGGAATCAATCCGAGAACCGAAGGATCGAACACGATGTGTCGAATTTCCGAGGTCGTCACGTCCCATACCTGTGATGTGCCATTGGTCGATAATTCGTCGAGTCCTTCATCGCTTCGAACAACTATTGACTTGAATCCTCGAGCCTGTTGAACTTGCGCCAAGACAGGTGCAAGTCGCAGATCAGCACACCCGAGCAACGAGGCTGGTGGTTGTCCTGGGTTACACAGTGGCCCTAATACGTTAAAGATGGTTGGGATGCCGAGTTCTTTTCGAACTGGGCCTGCATGTCGAAATCCTGGATGATGTGCAGGAGCAAAGCAAAAGCCAAATCCAGCATCAGCAACACATGCGGATACAAGTTCCGGTGGCATGGCAATAGCAACGCCGAGCGCCTCAAGCACATCGGCTGTACCGGCCTTTGATGAAATCGCGCGATTACCGTGCTTAAGAACTGGTACGGATGCGCCTGCCACGACAAGAGAAGCCATCGTTGAAACATTGACGGTATGAGCGCCGTCTCCGCCAGTACCGACAATATCAACAGCTGGTGATGCCAAAGAAACGGTCACAGCATTGCTCAGGATAGCTCGGACCATGCCGACAATTTCGGCAGTGCTTTCGCCCTTGGCTCGAAGACCCACTGCAAAGCCCGCAATTTGTGCCGGCGTAGCTGTTCCAGACATGATCTGGTCCATCGCCCAGAAGGATTGATCGTCAGACAGATCAGTGCCAGAAGAAATGAGGCCGAGCGCTTCTTTCCACGAAAACTCGGACATAAAAATTAACCGGTTACAGCGTTACGAGCATTGAGCAGGTCAATTGCTGCCTTGACGAGCGCACGTGGATCGATTGGGTGTGAGATGACCGCTTCGGCACCAGACCATGTGGCTAACCACTGGTCTGCAGCACGGCCTACGATCAACAAAACTGGCGCAAGGTTGTAAATTTCGTCGCGCAATTGGCGAGCAACACCCATACCGCCAACTGGGACAGCTTCTCCGTCAAGAATGATCAAATCAAAAGGCCTTGAATCCACGGCCGCAATTACAGCTGGCTCGGTGGCACACTCGAAAATGTCTACATCGCTGATGTCCGCAGAAGGCTTGCGACCCAGTGCAGTTCGAACGGCGGCACGAACCGTCTGGTCGTCGCTATAAACCAAAACCTTGAGTACTCTTTGAGCGTTTTCCACGGCTCTAGATTAGCCCAGAAAATGGCGTTCTCGCGAACCTGATCTCGTGTGAACTTGTGACTCGTTAAGTAAGTCACATTGGCTATTAATTACTGGGCTCCAGCCGTCATTCACACCCCAAATACCACTAAACTCGGGGTGTGACGACAACAACTTCAGTACGAGTACCTACCCATGCCGAGCGCCCAAATATGGTGTCCGTTGGAACCATCGTGTGGCTCTCGAGCGAGCTCATGTTTTTCGCAGCACTCTTTGCGATGTACTTCACGCTTCGCTCGGTCAACCCTGGAGTTTGGGCAGATCAAACAGAAAAGCTCAATATTCCATTCGCCGCCGTTAACACGACAGTTCTGGTTCTATCATCAGTAACGTGTCAGCTCGGAGTATTCGCAGCTGAACGTGGCGACGTCAAGGGTCTGCGCAAGTGGTTCACGATCACATTCCTCATGGGTGCATTCTTCATTGGTGGACAAATTGCGGAATACGCAAAGTTGGTTCGCGTTGAAGGCGTGACACTGAATTCCGATGCATACGGAACAGCGTTTTACTTAACAACTGGTTTCCACGGTCTTCACGTGACCGGCGGTCTGATCGCTTTCCTTTACGTCTTGGGTCGTACGTATTCTGGAAAAGCATTCACCCACAACATGGCAACCTCTGCAATCGTCGTGTCTTACTACTGGCACTTCGTTGACGTTGTCTGGATCGCACTTTTCGCAACGATTTACCTGATCAAATAACCTTTTTACGCTAACTACTAAGAACGGATATCACCTACAGTGGCACTAAGTCGTAGACATCCAGCAGCACTCTTTGCGGTGTTGTTTGTCGCACTGGGAACAACCGGCGCAGCTTACGCAGCAGTCAGTACTGACACTGCCCCCAAGGCAAGCGTTGCATCGGCAACACAAGTTGATCAAGGCAAGCAACTTTTCCTCGAAGGTTGCTCATCATGCCATGGTGTTGCTGCCCAAGGTTCAAGCAACGGTCCGTCACTCATCGGAGTCGGAGCTGCAGCAGTAGATTTCCAAGTGGGTTCGGGTCGTATGCCGCTGGCTGGTCCAAACATTCAAGCCGTAGACAAGCCACCGGTTTACTCGGAAGAAGAAATCGCGGCAATGGCTGCCTACGTAGCAAGTTTGGGTGCCGGTCCTGCGATTCCAAGTGATGAAGCTGTAGACACCACCAATGCAGATGTCGTACTTGGCGGTGAACTATTCCGCACAAACTGCTCGCAATGTCACAACGTAGCTGGACGCGGTGGTGCACTTTCCAACGGACGTTGGGCACCAAATTTGATGTCATCTGAACCCAAGGAAGTTGTCGAAGCGATGATTACTGGTCCTCAAAATATGCCGGTTTTCAGCGATAAGACAATTACTCCACAGGAAAAGAAAGATATTATTCGCTACATTCAAGAGCTTCAAAAGTCCAATAATCCTGGCGGAGCCGATCTCGGTCGCTTCGGTCCAGTAACCGAAGGTGTATTTATTTTCCTTGTGGGACTTGGAATTTTGATCGTAATTTCCGTGTGGATCGGAGCAAAGGCGCGATGAACGAACTAACTAGTAACGAGCTCATTGGTAGCAAGGATGGCATTGACGTCGTCAGTGGCCTTCCGGTTTACCCTCTTGGACACCACGAACCTCGTCGTGCCGACTTAGATCCAAAGGTTGCAAAGCGCGCTGAACGCCAAGTGGCAACGATGTTTGGCATCTCAGCTCTATCAATCATTGGTGCCATCACCTGCTACATCGTGGTACCAAACGACAAGCTCGTTTACATTCCACCGATCGGCCCAGTCAATGCCAATCACGTCACGGTTGGCGTACTTTTTGGACTGGGAATTTTCCTCATCGGTACCGGTGCAATTCACTGGGCCAAGAAGTTGATGCCAGATGTTGAAGTAACTGAAGAGCGTCACACCTACACATCGAGTCCTGAAGATAAGGCTGCTTTTGGCGAAACTTTCCGCGAAGGAAAGCAGGCTTCAGGTTTTAGCGAGTTCAAACTCATTCGCCGCACTTTGCTCGGTGCAATGGCTCTGTTTCCACTCCCCTTGCTAGTTTTCCTTCGCGATCTTGGCCCTATGCCAGGAACTAAATTGCGCGAAACCATTTGGGCCAAAGACATCGCCATTGTGACGGATGCGACCTACCGCAAGATTCGCCCTGAGGACATTCCAGTTGGTGGTTTGGTTAACGCTGTTCCTGCCAACTTGCTTGATGTTGAAGAACAAGACGGCAACCTCAATGCTCGTGGCAAGGCGTCAATCATCTTGGTTCGCATCGCTCCCGCTGAAATTGTTTCACAACAAGGTGAAGGCTGGGATTACCAAGGAATCTTGGCGTACTCAAAGATTTGTACGCACGTTGGTTGCCCTATCTCGCTGTACCAACAGCGCACACATCACCTGTTGTGCCCATGTCACCAATCGACATTCGACTTAGCAGACTCCGGAAATGTTGTTTTCGGCCCAGCTGCGCGTCGTATGCCACAACTACCAATCACAGTTGATGCAGACGGATATCTCGTTGCTCAAAGTGATTTCCATGAACCAATCGGACCTAGCTTTTGGGAGCGCGGATGAGCACCGTAACACCTACCAATAACACTGTTGCGCCAGGTGGTGCAGCAAGTTGGGTTGATGATCGCCTTCATGCATCGGGCGGTCTCAGCAAACTTCTCAAGAAGGTATTCCCCGACCACTGGTCATTCATGCTGGGTGAAGTAGCTCTCTACAGCTTCATCATCTTGTTGCTCTCGGGAACATACCTGACCTTGTGGTTTAAGCCTTCTATGACCGAAGTTATTTACAACGGTTCTTACATGCCACTTAAGGGCATCAAAATGTCCGAGGCTTACGCATCGACATTGAACATTTCGTTCGACGTTCGTGCTGGCCTCTTGATGCGCCAAATTCATCACTGGGCAGCCTTGTTCTTCCTTGCTGCGATGTCAGTTCACTTGATGCGTGTTTTCTTCACAGGAGCATTCCGCAAGCCTCGCGAAATGAACTGGGTCATTGGTACAGTTCTGTTGACCTTAGGGATTCTTGAAGGTTTTGCTGGCTACTCACTACCTGATGACCTGCTTTCTGGAACGGGTCTTCGCATCGCTGAAGGCATCATGCAGGCGATCCCGCTTGTCGGCACTTATCTTGCGATGTTCCTCTTCGGCGGAGAATTCCCCGGAAATGACTTCATCTCGCGTCTGTATTCAGTTCATATTTTGCTGATCCCAGGAATCCTGTTGGCGCTTGTGACTGTCCACTTGATCATGGTGTTCTACCAAAAGCACACCCAGTTCCCAGGTGCTGGTCGCACTGAAAGCAACGTTGTCGGTTTCCGCCTCTACCCTATTTACATGGCTAAAGCTGGCGGCTTCTTCTTCATCGTCTTTGGTGTTACTACTCTGATCTCAGCCCTTGTAGCAATCAACCCAATTTGGCTTTACGGTCCTTACACGCCTTCACAAGTCACAGCAGGCTCACAGCCTGACTGGTACATGGGCTGGCTCGACGGCGCGGTTCGTATCATGCCTAACTTGGAAACCAACATCCTTGGTCACACCATCAGCTGGAACCTACTTGTCCCGGCTTTGGTCATTCCAGGAATCATGTTCACCTCGCTTGGTCTGTACCCATGGATCGAAGCGTTCGCTTCTGGCGACAAGCGCGAGCACAACCTCTTGGATCGTCCTCGTAACGCTCCAACACGTACCGCTCTTGGTGTCATGGCAATCAGCTTCTACCTCATGCTGTGGTTCTCTGGAGATAACGACATCATCGCTACTGCGTTCCACTTGTCGATTAACCAGATCACCCAAACGTTGCGTATTGCAATCTTCGTTGTTCCACCAATTGCCTACAAGGTCACCAAGCACTTCTGCTTGGGCTTGCAGCGCAAGGATCGCGAGCTGTTGCTTCATGGTTACGAATCGGGTGAGGTTTTACGCCTGCCGCATGGTGAATTCATTGAGATTCACAAGCCTGTTTCTCTTGAAGAGAAGGCTGTGCTCATGGGCAAGGCAGACATTGCACCGCTTCCGGCTGCTCCTGCAATCGACGCTAACGGTGTCGAGAATCCAGCAGCCCGTAAGGAAAAGGCACGCACACGTTTGTCAGCATGGTTCTACGCCGACAACGTTGCAGCCCCAAGCGCGCAAGAGCTTGCTGAAGCAGAATCTCACGCAGTTCATGGCAGCAGCCACGAAGAGATCTCAGCGCATTAAGTTCATATCAAGTAATGCCCCTACTTCGGTGGGGGCATTACTTATTTCCTTATATTTCGCTGACAACCACGTGCCCGCTTGTTACACGCCTCAAGGCCACAAAGTGGTTCGGCGTTCTGCCGCTAACGCCTCAGCAAATTCATCGACATACTCTGCGAGTGGCCCACATGCCCCTTCGAGTACTGCATCAGCAAGCGCAGGATTACGCACGAGTGCCGGACCATGCATGTAGGTACCGAACACCTTTGCGACATGAACACCTTCAGGCCGAACGCAATCAACTCCGTCACGCCCATTGCCAATTCCCGACAGCACATGACCAAGTGGAGTTACTCCAGCGCCGAGTACCGAGCGACCTTGATGATTTTCAAACCCAGTCATGATGGGCTGGGTTATGGTCTGGCTATAGCGAATGACTAGCTCTCCAACACACCGAGGCTCGTCGGTATAGATAGTCTCGACATCCACAAGCCCCAGTCCATCGATTGTTCGGCCTTGCGAATTTGGTAATCGTGTGCCAATTAATTGAAATCCAGCACAGACCGCAAAGACCGAAGCTCCCGAGTTAACCGCAGCTGTTAATCCACCATCAGTGCGAAGCATTTCTAACGCAACTGTTTGCGGCCCATCCTCGCCACCACCCAACAGGTAGATGTCGCCGCTTGTTGGCACAGGCTCGTGCGGAGTTACTTCAACGAGCTCGACATCAATTCCTCGAGCTTGTGCACGATGCACCAACACTTCCGCGTTTCCCTGATCTCCATAAGTGCCTAGAAGATCGTGATAAAGCCGCACTATCGTCAAACTCATGAGCGACCACCTGTAGCGCCTTTGATCCCTAGTTGAGCCGCCGCTAGGTCTTGAAAAGCCGTGTAACTAGCAATTGCCTCAACATCAGAGCCAGCAATCTCGACTGCATGAGCGAAGTCTTGTGCCACCTCTACGGCAATTCCTTGCACGCTTAAACGGTAGGCAGCGTCTAGCCGTCGTTGGCCAGTACAAATGACAGTCTTGCCTTTCAGAGGACTGTAATCGACATCCCATAACCACGACGTATCGAGACCGTCTATTCCCCTAGCGTTGACGCTCAAGATGACATTTGATGCGGTGATTCCAGCCAAGGCTCCACGCCAACTTTCAGGATTCTTGGCCAACCGAGTCGGTACTGACACTCCAGAAACGTCATACTTCGCGATTCGATCAGGAGCCTGCGCGGTGAGATCGCTTGCCAATTCAACTGGAACGATCGCTCCCATCAATCGAGCTGCTTCGATGGCCAACACAGTGTTTCTTGCTGGACCGTTCAGTCGATGATCGGCGCGCACTTGAGCAAGAGTTGATCCCAGACCACAGTTGCACGCATAATCACCGGTAGTCCAATCCAAAAGATTGGCACATTGCGGACAGGTAGCAGCGTCCGGATGACGTCGACCACCAAAGCTCACACGAAGCACGTGTCCTGCCTGATTTGCAGCAAATTCTAGGAAGGGGTCATCACGGTCAATAACTAAAGTGACATCATCCCCAGTGAACGTGTTTTGCCAAAGATTGGCAATTTTGCGTACTTCGCCAGTGCGATGCAGTTGATCCCGTGACAGGTTCAAGAGCACAATTACCTTCGGCTTTAAAGCGTCATACATGGCCGGCAAATAGAGTTCATCGCATTCCAGAACCACGAGACGATGAGCAGGCTGTTGCATCAGGACAGAGGCGATACCTGCTGTCATGTTGGCACCAAATTCACTTGTGCTGACAGATTCATCTGTGCCGTCGGCCAAAATCTTGGCCAGATTCGCTGTTGTCGTCGTTTTACCGTTTGTACCACTGACAAGCACAATGTCGCGGTTAGCAGCTAACTTGCTAAGTGCGGAAGGGTCAACTGCAAGTAGCACTCTCCCGCGGATAGTTTCGCCACGACCGCGCCCAGCAACTTGCGAGGCCCAGCCTGCGCAATTGCCGGCAAAAGTGGCGACCGCCAGCCGCGCAGACTTCATTGACTAACTGGCGAAGTCGCCGCGGTAGTACTCGAACAACAAGCCAAAGATTGAGAACAGCAATGCAAGCACACCGATAACGGCTAGCCAGTTAGCAAAGACAAATCCCATAACGAACAAGAAGCTCGACAGACCCATAGCAAATGGCCACATTGAATGTGGCGAGAAGAATCCGTAATCACTATCGGCATCTTCGATACGTGCTACTTCATTGTCTTCTGGAAGATCTCCAACACGCTTTGCGGTGAAAAGCATGTAGAAAGCCACTAAGAACGCCAATGCACCAGACATAGCAATTGCTGTAGTTCCGATCGGATCATGCGACATGAATCCATAAACGGTTGCGATACCGAAGTAGAGCACGCTGGCCCATGCAAAGAGTTTGCCACCAATTTTCATTAGTTGTGTCCTCCTGTGACATGAGAAACGATTTGTTCGCGTGTTGCAACATCGAGGTTTTCTACTTCTGGATGATGCAGGTCAAAGGCTGGGCGTTCACTACGAATGCGTGGAATCGAAGTGAAATTGTGGCGAGGAGGTGGGCATGATGTTGCCCATTCAAGCGAGTTACCCCAGCCCCATGGATCATCAACAGTTACCAGTGGCGCGTACTTAGTGGTCTTGTACACGTTATAGAAGAACACGAATGACGATGCACCAAGTACAAACGAACCGATGGTGGAGACCATGTTCAACGTGGTAAAACCATCGCTAGCAAGGTAATCAGCGTAGCGACGCGGCATACCTTGAACACCGAGCCAGTGCTGCACAAGGAAGGTTGTGTGGAAACCGAAGAACACTAGCCAGAAATGGATCTTGCCGAGTTTTTCGTCAAGCATCTTGCCAGTCAGTTTTGGCCACCAGAAGTAGAAACCAGCAAACATCGCAAAGACCACAGTTCCAAACAGCACGTAATGGAAGTGTGCAACAACGAAGTATGAGTCACTGACATGGAAGTCGATTGGTGGAGCTGCGAGCATGATGCCGGTGATGCCACCGAACAAGAAGGTTGCTAAGAAGCCAATCGTCCAGAGCATGGGAGTCTCAAATGAAACCGAGCCTCCCCACATCGTTCCGATCCAGTTGAAGAACTTCACGCCAGTCGGTACCGCAATCAACATCGTCATAAAACTAAAGAACGGCAAGTTGACCGCACCAGTGACGTACATGTGGTGAGCCCATACTGCTACTGACAGACCTGCAATAGCGATGGTTGCAAATACCAATCCCTTGTACCCAAAGATTGGCTTGCGGCTAAATACCGGCAAAATTTCAGTTGCGATACCGAAGAACGGCAATGCGAGGATGTAAACCTCAGGATGACCAAAGAACCAGAACAAGTGTTGCCACAAGATCGGACCGCCATTTGCTGCATCGTAAACGTGCGCACCGAATTTTCGGTCGGCTTCCAACATCAACATAGCTGCTGCAAGAACAGGGAAAGCTAGCAGAATCAGAACTGATGTCAACAGTACGTTCCATGTGAACACTGGCATGCGGAACATGGTCATACCAGGAGCACGCATCGTGAAGATAGTTGTAATGAAGTTAACTGCACCAAAGATGGATGCCAAGCCACCGAGAGTTAGTCCAAGAATCCACAGATCCGAACCAACGTTTGGTGAGTTCACAACGTTCGACAATGGTGCATAAGCAAACCAACCGAAGCTGGCTGCTCCACCAGGTGTCAAAAATCCGAACGTAACGATCAAGCCACCGAAGAAGTAGAACCAGTAACTGATCATGTTCAGACGTGGAAAGGCTACGTCAGGCGCGCCAATTTGTAGCGGCATCAATGCGTTGGCAAAACCAGCAAACAATGACGTCGCAAAGAGGAACAGCATGAGAGTTCCGTGCATTGTGAACAACTGGTTGTACTGTTCGTCGGAAACGAACTGTAATCCCGGTTGCGCTAGTTCGGCACGCATTACAAGAGCCAAGGCACCAGCGATGATGAAGAACGTGAATGAAGTAACGAGGTATAGATTGCCGATCACCTTGTGATCAGTGCTCGTGATCCATCCAGCGATTCGACGACCTAGAGGCTTCTTACGCTGCGGCAACGGCGCAAAACTTGCTGCGTCTACTGGTTTATCGAGAAGTGTCATTGTGCTGCTCCTGCTACCTGTGTACGGCCAGTTTCAACCTGACCTACTTGACCGCGCGATTTAAGATCTGCAATGTGGGCGTCATAGTCTGCGCGACTTACAACCTTGACGTCGAACAACATTCGTGAGTGGTAAGCGCCACACAGTTCAGCGCACTTACCTGAGAAAGTACCCAACTTGTCAGGCGTCACTTCGAATGTATTGTGGCGACCTGGGATGACGTCCATCTTTGTCAGGAACGCAGGGATCCAGAATGAGTGATTCACGTCAGGTGATGACAAAACGAACTTGACCTTCTCGTTCACTGGAAGCCACAACACTGGACGGGCTGCTGGAGTACCTGCATCGAAAACATTTTCGTCAACGTAGTTAAAGCCCCATGACCAACGCCATCCTTCGACATTCACGGTGTGCGTGTTGTCATTTGTTACCTTGGTCAGTGCAGTTTGATCTTTCGCGGTAAAGAAGAACAGACCAAGAATCATGACCAACGGGATGACTGTGTAAGCAATTTCCAATGGAACGTTGTAACGAACCTGAGCTGGCAACGCATCGCCTTCGCGACGTCGGTACACAACAATCGCCCAGATCATCAATCCCCATGTAAGGATGGCTACAGCTCCGGCAGCAATCCACGAACCCTGCCACAACGTGATGATCGTTGGGCCTTCCTTAGTTGCCGGCGATGGGAAACCCATTCGACCAAGCGACGAATCCTTGGAACAGCCAGTGAGTAACATCGGCAATGCAACTGCCGCGATTAGTGCACCAAAACGCACCCGAGTTGATTTCACGAAAAATTCATCCTCTTGGTCATACCAGTTCTCTCGATCCTTGATGGCTCAAGATTCGCCTATAACTGGGCTACTTCTACGTTGTTACCCTATCGCAAGGGCTCAAAAAAAGGCTGCTGAGATGGCCCGTAGGACGAAAGTCACACCGGGACGATAGGCGGCGAAATAGCTAATCCAGAAGCCAGTAAATCGACATATTCGCTACGGGAAACCGTCTGGGCTCCGAGGCTTGATAGGTGCGGGGTCATCCATTGCGAATCAATGATTCGACCCTGCCCGTCATTGAGCCATGACCCAAGGTGCACAAGCGCCGCTTTTGAGGCATTTGTGACTTTGTGAAACATGCTTTCACCAGCAAATATGCCGCCAATTGCAACTCCATACAGCCCTCCGACAATCTGGCCCGCCTGCCACACCTCGACCGAATGAGCGTGGCCTTGTTGATGAAGCTGGCCATAACAATCTTGGACATTGACATCAATCCACCCATGGTCACGCTTCGGATCTGCGCACTGCGCAACAACTTGATCAAACGCCTGATCAAACGTGACCTGAAAATGCGACAACGAGCGCCGTAACGATCGAGAGATATTTATGGAGTCTGGATAGAAAATTGCTCGTTTTTCGGGTGACCACCATCCGATCGCACTGGGACCATCATCAAGGTCCATTGGCATCGGAAAAAGCCCGTGACGATAAGCCTCTAGTACAACTTCTGGCGTCCATGTAGTCCCGAAATGTGTCAACTTCGGCCATTCAACATCATGCGAAATTGTCAATGGGTTGCCAAGCAAGTCCGTTGCGCCGATCGCAAGCAGATCTTCGCCTTCAGGCGCCTGAAGCGGATCTGAGAAATCACACGTCATTGTGACTCTCCCCCTTATGACCTAGGGATTGTGGCACACGAGGTGATCATGAATGTCGGTCGTAGCCCGTTGACCATAAGCACGTCCAAGTCGATCCAAGAATCCTGATTTCGACAAAGCAAACTCTTGGGTTCCCACGGTTTCGATGACGTAGGTTGCGAGAAGCGAACCAATCTGAGCACTTCTCTCAAGATCCATACCCCAATCCAGACCCATTATGAATCCTGCTCGGAATGCATCTCCAACACCGGTGGGATCCTTGATTTCCTTTTCTTGCGCAACTGGAACATGAATGTCGGTGCCATCACGCGAAGTGATTCTGGCTCCTTCTTTTCCAAGTGTTGTGACACGGATGCCTACACGATCTAGTACTTCACTTGCACTCCAGCCAGTTCGCTGTTCAATGAGTTGAGCTTCGTACTCGTTATTAAAAAGGAACTTTGCTCCGTCGATAACATCTCTAGTTTGCTGCGAATCCAAACGAGGTAGCTGCTGTGAAGGATCTGCAATGAAATCAATGCCGAGTTCTTTGCAAGCTTTGGCATGCTTGATCATTGCTTCTGGATCATCAGCGCCAATCAAAACAAGATCGATGCCACCAACACGCTGAGAAACTACTGCGAGATCTAATTCGCGTGATTCTGACATGGCTCCTGGGTAGAACGATGCAATTTGATTCTGTTCTTGATCCGTTGTGCACATAAATCGAGCAGTATGCGCAGTTGTCGACGTGTGCACCTGATCGCAGATGACTCCATGGGCTTCTAACCACGATCGATACTCATCAAAGTCGTGACCGACAGCGGCAACCAGAATTGGGTGGCCACCGAGTACTCCCATACCAAAACAGATATTGGCTGCTACTCCGCCACGACGAATCTGTAGATCATCAACCAAAAAAGACAACGAGACGTTGTGTAGTTGATCTGCCATCAACGAGTCATTAAATTTTCCCGGAAAACTCATGAGGTGATCGGTCGCTACAGAGCCGGTGATACCAATTCGCATAGTTAGCAAGCATAACGACCGAAGGCTCGTACATCTCAAGCGAGATACACGAGCCTTCGGTAGAAAAAGTATTTAGCTGAAAGAGTCTCCACAGGCACATGAACCCGTTGCATTTGGGTTGTCGATTGTGAAACCTTGCTTTTCGATTGTGTCGACGAAGTCGATCACAGCGCCACCAAGGTAAGGAACGCTCATACGATCCACGACAACACCAACGCCACCGATTTCCATACGAGTGTCACCATCGAGGTCGCGATCATCAAAGAAGAGTTGGTAACGCAAACCAGAGCAACCACCAGGCTGAACAGCAATGCGCAAGTTCAAGTCGTCACGACCTTCTTGTTCAAGCAAAGATTTCACTTTGCCTGCAGCAATATCAGTAAGTACAACCGAGCTAGCAACAGATTCAGTAGTCATGACTCTCCTTGATGACGTGAGCGATTGATTCAATCACTCTGCATAACCATTGTGCCAGAGAATTTATTCCTCGCAGTACTTAAGCCCGACCCCATGTCTTGGCCACCCGTTGTGCAAGATCTGCCAGAACGTCTGAAGGACGTCCCAGAGCGGCATCCTTTCCAGCCAAATCGATCATTGAATAAGCGGAATCAATACCTGCGGAGCTCGCTTCACGTTTACCTAATCGAACGTCGCCGGCTAAGGCAAGACATGGCTTTCCCAGCGCAACAGCACGGGCGGCTACTCCAGCAATCACCTTGCCGTGCAAGCTTTGATCATCGAGACACCCTTCACCGGTGATGACAAGATCGCTACCCTGCAGCACATCGTTCAGCCCAACGACGTCCATCACTGTCGAAATTCCGGGAACGCGACTAGCACCGAGGTGCATCAATCCAAAACCTAGTCCGCCGGCGGCGCCTGCCCCCAAAGCAACAGCTGGGTCTTTACCGTCGCTTCGCTTTCCAAGCACTTGAGCAAAGTGTTCGAGTGCTCCTTCAAGAATCATGAGCGAGTTGTCATCTGCGCCTTTTTGACGGCCAAACATTGCCGTGGCACCGCGCAATCCCAACAGTGGGTTGTCTACATCGGATGCCAGAACAATCGTCACATTTTCAGTTCGCTTCACAGCTTCGGCTAGATCGATGTCGTTAACATCTTTGAGAGCCGCTCCACCGTTTGCCAGTTGTCCGGTCTGCGATGACGCACCTAATGCCTCAAGCGCTCCAGCCCCTCCATCATTTGTTCCACTCCCGCCGAGCCCAACCATAATGTTGCGAGCACCAGCATCAATCGCTGCTGCAATCAATTGACCAACACCATATGTAGAAGTGATAAGTGGGTTGCGCTCTGACACTTTGAGGTGCGCAAGCCCACATGCTTGGGCAGATTCAATCCACGCTTGATCGCCCAACAATGCGAAGTCAGCCTGAATTGCTCGACCAAGTGGATCGCTCACCTCGACTGTGTGTCGCTGTGCCCCGAGAGCTTCGACAAAACAATCAAGAAATCCTGGACCGCCATCGGACAACGGAATAACTGACATGTGATCATCGGGCTTGGTTCGTAACCAACCATCGCGAATGGCATGAGCAGCTTGCGCCGCAGTCAATGTGCCTGTGAAGCAGTCTGGGCTCACCAAAATTCGCATAGAGGCACGTTAGCATTAGTGCCTATGGACACAGGCGAATCAAACACTGGCAAGGGACGACCAACTCCTAAGCGCAAGGAAGCCCAAGCAGGACGAAAGACCGGCTTTTCTGCTCCACGCGATTCCAAGAATGCTCGCGCCCGCGAGCGTGATGCCCGCCAACAAGCGCGTGCCGGTTTACTCGCAGGTGATTCGCGCTACTTCCCAACTCGAGATCGTGGTCCAGTGCGTGAATACGTTCGCGATCAAATAGATTCCCGACGAACTGCTGGAGAGTTTTTTATCCCAGGAGCGATCATTGTGATGGTTGGTGCACTCATTCCAGGTAAAACCATTCAATCAATAGTGATGGCGGTGTGGGCAACCCTTTTTGTATTCGTTGTGTTTGATACCGCAATCATCGGATTTCGCCTGCGTCGCTCGCTTCCAAAACTTTTCCCGAATGACAGTTCTGTGAAAGGTGCCGCCTCGTATGGAGCATTGCGCGCCTTGCAGCTTCGACGCTTCCGTATTCCGCCTCCACGTATCGGTGCTGGTGGCAAACCTGTGAAGTCAAAGGCCGCCAAAAATTCTTAACCGCACGTAATTCACGCTTCGGAGATAGTGTCAAGACATGGAATTCAGATATCTAGGCAATAGCGGCATGAAAGTTTCGGAGATTGCCTACGGCAATTGGATTACACACGCGTCGCAAGTGGCTGAGGATACGGCTATCGCTTGCGTCAACGCGGCTCTCGATGCTGGTATCACCACATTCGACACCGCCGACGTCTATGCAAACACTGGAGCCGAGTCCGTACTTGGTCGTGCATTAGCCGGACAGTCACGAGAGTCCGTCGAAATTTTTACCAAGGTCTACTTCCCAACGAATGCTCGCAAGCACAATGACACTGGACTTTCGCGCAAGCACATCATGGAATCGTGCAACGCATCATTGAAGCGTCTGAATACCGACTACGTGGATCTCTACCAAGCACATCGCTTTGACTACAACACTCCACTTGAAGAGACATTGCGTGCATTTGACGATCTCATTCGACAAGGCAAAGTGCTGTACATCGGATTTTCTGAATGGCGCGCTGAAGAAATTAAGAAGGCGCACAAAATTGCCGAAGACATGGGCTTGGACCATTTCATTTCGAGCCAGCCCCAGTACTCGATGTTGTGGCGTGTGATCGAGACGGATGTTGATCCTATATGTCGCAAGTACGGCATTGGCCACATTGTGTGGTCACCTATTGCACAAGGTGTGCTAACTGGAAAGTACTTACCAGGCCAACCACTACCGGAAGGCACGCGAGCAACAAGCGACGAAGGCAAGGAATTTGTCGCAAGATGGCTACGTGATGACTTGCTTGAGGCAGTTCAGCAACTCAAGCCAATTGCAGCCGATGCAGGTTTGACCATGGCTCAACTCGCCGTTGCTTGGGTTCTTAATAACGACAACGTATCCTCTGCCATTGTTGGAGCATCGCGTCCCGAGCAAATTACTGAAGCTGCGAAAGCAAGTGGCGTGAAACTCAGTGCAGACGTTCTTAAAGCCATAGATTCAACATTGAAGGATTTCATCTCAACAGACGAAGCGCTCACCGCTTCACCGCAGGAAAGGCTCAGCTAATGGGTTGGTTATGGGTGTATCAAAACGCAGATGGCTCCTTCTCAGAAGGAATTCCCGCCGACGCAGCAACTAACGACTTCCCTACCCAAAGTGATGCTGAAACGTATATCGGGGCAACATGGAAAGAGTTACTTGATGCGGGTGTTGACGCTGTCTCGCTGTACGAAGACGATCGATTGGTTTACGGGCCAATGTCTCTTCATCCCGAATCTTAATTTTCTCACTTCACGAAATCTTGACTAAGCACTGTGCTAATGTCGTCTCACCGCGACGATAGCGAAGTTCGGTGAAATACCGACGCTGTCCCGCAACTGTGAAATGAGTTCGCTCATTAAGCCAGGTCGCCTATCGACGCGGTTGACAATACAACTCTCGAGGAAGAGTTCGTCGGCCATGGAAGTCTCCTTTCAATCCGTCGGAATTTTCTTCGACTACAACCAAGGAGACACATGAAGAAGTCATCCCTGTTTGTGGTCGTAGGAGCGCTTTTATTAAGCGCCTGCAGCACCACATCAGCCTCAAATACAGCGAGTCCGTCCTCGGCCTCAACATTCCCAGTCACTATTTCCAACAACAACTCGAGCGTCGTGATTTCCACAGCGCCAAAGGCGATTATTTCGCTGTCACCGACTGCTACCGAAATGCTGTTCGCAATCAATGCTGGCAGTCAGGTTGTCGCAGTTGATAATCAATCAAACTTTCCGGCAAATGTTCCTGCATCCGACCTCTCCGGATTCACTCCGAATCTCGAAGCGATCGTTGCTAAGAAGCCTGATTTGGTCGTCGTCAGTAACGACATTGACAACATTGTTGCGTCATTAACGAAAGCCAACGTTCCAGTGTTGGTCGAACCAGCCGCAACGACTCTCGATGATACGTATGCGCAGACTAAGGAACTTGGGCAAGCAACTGGCCACGTTTCTGAAGCCAGCACATTAGTGGCTTCGATGCAGACGGAGATTAAGAAGGCGAAAGATTCAGTGAAGTCGGTCAATGGTCTTTCCGTCTATCACGAACTTGATAACACCATGTACACAGTGACTTCAAGCACCTTCGTCGGAAGCATTTACAAAGAGTTTGGATTAAGCAACATTGCTGACGCTTCACCTGATGCGGCAAGTGGCTACCCACAACTCTCAGCCGAATACATCGTCAAGGCAAATCCGAGCCTGATATTCCTTGCAGATTCAAAGTGCTGCTCTGTTGATGCTGCTTCGCTGTCTAAGCGGGCAGGTTTCGCATCATTGACTGCAATCAGCAGCGGAAACGTATTCACCCTTGATGATGACGTTGCGTCGCGTTGGGGACCTCGCACGCCTTTGCTCTACCAAAGCATTGCTGAAGCGATTAACAAGGCAAGCTCTAAGTAAATGACACAACATCGCTCAACACCGACGCTTCCACGATCACTGTGGAGTGTCGGTGTTGCCGCGGTGCTCATCGCTGCCCTGTTGGGAACCTGCATCGGTGCCGTTTGGATTTCACCGATGCACGTTCTCGACATTGTCATGACTCACATTGCTGGCATTCATTTGGCAAGTTCTGCAACATCAACTGAAGACACCATCATTTGGCAACTGCGTCTGCCTCGAGTAGTTCTTGCACTTTTCGTCGGCTCAATTCTTGCCACAAGCGGCTGCGCATACCAAGGAACATTTCGCAATCCCCTCGCTGACCCGTACTTGCTCGGCGTCTCCGCTGGCGCGAGCCTTGGTGCAACGTCAGCCATTGTATTTAGCAACTCAACTGTCCATTGGTTGTTGCCACTGGCCTCGTTCACCGGCGCAATGATGGCCGTTGGACTCACTTATTCTTTGGGTCGTTCCGCTCTTGTTGGACGATCGGCAACGTCGTTGATTTTGGCCGGTGTCGCGGTTGCCAGCTTGCTCACGGCAATTCAGACTTTGGTGCAACAGCGAAATTCCGACAAGATCCGCGAGGTCTATGGCTGGATCTTGGGCCGTCTTTCAACATCAGGGTGGAGTGATGTTCAACTTGTCGCGCCCTACATCATTGTGTGTACTGCAATTTTGTGGCAGCACCGAAGGGTTCTGGATGTTTTTAGTGTCGGAGATGAAGAAGCACTCAGCATGGGCTTGCCTGTGAATCGCGCACGCGCTGCAATCATCATTGCTGCCTCGTTAGGAACCGCCGCAGCTGTGAGTGTCACTGGCCTCATTGGATTCGTGGGAATCATCGTTCCTCACACCATTCGCTTGTTCACAGGAAATAGTTACCGACGACTAATGCCTTTGACGATCGCATTCGGTGGCGTCTTCCTCGTGTTTGCCGACATCATTTCGCGCACCGTCTTGGCGCCACAAGAAATTCCAATCGGAGTTGTGACAGCCTTGCTAGGTGCACCTTTCTTCCTCTTTGTTTTGGGATCAAGTCGCAATGGTGAAATCTCATGACAACACTTGCCGTCAACTCGCTTAACGTCAAAGTTAATGAACGACACATTGTGCGCGATGTGTCACTCTCGATCAGTACTGGCGAATGGCTTTGCATCATTGGACCTAATGGCGCTGGCAAATCCACGTTTCTACGTGCGCTGGCAGGCGTACTTCCATCAACAGGAGGCTTCACTATTGATGGCAATGACGTCCGAGATCTTCATGTGCGCGATCGTGCTTGCTGGATTGCTTATGTCGCACAAGACCCAGTCATGCCAGCTGGAATGAAGGTATTCGATTACGTCATGCTCGGTCGAACTGCACACCTTCGACTACTTGCCAGTGAAAGTCAGCTTGATCTCGACATGACAGATCTAGTTTTGCAAGAACTCGGATTGCTCGCTTTTGCAAACCGAGACGTGTCCACATTGTCTGGAGGTGAACGCCAGCGGGTCACAATTGCTCGCGCTCTGGCACAAGCAAGTCCGATAATTCTGCTTGATGAGCCGACCACTGCACTAGACATTGGCTATCAGCAAGAAGTTCTTGAACTCATTGATCGACTACGTCAAGAACAAAAGATTGCTGTGATTTCAACGATGCACGATCTCACAGTGTCTGGACTCTTTCCCGATCGCCTCATGCTGATGGCTTCGGGTGAAGTCGTCACGCAAGGAAATGCCCACGAAGTTTTGACGCAAGACAACATCGGAAAACATTACGGTGCACGAGTACGAATCATTAGTGATGAACGTGGCCCAATCGTGGTGCCACATCGTGAAAACCCTACAAATTCTTGAAAATTTGATCGTCTTTTAGGCAACGCGCCGAGGCATATTCCGATCGGTGAATAGTGTTCGCGATATCGTGAAATACATGTCACCGCAATTGCGGTTGCTTCCTCTTACTCAAGGAGATCTACATGAAAGACGCACCAGCTCGGCTACTTGCAGAGTTTTTAGGCGTATTCTTCCTTTGCCTCTTTGGCATCGGTGCAATCACTAACGATGCTGGCCTCACTGGCATTGCACTTGCTCACGGTCTTGCAATCTTTATTGCCATTGCTGCATTTGCTCACGTCTCAGGCGCACACTTCAACCCTGCCGTCACTGTGGCACTTGCAGCAACACGACGCATTGCCCCGGTTGATGCAATCGCCTACATCGTGGCTCAGCTCGTCGGTGGTCTGGCTGCTGCCTACGTAGCAAATCTTGCCTTCGGTACATTCAAGGGCGTTCCTGCACTCGGCTCAGGTCTTTCAGTATCCACTGGAATCATCATCGAAGCCATTGCAACTTTCATTCTGATGGTCACCATCATGGGTGTTGCAGTAGATAGCCGTGGCGCATTTTCAATCGTCGCTGGCCTTCCAATCGGCCTGGCAATCTTTGGCGACATCATGTGGTCTGGCCCAGTTACCGGCGCTGCTATGAATCCAGCTCGTTGGTTTGGCCCAGCACTTGTCAAGGGCGACATGAGCAACGCAGTGGTGTGGATTGTTGGTCCAATCGTTGGCGCTCTTGTTGCAGCGTTTGTCTACGACGCAGTTATCAAACCAGCACGCGACTAAATAGTCATAAAAAATGAGCCCCGGTCACTTGATCGGGGCTCATTTTTATGTGTATGGCTATTTGGTATTTGCCTTAACGAATGGCGGCTTAACAACCCTCACTGCCAAGTCGCGTCCACGAACATCAACCACTAATTCATCACCCTCGGCGACATTAGGTGCCAACAAAGCAAGCGCGATGCCTACTTGAAGCGTTGGAGAAAACGTACCGCTGGTTGTTTCACCAACGACTTCTCCAGCAGCGTTCTTTACTTGCATGTGGGAACGCGGAATTCCGCGCCCTGTAGCAAGGAGTCCCCATGCCAACCGCTTGGCACCGGTTTCCTTTTCAGCTACGAGAGCCTCACGTCCAGCAAAGTGATCTTTTTTCCAGCCAACTGCCCAGCCAGTGCGTGCCTGCACTGGCGAAATTTCAGGCGAAATATCTTGACCATGTAGTGGATAACCCATTTCAGTGCGCAAAGTGTCGCGAGCACCTAAACCGCACGGCAAGATTCCAAACTGTTCACCCTGTTCAAGCAATGCATTCCACAACGGCACCAGACCTGAATTGTCAATCACAATTTCATAGCCGTGCTCGCCGGTGTAACCAGTACGACAAACAGTGAGGTTATGTCCTTGCCATGTGGCATCGACAAATGCCATGTACGCATGTTCAGTTGGTAAACCAAGCGCTTTTAATGCATCGCCAGCACGCGGACCTTGCACAGCAATAATTCCCTGCTCCGTGTGAAGATTCTTAACTTCTATTCCCGTTGGCGCTGCAGCCTCTAAAGCAGCAGCAACTGTTGAAGCATTCGAAGCATTTGGAATGATGCGTACTTCATCGCGACCAACGAGATAAACAATGAGGTCGTCAATGATGCCGCCAGATTCGTTGCACAACATTGAGTATTGAGCTTGACCTGGCTCAATGCGATCAAGATCGTTGGCCAGCACGCTATTAACGAAGTCATATGCATTTGGTCCAACAATGCGAAGTTTGCCCATGTGGGAAACGTCAAAGATTCCTACTGCAGTTCGTACGACAGTGTGTTCAGCTACTGTTCCAGCAGCATATTCAATCGGCATATCCCAGCCACCGAATGGACCCATCTTGGCGCCAAGAGCAATGTGTGTTTGATGTAATGGAACTTCAGGCATAGTCAAAAGACTACTCCCACTAGATTGGTGTCATCACTGGAACGCGAGGAGCTCGAACATGACTCTCTACACATCTGTCTCTGTCCCGACGTTGACCTTGAAATCAGGCGACATTTCTTCAGTACTCGTCGATGCTGCCGTTATCGGCACAAGTTCAGACGATAAGTTTTCGATCGTCTCGGATGGACTAACTAAGAGTGCTGCAGCCAAACTTCGCACCGCGTTACTGGCTCTCGGAGCTAACGGTGCAAAGGATGAGGCAATCCGAATTCCTAGTAACGGCCTGACAAAGGCACCAGTGATTGTTGCCGTTGGACTCGGCAGCATTAAAGATGGAATCAATTCTGAGGTCTTGCGTCGAGCTGCCGGCAACGCCACCCGCGCACTGGCAGGTACAAAAAAGATTGCTCTTGCGCTTCCGTCAAAGTGCGCTCCAGCAGCAGGCGCTGTCCTTGAAGGTGCAGCACTCGGCGCCTACAGTTTCCGAGATCACCGTCATTCAACTTTGAGCAAGCTCAAGACGCCAACAAGTTCAATAATTTTATTGACCGATCAGGCTCGTCAATCCGACTACAAGAGCGCTTTGCATCGCGCGCGTGTACTTGCTGACAACATTTACTTTGCCCGCGATGTCATTAATACATCTCCACTACAAATGCCTCCTGAAGAACTCGTTACTCGAGGCAAAGTCTTGCTGGAAGACACAATGGTTGACGTCTCGATCTTGGACGAGAAGGAACTGAAGGCTCAGGGCTACGGTGGAATAACAGGCGTTGGTCAAGGTTCTTCACGACCACCACGACTTCTTCGTATGGAGTACTCACCCGAGGGAGCAACTAAGCACGTAGTTCTCATTGGCAAGGGAATCACTTTTGATACCGGCGGCATCTCGCTCAAGCCACCAGCAGGTATGCACGCAATGAAGGGTGACATGTCTGGCGCAGCTGCAGTAATTGCAACGATGCATGCGATTGCAGAACTTGAACTCTCCATTGCAGTGACCGGCTATGCAGCATGTGCTGAAAACATGCCTGGTGGAAATGCTCAGCGTCCCGGAGACATCGTGTCCACCTACGGTGGCCGAACAGTAGAAGTCCTCAACACAGACGCTGAAGGTCGCCTTGTGATGTGCGACGTCCTCGTACGTGCTGGCGAAGATGAACCAGACGTCATCATCGACATTTCAACATTGACCGGAGCGTGCGTCATCGCTCTGGGACATCGCACTGCCGGAGTTATGGGCGATGAGGAAATCCGCACTGCAATCAAGAACGCCGCCGATCGCGTAGGTGAGGAATTTTGGCCGCTACCGATGCCAGAGGAACTTCGCGCTCCGCTTGATTCAGTACATGCCGACATTGCCAACATTGGTATTCGTGAAGGTGGAACTCTCTCTGCGGCTTGGTTCCTCAAGGAATTTGTACCCGAAGGCACTCCTTGGGCGCACTTGGACATCGCTGGGCCAGCCTTCCACGAACAAGCGCCATACGGTTACACACACAAGGGCGGCGTTGGATTTGGCATCCGAACCATGTTGGGCTTCATCGAAGATGTGGCCGAAGGCACAGGTAACGTCTAGCCCAAGTCACAAACAAGTACCACCAAGTGGAACAATAGAGGTGCGCCCAAAAGCGTATTGAAATCTTCACGTGGAGGATCCATGCATGACGTTGTAATCCTTGGTGGCGGTAGCGGTGGCTACGCCTGTGCCCTACGAGCTTCACAGTTGGGACTATCTGTTGTCTTAATTGAGGCCGACAAACTTGGTGGCACATGTTTGCATCGAGGTTGCATCCCCACAAAGGCCTTACTTCACGCAGCCGAAGTTGCTGACACCGCTCGCGAAGGCGATAAGTTCGGCGTTCACAGCACTTTCAATGGCATCGACATGCCAAAGGTCAACGAATATAAAGATGGCGTAATTGGTCGGCTGTACAAAGGTCTGCAGGGACTCGTCAAGAGCCGCGAGATTACATACGTCGAGGGTTACGGAAAACTTGTCGCACCAAACACGGTCGAAGTAAATGGTGAACGTTACGAAGGCAAGAATGTAGTTCTCGCTACCGGTTCGTACGCGCGTTCTATTCCGAGCCTGGACATTGACGGTCGCATCATCACAAGTGATCAAGCTTTGACTTTGGATTATGTTCCATCGAGCGCGATCATCCTTGGTGGCGGTGTCATCGGTGTTGAATTCGCTTCCGTATGGAAATCCTTTGGTGTTGATGTCACGATCGTTGAAGGCGCGCCACGACTTGTTCCTGCAGAAGATGAATCAATTTCTAAGACAATGGAGCGTTCTTACCGCAAACGTGGAATCAACTTCAGTGTTGGTGTGAAGTTCCAAGGCGCTGTTCAAGATGCAACAGGCGTTACTGTCACTCTTGAAGATGGCAAGGAACTCCGCGCTGACCTACTTCTCGTTGCGGTTGGTCGAGGACCACGCACTGCTGACCTGGGTTACGAGGCAAATGGCGTGGCGATGGATCGCGGGTTTGTATTGACGAATGAACGCCTCGCGACCAACGTGCCTGGTGTGTATGCAGTCGGTGACATTGTTCCCGGTCTTCAACTTGCTCATCGCGGATTTCAACAAGGAATTTTCGTCGCTGAAGAAATTGCTGGGCTTGCGCCACGCGAAATTGACGAAACCGGTATTCCACGCGTCACATATAGCGAGCCAGAAATTGCAAGCATCGGCTTCACCGAAGCCGTGGCACGCGAAAAATTTGGTGACGTCGAAGCATATGAATACAACCTTGGTGGCAACGGAAAGAGCCAAATCCTTGCAACAACAGGATTCATCAAGCTTGTGCGTCGCAAGTCAGACAATGTAGTCGTTGGCGTTCACATGATCGGTGCTCGGGTCGGCGAACTCATTGGTGAGGCACAGCTTGTGTACAACTGGGAAGCAACGGCTGAAGATGTTGCTCCGCTAGTGCATGCACACCCAACTCAGAACGAAGCTCTTGGAGAAGCCTTCATGGCACTTTCGGGCAAACCGCTTCACGCACACGCTTAAACCACGAGCAAACCAATAACCTAAGACAAGTAAGACCGCACAAAGGAGTCACGAGTGTCCACCACCGTTTCCATGCCACAACTTGGCGAAAGCGTCACCGAAGGAACAGTTACCCGCTGGCTTAAGGCCGTCGGCGACACCGTCACTGCCGACGAACCGTTACTTGAAGTATCAACAGACAAGGTCGATACCGAAATCCCTTCGCCAGTTAGTGGCGTACTGCTTGAAATCGTCGCTGGCGAAGATGCAGTCGTACTCGTAGGTGGTGCGCTAGCAGTTATTGGTGACTCCAATGAAGCTGGAAGCGCTCCTGTGGCAACTCCACCAGCAGCTCCGGTTGCTGTTACCGAAGCGCCAGTGACTACCCCAGTTGTGGAAGTAGCTCCTCCTGCTGCTCCAGCACCAAGTTCAGGTGGCGGAATTTCGACAACATCAATCGTGCTTCCTGCTCTTGGCGAAAGCGTCACCGAAGGAACTGTTACCCGCTGGCTCAAAGCCATTGGCGACACTGTTGCTGTTGACGAGGCTCTACTTGAAGTGTCGACCGACAAAGTTGATACCGAGATCCCTTCCCCTGTTGCAGGTGTGTTGCTCGAAATTACAGTGGGCGAAGACGGTGTTGCACAAGTTGGTGGACAGCTTGGTGTCATTGGTTCTGCTGGAAGTGATGCTCCTGCTCCTGCTGTGACTTCCCCAGCTCCAGTCCCCGCGGCAGCATCGATGCCTTCGCAACCAACGGTCGCGCCGGTAGCAGAACAAGCAGCACCTGCACCAAGCGCTCCGGCCACTGCAAACCATGATGCTTACGCAACACCAATTGTTCGCAAGCTTGCTGCCGAACGCGGCGTGGACCTTGCGACCGTTGTTGGCACTGGCGTCGGTGGACGCATTCGTAAAGAAGACATCCTCAACACAACGGCTACTTTGGCGCCTGTTGCTTCCACCCCAGTTCGACCAGTTGAATCAACACCTGTCGCTAGCGCGCCAGCATCAACACCTGCTGCTGCTCCAACACCAACGTCAAAGCCTGCGCCTATCAGTGACTTGCGTGGACGTACTGAACCCATGTCACGCCTTCGCAAGGTCATTGCCGAGCGAATGGTTGAATCACTTCAAGTATCTGCACAGTTGACATCAGTCGTTGAAGTTGATGTCACCAAAATTGCTGCACTCCGCAATCGCTCCAAGGCTGCCTTCGAACAACGTGAAGGAGTCAAGCTTTCGTTCTTGCCGTTCTTCGCCAAGGCTGCTTGTGAAGCCCTCAAACAATTCCCAACTGTCAACGCGCAGATAGATCAAGAAGCGGGAACTGTCACTTATTTTGATTCCGAACATCTTGGTATTGCCGTCGATACCGAGCGCGGCCTGCTTGTTCCCGTCATTCAAAATGCAGGTGATCTGAACATCTCTGGATTAGCACGAAAGATTGCTGACCTTGCAGAACGCACCCGTACCAATAAACTGTCGCCTGATGAACTCAGCGGCGGAACATTCACGCTCACCAACACTGGCTCTCGTGGCGCATTGTTTGACACACCAATTATCAATCAGCCACAGGTGGCAATTCTGGGAACTGGAGCCGTCGTCAAGCGTCCAGTAGTCATCACTGATGAAACTGGTTCTGATGTCATCGCAGTTCGCCAGATGGTTTATTTGGCACTGACTTACGATCACCGTTTAGTCGATGGTGCAGATGCAGCTCGATTCCTTAGCTCCATCAAGGCACGCCTTGAAGAGGGTTCCTTCGACGCTGATTTAGGCCTTTAAGGACCCCGAGTCGCGCTTGCCTCGCCGACAAGGCAAAGTAGAACTATGCGTATTGCAATAGCGGGTTCTTCAGGTCTTATTGGTAGCGAGTTAGTTGAATCATTGCGAAATGATGGTCATGAAGTACTTCGGCTTGTCCGTCGTACCGCGACCGCCCCGACTGAAGTGCAATGGAACCCTGCTACGGGCGACATTGATCTCGACGCTCTAGCCGGTACTGAAGTATTGATCAACCTTGCAGGTGCTGGTGTCGGCGATCACCGATGGAGCGATGCATACAAGGCAGAGATTCTCAACTCACGACTGACCACAACTAAGACAATTTCCCGCGCCGCAGTTCAACTGCATGTCAAGACACTCATCAATGCATCCGCAATCGGTTGGTACGGCGATACCGGAAGTACATCAGTAGATGAATCCAACGCTGCCGGAACTGGTTTTTTGCCAGATGTAGTTGTCGCTTGGGAGGGCGCAGCCGATGAGGCACGCGCTGCAGGAATTCGAGTGGTGCATCCTCGAACTGGCCTCGTCGTTAGCCCTAAAGGGGGTGCTTGGGCACGCTTGATTCCCCTATTCAAGATGGGACTTGGCGGCAAATTAGGAAAGGGATCTCAGTACTGGTCATTTATTTCTATGCGCGATGAAATCGCCGCTATGAAATTTGTCATGACCCACGAATCGCTTTCAGGTCCTGTGAATTTCACGTCGCCGCATCCTGCGACTAATGCTGAAGTGACTTCTGCCATGAGCAAGGCCTACAAGCGGCCAGCTCTCTTTCACGTACCTGCTACTGCTTTAAAGATTGTCCTTGGTGAGTTTTCACAAGAGGTTCTCGGAAGCTCTCGCGTGCTACCAACTAAACTGTTAGCCGCTGGATTTACTTTTTCTGATCCAGACGTTCAATCAGCAATGGAGACCCTTGTAGCCAAATGAGTGACTCATTTCCTACCGAGTGCGACGTAGTAGTTATTGGTGCAGGTCTTGCTGGTTTGGCAGCCGCCCGACAATTGACTGTTTCGGGACGGGACGTGCATGTCATCGAAGCGAGCGATGACATCGGCGGACGGGTACGCACGGATGTAGTTGATGGAATAGTTCTCGATCGCGGTTTCCAACTGTATAACCCTGGTTACGAAGAGGGTGCTCGAATCCTCGATCTTAATTCTCTTGATGTGCGAAGTTTTACTCCTGGTGTGATCGTTTCGATAGATGGTCGCCATCACCGCTTAGCCGATCCGCGTCATGCACCGTCGTGGGCTGTCGATTCACTCCTAGCGCCAGTGGGCTCGATCAAATCGAAAATTTCCTTTGCAAAATATGTTGCAGCACTGGCCATTCGCGAACAACATAACGATGACATTGATCAACGAAGTGGCGCATTTCTCGAGCGAAAGTTTGGAAAGGACCTGACTCGCAAATTGTTGCAACCTTTCCTCAGTGGTGTTTTTCTCGACGATCACCTTGACACCTCGAAACGATTCTTGGACGTAGTTTTGCGCTCATTCGTTAAAGGCGTTCCCGGCGTACCTGCCCAAGGTATGCAACAAATTCCTCGACAACTTGCAACTCAACTTCCTGCCGGTCGAATTCATCTGAACACAAGCGTCACATCGATTTCTGCTAATCGCGTGGTCACTTCACAGGGAACCATTTCATGTCGAAGCATTGTTCTTGCCACAAATGCACGAAGTGCGGCAACGCTTTCCCAATTAGTCAAAGCGCCACCATCACAAACTGTGACTACGTGGTACCACTTGGCAGATTGTGATCCCGACGAGTTAACCGAAGGCCGGAGCACCATCCTTGTCGATGGTCGACGCTTTGATAATGGAGTTCCAGATGGTTCCCGCCCACTGGTGAATAGCGTTGTCATCACACATGCAGCACCTGAATATGCGCCAGGACGAGTCTTAATTTCGTCGTCGGCACTCGGTGTTCATGACAGTACTCAGTCAGAAGCAGTCGTTCGATCACACCTAGCTTCGCTCTATGGTGTGCCAACATCTGGCTGGCAACATGTTGCGACCTATCCAATTCCTGATGCGCTACCTGCGATGTTGCCACCACACAAGGCGGCAACAAATCCACGACTCAGTCAAGGAATTTATGTTGCGGGCGACTACCGCGAAGTGTCCTCGATCAATGGAGCATTCGTTAGTGGACGCCGAGCGGCAACAGCGATCCTTGAGGATGATCTTTAAAGAACGCCACTGGGAAGTTTGGTTTCGACTACTTCTCCATTAACGCTTTCTAGTCGATACGCAGCTGCTGCACTTGAAGTATCATCGACGATAACTTCTACCGCATCCGTTCCTTGGTAAACAATGCCAGCATGATCATCGGTGGCATACGACAGCGGTAACGTTCCCTGGGCCACAATTGACTGCAAGAGTGGTCGGCGTTGCGCCTCTGTGTCGTAATGGACTCCGTTGCCATATGGCAAAAAGCCCAATGCATTGTCAACAACTTGCAATTGCGGTCCGAACGAGTCCGTAGGACCACCAACGTGCCAGCAAATCGAACCTGCACTTACACCGCCAAGAACTGTGCCTGATTCCCAAGCATCTCGAAGTGCAGAATCAACACCATGAAGTCGCCAAACTGCTAACAGGTTGGCGACTGATCCCCCGCCGACCCAAACTAAGTCGGCCCGACCAATTGCTTCGTCGACTGGACTTGTGGGCTGGGAAAAGAGAGCAAGATGATCGGAATCGACACCCAAGTTACTGACCGCTTGATGACTTCGAGCGATGTAACTCATGTCGTCACCGCTTGCTGTCATCACGAAAAGGACACGAGGGCGTTCTTTGCCTGTGAGCTCAAGAGCACGCGTAAAAATTCCCCCGGGCTTCATGACTCCCCAACGATCTGTCTGTACGAAGCCGCCGCTTGATGCGACGATGTAGCGCTGGGTCATTCTGCAGAGCCGTCCACTTTGGACAATTGGCTGGGCCACCAAATGCGCTTATTGAGGTCGTACGACAGAGCCGGAACCAACAGACTTCGTACAACGATCGTGTCCAAAAGTACGCCGAAAGCAACAGCAAAGCCCAGTTCAGCAAGGAATACCAGAGGCAAAGTTCCCAGTACGGCAAATGTTGCTGCCAGCACTACACCGGCAGAAGTAATGACTCCTCCAGTCACTGTGACACCCTTGAGAATTCCAGGTCGAGTTCCAATCTTCTTGGCTTCTTCTCGAACACGTGTCATCAAGAAGATGTTGTAGTCGATACCGAGTGCCACGAGGAATACGAATGCAAACAATGGGAAAGAGCCATCGGTGGCCTTGAAATGGAATACGTCAGAGAACACAAGATGACAAATGCCCAAAGTAGCTCCGAAGGAAAGCACAGTCGTCAGTACCAACAAAACTGGAGCAACCAAACTGCGAAGCAGTAGCGCCAAAATGATGCCAATAACAAGTAGGGCTACTGGAATGATTAATTCCCGATCTCGCTTATTCGTCTGTTGGATGTCATAGCTAGTCGGTGTAGTTCCACCCACAAGTGACGTTGGACTCACCTTGTGTACCGCGTCGCGAATCGCTGGTACATACGCTTGCGCTTCCAGCGAGTCTGCAGGTTTGTCGAGAACTGCCTGAAGTTCAATCCAACCGTCAACGACCTTGATTGCAGGTTGGCCACCCGTTGCCATCGCCGAGGTATCCATCGTTGGAGTGACTGAACTGACTCCCTTAGTTCCGGTCAACACTTGAGCAACTTTTTGGGCGTCAGCCTCGTGCACCAGCACCATCGTGGGATCGCCTGAACCAGCTGGGAAGTGCTCAGAAAGTACCGTCAGTCCTACAACCGAATCAGGCTTTGATGTAAACGATTCGGTTTGAGCCAAACCACGCGTGTTCAACGAAAAAGCAAACGCTGTTGCAATCAGCAAGAAGGAACCTGCTGAAACCCACGTGCGACGCGGGTGGCGTCCCACAATTCCAGCAACCTTGGACCACACGCCAGAGAGACGTTCGTCAACATCATCATGATGAGGAACCTTTGGCCAGAAAATCCAACGGCCAAGCAATACAAGCAGCGCAGGCAGCAATGTGAGCATGACCATCTGCGCTCCAAGAATTCCCAAACCGGCTACCGGTCCAAGCGAACGCACATTCTTCAAATCGGACAGCGACAGAACTGCAAGACCTGCGATAACCGTAAGACCCGATGCAACAATCGGCTCGACAACGCCTCGCCACGCTACGCGCATCGCCTTCACGCGGTCGTCGTAGTGATGTAATTCTTCTCGGTAGCGCGCAATAAGCAAGAGCGCATAGTCCGTGGCAGCACCAATGACTAGCACCGACAGGATTCCCTGAGATTGTCCATCCAAGTCGATGATGCTGTGCTTGGCAAGAAGGTAGACAATGCCGCCAGAGAAACTCAACGACATCACTGCACAAAACAGTGGGATGAACCATAGAACAGGCGAACGGTAAACAAAGATCAGGATGATTCCAACTACTGCAAAGGTGATGCCAAGCAGTTTGGTATCAATAGTTCCAAAGCTTGCAAACAAGTCGGCCAGAATGCCACCGAAACCAGTCACGTGCGATTCTGAAAATCCTGAAACGGTCTTTGCTTGAGTACGAATTGCTTGAACAACTTCTGGAAGTGCAGGCTTGTTATTTGCCAACGGGGTCGACAATTTATCGTTATCCAAAGACACCGACAACAAAACACCTTTCCCATCTTGCGAAGGGATCGGAATAAGTTTTGTCACCCCATCAGGAGTGAGGTAATCGCCAACCGTTTTGTCGGTATTAGGCACAGGCACGGTAACAAGACTTTTTGCGAACGCCTGCACATTGGCAAGTCCCGTGGCGCTTCCGTCGCCACTAAAGATGACGATCGCAGGAAGAACTGTTGCATCCTTGGTCGTAAATTTCGTCGAAATTTGATATGCCTTAGTTGATTCGGCAGAGCCGGGCAAAAAGCTTGTCGAATCGTTTTTTTGAACGCTCGAGAGTTTGCCAAACAACGGGCCAGTCGCGCCACTGATCAAGAACCAACCCAAGATCACGGCAATCGCAAGGGCGAGGAATTTTGGCCGTGAAGACTTCTTGCTTGAAAGGGAGCTAACTTCAGACATAGTTTCAACAATCCTTGGTTTCAGTACGGTTGGTCACCCCAATCTACCGTCAATTCGGTCAACTCTCCTGCCGAGGAAAGCCACTGCCAGCCAACTGGATAGCCTTGTTCTATGGACTTTGATGTCGAAACTCTCGGACTAGGGACAACCCAAGTGGGCTATCTCGAGGCGTGGGAACTACAACGTCAAACTCACGCCGACGTTGTTGCGAATGAACGTAAAGATGTTCTTTATCTTCTTGAACACGAACCCGTTTACACAGCAGGTCGCCGCACTGAACCATTTGAACGCCCCATGGATGGAACTCCAGTTGTTGATGTCGATCGTGGCGGAAAAATCACATGGCATGGACCTGGCCAACTTGTTGGTTACCCAATTTTTCACCTGCCTAGCGCGATGGATGTTGTTGCTCACGTTCGTCGACTTGAAGATGTAATCATCGGAGTTTGTGCTGACCTAGGAATTTACGCTGAACAAATCAAAGGGCGAAGTGGCGTTTGGATACCTGATGCAGTTCAAGCACGCAAAGTTGCTGCCATAGGAGTACGCGTTGCTCAAGGCGTCACTATGCACGGTTTTGCAATTAACTGCAATAACGATCAGTCGTGGTTTGACCGAATCGTGCCCTGCGGCATTCGAGACGCAGGCGTGACCTCTTTGACTCAAGAATTAGGCAGCGAGGTCACGATCACGCAGATCACACCACTTGTCGTCACACACATGCATCGAGTGTTCGATCCTCTGACAATTCCAGCAAATCTTTCTCCGCTATCCCCTACTCACACTTAGACTGAGGTTTTGTGACTACTCCATTCATTGAAAACTCTGGCGACGAGCGTAAACTTCTACGAATTGAAGCACGCAACTCACAGACTCCAATCGAGCGTAAACCTGAGTGGATTAAAACCAAGCTCAAAACTGGCCCTGAATACACCCAGATAATGAACCTCGTAAAAAGCGAAGGTTTGCATACAGTGTGCCAAGAAGCTGGGTGCCCAAACATTTTTGAATGTTGGGAAGATCGCGAAGCAACATTTCTTATCGGTGGCGATCAATGCACTCGTCGCTGTGACTTCTGCCAAATCGATACTGGAAAACCTCAACCGCTTGATCGTGACGAACCAAGACGTGTGGCTGAATCTGTGAAGTCCATGCAGTTGAAGTATGCGACTGTCACCGGCGTTGCCCGTGACGATTTATCTGATGGTGGCGCATGGTTGTACGCGGAAACTATCAATGCAATCCATCAGGAAGTTCCGGGTTGCGGCGTTGAAATGCTTGCACCTGATTTCAATAACGAAGATCACCTACTTGCCGAAGTATTTGAATCGCGCCCAGAAGTTTTCGCACACAACATCGAAACAGTTCCTCGCATCTTCAAGCGAATCCGTCCAGCTTTTCGTTATGAACGTTCACTCGAAGTCATCACGAAGGCCCGTGACTTTGGACTTGTCACTAAGAGCAATCTCATTCTAGGAATGGGCGAAGAGATTTCCGAGGTCGAACAAGCTCTTGATGACCTTCACAAGGCCGGATGCGACCTGATCACGATTACGCAATATCTACGGCCTTCTGTGCGACATCATCCAGTCGAGCGCTGGGTTAAGCCTGAAGAGTTCGTTGCTCTAGCGGATTACGCAACAAGCATTGGATTTGCTGGAGTCATGAGTGGTCCGTTGGTTCGCTCGTCATATCGAGCTGGTCGGCTCTACCAGCAAGCCATCGCGGCCCGCGGCCAAGCTACCCTCTAAAGTTATAGACATGTCAGTACGCACTCCAGAACCAGCAAAGCAGAAGTGGCACGTTCAACTTCGCGAAACTTACACATTTACCAAGAAGCACGTCCCCTACATTGGCCTGAAAATGTTGGCCTTGTTTGCTGGAGTGCTTGCGGCCTTTGTGATCGTCGGTCAATTGCTCGGCTATGTCATCATCATGGACATCTTTGGTTTTGGCGTCGCGTTGCTGACAACGACATTTACTTTCGGAAAGATTGCCGAAAAGGCTGCCTACGCCTCAATCGCGGACCAGATGGGCGCCGCCGCATCAGTCCTCAACTCGCTTCGAGGTGGCTGGTTTTCAACTCCAGGTGTTGGAGTCGACAAGAATCAGAATTTGGTTCATCGTGTTGTTGGACGCCCAGGAATTATCTTGGTTGGTGAAGGTGCCCGACCACAAGCACTTCTTGCCGAACAACGCAAAGCTCACCAGCGCATTGTTCCTGGCGTAGAGATTCATGAAATTGTTGTTGGACAGGGCGGCGTCGCACTTCCTGAACTCAACAAGACTGTTCGCAAGCTTAAGAAATCCCTACGTCCTGCAGAAGTTACCGAACTACGCCGTCGCGTAGATGCAATGCCTAAAAACATTTTGCCAATTCCAAAGGGTCCACTTCCCCAAGGTCGAAAGATTCCACGCCGTTAATGAATTCGATTAATGGACTTCAATTGCCAGACTTTTTGAGCAACGTTACCCCGATGCAAATTGTCGGAGTAGCTTTCGTTGTCATTTTCTTATTTAAGAAACTAATCAAATGGGCCATTATCCTTGGCGCACTTTTTATCGTTGTGATTCCTTATCTGAACGACAACGGAACGATTGAACAAATCCGAACTAAGCTCGGTTTCTAGCGCAGGCGCTTAACGACGGAACCAACCGCTTTGTCATGAAGACCTCGACCATCGCGATCGTAAACGACGGCGGGAATCACAAGTAGTAAAAGCAGTGTCCTGACTAGGACACCAAGGATGTCGAGTCGTTCATCATCTAGTCGTCGAACTCCAATGCCCATGATGCGTTGACCAAAGGAAGAACCCGTAAAAATCGTCAAGAGCAGCACTTGGATTGTAAAGATATTGAGCACCAACCACGAATGAGCGTTCTTACTCAAACTGGAACCAAAAGCGTTGGCAATAAATAGAGCCGCAAACCAGTCGATTGTTAGCGCAACGAGGCGTCTGCCTGTGCGCGCAACGCTCCCCGGACCATCTTTAACGAAGCCAAGTCGCTCACCTGGATATCCAAAATTAATCCCCTGCTGTTCAAGGGTTTCTTTTGGTCCCGAAAGCCACGATGACACATCTCTACGATCCACACTTCTAGCCTATTCGCAAGAGAGCTCACGTGGACTAATAGACGTTTCGGTAACGTTCACACAATTGCTCGTCAGTGTAGGCAGCAGCGAGTGCAATTTCAGTACGTTTAACTCCCGTAAAACACTGGTACATGAGTTCAGGCATCCACGATCGCGCGATGGGATCAGCATCCAAAACGTCGAGCGCTTCAGCAAGACTTGTTGGCAGGGCAACAATTCCCATCTCGTTCCGTTGTTCCTGCGTGAGATCTGCAGGGTCGCCATCCACCGCAGGCGGCAGTGGCAACTCGTCGCGAATTCCCTGAAGCCCTGCACGAATGAGCGAACCAAGCACGATATACGGACTTGCTGTCGCATCTGGAGCGCGAACCTCCAGATTGAATGAGCGCGCTTGTTTTGCAGGATCAGGATCAGGAGATGGACAAATGCGAATACCCGCTTCACGATTCTGAATTCCAAAGCTCGCGAAACCGCACGCCCAGTGATGTGGACCAAGACGCATGTACGACACAGGACTAGAGGCCATGTATGCACACAACGACGGCAAGTACTTCACTACTCCAGCGATGAAGTGTTGTGCAATGACGCTTGCATCTCCAGGTTGGCTGGAATCATAAGTCGCATTGTTACCTTGTTGATCCAAGAAACTAAGGTGCACATGAGCACCATTCCCAACGGAGTCAGGTGTTGGCTTTGGAGTAAATGTTGCTCGATAGCCCAATCGACGAGCAACTTCTCGAATAACTTCGCGAACAATTATCGGATTGTCCGCTGCAGCCAGTCCAACTGCAGGACCTGTCGTAACCTCAAACTGGTTCACGCCAAACTCGGGTTCGATTGATTCAACATCCACATCAGCTTGTTTCAAAGCGCGGGCCAGATCATTCACGAACTGCGGTACTTTACGCACATGTTCAATTGAAAATGGTGGCGCATCTGGTCCTTCAACCCCAAGCAATTGGAATTCATGCTCAAACGCAGCGATAAATTCCAGACCAGTTTCTGCGCGGAAATCTTCAAGTGCATTCTGATAAAAGGTTCGAGTGCCACATTCCCACAGTTGCCCTTCGAGCGTGCGAGCATCACACAGAACCATCGCCAAAGGAGGTGCGTCATTCCAAATATCAATCGTGCGAAACGTATCGGCTACCGGCACTTGACGTACTTCCATCATTGAGCCCCATGGATTTGGGCCTAGTTCCTCAAAAGGCGTCAACACTTGCCCGGCAACCGCCCAACCAATTCCGGTTGTCATGCGCTTGGGATAAATTTCGGAGACAAGCCCTCGGACACGCGTGATTCCTACATAATCACTCCATGCCAATAATACGAGATCGCTATCACTCATGCCATTTTCTCCTTAACGCACCTTCTACTAGATAGCCTACGTTTATGGGACAACAGATACGACAACTAGCAGCAGAAATACCACTGATTGACAACCATTGCCACGGCACCATCAATCATGAAATAGAACGCGACCAATACGAGATTTACGCCACCGAGGGCGACTGGTTGCCTCGCAATGGATTATCTGTACTTGATGAACAGTTTGGTGTGCTGACTCGTGCTCTTGTTGCACCACTGCTTGGCCTAAAAAAACACTGCTCACCAGATGAGTACTGGACTCGACGACGTGAAATCGGACAAACAGCACTCGCTGAAAAGTTGCTTCCGCTGACAGGAATTGAAACATTCATCGTTGACACGGGCTTTAAGAGCGACAACATTCTGACTCCCGACCAGTTGGCAGCGGTCGGAAATGGTCGTGCGGTTGAAATTGTTCGACTCGAGACTGCGGCTGAGCGAATGATCACGTCATCCTCGGCCACCGCGTTCAGTGCTGACTATGCCAAGTACCTTGCAGAAGAAAGTAAGGATGCGGTTGGCTTCAAATCAATCATCGCGTATCGCTACGGACTTGATTTTGATCCAGAGAAGCCTTCGGAATCCGAGGTCGCTGCAGCAGCGGCAGAGTGGATTGCAGAAATCGAAGCTACCGACAAGATTCGGTTGTCACATCCAGTTCTATTGCGCCATGTCTTGTGGGAAGCGGTGAGCCACAAGAAACCCATCCAATTCCATGTTGGTTTTGGCGATTCTGATATCAACCTGCACCGATGCGACCCGACTCAAATGACTGAGTTCCTACGTCGAACAGTTGACTCCGGAACAAACATCATGCTGTTGCATTGCTACCCTTTCATACGTGAGGCAGGCTATCTTGCCCACGTGTTTCCTCACGTGTTCCTGGACACTGGCGCTGCAATTAACTACACCGGCCCAGAACATGCAAGTTTGATTCGTCACAGCGTTGAAATGGCGCCATTTGGCAAAGTGCTCTTCTCGTCTGATGCTTTTGGACTACCAGAGCTCTACTACTGCGGCGCAGCAATTTGGCGACAAGCAATCGGTGACATCATGCAGGGCTGGGTAGATTCAGACGCTATGGGTGAAAGCGACGCGCGGAAATACCTCACGTGGATGGCGTCCGAAAACGCTCATCGCGCCTACAAACTCTGAGCATCTTGCGACACGGTCAAGACGTAACATAAGTGAAACATTCGGGATACGACTGTGAAATCGCCATGCCCTACCTTTGCGGTAACGGTCACAATCGACCACTTCCCCAGAGGCGACTACTTATACATGGAGGATGAATGTCCAACCTTGGACTCACCAGCGCAGCAGATGTACTGAAGTACATAGCAGACAACAACATTCGTTTTGTCGACGTTCGCTTTTGCGATCTACCTGGCGTAATGCAGCACTTCAACGTTCCCGTGGAATCAGTCGATGAAGCGTTCTTCACCGGCGGCCAGATGTTTGATGGCTCATCAATTCGTGGCTTCCAGCAGATTCACGAATCTGACATGAAGCTCATTGCTGACCCAACCACGGCATTTGTTGATCCATTCCGCAAGGAAAAGACCTTGGTCATGAACTTCTCAGTTCGCGATCCATTCACCGATGAGCCTTACAGCCGCGACCCACGTAACGTTGCAGCAAAGGCCGAGGCATACCTCAAATCCACTGGTATCGCAGACACAGCATTCTTCGCTCCAGAAGCAGAATTCTTCATCTTTGATTCAGTTCGCTACTCAACCGGCATCAACCATTCATTCCATCACGTGGATTCCATTGAAGGCGCTTGGAACTCAGGTGCTGAATTCAACGCCGATGGATCCGACAACCGTGGCTATAAGACACGCGTTAAGGGTGGCTATTTCCCTGTGGCACCAACCGACCAGATGGCAGACCTTCGCGATCACATGGTCGTCAAGCTTGCCGAAGTTGGTTTGCTCGTCGAGCGTTCGCACCACGAAGTCGGTACCGCTGGCCAGATGGAAATTAACTACAAGTTCAACACCCTGCTCAAAGCCGCTGACGAAGTAATGCTGTTCAAATACGTCATTCGCAACACTGCTTGGGAAGCTGGTAAGTCCGCAACCTTCATGCCAAAGCCACTCTTTGGCGACAACGGATCTGGCATGCACGTTCATCAGTCCTTGTGGTCAGATGGCGTCCCGTTGTTCTACGACGAGCGCGGTTACGCAGGACTATCGGACATGGCTCGCTGGTACATCGGTGGCATCTTGAAGCACGCTCCATCGCTTCTTGCTTTCACCAACCCAACTGTGAACTCATTCCACCGTCTAGTGCCGGGTTACGAAGCTCCAGTGAACTTGGTTTACAGCCAGCGCAACCGTTCGGCTTGCTTGCGAATTCCAATCACCGGAAGCAACCCGAAAGCCAAGCGCATCGAATTCCGCTGCCCAGATCCATCGAGTAACCCATACTTGGCGTTTGCAGCGATGTTGATGGCCGGCCTTGATGGCATCAAGAACAAGATCGAGCCACACGCTCCTGTCGATAAGGATCTCTACGAACTTCCACCAGAGGAAGCAGCTGACATCCCACAGGTTCCAGGAACACTTCCAGAAGTTCTAGCAGCACTTGAAGCAGATCACGAATACTTGCTCGAAGGTGGAGTATTCACCAAGGATCTCATCGAAACCTGGATCAACTACAAGAACGAAGCAGAAGTGGACTACGTGCGCTTGCGTCCACATCCAGCCGAATTCGAACTGTACTACGACATCTAGATCCCGCTAAGAAATTTGGCAGCCTTTCGAGTCGCCTCGAAAGAACCAAAGGCCCTGTTACCTCGGTAGCAGGGCCTTTGCGATTGTAGGCTGACGGCATGATCATCAGAGATAAGGCAGATTTAATCGGTGGCCCAAACCACTCGCAGTTCAACGGCGGCACAAGTGTGCGTCATCTGACTCGCATCGACGGTGTGGGATTTTCATTGCACGACACATTCCTCGAGGCTGGAACAAGCCTGACATTGGAATATAAACATCACATCGAAGCCAACCTCTGCATTGAGGGAACTGGCGAAGTTCAAGACCTGACGACCAATGAAGTGTTTTCAATCCACCCCGGCGTTTCGTACACGTTAGATAAGCACGACCGACACAAACTCACAGCCATTACAGACCTACGGCTCATTTGCGTTTTCAACCCAGCAGTCGTTGGAACCGAAAAGCACGATGAAGACGGTTCGTATCCCCTGCTCTAATTTCCAGTACCTACTGAAAGTGACTAATGACTTCTTCAACAACACCAGGATTTTGGGATTCTCCGATCTCACCTGAAATTCTTGCCACCGCTGGTTCACGTCTGGCGTTTGTACAAAGTTTTCACGATGACGTGTACTGGGATGAAACCCGACCTAGTGAGGCCGGTCGCAATGTCGTTGTCAGCAACAAGTACGGTGACATACTTCCAGCGCCGTGGAGTGCCAAGACTCGAGTACACGAAATGGGTGGTCTGAGCTGGCTTATAACGGTGTGGAATGGCGAACCGGGGTTATTGTTTTGCGAAGCATCAGACCAACGTCTGTACTGGAAGACCGAGAGCGGTACACCTCGCGCAATCACGCCTGAATCACCCGAGGGTGTTTCATGGCGCCATTGCGACATGCTCATTCGCAATGGCGAGGTGTGGTGCGTTCGCGAAGCTGATAAACACGGTAAAACAACACGAGCCATTATTGCGATCGAGCCCGATGGCTGCATTCGAGTTCTCGACGATCAATCTCATTTTTATGCACATTTAGCTTTGTCACCAGATCAGAATTCCTTGGCATGGGTGGCGTGGGAACATCCTCAGATGCCGTGGGACGGTACCGAGCTTCGGGTGGCACCTATCAATGACGACGGCACACTTGGCGATGTCGTGGTTTTAGCTGGAGGCCTTGAAGAATCAGTCAATAGCCCTGCGTGGGATAGCAATCGTTCCTTGTATTACATCAGCGACGCATCAAACTGGTGGAATCTCTGGCACGTGACCGTGAATGGCGATCGAGAACACGTGGTGCAGGAAGAATCCGAGTGGGCGCTGCCACTGTGGATCGTGGGCTGGAACTTCCTGCGCATAAGCGCAAATGGCCAAGTCATCGGCATGCGCGGCAATCCTGAATCGCGCGAACTCGTGGCATACGACCCAGCCTTGAAAACGTGCACAGCCTTCACGCCTGCAATTGCCGAAGTGAGCAGCTTGAGTCTGTCTCCAACACATGCTTACATCGTTGCGGAACATTCACACTCGCTTGCAAGTGTCGAAGCATACGATTTGCACACTCACAAAAAACAATCGGTGATCAAGCAACTTGAGTCTCCTATCGACGTCAAGTACTTCGCTCAACCGCAACACATCACATTGCCAAGCGTCAACGACAGAGTCGTTCATGCGATTGTGCATCCGGCACATAATCCCGATGTCGCGTCGGATGAGAATCCTCCCGTCATTATCACGGCTCATGGCGGCCCTACCGCTCATAGTTCTGCCGCCGCAAATCTGAAGTTTGCTTTCTGGACCTCACGAGGCTTCACGGTTGTCGACGTTAACTATGGTGGCTCGACTGGATACGGACGAGAGTATCGAAATTCTTTACGAGGACAGTGGGGCGTCGTTGATACCGAAGACATCATTGCGGTGGCACAGGGTTTGATTGACAACGGCACTGTTGATCAAGGCAAGCTCTTTATTCGAGGCGGCAGTGCGGGCGGTTTTGCCGTACTTAACGCACTCACCCAGAGCCAACTCTTTAGCGGCGGTGCTGATCACTATGGTGTCGCCGATCTCATTCCGCTTGCCTTGGACACGCATGACTTCGAATCTCGCTACTTGGACAGGTTGGTTGGGCCCTTCCCCGAAACGCGCGAACTATACGTTCAGCGCTCTCCATTAACCCATGCAGACAAAGTCAGCGCTCCGCTGATCTTTTTCCAAGGTCTTGATGATCCGATCGTCCCACCGGCACAATCTGAAGCGTTTCGCGACGCCTGTATTGCAAATGGGCTGAAGTACAAATACTTCGAATTTGCCGGCGAGAGCCACGGCTTCCGCCAGGCAGAAACCATTGTGACCTGCGCTCGAGAAGAACTTGAGTTCTTCCAAGAGATTCTGAGCGGCGAGACTTCCTAATATCGAGGAGCGACCGATTTAGGTAATTGCGCAATTTCAGCAAAATCTTGATCGGTCAGCGAAATATTCGTCGCCTGCACATTTTGCTCGAGCCACGTGCGGCGCTTCGTTCCTGGAATGGGAACAACATGTGGACCTTGTGCCAATACCCAAGCCAAAGAAATTTGAGCAGCAGTTGCTCCATGTCGTTGCGCAATAGCTGCAATGCCGTCCACAATTGCTTGGTTTGCGGCAAGCGCCTCTGGAGTGAATCGAGGATTATTACTTCGGAAATCGCCGCTCTTGATGTCACTGGAATCAAGAGCGCCAGTGAGAAAACCACGACCCAGCGGCGAATAGGCTAAAAAGCCAATGCCATTCTCATTGCAATAGTTCAGTACGCCGTTATCGACATTTTCACTGGTCCAAATAGACAATTCAGATTGCACACTAGCCACTGGATGAATCGCATTAGCTAACTTGATTTGCTCAACAGTCACTTCGGACAATCCGATGTGGCGCACCTTTCCACTTGCAACTAACTGCGCCATAGCACCCCAAGTTTCTTCGAGTGGAACTTTGGGATCGACACGATGGAGTTGGTAAAGGTCGATGTAGTCCGTTTGAAGACGGCTTAACGAATCGTTGCAGGCTTGAACGACATAATCGGGATCACCGTTGTTGGCATATGACACTTTGTCTTTGAAAATGAGGCCACATTTGGTCGCAATGTTAATTTGATCTCGAAAGCCTTCTGCAACGAGGAACTGACCAATGGTTTCTTCGTTGGTGAAGGGACCGTAAACATCAGCCGTATCAAAGAGTGTGACGCCTAGTTCTACTGCTCGATGCAATGTTGCACGACTCTCGTCCGGGTCAGCCCCTTCAACGTTATATCCCCACGACATAGGCATACACCCCAGGCCAATAGCCGAGACAGACAATGTTGTGAGATTTCGAGATGGCATCATGCTGTAAGCCTATGATGAAAGTATGAATGACATCGTTATGTACGGCGCAGAATGGTGTGGCGACTGTGTTCGGTCACATCGATTACTCAAAGAACTCAACGTCAACTACGAATACATCAACATTGAGCAAGTCGACGGCGCGGCTGACAAAGTAGTCGAGATCAACGGCGGCGCACAGTCGATTCCGGTCATCGTCTTTCCCGACGGCACACATCTGACTGAACCAAGCGATCCAGCCCTACGGGCAAAGCTCACCGAGCTTGGAATTATCTAAGCCAACTCTGTTTTAAAAGATGATGTCGTAACGACGAAAAACGGTGTCCTGAACCCAACCACGACCTTCGTACAGCGCCTGTGCAGCAGTGTTGTCATTGGCTGTGCGAAGGAACACACGCGTTGCTCCAGCCTCGCGAGCTGCATCCTCAACTGTCTGCATCAGAGTGCTGGCAATTCCATTTCCACGTGATTCAGGAGTAACAAAAAGATCATTCAGGAGCCAAATCTGACTCAGCGAAACCGTTGAGAACGTTGGATAGATCATCGTAAAACCTGCAGCAACACCATTCACCAGTGCGAGATAGACAATGGCTTCGTTGTTAGCGAGGCGTTCACTTAAGTACGCAAGCGTTTTATCACTTGGTGCCTGCTTATAAAAATCGCGATATGCCTCGACCAGTGGATGCAAGACATGCACATCATCAACGGTGGCACGAACTATTGATACTTCACTCATGCGACCAGCGTAGATGATCGCGATAGTCTGTTCCTAAAGACCCTAGAGAAAACGATCATGCGCGCATATTTGAACTTACTGAGCTTGCCTGGAGTAAAGCGATTTGTGCTCAGCACATTTCCCGGTCGCTTAGCGTATTCAATGATCACTCTTGCCACTTACTTTTTTGTACACGATGTCACAGGTTCCATCACCATTGCAGGTATTGCCACTGGCGCCGAAACTGTGGCTTCAAGTTTGACTGCCGGAATGCGTGGACACGCCATAGATAAATTTGGCCAGACTCGACCTCTCAGTCTCTTCATTCCATCGTGGGTAATCTCCCTGATCGTCTTGAGCCAAGTTCACAGTTCAGTCGCAATCATCATTGTTAGCGCTTGTGTCGGGTTGTCTTCTCCTCCGATCAATCTTTCTGCTCGCCCCTTGTGGCGTGCAGCCGTAGGAGCAGACAATTTACGAACTGCATACGCCTTGGACACAACGATGATGAATCTCACGACCGTCATTGGTCCAGTTATTGCAACGTACGTCGCACTGAACATTGGCGCACACGAGTGCCTATGGCTCACGGCCGCTTTCATGCTGATCGGTGGGCTCGCAATGATTTCCATGCCACTGTCGCGCAATTGGGTGCCCGAACCATCTGAAGGAAATGCATTTGCAGTTCTTCGCGACAAGAGTTTTCGCATTCTTGCTATTGAAGGAATGATCTTTGGTTTGGGATGGGGCTTACTTGAGATTGCCATTCCCTCAACATCAACAAAAGCACTTCACCCTGAACTGTCAGCGCCACTGATCGCCACATTGGCTACGGCAAGCATCATTGGCGGACTTGTCATTGGCGGTCGAAAGAATGCCGTGACTCCTCTTCGTGGATTCAAGCTTGCGAGTCTATGTGTGACGGTATCAGCTGCTCCCCTGGCACTCACTCGTCCAGGCTGGTCTATGGGCATCATTTTGGCTTTCATTGGTCTGGCAATTGGCTTTTCGATGGTCTACCACTGGGAAATCGTCGAGGCAGTGCGACCAGTTGGTTCGGCTACCGCTGCCCAAGCGTGGCTCTGGACAGTTGAAGGAACCACGCTGGCCCTTGGCACGGCACTCGGCGCTTATCTGGTGGACAAATTGACTCCTCAAGTGGCATTAGCAGGAGTTAGCCTTTCCCTTGCAGCATCGGCGCTATTCATTTGGACCTATGCAGCGCCTCGACTATCCGCGGCCGATCGACCGCTGTCAGAGATTGAGAAGACCGAGGCTCTTGCCGATTTGGAATCTACTAATGAGTAAGTCCACTTACTCATTAGTAGCAATCTATTTGTAAGAATCTGACAGAAATTTATTACGCTTACGGTAAACTCTCGTGACATACCACCTGCCCTAAGCGTCAGGTGTGCCGAAATAGTGTTACGTTTAACAAATCAAAGCAAGCGTGTTCTAGGTGACATTACGAAGGCGCACACATTCATCACAGGAGTTACCAACCAATGGCTTCCACAAAAGCTCGCACGTCACAGGCAACTGGTCTCGAATGGCTACGCGCACGAATGGACAAACTTGGCTATTCATCGCTCGAAGAAGTTGCCAACGAAATTGGAATTAACCGCGGAAATCTTTACCGCTATTTTTCGCTAGAAACCCGACCAAGTGTTGCCCTGCTTCCAGATTTGTGCCGCGCACTAAAGGCCTCACCCGCAGAGGTACTGAAGGCTCTCGAAATCCTAGGGGCGAACGAGCGTTTGTGACCCGTAGGTCATACACGGATCGACCAAAGTCACAGTCCCCATCTCGGGACCTTCGGTATTGCGCATAAATACGCGACCGGGAGCTTCGTCGTCACTGTAAACCGAACCGATGGCCCAGTTCACTGCAGCCATCAAATCTTGACTGCAAGCATTTAGGGCCGAAGACAAATCGTCTGTCGCGCTCATGTGCAGACGAACAACTGGCCCTGGAAGTCGTTCGATGTATGGAGCGATCTGTTCATCACGCAGAGCGAGCTCGATCAAAGTGACTCCTCAATTAACGACGTTGTTATTGTGCAACACTACTATCTTTAGACAGTCTTTGCATTTGTTTGACGTGTGAAGTTAAGCACCTTGCACTGACATAATAACTATGCGGCCATGACACTCAAGTCGTGGCCGCATAGTTATTATGCAGAATTTAACGTCTATGCCTCTTGCGAAATTTTCCATGCGAATGGAAGCGCCGCGCCAGCAACGATCGCTTTGATGGCATCGCCGATCAAGAATGGTGTCATTCCTGCCGAGATCGCAGCGCCAAGGGAAATCCCCATGTAATGCGCGAGCCACAACACGCCAAATGTGTAAATGACGGCAGAACCGGCTACATAGGCAGCAACTGTTGAGCGGACTGTGTGAGTAGCACCGCGCTGGGCAATGCGTCCAACAACGTATGAAGCTGCCACGAAGCCAACCAGGTATCCGCCAGTTGCTCCTACGACTGTCTGAGCTCCCGAAGCGCCACCTGCTAGAACTGGGACGCCTGCGACCGCAAGCAGCACATAGAGCACCTGAGCGATTACAGCGCGTTCAGCACCAAGTGCTGCGGCGCCACCAAGAACAGCGAAAGTCTGCAAGGTTAATGGCACCGGCGTGAACCACAGCGGAATTGAGACTTGAGCGCATACGGCGGTCAATGCCACGAGGCCAACGACCAATACGACATTTTTAGCAACTGATTTTTGGGCCCATGAATCGACCACGACTGGGGCTGCAAACTGAGTACTCATGGGAAAAACCCTACCGCTAACTCAGTACCCTTGTTAGAGAGGAGTGACATTATGAAACATTTTGATGCAACGGACATTGACGGGCTACTGACGTTCGAATCGCTGGTAAACACCTTAAATAATGCGTTTCAAGGAGAATGGACGACCCCGAATCGCATTCACCTGACCATGTCAGAATCTCCTGAAAAGTACCTACTGCTTATGCCTTCGTGGACCGGGCCAAGTGCAACTCAATATGCAGGAATCAAAATCGTCACTAGTAATCCAGGTAACGGCGAGCGAAACCTGCCGAGCATCCACGGCTTGTACTACCTCGTCAATGGCGATACCGGGCAACCCATCGCAACAATGGATGGAACACGAATGACCGTTTGGCGCACCGCTGCTGCATCGGCTTTGGCAAGTACTTTTCTGTCGCGCCCTGAAAGCAGTGTGCTGACCATGGTTGGTACGGGAGCTCTTGCTCCTTTCATGATTCGCGCGCACATGTCGGTGCGTCCGATCACCGAAGTTCACCTGTGGAATCACAACATTCGTAAAGCCCACTTGCTTGCTGAAGAACTTCAGGCCGAGGGCTTACCAGTGACAGCGCACCCAGATTTAGTCAGTGCGGTTGGTCGCAGCGACATTGTGTCTACCGCGACGCTTTCAATGACTCCACTCGTCTTTGGTAAGTGGCTCAAGCCCGGTACGCACGTTGATGCCGTCGGCGCCTTCACTCCAACTCGACGTGAGACCGACGATGAATTCATTCGCTTAGCAAAGATCTATTGCGATACCCGCTGGGGTGCTACCCACGAAGGTGGAGACATCGCGATGCCACTTGCAGATGGAATCATCACTGAAGACGACATTCTTGGAGACTTGCACGACCTCACTCGAGGCACAGTGCAAGGACGCACAAACTCGCAGGACATAACATTTTTCAAATCTGTTGGAACTGCACTTGAGGATCTTGCCGCGGCTATCGCCATCCACGAAAGCGCGAATCTCGGATAGTCATGCTCAATCAAGATCAGACACCATATGCCGATGCCGTTAAGGCTTACGCGGCACGCGACATTGAACATCTCAACACGCCAGGTCACCAAGTTGCGCTCGATGCTCATCCAGGGCTGACAGAGTTCTTTGGCGTAAAGATTCTTGACCTTGATGTGCAGCCATTTGTTGATGGAATTGATTACGGCACATATCCCACTCCACTTGATGAATCCTTAGAGCTAGCTGCACAAGCGTGGGGAGCACGCAAAACTTGGTTTCTTACTAATGGCGCCTCGCAAGGAAACATGATGGCGACTTTGGCGATTCGCAATCGTGGCGAACAGATCGTGGTGCAACGAAGCGTTCATTCAAGTGTTATTGATGCACTTGGACTGACTGGACTTGATGCTCACTTTGTTTATCCCTCAGTCGATAAAAGTCTTGGTATCGCCAACGGGGTGACTCCAGCCGCGCTAGACGCTTCTATTTCTGCGAGCCCACATCCAGTCGCAGCTTATATCGTCACGCCAAGCTATTTTGGTGCTGTTGCTGACGTAGCAGCTTTGGCCGACGTTGCTCACCGACACAACATTCCACTCATCGTTGATGAAGCATGGGGTGCCCACTTCGGCTTTCATCCGCAACTTCCCACGAATGCGATCCGACTTGGCGCCGATATCGTCATCAGCAGTACCCACAAACTCGCTGGGAGTTTGACGCAATCAGCCATGCTTCATCTCGGAAACGGCCCTTTTTCGGATGACCTAGAACCACTTCTTGATCGAGCTTTTAAATCCTTGCAGTCAACGAGTGCAAGTGCCTTGCTGACTTCATCGCTTGATATTGCACGTATGGAAATTGCCACCTGTGGATCGACCACGATTACTGCCACATTAGAGCGAATGAATGCGCTTCGAGAGGGCTTTGCACTTCGTGGACGTTTTCATGACATCGCTGCGGACCTTCTCCTTCATGATGACGTCATCGACATTGATCCGCTTCGCATTGCACTAAACACAATTAGTGGCGGCATCAGTGGACATGAGGCTCGCTCAATTCTGTTTAGTGAGTTTGGCATTTTGTGTGAGATCGCGACTCATTCGACAATCGTGCTTCTTGTAGGTGCTGGGGCACTTCCAGATGTCGATCGAATTCTCGAAGCATTTCACTCGCTTCCTTTGCGTGCAGATGTCAATGTGCCAGCGCTAGAACTTCCGGCCGCAGGTGAGAGGGTTTCTATTGTTCGCGATGCGTACTTTGCCCAAAGCATTGTTGTCAACGCAGACGAAGCAGTCGGACAGGTATCCGCAGACTCGGTGGCTGCCTATCCCCCAGGGATTCCAAATTTGTTACCCGGCGAGCGCATAACACGCGAAACAATCGATTTTTTGCAAGCAACTATTGCCGCTCCATACGGACATGTGCGTGGTGGAGCTAGCGCTGACATGACAGCGTTTCGAGTGGTTGCTCAATAACGACTATTCGGCGCTTTGCCCAAAGAGTAAACGCATAACTACGCCACGTGCTCGTCTGGTTGTTCGGCGATAGTCATCGATAAATTGTTGCCCGGCTCGCGGCCCATAGCCCAAAGATTGAGCAAGTCGAGATAACTCAATTGGATCCTTTGGCAGCACGTCACTGGGACGCCCCTTAATAAGCATCATGGTGTTTCGCACGCGCGTTACTAACGACCATGATTCGATAAGTGCACCTGCATCGGATGGACTGATCAATTGAAAATTCTGAGCCGCACGCAATGCCTCAACAGTCCTTGTCGTCTGCAAATCAACGCACTCGTGACCATGATTCATCTGAAGAATCTGTGCAACCCATTCCACGTCCGACAGTCCTCCAGGACCGAGTTTGGTGTGAAGTGCAGGTTCAGCACCACGGGGCAAGCGTTCGGATTCCATCCGTGCCTTTAACCGCCGAATGTCCAGCAACGCTTCGTCACTTAACCCATTCAGTGAGTAGCGCAGTGGATTGATGAGAGCAACAAATTCGGCACCTAACGACTCATCTCCAGCGGCGAAGTTAGCTCGTAAGAGCGCTTGAGTTTCCCAGCCAACCGACCAACGAGCGTAATAGGCGGCAAATGAGGCCAAACTTCGAACCATCGGACCGTTCTTACCCTCAGGCCGCAAGTCTGCATCAATAATGAGTTCTGGATCAGTACTGGGCGCCATCAACAATGTGCGCAGCTCATTCGCAAGTTGATGAGCTGCTCGGCCCGCTTCTTGAGCATCACCACTGTCATCGAAACAAAACATCACATCAGCATCGCTACCGAAACCAAGTTCGCCGCCACCGTAACGACCCATTGCAATCACAGCAAAGCGCGGGAGGTTAGCAATCGATCTCGAAATGGCAGCGACAGCGCCTTGAATAACTGCGTCTGTCACATCGGTCAATGAATTGCCAACGGTCTCGATGTCTGAGAGGTTCAGTACTTCTGCAACGCTGATCCGAAATAGTTCACGACGACGCATTGCACGAAGGGCATCAACAGCACCTGCCGGCTCGTCATAACGACTCGCGATTGCGTGCGCCTCACTCAGCAATTCATCGCGACTTCGAGGTTGAAGCAGATTTTCATCAGCTAAGAGACTCACGGCATCGGGAGATTTCATCAACAATTCGGTGGCATAGTGGCTACTTCCCAGCACTACTGCCAGACGTTCGGCTGTAATCGATTCGTCGCGTAACAAGCGCAGGTACCACGGTGAATTCCCTAGCGCATCAGAAACTCGTCGAAACCCTAAAAGTCCCGCATCAGGATCAGGAGTCTCGGCAAACCATTGAAGCATCACAGGCAATAAAGTACGTTGAATTGCCGCACGCCGACTTACTCCAGAAGTCATAGCTTCAAGGTGACGCAACGCTCCTTCGGGATCCTTGTAACCAAGTGCCTCAAGTCGAACCCGCGCTGCTTCAGTAGTCAATCGAGCATCAGCACTATCCAATTTTGCTACAGCTTCAAGGAGCGGTCGATAAAAAAGCTTCTCGTGAATTCGTCGAACTTCACGCGCATGTTTTCGCCACTCTTTTGTTAATTCATCAACAGGTTCGAGCACATAGCCCATTGATCGACCAAGAACGCGTAACTCATGTTCGTCGGTGGGAACAGTGTGAGTGCGTCGCATTCGTGACAGTTGAATGCGATGTTCAAGTGTGCGCAAGAAACGATAAGCATCCGAGAGTGTTGCCGCGTCTTCACGCCCGACATAGCCCCACGTTGCTAATTGCTCGAGAGCAACCAAAGTATTTGGGCTTCGGACCATGTCATCGCTACGACCATGAACCATTTGGAGAAGCTGAACCGCAAACTCAACATCCCGAAGTCCACCACGACCTAGTTTTAATTCGCGCTCTGCTTCTTTGGCGGGAATAAGTTCTGTGACTCGTTCGCGCATTGCTTGAACCGATTCAATGAACCCTTTCCGTCCTGCTGCTTGCCAGACATGAGGTGCAACGGAATCTACGAACGCTGTGCCAAGGTCAATGTCCCCAGCCATGTGGCGCGCTTTGAGAAGAGCTTGGTACTCCCAATCCTGCGCCCAGCGATCGTAATAGTCCTTATGACTCTCCAGCGTGCGTACCAATGCCCCAGCCTTACCTTCAGGGCGCAACGCTGGATCGACTTCCCAGATCTGTCCCTCAGGAGTAACCGATGAGCACACACTCATCAATCGCTTTGCAACCTCAGTGGCAACTTCATTGGCAGGTTCAGCGACGAAAATGACGTCGACATCGCTGACGTAATTAAGTTCGCGAGCGCCACATTTGCCCATCGCAATGACGGCCATACGAATCGCACTTGAGCCTGGTACATGTACTAGCGCAATATCGAGTGCGACTGTCACCACAGCATCAGCAAGGTCGGACAACGCATGCGCAATCCCTGGAAGAATTGTCACACTGCGCGATCCAGCTGCAATATCTAACGCAGCGATCGCACTCACTTCTTTTCGGTATGCGATTCGCAAAGCAATGAGCGCTTCTTCCCAATCCAATCCACGAACCGAATTCTTCAGTGACTCGATAAGTTCGTCACGAGTTGGCACTGAATTTGCATGCGCCACATAATGCGCTTGTGTCGGATGACGCACTAGATGTTGTGCAAGAGCTATTGACGATCCACAGACTCCGACAACATTGCCCCACTGTTGATCGTCCCATCCTGTTGGATCGATCGCTCCGCTATCAACAATGTCTCCAATCATGCGTATTGCCTGATCTGGATCTGCTGCAGTACGAATCATTTCCAAATGCTGATCGATGACAGGAAACCGTGCCACGATTTCAGCACATTCTTGAGTCTGCGAAAAACCAAGTCGTGCTAATCGTGCCTGTAATGAAGGCTCGCGCGAAGTTGCCATAGTTACTCTTGGCGCTGCTTGACCACTTCAGCCCACGCATGAAATACCGGACGCCACGTAGCGATCATCTCGGATTCGGATTCGCGGACCTGATCAACGGCTACCACCATGTCGATACCTGAACGATCCGCAGCTTCGTCGGCCACGTTGTACCACTCTTTAAACGAAGCAGCATCTACCTCAGGATGAAATTGAACTCCATAGACATTGTTTCCAAAGCGAAACGCTTGAACAGGACAGTTGTCGTTGGATGCCAAGACCACAGCCTGTGTCGGCAATGTTGCAATCCAATCCTGATGCCATTGAGCAGCCTTAACCGTAGATCCAGCAAGTGTTGCGAATACCGAATCATTTCGAGCAACATCAAGTACGTCGAATTCATATGCACCTATCTCAATGACATCAGCCCGAGTTGACGTTCCACCTATTGCGGTTGCAAGTACCTGTGCACCCAAGCAAATTCCAAATGTTGGCACGTCGTTGTGTGCAGCATCTGCGAGTAATTGTCGCTCGGCTGTCAGCCATCGAAAATCAGAATCGTCGTTGGCGCCCATTGCTCCGCCAAAAGCAAGTACTCCTGCATAATCACTGGGTACGTGCGCTGGGATGTCCTCGCCGGCGTAGGCATGAATCACATCGAGAACTAAACCGCACTCTTCAAGCCACTCACCGACCATATTGGCTGGAGCCGACTCTTCGTTCTGGATAACGAGCACACGTGGATTCATAACGAAAAGACTCCTTGTTCTTTGCTAGAGCAACGGCAAATAGCGATCAAGTTCGAACGCAGTTACTTGCGATCGATACTCCTGCCATTCTGCCCGCTTATTGCGCAAAAAGAAGTCGAAAACATGCTCGCCAAGCGTTTCAGCTACGAGTTCACTTTTCTCCATCACCTTGATCGCCTGACCGAGCGACTCGGGCAAACGTTCAATTCCTAACGCTGCACGTTCACCATCAGTAAGCGACCACACATCATCTTCAGCGCCAAGTGGCAACTCGTATCCCTCCTGAATGCCCTTTAATCCAGCCGCGAGCATCAAGGCGAATGACAAATATGGATTGCATGCAGAATCGACAGAACGGAATTCAATGCGCGTCGAGTTGCCCTTGTTCGGCTTGTACATCGGAACGCGAATTAATGCGGAACGATTGTTATGACCCCAACATACGTACGAAGGAGCCTCGCCGCCACCGCCTAGACGCTTGTACGAATTCACCCATTGGTTAGTTACGGCTGTTATCTCAGGTGCGTGCTTGAGCAAGCCCGCAATAAATTGACGCCCAGTCTTGCTCAATTGATATTCAGAGCTCGGTTCGTAAAACGCATTCCGGTCGCCTTCGAAAAGTGACAAGTGCGTATGCATTCCCGACCCTGGATATTCAGCAAACGGCTTGGGCATGAATGATGCGTAGACACCTTGAGACAAGGCAACCTCCTTCATCACAGCCCGAAATGTCATGATGTTGTCTGCCGTAGTCAGAGCATCGGCATAACGTAAATCGATCTCTTGTTGACCGGGTGCTCCCTCATGATGACTGAACTCAACAGAAATCCCCATCGACTCCAACATCGTGATCGCCGTTCGACGGAAGTCATAACCAATTCCAAGTGGTGAGTGATCAAAGTATCCAACTTCATCCACTGGTACGGGACGCTTGCCACGTTCTGGTTGATCTTTAAACAAGAAGAATTCAATTTCTGGATGTGTATAAAAAGTAAATCCAAGATCTGCTGCTTTTGCGAGTTGCCGAGTTAGCACATTTCGAGGATCAGCAAACGAAGCAGATCCATCTGGCAACATGATGTCGCAGAACATGCGGGCAACGCCTTGCTCTTCTCCGCGCCATGGCAACACCGCGAACGTTTCAGGATCTGGCTTGGCTAACATGTCGGATTCATATACTCGGGCGAACCCTTCGATCGCTGATCCGTCAAAACCAATACCCTCGGCAAAGGCACCTTCAAGCTCGGCTGGAGCAATAGCAACTGATTTAAGCGTGCCGAGCACGTCAGTGAACCAGAGGCGCACGAAACGAATGTCGCGCTCTTCCATGGTGCGTAATACGAATTCTGTTTGCTTATCCACGAATTCATATTGCCCTGCGTTCGTTACGGCTGTGTTACACGCATTACGCTGGCTATGTGCCTGTTATTCGCCTTGGTTTAGCCCAGATCAACCCAGTAGTTGGGGATATTTCTGGAAACACAGCCCTATGTCTCGATGCCGTCTCAGAAGCTGCAGGACAAGGTGCACAACTCATTGTTCTACCCGAAATGATTATCACAGGCTATCCCATAGAGGATTTAGCGCTACGCAATTCGTTTCAGGCTGCAAGTGAGAAGGCAGTTGCAGATTTAGCTCGACAGATCGATGACGCTGGATTTGGCGAGTGCGTAGTTCTCGTTGGCTACCTGCGTACGGCTGGCGGCACTAATCTCTCTGACTTAGGCACACCCGACGGTAAATCTAAGAACAGTGCAGCCGTCATTCACCGCGGCGCGGTCGTTGCACATTACGACAAGCATCATTTGCCAAATTATGGTGTCTTCGATGAATACAGATACTTCGTTCCCGGAACTGAATCATTAGTGGTTCGTGCATTTAACGTAGACATTGCGATCGCTATTTGCGAGGACTTGTGGCAAGAAGGTGGATCTGTTGCTCGAGTCCGTGATCTCGAATGCGGTTTACTCGCCGTCCTTAATGGTTCACCGTTTGAACGCGATAAAGATGATGTGCGGTTGGAATTAGTACAAAGGCGTGCCCGAGAGACAAATTCAGTGCTTGCCTATGTGAACATGGTTGGCGGTCAAGACGAGCTTGTCTTTGACGGTGATTCCATAGTGGTTACTCCAAACGGTGAGATCCTCGCACGAACGGTGCAATTCGAATCCACCATCGCTGTATTCGACGTCGAACTTCCAATGGCTACCGGCCATGCGGATGTCGTCCTGGATTCGACGTTGACTCAAGAAACTGTCGAAATTTCTGGAATCGTCACTGATCGACTTGATTGGCAGGCCGAAGTGTATGGCGCATTGGTTTTGGGCTTGCGCGACTACGTGAATAAAAACGGATTCAGATCTGTGCTCCTGGGCCTTTCCGGCGGAATCGATTCCGCATTTGTCGCTGCACTAGCCTGCGACGCTCTTGGTGCCGATCGCGTGTTTGGCGTTTCAATGCCTTCCGAGTATTCATCCGCGCACTCCAAGAGCGATGCCACAGATACTGCCAAACGACTCGGCATCAATATTCGTACTGTCGAGATTGCCCCAATGATTGATGCTTACTTGAACTCATTGGGACTCACAGGACTTGCCGAGGAAAACCTGCAGGCTCGAGTTCGTGGAACTACGTTGATGGGCATTTCAAATCAAGAAAATCATTTGGTGCTCGCCACAGGAAATAAGAGCGAACTGTCCGTAGGCTACTCAACAATCTATGGTGATGCTGTCGGTGGTTTTGCGCCCATTAAAGATGTACCCAAAGTTGACGTCTGGGAACTATCGCGCTGGCGAAATCGAATTGCACTGGAACGTGGCGAAGTTCCTCCGATTCCCGAGAGCAGCATTACGAAGCCACCGAGTGCAGAATTGCGCCCTGGACAACTCGATAGTGACTCACTACCTGATTACGACGAGCTTGATGCAGTTCTGTATCTCTATGTCGAACTCGATAAAAGTGCGACAGAGATCATCGCGGCAGGTTTTGATGCAGAAATGGTCACTCGCACGCTTGGTCTAACAGATGGCGCTGAGTACAAGCGGCGCCAATATCCGCCAGGCACAAAGGTTTCTCGTAGAGCATTTGGTCGAGATCGCCGACTTCCTATGACAAACAAATGGAAAGAATCGCGCTAACTCCCCTATGCTGTAAATGTCCGGGGACTACCGTTGCGTAGCCTCGAGAATCGGAGTTCACATGTCAATGCCTTTGTATGGTGGCGCGCATCAACGTCGAATCACTACGCATGATTTGATCTCGGCAAAATCAGTTGGCGAGAAATGGCCAATGATCACTAGTTACGACGCGTTGACTGCCGGAATCTTTGATGAGGCCGGTTACCCAGTCCTCTTAGTTGGCGACTCTGCAGCCATGGTTGTCTTTGGATACGACAGTACGATCCCTGTAACAACCGACGACCTAATTCCATTGGCTGCAGCAGTTGTTCGTGGAAGCTCCAGAGCAATGGTCGTTGCAGATCTTCCGTTCGGAACTTGCATTACAGCAGACATGGCAGTTGCCACTGCGACCCGATTCATGAAAGAAGCCGGTGTGCACGCCGTCAAAATTGAAGGTGGCAGTGAAGTTGCGCCGCATGTGCACGCTCTCGTATCTGCAGGAATCCCAGTCATCGGACACATTGGGTTACGCCCTCAACACGTATTTTCCATGGGAGGTTACCGAGTGCAGGGCCGCGGTGAACAAGCACAGGCAATTTTGACTGATGCACATGCCCTCGTTAGTGCTGGCGTTTTTGCGCTTGTTCTCGAAGTCATACCTTACGAACTTGCGAAGGAAATTACGCAGAGCATTCCGATTCCAACCATTGGTATCGGTGCTGGACCACACTGCGATGCACAAATCATCGTGTGGCAAGACTTGCTTGGTTTGACGCCTGGAAAACCAGCCAAGTTCGTTAAACAATTTGCAAATTTACGCTCAGAAATTTCGCAAGCAAGTGCTGCATGGGCTACCGAAGTAATTAATTCGACTTATCCAGATCTCGATCACTCCTACGAATAATTCACGTTTAAATATTTTCTGCGCCTCATCGAAATACTTTTTGCAAGAAATTGGGACGCGGTTTTCAAAATAATTATTTTTATGAAGAAAAAATCTAAAAATCGAAAATTTTTTTAAAATTTTTTTCTATTTCTTATCTTTCACAATCGCACGATTTTGTTGATTCATCACGAAATATTTGATGATGAAAACTCATAATTCATCAGTAATTACAAGGATTTTTCGCAATTTATTTATTTTTGCCGTCGAAACTTTTCCTCACATACACAATTTTGTGACAGATGTGAATCGCGACACGCGCAAAGAAATGTTTGAAATTTAACCAATAAGCATCAAAAGTTCTGCCACGCTATTACTTAAGAACTTTCGGGAAGTCCGAAAGTACTACCCTCGAGGAGGAACTGTGGCTGCCAAGAAGACCACAGCTAAGAAGGCCGTCAAGAAGGCCCCAGCTAAGAAGAAGGCTCCAGCCAAGAAGGCTG
>CAITJH010000085.1 GCA_903892635.1 uncultured Actinomycetes bacterium | reverse complement strand
TACGAGAAGTGCTCGCTCCAACCATCAAAGCGGCCACCATCGCGCCATACCTCTTCAATGACTGCGCCGACACGACGATCTCCGCGCGACAACAAACCTTCGACAATGCCTGGCTTGCCATCGTGATAACGAATACCAACAGCTTTTGCGTACTTCTTGTCGGCACGAATTGCGTCGCGCAGTTTATGCAAACGTGAATCCGTTGTTTCGTGATCAAGTTGTGCTGCCCACTGGAATGGCGTGTGCGGCTTTGGCACGAAACCACCGATTGAGACTGTGCAACTGATGTCCTTGCGACCAGTTGCTTCGCGACCGGCACGAATAACTTCGTGGGCAAGGCGGGCAATCTGTAATACATCTTCGTCTTCTTCGGTCGGCAAACCGCACATGAAGTACAACTTCACTTGGCGCCAGCCGGCAGAGTACGCAGCGGTTACAGTGCGAACGAGATCTTCTTCGGTCACCATTTTGTTGATGACGCGTCGAATGCGCTCGCTGCCACCTTCAGGCGCAAAGGTCAGACCCGAGCGCCGACCATTACGCGAAAGTTCGTTAGCCAAATCAATGTTGAAAGCATCAACACGAGTGCTTGGAAGTGACAGTGCGGTCTCAGTGCCTTCGTAACGATCCGCGAGACCCTTTGCGATGTCAGCGATCTCGCTGTGATCGGCGGACGACAGTGACAACAGGCCAATTTCCTCGTAGCCAGTGGCTTTCAGGCCGGTATCAACCATTTCTGCAATGGTCGTCATCGAACGTTCGCGCACTGGACGAGTGATCATTCCAGCTTGGCAGAAGCGGCAACCACGAGTGCAACCGCGGAAGATTTCAACGCTCATGCGCTCGTGAACGCTTTCGGCGATAGGTACTAGCGGTGCCTTTGGGTATGGCCATTCATCAAGGTCCATGACAGTGTTCTTAGCAACGCGCCACGGCACGCCCGCTTCGTTAACGACAACGCGACGAATGCGTCCATCTTCGAGGTATTCGACGTCGTAGAACTTTGGAATGTATACAACGCCTGACCTCGCCAAACGCAACAATAATTCATTACGACCACCGGGTGAGCCGGCTCGCTTGAAATCTGCAATGACATCTGTAATGCGCAATGCTGCTTGCTCTCCGTCGCCAAGCACAGCGCCATCAATAAAGTCTGCAATGGCTTCGGGATTAAATGCCGCGTGGCCACCGGCAATCACAATTGGATCGTTGTCGCCGCGATCACGAGCATGAATCGGAAATTGCGCAAGATCAATTGCGTTGAGCATGTTGGTGTAACCGAGTTCGGTCGAGAATGAGATACCGAAGACATCAAATGCGCCAACTGGGCGATGTGCATCAACAGTGAATTGTGGAACAGACTGTTCGCGCATCAACTTTTCTAGATCTGGCCATACTGCGTACGTGCGCTCGCACAATGTGTCTTGACGCTCGTTCAATACTTCGTAAAGAATCTGCACGCCTTGATTTGGGATACCGACTTCATATGCATCGGGGTACATCAAGCACCAGCGCACGGTGACGTCGTCCCATGGCTTGATTACAGCGTTGAGTTCGCCGCCAACATATTGCACTGGCTTTTGCACATGCGGAAGTAAGCGCTCGAGCGCTGGAAAGACTGACTGAACAGTCATGATGAGTCCTCGCTATAGGTTCGGGAAAAACAACGCGATTTCACGTGCTGCAGACTCTGGTGAATCTGAACCATGTGACACGTTGTTTTGCATTTCCGTGGCAAGGTCGCCACGGATAGTGCCCTGTGCTGCATTGATGGGATTTGTGGCACCCATCATGTTGCGCCAGCCCGAGATGGCTTCGTTGCCTTCGATGACGGCAGCAACGAGTGGACCGCTGGTGATGAAATCAACAAGGTCCTTGAAGAAAGGTTTGTCTGAATGTTCGCCGTAGTGTGACTCTGCAGTCGCACGGTCAAGGGTACGAAGATCAAGTGCAACAAGCTTGTAGCCCTTTGTTTCGATGCGCTTGAGAACTTCGCCGACGAGGCCGCGAGCGACGCCATCTGGCTTTACTAGGACGAGGGTGCGTTCAGACATGTGCTCTAGTTTAGGGCTTTTGCAGCATCTACTCGCGCACTGAGTTTGATGGCCAATGCCAGAACTAGCGAAAAGACGATGCCGGGAAACAAGAATGCGGTGTATTTCACGCCTACGGCAATGATGATCAGCTGAACAACGGCACATGTTCGGATTGCGGTTTTACGGTCATGTCGCACGCCGCCGACAGCAACAATGCACAGAATCATCAGTGCGAAGCCCGCAATCATGACGCCACCTTTGGCCGCGCCGCCGACTACGATGGCGATCGGCATTGCTAAACCAATAACGATTGCTTCGAGTGTGAGCAAGGCGCTGCCCATGACTTTCATTGCGTTATACATTCGTATGGCCTAACAATGAGCGAGCTGCAGATGCCGTCACAACCGAGCCCGTGACGACAACTCCGACACCTGTGGTTCCTGCGTTGTCGGCAAGTTCAATGGCTTTGTCGATTGCATCAGATAGGTTCGGCGCCGAATGAACTCGATCAGCACCATATCGATCGGATGCGATCGCAGCTATCTCATCTGCTTGCATTGCGCGAGGTACACCGTTCCATGTGACGACAACTTCATTAAGCACTGGCTCGAGTGCATCGAGAACTCCAGCGACATCCTTGTCGCCCATCACGGACACAACGCCGATGATGTATTCGAATGCGAATGACTCATCGAGCGCTTCGGCTAGCACAGCTGCGCCATGTGGATTGTGTGCGGCATCAACGATGACGGTCGGGCTGCGGCGAACAACCTCAAGTCGTCCGGGCGATGTCACGTTTGCAAATCCTGCTCGGATCCACTCTTCATTCAAAGGTCGTTCTGAACCAAAGAATGCTTCAACTGCTGCGAGTGCGACGGCTGCATTGGCAGCCTGATGCGCACCATAAAGCGGAAGCAAGATGTCGTTGTAATCGGCGTTAAGTCCCTTAAGTGAGACCACTTGGCCACCGAGAGCGAGCTGACGTTCAACAACGCCGAATTCGACGCCTTCGCGAGCAACGATCGCGTTCACTTCAACGCAACGAGCAAGTAAAACTTCGGCCGCTTCCGGAGTTTGATGCGCAAGAACTGCAGCAACGCCTTCCTTGATGATTCCGGCCTTAGCTTGAGCAATGTCCTGAATCGTGTCGCCAAGGTAGTCCGTGTGATCAATTCCAATCGGCGTGATGACACTGACAACCGGCTGCACCACATTTGTGGCATCCCATTCGCCACCAAGACCAACTTCTACGATTGCAACATCAACTGGAGCATCGGCAAAAACTGCGAATGCTAATCCGGTGAGAACTTCGAAGTACGACATTGCAGGGCCACCTTTGGCCATGCTCTCGCCATCGACGATTGCCAGAAATGGTTCAAGTTCGTCATAAGCTTCTACGAATCGTTCAGATGAAATTGGTTCGCCATTTAGTCGAATGCGCTCTGTCAACGAATGCAAGTGCGGGCTAGTCACCAAACCAGTGTTCAGCCCCATCTCGCGCAATACGCTTTCGATCATGCGCGACGTCGAGGTTTTGCCATTAGTTCCAGTTACATGGATCACTGGATAGGCCAAATGTGGATCGGCCAAGAGCGTCACCAAATGTGAAATCCGGTCCAGACTCGGTTCGATTTGAGTTTCAGGCCAGCGTGAATTGAGAACTTCCTCAACCCGCATTAATTCAAGGTTTGCTGCATCGGTCACGGGTCAAGTCTAGGCGCGGAAATCTGGCAGAATTAACTCTTATGACTGCCCCACGCGTACCTGAAAAACCCACATTGGACGGCCTTGAAAAAATTTGGGCTGACAAGTGGGAATCACAGGGAACCTATTCATTCGATCGCACAGCGGAACGCCCTGATGTGTTCTCTATCGATACGCCTCCCCCAACAGTCAGTGGCTCGCTTCACGTCGGCCACGTTTTCTCGTACACCCACACTGACTGCATCGCTCGATACCAGCGCATGCAGGGCAAAAAAGTTTTTTACCCGATGGGTTGGGACGATAACGGCCTGCCAACAGAACGCCGAGTACAAAACTTCTACGGAGTTCGATGCGATCCATCGCTTCCGTATGACCCGAACTTTGAACCACCAAGCGAACCAGGCAAGGATGCCATCGCGATTTCGCGCCGAAACTTTGTCGAGCTCTGTGTTCGTTTAACTTTGGAAGACGAGCAAGTGTTCGAAGATTTGTGGCGACGCCTTGGCACATCTGTCGATTGGAAGATGACGTACCAAACCATTGGTAAGGAATCGCAGGCAGTCTCACAACGCGCATTCTTGCGAAACTTGGAACGTAACGAGGCTTATCAAAACGAAGCACCAACATTGTGGGATGTCACATTCCGAACCGCAGTTGCTCAAGCTGAACTCGAAGATCGCGAACGCCCCGGCGCATATCACCGCATCGGCTTCACTCGACCAGACGGCGAAAAAGTTTTTATCGAAACAACTCGTCCCGAATTAATCCCGGCTTGCGTTGCACTTGTTGCACATCCTGATGACGAGCGTTACCAACCGCTATTTGGTACCACTGTTCGCACCCCGCTATTCGATGTTGAAGTGCCCGTCGTTGCACACACACTCGCTGATCCCGAAAAGGGATCAGGCATCGCGATGATCTGTACATTCGGCGATACCACTGACGTCACTTGGTGGCGCGAACTACAGCTTCCTACTCGCCCGATCATGGGATGGGATGGACGCATCATCTCGGAAACTCCTGAGTGGATCACAACCGATCTTGGTAAAGATGTTTATGCTGCGCTTGCTGGACTGACCGCACACTCTGCGAAAGAAAAGATCGCTGAACTGCTCAAGGAACATGGTGATCTCGTCGGAGAGATTCGTCCAATCACTCACCCAGTGAAGTTCTTTGAAAAAGGCGACAAGCCACTCGAAATCGTGACAACTCGCCAGTGGTACATCCGCAATGGTGGTCGCGACGAACAACTTCGCGATGATCTTGTTGCACGTGGCAGCGAAATTACTTGGCATCCAGCACACATGAAGGTGCGCTACGAAAATTGGGTCGGTGGCCTCAACGGCGACTGGCTGATTTCACGTCAACGATTCTTCGGTGTGCCAATTCCGGTGTGGTACGCCCTCGATGGCGAAGGTAATCCAATCTGGGACAAGATTCTGACTCCATCAGATGCTGAATTGCCAATTGATCCATCCTCGCAATGCCCTGCGGGTTACACCGAAGATCAGCGCGGAAAGCCCAATGGTTTCATGGGCGATCCTGATGTTATGGACACGTGGGCAACGTCATCGTTGACTCCACAAATCGTCGGTGGATGGACTACTGATGATGATTTATGGAAGCGCGTCTTTCCTTTCGACGTGCGTCCGCAAGCACACGAAATCATTCGTACATGGCTGTTTTCGTCGGTTGTCCGCTCTCACTTTGAAGAGCACGTTGTGCCGTGGAAGCACGCAACGATATCTGGCTGGATTCTTGATCCAGACCGTAAAAAGATGAGTAAGTCCAAAGGCAATGTCGTCACGCCAATTGACTTGCTCGACGAACACGGATCAGATGGTGTGCGCTATTGGGCGGCTTCCGGTCGTCCCGGTACTGACACTGCATTCGATGTTGGCCAAATGAAGATTGGCCGCCGCCTTGCAATGAAGATTCTCAACGCGAGCAAGTTCACGTTGACCCAGGGCCTAGCTCCTGCTGAATCAGTGAGCGAAGAAATCGATAAGGCATTACTTGCTGCTTTGGCAGAAGTCGTGGCCGAAGCAACTAAGGCATTCGAGGCCTTTAACTACACGCAAGCACTCGAGTCAGCTGAACAATTCTTTTGGTCATTCTGCGATGACCACTTGGAGCTCGTCAAGGATCGTGCCTACGGGTTACAAGGCGAAGTTGCCGCTGCATCAGCACGAGCCGCATTGAACATCGCGCTAGAAACACTGCTGAAGTTGTTCGCACCGTTCTTGCCATTCGTCACCGAAGAAGTATGGTCATGGATGCACGACGAGTCGATTCACATCTCGCGCTGGCCACAGGCTGATGCACTTCGGGCATTCGGCGGAAACGCAGCAATCGTTGCACCTACTGCTGAAGTGTTGTCGCAACTGCGCAAGGTCAAGAGTGAAGCTAAAGTATCGATGAAGGCTGAACTTCAGAATGTTGTGATTTCCGGTCCGGCAGAAACACTTGAACTCATCAAGTTGGCTGAACCTGATCTTGTTGCTGCAGGACGAGTCGAAGGTGGATTTAACTACACCGTCGCCGATGGCAACATCGTTGTCACCGCAGATTTGGCTCTAGCGTCGGAATAGGTACGTTGTGGATAGGTCACAACCAAAATATTTCGAGAAACTCTTGACATCAAAACAAATGTGACAGATACTTAACTCAGTCGGAAAGCGCTGGGAAACCAGTATGCAACCAGTTCAAAAGGACCCCTGATTTTTTTCAGGGGTCCTTTTACTTAAGTTGAAAGTTAAATGAATCTGTCGTCGACGGGGACCTGCATGCCTATGGCAATGCGATTGGTTTTATTGGCTAACGCTGTCACAGCTTGGAGTTCAAGCAACATCTCGTCGGTGGCACCCTTTGCTTTGGCCGATGCCGTATGCGAACGAACACAATACGTGCAGTTGTTCGTCGCTGACACTGCGATGTAAATCAAGTCCTTAATCATCGGGCTAAGTTCGCCCGGCGCCATTACTCGCTTGATTTCTTCCCACGTGGTTTCGAGCGCGGCTGGATCGTTGGCCAACACTCGCCATAAATTGTTGATGAAATCAGTGTTACGAGTTTCGCGAATGTCGGCGAATACAGCAGACACTCGTTCGCTGGCCTCGTCATCAGAAATGATGGGAAACATAGGTGGCAATTGTTCAGCCATTTTCTCTCCTTTAATACGAAACCCGCGACCAGATTCTGATCACGGGTTTCATTTACTTAATACTTAAGCAGACTTTTCTTTTGGCACTCGCTTTGGTGTTGCATCGCGAGGGATCAATGTTGGGTTGACGCCCTTGTCGACAACATCCTTGTCGATGACAACGCGAGCGATATCTTCACGACTTGGTACATCGTACATGATCGACATGAGGACTTCTTCCATGATCGCGCGCAGACCACGAGCTCCGGTGCCACGAAGAACAGCCAAGTCGGCCATTGCTTCTAAGGCATCTTGCGTGAACTCGAGTTCAACACCATCAAGGTCGAACAACTTTTGGTATTGACGAACCAAAGCATTGCGAGGTTCGGTCAAAACACGAACAAGTGCTTCACGATCAAGTGATTCGACCGATGCAAAGACTGGAAGACGTCCGATGAATTCAGGAATCATGCCGAACTTGAGCATATCTTCGGGCATAACGTTTCCAAAGATTGCTGACTCGTCTAATTCCTTGGTTTCAATATCAGCGGTGAAGCCCAGTGACTTCTTGCCAACGCGAGCACGAATGATGTCGTCGAGACCTGCGAAGGCACCAGCCACAATGAACAACACATTGGTTGTATCAATCTGGATGAATTCTTGATGCGGATGCTTGCGGCCACCTTGTGGTGGAACCGATGCAGTCGTACCTTCGATGATCTTGAGCAATGCTTGCTGAACACCTTCACCAGAAACGTCGCGAGTGATCGATGGGTTCTCACTCTTACGAGCAACCTTGTCGATTTCGTCGATGTAGATAATTCCGGTTTCAGCCTTCTTGACGTCGTAGTCAGCGGCTTGAATTAACTTAAGCAAAATGTTTTCGACATCTTCGCCCACGTAGCCCGCCTCGGTCAATGCAGTTGCATCGGCGATTGCAAATGGCACGTTGAGCATCTTGGCCAGTGACTGTGCAAGAAGTGTCTTGCCCGATCCGGTAGGACCAAGCAGCAAAATGTTGGACTTAGCTAGTTCAACGCCTTCGTCTTTTCCACCGGAGTTCGCTTCAGCTTGGACCCGCTTGTAATGGTTGTACACCGCAACTGACAGCGACTTTTTCGCTGAATCTTGTCCGATGACGTACTGATCAAGGAATGAGAAAATCTCGCGAGGCTTTGGCAGTTCGTCCCAACCAAGGTTGGCCGATTCGCCACGCTCTTCTTCAATGATTTCGTTACATAAGTCGATGCACTCGTCGCAGATATAGACGCCAGGACCAGCGATCAATTTCTTGACCTGCTTTTGGCTCTTGCCACAGAACGAACACTTCAACAGGTCGCTGCTCTCGCCTACACGGGCCATGAGCGTACCTCCGGGGGAATAAGTGTGATGAACAATTGATGAATGCTTAATCAAATTACCTTGAAACTGTGACAATTTCGCTTTATACACGCCGCTTTGTGGCTAACTTGTTGAAATCCCTAGGCTTCACAAGGGCACACACAAGCACTTGCATGACGCTGGCCTCACAAACACATGTGGCGCCAACCCGAAGGTCGACGCCACAGTGTGAACGAGTTGTTACTTAGCCAATGGCACGCGTGAACTAAGAACCTGATCGACAATGCCGTATTCCTTGGCATCATCTGCGGTCAGAATCTTGTCGCGCTCGATGTCCTGACGAATCAAGGCTGCATCGCGACCAGTGTGACGAGCAAAGATTGCTTCCATCTCTTCGCGCATGCGCAGAATTTCCGCAGCTTGAATTTCGATGTCAGAACCTTGGCCGCCACCTTCGGTGTATGGCTGGTGAATCAAAATGCGAGCATGTGGCAATGCAAAGCGCTTGCCCGGAGTTCCTGCGGCAAGAAGTACAGCGGCAGCTGAAGCAGCTTGGCCTAGACATACTGTCTGCACGTCGCACTTGACGAACTGCATCGTGTCGTAGATCGCGGTCATCGCGGTGTACGAACCACCGGGTGAGTTGATGTAGATCTGGATGTCGCGATCTGGATCCATTGACTCGAGTACGAGCAACTGGGCCATCACATCGTCAGCAGATGCATCATCGATTTGCACGCCAAGGAAAATAATGCGCTCTTCGAAAAGCTTGGTGTACGGATCGGACGTCTTGTAAACACCTTGCGCATTGCGCTCGGTGAAACTTGGCAAAATGTAACGCGACTGTGGAGCGTTCTTTGGATCGAATGTCATGTCAGTCCCCTTATGCCTGTGCGCCGACGTCGCTTGCGCGAGTCACAACGTGGTCGACGAATCCGTATGTCTTGGCATCTTCGGCGTTGAACCAGCGGTCGCGATCAGAATCTTCCTTGATGGTGTCGTACGACTGGCCGGTGTGAACTGCGATGAGTTCTGCCATCTTGGTCTTGGTGTACATCATTTGTTCAGCCTGGATCTTGATGTCAGATGCAGTACCACCGATGCCACCCGAAGGTTGGTGCATCATGATGCGTGCGTGTGGCAACGCGTAACGCTTGCCAGGTGCACCAGCACACAACAGGAACTGACCCATTGATGCGGCAAGACCCATGGCGACAGTTGCTACATCACACTGCACGAACTGCATGGTGTCGTAGATCGCCATACCGGCGCTGACGGATCCGCCAGGTGAGTTGATGTACAGGTAAATGTCCTTTTCAGGATCATCAGCTGCGAGTAGCAACATCTGGGCACAGATTGCATTGGCCATCTGGTCCTCGACCTGGGTACCCAGGAAAATGATGCGTTCGCGCAGCAAGCGCTGGTACACCGAATCGTCAAAACCGAATGAATTCGGGCTTGGGTTACGTGCTTCTGGGACCATCAGGCCCGGCACTTCAAAACCGCTCACGAAGGGACTCCTACTGTCTAGTTACTACGAGGTTACTTGGTACAACCGTCATCTGAGCGGTTGGTATTGCCGTGTTCGCTGTTAGCGTTTCGTGCGTTTGTGAAGCGTATTTTCGGTGGGGTTTGTCGAGTTCGATGGGCGCGATTACGGCTCTTCTATATAGATAGTGAAAGTTCCACAAAATTGTGCAGTCACAAGCCCTGCGCCAGAACGATTTCGGACGATTACGCTTAACCCATGGTTACTCGCGAAGATGCGCAGGCACTTGATGCCAACGACCCGCTGCGTCAATACAAATCACAGTTCCTGATTGCAGATCCATCGATGTGTTATCTGGATGGCAACTCTTTGGGACGTTTGCCCAAGGCAACCCAAAATGTGTTGACAGATTTCATGGTCAATGGCTGGGGCGCAAAGGTTGTTGACGGTTGGGCCGATTGGATCGACATGGCCGAGACCGTTGGCGATGTGATTGGTCGTGCTGCACTCGGCGCCGCGCCTGGTCAAGTTCTTGCACAAGACACCACCAGCGTGAACTTCTACCGCGCTTGCCGCGCTGCGATTTCAGCGCGCCCAGGTCGCAAGACGATCATTACGGACGCTGCCAACTTCCCTACCGATCGCTACATCCTTGAAGGTATCGCCGACGAACTCGGATTGAACCTCGTGATGATTCAAAATGAGATCACCTCCGAATCACTTGGCACCACGGACGAGCGCGTGACCGTTGAGCAACTTGAGCAATACCTCAACGACGATGTTGCTTTGGTGACGTTGTCCGTTGTTGCCTACCGTTCTGGCGCCCTGCACGATCTCAAGGCTTTGACGGCTGCAGCTCGCGCGCATGGTGCATTGTTTGTTTGGGACGCGAGCCACGCAGTTGGCGCGGTTGATTTGCAGTTCGACCGCGACGGCGTCGACATCGCAGTTGGTTGCACCTATAAATATGGAAACTCCGGTCCTGGCGCTCCAGCCTGGGTGTATTTCAGCAAGTCGATCCAGCCTGAACTCGATACCCCGATTCACGGCTGGTTTGCTCAGCGCAATCAGTTCGAGATGGGTCAAGGCTTTTCGCAAATCGATGGCATGCGCGGCTTCCAGATCGCTAGCCCTTCGATCATCGGTTTGTTATCGATTCAGACAGCCTTCGAAATCATCGAAGAAGCAGGCATCGCGAACATCAATGCCAAGGCGTCGCGCGGTACCGACATGATGATTGAAATGTATGACGAATGGCTTGCTCCTTTGGGCTACACGTTGCTCACGCCGCGCGACTCATCACTTCGCGGTGGTCACATCACGTTGCATCACCCAGATGCTGGACAAATCGCACGCGGCCTACGCCTTCACAAGAACGTCATTCCTGATTTCCGTGAGCCAAATGGCATTCGCGTATCAATCAGTCCATTGCCAACAAGTTACGAAGAAGTCTTCGAAGGCTTCGAACGCATCCGTGACTACACGGCATCTGGCGATTACAAGTCCATCGACCTATCGGGCTCGAAAGTTACCTAATGCAACTTTCGGAACTTAAGGCCGAGTGGAACGAGGTGCTCAATCACCTCGAGTCCACGAATCGCATCGCATGGATGGCAATGTTTGATGGCCGATTGGTTTCACTCGAAGATGGCGTGCTCACTCTAGATTTCTCGGACGCCTTGAAGTTGGCTGGACATCACGACATGAAGTCCGCCTCGGTAAGCCTCGAGCGTCACCTAGCTGCGCTTCAGCATTCCATTCAAGAAACCACTGGGCTTTCTTGCACTATCTCGATTCTCGAATCGAACTAACATGACGACCTTGGTGACCGCATGGGTTTCGACTCAGCGCGAACCGCATTTCACTGTTCGCACAAGCGATGAGTATGTACTGCTTGCGCGACACGTTTTCTCACTCGGCTACCCGATCATCGCTTTTGTTGAC
>CAITJH010000084.1 GCA_903892635.1 uncultured Actinomycetes bacterium | reverse complement strand
GTTGGCGACAAGGTGTTCGAACCATTTAAGAAGGGCATGAACTACTTTGCTCACGGCTACACCTTCGGCGGACACCCAGTGTCATCCGCAGTTGCACTTGCCAACCTTGATGTATTCGAAAAGGAAGGCATCAACCAGCACGTCCGCGACAACGAAAATCATTTCCGTCGCACGCTTGAAAAGTTGAAGGATCTTGACATCGTGGGCGACGTCCGCGGTGAAGGCTACTTCTATGGCATCGAGCTCGTGAAGGACAAGGTCACCAAGGAAACATTCAACGATGACGAAGCAGAGCGTTTGCTCCGCGGCTACCTCTCGAAGGCGCTGTACGACAACGGTCTGTACTGCCGCGCTGACGATCGTGGCGACCCCGTCATCCAGCTGGCTCCACCGCTCATCATCGGTCAGCCAGAATTCGACGAGATCGAGCAAATTCTGCGACATGTTCTCATCGAAGGAATGAACATTCTCTAATGAGTAATCCTGTTGGCGCGACGGACCGAACAAAGGTCCGTCGCGCTCCTGGTAAAACGGTCAATGAACGCGATGTTGTTAATGCGATTCTTGATGCCGGTTTAGTTGCCCATGTGGCGTGCGTCGTTGACGGCCAGCCATACGTCATGCCTGTTGGCTACGCCCGCGTTGAAGACAAAGTGATTTTTCACGGTTCGTCAGCATCGCGATTGTTCAAGGCCCTCGCTGCCGGTCAACCAACGTGTTTCACTGTGACTTTGCTAGATGGACTCGTGCTTGCTCGTAGCGCATTTGAATCGAGCATGAATTACCGCTGCGTCATCGCTCTTGGTACCTGCGAGGTCCTTGAAGGCACCGCCAAAGAAAAAGCGCTGCTCGACATCACTGAGCACCTACTTCCTGGCCGCACCGCACACGCTCGCGTAACAGCTCCGCAAGAGGACAAGGCAACTCTCATGTTGGCTCTGAACTTGAACGAAGTGTCATGCAAGGTCAGCGACAAGTTTCCCGAAGAAGACCCCGATGATCTGGTCGACATTCGCTACTCAAATATTTGGGCTGGCATCGTGCCGATGAAAGAAGTTTTCGGCGAACCAATTCCTGATCCACTCACAGTGGAAAAAGGCATCCCAACCCCTGACTACATCACGACCTGGGAACGATAGTCAACATCGCAAAGGGGTGACACAGCAACATCGTGTCGCCCTTTTTCTGCAAGTAGAGCAAGAAACAACTTCAAGGAGTAACCGTGGACAACTATCGCAATGCATCATTTTGGTGGGACACACTCTCCGACGAGCTAGCAACGTCATCGCGCACAGCACTCGATGGCGATCTGAATGTTGATGTGGTAATTGTTGGCGCTGGCTACACAGGCTTGTGGACCGCGTATTACTTGCAACGCAACGATCCATCGTTGTCGATCGCCATTCTCGAATCTGAAGTAGCTGGCTTTGGCGCTTCGGGTCGCAATGGCGGCTGGTGCTCGTCCTACTTCCCCACCGAAATCGACAAGATGGGTCGCCTGTATGGCGCGGACCAAGCTCGCGCGATGCAAGACGCGATGCATACAACGGTTGCGGAAATTGGCGACGTTGTTCGCGCCGAGAATATTGACTGTGATTGGCAGCTCGGTGGATCAATCAGCCTGGCTCGCACTCCATTGCAATGGCAACGCGCTCAGGAATACATCCACCATTGGGAATCCTGGGGTTATGGTTCTGAGCATTACAGACTGCTTCAGCAAGATGAAAGCAACGCGATTGCGACTGCATCTAATTCACTTGGTGCCACCTACTCGGCACACGTTGCGGCAATTCATCCCGCAAAACTTGTTCGCCGTTTGGCTCAAATCGTTGAAGAACGTGGCGCCAAAATTTATGAACACACTCCTGTGACCAAGATTGAACCTCGCTGCGCGCACACTCCGCACGGAAAAGTAACCGCAAAGTATATTGTTCGCGCCACCGAGGGCTACACGCCGCGACTAGATGGTCACAAACGCAAGATTGCGCCGATTTACTCGCTCATGATTGCCACCGAACCATTGAGCGACGATACATGGAACCAGATTGGCTTGAATGGCCGCGAAACATTTGGCGACTGGCGCAACCTGATCATCTACGGTCAGCGCACAAAGGACAATCGCTTTGCATTCGGCGGTCGCGGTGCGCCGTACCACTTCGGCTCATCAATCAAGGACGAGTACGACAAGTACCCCAAGGTCCACAACTCACTGATCCACGTTTTAACTGATTTGTTTCCGGTTATCGAAGGCGTCAAGGTCACTCACGAATGGGGTGGCCCATTGGGAATCGCCCGTGACTGGATGGGATCCGCTGGACTTGATAAAAGCACAGGTATTGCTTGGGCAGGTGGTTATGTAGGTGACGGCGTTGGAACGACAAACTTGTCGGGACGAACTCTTGCTGACTTGATCACAGTCACGAAGTCCTCACTCACAACATTGCCGTGGGTTAATCACAAATCACCAAACTGGGAGCCAGAACCACTTCGCTGGCTTGGTGCAAACGCTGGTTTGTCGATCATGACTTATGCCGACAATGTTGAAGATCGCACCGGCAAACCATCAAAGCTTGGCGATTTCGTCTCACGCTTCCTCGGCCAATAAGGTTCACCTATGCCTGCAATACTTCTGTCTCTATTGAGTTCTGTGCTTTATGGAGTCGGTGATTTCTGGGGAGCACTTGCCTCTCGCCGCGCACACATCCTGCAGGTACTTCCAACCATCTTGATCTCAGGCACATTAAGTGTGTTCGCTCTAATCCCATGGCTTGGAGCAACCTTTTCTCAGGATGCAATTAAATACGGAGTCGCTGGTGGCTTTTTTGGTGCCGCAGGATTCTTTATCTTTTATCGCGCACTTGCGATCGGGCCGATGGGAATCGCAAGTGCCATCATCGCCATTGTTTCGACCACAATCATGTATCTCGTAGACGTTTTCAAAGGCACCCATGTTTCTTCGCTGGGAATTGTCGGGGCGATTCTTGCCATGGCATCGATTGCCTTGGTGTCTAAATCAACTGAAGAGGCAACTCACCCGGTCACAGCAAAAATGGTTCAAACAGCACTCTTTGCTGGTGTTATCGTTGCAGGTTTTTTCATGCTGCTCGCTTACGCGCCAAAGAATGTTGGAGTCGCAACATTCGCTTGCACACGCATGACACAGCTTGTGCTGATTTGCTCTGCTGCAATCATCATGCGTAACAAGATCACACGTGGGCCAAAGCCTAATCCCAAAATGTCAATTGGAGCAGGTGTCTCGGATGCACTCGCTGCTGTTGCATTCATCTTTGCGAATCACACAGGATCACTTGCATTTGTTGCAGTTATTTCAAATACGTACCCAGCAGTTACGTTGATCGTTGCGCACTTTGTTATCCATGAACGTGTTGAACGTCATCAATACATCGGCATGGCAGGCGCAATCGCCTCGGTTGCCTTGTTAACTCTGGCTTAGTCCACTACGGGTACGTACTTTGCTTGTCGCAAAACAAGCCACACTCCTGTGACAGCAAGAGCCATTCCAAAAATACCTAGCGGTGGGATGTGTTCTCCAAAGAATACGAAACCGAAGAACGCTGCAAGTGGTGTACCCAAGTACAACAAGCTCGATACTGACCCAGCAGAACCATGGCGGAGCATATAAAAAAGCAAAGCGACAGAGCCCATCGAAATTCCTAACACAATCCAAAGAAGTACAGCAACAAATTGCAGTGACCATTGGATGTGCACATTCTCAGTTGTTGCTGCAAGAACCGCGAGAATGATTCCACTAACCGTGTATTGAAAGGCCATCCCTGAAAGCATCGGCAGATCAGAACCGAAGCGCTTTTGTTCGATAGTCCCCCACACGCTGCCAATTAATGCGACTACTGCGCCAACTACTCCCGCAGTTGAAAATGCCAATGTGACATCACCATGGAGCACTTTTGGAAGCAACAACAATGCAACTCCAGTGAGGCCCATCAATAATCCAACGACTTGAGTTGCGCGCAATCGCTCACCCAGCATCGGTACGGCTAGCAACGCGACAATGACCGGCTGCAGGCTAACAACAACAGCGGTAATGCCCGCAGGTACCCCATGACCGATGGCATAGAAAATTCCGCCGGTGTAGGACAAGTGCAAGAAGAGTGAAATGTAAGCAGCGCGTCCAAGTTGGCTACGCGACATTCGAATGGGTTCACGAACGATCACTGCAATTGCCAACAGAAAGCTTGCTGAAATGGCGAATCTCAGGGCTAAGAGCGTGAATGGTTGTGAATGCGGCAAAAGGAACTTGGCTCCGACGAATCCCGTTGACCATAACAAAACAAATAAACCCGGGATCGATCGTCTGAATGCTTCGTTCATGCGACCCCATCCTTGCGCTCTGCGAAAGGTGAAAAGGCCTTGTTTGAGGGCTTTTCACTCCATGTCATACTACGCCCGCACTCATGGCACGCTCTTTGGCCAAACAAGACTTGACAAGATTGGATCCAATTTGTGTAGGATTGGATCCAATCTGTCAATTTCACGAGAAATGTGAGGAATACCAATGGCTTTCACCCACTCAATCGCAGAGATACTTATCCTGTCTTTCGTTAGCCTTAACTGTTACGTCAACGTAGTTCGTTTTATGTGGGATAGGAAGAAGCGCAATGGCTCAGCCTCAGCATCCGTTTGATCTTTACGAAATTGATTCACTCTTTAACGAAGAGCAACTAGCAATTCGCGATGTCGTTCGTGATTTCGTCAACGACCGCATCAAGCCACACGTTGGCCAGTGGTTTGAAGATGGTGAATTACCAGCACGCGATCTTGCTAAAGAAATGGGTTCAATGGGCCTTCTTGGCATGCACCTCGAAGGTTACGGTTGCGCCGGAACCGATGCAACGTCATATGGACTTGCCTGTCTTGAACTAGAAGCTGGCGACTCAGGTCTTCGCTCACTCGTATCAGTTCAGGGCTCACTTGCCATGTTCGCGATTTGGAAGTGGGGCTCAGAGGAGCAGAAGCAAGAATGGCTCCCCCGCATGGCCGCTGGCGATGCACTCGGCTGCTTCGGTCTCACTGAATCAGATGCCGGTTCAAATCCAAGCGAAATGCGCACCAACGCAAAGCGCGATGGCGACGACTGGATTCTTAACGGCTCAAAGATGTGGATCACCAACGGCAACATCGCAGATGTGGCAGTTGTATGGGCTCACACCGACCAGGGCATCACAGGCTTTGTTGTTCCAACAAACACACCTGGCTTCAAAGCAAACCTCGTCAAGCACAAGATGTCACTTCGTGCCTCTGTGACAAGCGAGCTCGTGTTCGACAACGTCCGCCTGCCAGCGAGCGCTGCAATGCCTGGCGTTCAGTCGCTACGTGGTCCACTCACCTGCCTCAGCGAAGCCCGCTACGGCATTGTGTGGGGCGTGGTTGGTGCTGCGCGCGATTGCATCGAAACTGCAGTTGATTACACGCTGACACGCAAGCAGTTCGATCGCCCGCTTGCAGCATTCCAGCTGACTCAGCAAAAGCTTGCAGACATGAGCATTGCAACTGGTAATGCCATGTTGCTAGCTACCCACCTCGGCAAGCTCAAGGATGCACACAAGATCCGTCCAGAACAGATCAGTGTTGGCAAGAAGAACAACGCTCGTATGGCACTTGAAGTTGCCCGCGAAGCTCGTTCAATGCTTGGAGGTTCAGGTATCACGCTTGAATACCCAATCATTCGCCACATGAACAACCTCGAGAGTGTCTACACCTACGAAGGCACCAACGAGATCCACACTCTCGTTGTTGGCCAGGCACTCACAGGAATCGCAGCTTACGCCGACTACAAGGCCTAAGCCTGAACAACCTAAACGTAAGGCCCCGAGGAGTTCCTCGGGGCCTTACGTTTGCGACAAACCATCAAAGTGACTGTGATTCACGAAGCGTCAGTTTCTTGTCAAACACCCAATAGAGACCAAGCACAAGCAGCGATGCTGTCAAGATTCCTAAGACGAAGATAATGACAAAGGCATAGCCGTTGGTCACGACATCTAAGAAGCCATAAGGGTAGGCACCAATAGCTGCGCCACGAATGAGCGAATAAAAAATATAGGAGATTGGAAGTACCAGAGCTGCGAGAACAGACTTCTTGTTAAACCAGCCACGCGGTCCGGCGACAAAGAACACGAGAATCGTGAGCAACGGCGTGATCGTGTGCTCAATTGGACTTGATAACTTATTCAATCCAACGGGCGGATACTTTGGCCCGAGCAAAATGTTGTAGACCACTCCAGTCACCGTAATCATCAGCAAAGCATCAATACGGAAAATCCGTAGCCACTTCCCATCCCGTTGCGGATTGCGCCACAAGATTGTCATCACAATGGCTACTACGATCTGAGACCAGATAGTGAAATAACTCAGCAGGTCTACGAGACGCAAAGGAGCTCCAGCGAGCCCTTCGGTGTAGCGATCGATGTACCCGAACTGTGATGGTGGTACTGGTGGATCGTATTCAATTGGTTTCACAAGTCCGAAGAATTCAATGATCAGGGACAAACCAAACCCGAGCCATGCGCTGAAAGCGTTTAGTCCATAGAGATTCTTGCGGACAACATCTGATTGAGCCATGACACAACCCTAGACTGTCAAGACTTCGAATCTGCCGAACTCGCCGATTTATTCGCCTTGAAGCAATGGTCGGAGCACATCCAACACTGCAACATCTTCAATAGTTCCAGGAATTGGTTCTTCGCGATGATCTGCAATTGCCCGCATAGAACGACGCAAAATCTTGCCAGAGCGAGTCTTTGGTAGTCCCGGAACAATTACAACTCGATGAAGCGCTGCCACTGGCCCAATTTCGTGACGCACAGCAGCGACAACTTCAGATTGCAAGGTGGCAGGATCAATATCGATGCCCTTCTTCAGGACTACAAAAGCTTTGGGCAATTGACCCTTAAGTTCATCGGCCACACCAATGACTGCACATTCTGCAACAGCTGGGTGCGTGGCAACGACGGCTTCCATTGACCCAGTGCTCAAACGGTGTCCTGCGACATTGATAACATCGTCGGTCCGACCCATGATGAACACATACCCGTCTTCATCTATATAGCCACCATCGCCACTGGCATACATGCCTGGGAATGCCGAAAGATATCCGCTTATGTAACGCTCATCGTCACCCCACAACGTGGGTAACGTACCCGGTGGCATCGGCAATTGAATCGCGATGTTTCCTTCTTGATTGCGACCAAGCAAAGTTCCATTCTCATCGACAACAACGACCTTGTAACCCGGAACTGGGCCCGATGGAGATCCTGGCTTGATTGGAAGTGGATCGAGCCCACGCAAATTCGATGCGATGGGCCAACCAGTTTCGGTTTGCCACCAATTGTCAATCACAGCAACCCCAAGCATCTCGGTTGCCCAGTGATAGGTATCTGGATCGAGTCGTTCACCAGCCAGAAACAAGTTCTTTAGCGAAGAGATGTCTGACTTTTTAATCCATTCGCCATTGTGATCTTCCTTCTTGATCGCACGAATTGCGGTTGGCGCCGTAAAGAGTCCTTTGACTTTGTACTTATCAATTACTCTCCAGAAGGCTCCCGCATCAGGGGTACCAACTGGTTTGCCTTCGTAGATTAACGTCGTAGCTCCAGCAAATAACGGCGCGTAAACAATGTATGAGTGCCCGACAACCCATCCCACATCAGATGCTGACCACCACATGTCGCCGGCATCAATGCCATAAATATTTTTCATCGACCAAGTAAGGGCTACGGCATGTCCGCCATTGTCACGCACAATTCCCTTGGGCTTACCAGTTGTGCCAGATGTGTAAAGAATATAGAGCGGATCTGTTGCTGCTACGGACACACATTCAGCTGGTTGCGCAATCTTCATAGCCTGATCCCAGTGAACATCATTTGGCCCAAGTTCGACACGGTGTTCTGGCCGTTCATAAATAACCGTGCAATCTGGTTTGTGATGAGCAAGTTCAATAGCTTCATCGAGCATCGGCTTGTATTGGACAACCCGATTTGGCTCCAGACCACATGAGGCTGAAACAATCACTTTCGGAGTCGCATCGTCAATACGTGCAGCCAATTCCGCTGGGGCAAAACCACCGAATACAACTGAGTGAACCGCACCAAGTCGAGCGGTAGCAAGCATGGCTATCAGTGCCTGAGGAACCATCGGCATGTAAATAATTACTCGATCGCCCTTGGTAATACCGCAATCTCGCAGTACTCCAGCAAAAAGAGCGACCTGCTCAAGAAGCTGCGCATACGTGAATGAAGACGACTTGCCTGTCATAGGACTTTCATAAACGAGCGCGAGCTCATCAGCACGACCATGAATCACATGGCGATCTAACGCGTTGTAACAGGTATTCAAAGTGCCGTCACTAAACCAGCGATACAACGGAGCACGCAAATCGTCGAGGATGACTTTTGGTTGCTTGTCCCAACTAACGAGTTGCGCAGCTTCCCCCCAAAATCCTTCAGGATCGGTGATGCTGCGTTGGTATACCTCGTTGTATGTGGCCATGCGAACCTCCTAGTTACTTAGGATTATCACGCTATTTGAAGCGCCTGTCTGGCAAAAGAATGTGACGTTTATTGTTAATTGACCGTGGCAGCCAATTGGCCACATGCACCATCAATTTCTCGACCGCGGGTATCACGGACAGTGACGGGTACACCGTACGACTCAAGAATGCGCACGAACTCTCGCTCGTCTTCGGGACGTGAAGCGGTCCATTTGGAGCCTGGTGTTGGATTTAGTGGGATCAGGTTCACGTGGACAAGTTGGCCTTGCAACCGCTCCGCCAAGAGTTTCGCACGAAATGCTTGATCATTAATGTCTTTGATCATTGCGTATTCAATAGAAATCCGGCGACCAGTGACTTCGGCATAATGCCACGATGCGTCAAGTACCTCTTGTACCTTGAAGCGCGTATTAATTGGAACAAGAGTGTCTCGTAGCTCATCATCAGGTGCGTGCAGCGACACTGCAAGTGTCACTGGAATGCCTTCTTTAGCCAGATCGTAAATACGCGGCACAAGCCCAACGGTCGACACAGTGATACCGCGAGCCGACATTCCTAGACCAGCAGGTGCTGGATCAGTCAGACGTCGAATCGTTCCGATCACGTTCTTGTAATTAGCCATCGGCTCACCCATGCCCATGAACACAATGTTGCTCACGCGGCCTTCTCCCCCAGAGATTTCGCCACGAGAAAGTTTTCGAGCACCGTCAAGAACTTGTTCAACAATTTCAGCAGTTGACAGGTTGCGCATCAAGCCTGCTTGACCTGTTGCACAGAACGGACAGTTCATTCCACAGCCAGCCTGAGAAGAAATGCACATCGTGACTCGATTGGTGTAACGCATCAAAACGCTTTCCACGAGCGCACCGTCAAAGAGTTTCCATACTTGCTTCACAGTTGTGCCATTGTCACAATCCAATGTCCGAACTGAGGTCATCAAATCGGGAAAAAGTTCAGCCTTAACTTTGTCGCGCATCTCGGCGGGAACATCAGTCCAGGTACTGGTGTCGTCGTTGAGTCGGCCGTACCACTGGCGAGAGAACTGATCGGCGCGAAATCCAGGTAAACCGATTTCAATGACGCGAGCCTTACGTTCTTCAACAGTCAGATCCGACCAATGCTTTGGTGGTTTTGGCCGTTTGGGCTCGACCATCTGAAGTTCACCAGGCTGCAACATAGTCACAAGCCTACGCGACTTTAGGAAGTACTCGTCGTACCCAACAAAATCGCAAATGCTAACCATGCAATGAACGCGTTCACTAGCAACGCATCCAATCGATCCATAACGCCACCGTGACCCGGAAGCAGCGTACCCATGTCCTTTATTCCTAAGTCACGCTTGATCATAGATTCGATCAAGTCTCCGGTTACGGCTGTAACAGTCATGAGAATGCCAACGACCACACCTTGCCACCATGAAAGTCCTAGGTGCGCGGGAAATAGGTAAGCTCCAACGGCACATTGAAGCACTAATCCTCCAGCTAAACCTTCCCACGATTTCTTGGGTGAGATCCTTGGAGCTAACGCATGCTTTCCAAAAAACACTCCGGCGATGTAGCCGCCAAGATCAGATCCCGCCGTCAGAAGAACGAACGTGAGAACTTTCCAAGCGCCGTTTTCTTGTGTTGAGAGCAGAACAGCAAAACTTGCTAGCAATGGTGCATAAGTCAGAGCAAAGATAGCGCGAGTGACGTGATGAACATAAGCCTCTTGCCCATCGAGCAGACGAACCGAGAAAACCGCAACGATGCTTCCAACGTAACTTGCTAGAAGCACCGTCAGATTACCCGTACTTGCAGCAGCAACTATCGCTACTGCGCCAATTTGAGTGACAACCGAAAGACGCTGAGAAGCACCTTTGACGAGGACAGCAAACATTTCGCGGACTGCAAGCACAATCGCCAGCGCAACCAGCACCACAAATACAGAAGGAAGTACGAAAAGTGAGATCACAAGGACAGTTATTAATGATACTCCCACCGCGGTGGCAGCGGGCAAATTACGTCCCGCTTTACCGTAGTTCGGTCCTTGAGTTTCAGTCACGAACTAAACCTCGAGAAGTTCTGCTTCTTTATGCTTCAACATTTCATCGATGTGAGCAACAGCTTTGTCGGTGATGTCTTGAAGTGATTTTTCAGCACGAGCAACATCATCCTTACCGACATCGCCATCCTTAGCGAGCTTTTCAAGAACTTCTTTGGCGTGACGACGAATGTTGCGAAGTGAAATCTTCGAATCTTCGGCCTTAGCTTTGGCAACCTTGATGAATTCTTTACGACGCTCTTCAGTGAGTTGCGGGAATGGCACATGGATCATGTTTCCGTCATTCGATGGATTCACGCCGAGATCTGAATCGCGAATTGCACGTTCAACTGCACCGAGGGCACTCTTGTCGAATGGTGCTACGACAGCAACGCGAGCCTCGGGAGTTGTAATTGAGGCAAGTTGCTGAATCGGCGTCATGGTTCCGTAGTACTCAACAACGATCTTGCTAAACAACGCAGCCGAAGCGCGACCTGCACGAATCGTCGTGAATTCTTCACGCGCAACTTCGATGGCCTTATCCATTTTTTCTTGCGCGTCTTTTAATGTCTCGTCGATCATGGTTGTCCTACCTGTTAGGTGTTAATGAAAGTTCCAATGGTCTCGCCTTGGACTGCGCGGGCAATATTTCCATCCACGAGCAAGTTGAAAACCACAATGGGCAGTTTGTTATCTCGGCACAAACTAATAGCGGTTGCGTCAGCAACTTTGAGGTTCTGATTCAAAACATCATCGTGTGACAGTTCGGTATAACGCTTGGCATTTGGGTTAGTGCGAGGGTCATCATCGTAAACGCCATCAACACCCTTGGCCATAAGCACAACCTCAGCACCAACTTCGAGTGCGCGCTGGGCAGCACATGTGTCTGTACTAAAGAACGGCGCACCAAGACCAGCACCAAAGATCACAACGCGACCCTTTTCTAAGTGACGCATGGCCTTGCGAGGAATGTATGGTTCGGCGACTTGGCTCATTGGGATCGCGGTTTGAACGCGCGTATCAATCCCTTGCTTTTCCAAGAAGTCTTGCAAAGCAAGGCAGTTCATCACGGTACCAAGCATGCCCATGTAGTCGGCTCGAGTACGTTCCATGCCCCGTTCTGATAATTGAGCACCGCGGAAATAGTTGCCACCGCCGATAACAATGGCCACTTCGCGACCGCTATTGACTACTTCGGCAATCTGACGAGCAATGTCTGCCACAACATCAGGGTCAACACCGAGTTTGCCTGCCCCAGCAAAAGCTTCACCGGAAAGTTTAAGGAGAACGCGTTGCCAGCCAACGGCTGGAACGCCTGGCCACGTTGCAGGGGCGGAATCAGTCACGTCTCTATTCTGCCGTATCCATAGCAAAGGTAAGTGCCCGCCACCCAAATGGTCGACGAACGCTTTGGAACGCTTGTGATTAAACCCAAGCAGAAAGCCCGCAACCTATCCTCTACACGAGGCAGAAGGAGATTTGCGGGCTTACTGGCAGCAATTGCGCCGCTAGTAATCGTGAACGATTAGGCAGCGCCAATTTCGAAGCGAGTGAAGGATGTGACAGTTGTGCCAGCCTCATCCAGAATCTGCTTAACCGACTTCTTGTTATCCAAAACTGAAGCCTGCTCAAGAAGGACATTGTCCTTGAAGTACGAGTTAACTCGACCTTCAACGATCTTTGGAAGTGCAGCTTCTGGCTTGCCTTCTTCCTTTGCAGTTTCTTCAGCAATGCGTGCTTCGTGAGCAACAACATCGGCTGGAACTTCTTCACGAGTTAAGTAGGTTGGGCGCATCGCTGCAATCTGCTGTGCGACACCCTTAGCTACATCAGCTGAGCCAGTGAATTCAACCAAGACACCGATAACAGGTGGAAGGTCTGACGCACGACGGTGCAAGTAAACAGCAGTATCTCCAACGTGATGCGCTGTGCGGCCGAGTTCGATCTTTTCGCCGATGACACTGGCCATCTTCTCGATCTCTTCGCCAACAGTTGCTCCGCTATCGAGCTTGAGGTTAAGAACAACTTCACGATCTGCTGATCCTGATGACTTCACGAGCTTGGCAACATTTGTTGCAAGCGCAAGAAAATCTTCGTTCTTAGCAACGAAGTCAGTTTCGCAAAGTAGTTCAACAAGTGAGCCTGCTTCATGCGCAACAACACCGGCGCTGGTTTCGCGTTCGGCACCGCGCTTAGCTGCCTTAGCAGCACCCGAGATACGCAAGATTTCAACAGCCTTGTCAAAGTCGCCATTCGCTTCTTCGAGAGCCTTCTTGCATTCCATCATTCCTGCTGAAGTAGCTTCACGAAGCTTCTTCACATCAGCGGCTGAGATAGACATTCTTTAATCCTTTGTGTGAGTTTCTAGTTAGTTCATGTGAATGTGCTGGTCAGTTGAACCGACCAGCACATTCGAAAGTGTTATTCAGCAGCAGGTGCTTCAACTGGAGCTTCTGTGGCTCCAGCAGGTGCTGAACCTTCAAGAAGTTCCTTTTCCCATTCGGCCAATGGCTCAACGTCTGAGTTCTTATCGGCTTCGGCTGCGCCTGAGCGAGCAAGAAGTCCTTCAGCAACTGCATCCGAGATGACCTTGGTCAACAGGCCAACTGAACGAAGTGCATCGTCGTTGCCTGGGATTGGGAAGTCAACAACATCTGGATCACAGTTGGTGTCCAAGATGCCGATAACTGGAATGTTGAGCTTGTGTGCTTCGCCAACTGCAATGTGTTCCTTGTTGGTGTCAACAACCCAGATTGCACTTGGAAGCTTGTACATATCACGAATACCTGTGAGGACAAGTTCAAGCTTTTCCTTCTCACGACGCATCATGAGAAGTTCCTTCTTGGTAAGACCTGAACCTGCAACGTTGTCGAAATCGATCTGCTCGAGTTCCTTCATACGTGCGATTCGCTTTGACACCGTCTGGAAGTTGGTGAGCATGCCACCCAACCAACGGTGATTAACGTATGGCATACCAACACGTGCTGCTTCAGCTGCGATTGCATCCTGAGCCTGCTTCTTGGTGCCTACGAAAAGAATGGTTCCACCCTTAGCAACGGTTTCGCGTGCGAAATCGTAAGCGCGGTCGATGTAAGCAAGTGACTGCTGTAGATCGATGATGTAGATGCCATTGCGTTCTGTGAAAATGAAACGCTTCATCTTTGGATTCCAGCGACGGGTCTGGTGTCCGAAGTGAACACCGTTGTCCAGAAGCTGTCGCGTCGAAATGACGGCCATGACTTTCTCCTTTTATTTGGGACGGCGGTAACGCAATCCCCATTGCGGTTAGTGCGGCACGGTTGTGTCGCCCTGAGGTTCTTTGCGTCCCGTCCGCCTCTTTCGAGGACCTCGGTCTAGAGATCGCGTTTGGTAGAACCTGCGAAGTCACCGATTGCTCGGTGCAACCCCAATTCTATGGGGTTTTTCGGGGTACGAGCGACCACAGGATTCTGCCGCAGTGACAGGGGCACTTCTCCACACGGCGAGTGTCTGCCCAAAAACATCACCCATCTGGATTTGCCCTGAAATCCCAGAAACAGTGGGTTTATGCGAATGTGGGGTGCTCTCAGGTGGCTTGTGCGCCTGTACGTAAGTGGAATGGTGCTCGTAGCGGTGGTTCTTGGCCACACCGCTCCAGCACTGGCTAGCCCTCAATGGAGTTGGCCACTGCCAGCACCCCACATCGTTATCGAACAATTTAAGAAGCCTGCTCAGAACTGGTTGCCCGGCCACCGAGGGGTTGATGTTGCCGGCCATACTGGCGAACCAGTTTTAGCGGCTGGTTCGGGGACGATAACTTTTGCAGGAAATTTGGCTGGTCGAGGTGTCGTCACTATTTCGCATGGACCACTGCGCACGACCTACGAACCAGTTTCGGCAGTCGTCAGTGTTGGACAACATGTGAATCGTGGCGATGTCATCGGTCATTTAGCAACAGGAACTAGCCACTGCTCCACACCTACTAGCGTGACTTGCTTGCACTGGGGACTGCGTCGCTCGAAGGACTATCTCGATCCATTGTCACTCTTACGAAGTCACGTGCGATTACTTCCCAACAAAACTGTGCATCAAGCGCGTGGATGAGCCTGCTGGTAAACAGCCTTTAGTCGCTCCATTGATACGTGTGTGTACAACTGAGTGGTTGCCAAACTAGCGTGACCAAGAAGTTCTTGGACTGCACGAATGTCTGCGCCACCTTCTAGTAAATGAGTGGCTGCCGAGTGGCGAAAACCGTGCGGCGTTAAATCAGGAACACCGTCAAGACTGCGCAGCACTTCAGTGACCATGCCACGCACAATACGTTGATCAACACGTTTACCGCGAGCACCTAGAAAGACTGCTTGACCACTCTCGTCATTAGCAAGTTGCGGCCGAGCTTTCGTGATGTATGTGCGCAATGTGTCATCAGCTATTGCGCCGTATGGAACCACGCGCTGCTTCGAACCCTTGCCTGTGACTTTTAAAGTGCGGCGCGATTCATCAATGTCATTAATGTTCAATCCAACGAGCTCACCAACACGAATCCCACTGGCATACAGCAACTCAAGGATCGCTCGGTCGCGAATATGAATTGGATCATCATCGTCAGCACGTAATGCGGCGCGCTCCATGACATTAATTGCCTGATCTTGTTGCAGCACCTTTGGTAATCGCTTTCCAACTTTGGGAATCACGAGTGACGAGGCTGGATCATGATCGAGATATCCATTTGCCGTAGCCCAAGCAAAAAAGAGTCGAATTGAAGTTGCTCGACGCGCAATTGTGGCTGGAGAAAGTCCGAGGTTTCGCTGTGCAGCCAGCCAACCACGAAGTTCGACGATACCGATGTCGCCGAGTCCTTGACATCCGCGCTCAACAGAAAATTCAATAAGCGTGTCGATGTCTTTTCCGTATGCCTTGACGGTGTTATCACTGCGGCCAAGTTCAAGTAATACATACTGACAAAAGCGCTGTGCCGCGCTTTCGAAATCAGTTTCGTGTGCCACTCCTCTACCGTGACAACACCAAGCCCTAATTGCAAGCACATTGCTGTCGAATTACTGCGTGGTCTTATAACGCAGACCACAATCCTTCAAGTTGTCGTGCCCGACCTGTTACTTCTAAAAGCGTCAGTATCGCAACAACATCGGCGGGTGAACATAGCTCGGCGCATTGTTCGGCGATGAACTCGACGGTGCCAGGTGCCAGATTGAGAACTGCTACCACCCGATCCTCTACGGCCCCAAGGCTCACACTCGCCTCGGCAGGAAACGTATTTAAGACATCCGTGAAATCTGACATGATGCGCATCACGCCGTCTCGAATAGCTCGATGCACTCCAGCTGACGTTGCACTCGACATTGGTCCGGGCACTCCCCATACTTCGCGGTTGATTGCCGCGGCCCAGTTGCTTGTCGATAAAGATCCTGATCTGAGTGCTGCTTCAACAACGACCGTGACACTGCTCATGGCAGCAATCAATCGATTGCGCACCAGAAAATGCCGCTTGTGAGGCGCTGCTCCAAAGGGAGCCTCGCTGATGATCACTCCATCGTGAGCAATGCGCTCGAGTAATCCGGCGTGCGCGGCTGGATAGGCAACATCAATGCCGCATGCCAGTACCGCGACAGTGACTCCACCTGCGGCCAAGCTGCCGCGATGTGCAGCGGCGTCAATCCCGTAAGCAGCACCAGAGATCGTAACGATTCTTGCCCCTGCTGCTTGCGATGCGAGTTCACTTGCAATGCGCTCGCCATAGGCTGTCGCGGCACGCGCGCCAACAATGGCCACCATTCGATCAGACATAGTTCGTAGGTTGCCGTTGCCCGTTACCCACAGTCCAAGTGGTGCACCGTATTCAAGATCATCAAGTGGGGTTGGCCATTCATCATCTGACGGAATGACGAAGCGACTCTTGCGTTCAGGCAAACTGTCAATCATTGACTCCGCCTTGCGCAGCGCGTTTGGCAATCGATGTGTCAATGATTGTGGTCCGTCTCCTGAAAGCCACATGTCAAACGATTCGCAAATGCCATGCTCGGCAATGTGCATTCCGATCTTTTCGCTGCCAGCATCTCCTGCGATGGTCAGTGCAGCCCTCAAAGTTCGCTCGTCGTACTTCATGGCGTCATCCAGGATCCGTTACTATCGCGGAACGCAAGTGCACCAGCGACATCCGTAATGACTGGACGATCGTGACCATTGAGGTCTGCGATTGTCCATGCCACTCTTAATACTCGGTCCAGCCCTCGTGCTGAAAGTCCAAGCGTGTCACGCATTAACAGTGTTTGCGCATCAGGATCGATGGGAAACCTGCGACGCAGTACGGGCCCCGGTACGTGAGCATTCAGCGACCACGGCAATCCTTGAAAACGACGAGTCGCACGTGCACGAGCTTCGCGTACACGTTGGTTAACATCCTGCGTGGACTCTGGCTCGTCACTTGCTGGATCGAGTTCGACCATTGTTGGCTTCTCAAGTGATACGCGTAGGTCAATTCGATCTAGCAGAGGTCCTGAAATCCGCGACATGTATCGACGACGGACCTGGGGGCTGCAACTGCACGAAGCACCGGTTCCTACGAATTGTCCACACGGACAGGGGTTAGATGCCAGCACAAGTTGAAAGCGAGCTGGCATGACTGAACTGAATCCTGATCGAGAAACTGTGACAACACCCGATTCCAGTGGCTGACGTAAAGCATCGAGTACCGCCCGATCAAATTCCGCGGCCTCGTCCAAACACAGCACACCGCCGTGAGCGAGAGTTACCATTCCAATGCGAATGGCGTTACTTCCTCCGCCAATCATTGCCGCCATTGTTGCTGTGTGGTGTGGGGCTTGGAATGGCGGAACTGTCATCAAGCCAGCCCCCTCTTGCAGCTTGCCGGCCGCTGAATAAATGGCAGTGACATCCAACGCCACTTCTTCGCCTAACGCAGGCAATAATCCCGGAAGCCTTTCGGCCAACATCGTTTTGCCAACACCTGGACTTCCTAAGAACGCAATGTGGTGGCCACCTGCAGCTGCGACCTCAAGCGCATGCCGTGCCACAAGCTGGCCACGAACGTCGCGCAAATCTGGAATCGTTTCATCACGCGGCGTTGCACAACTCACAGGTTCCACATCAAATGGTTCACCGAGAAAATATGCCACTGCATCGTGAATGTGCGAGACACCAACAACAGTGAGTCCTGGGACTAGTTCAGCCTCAGCAACTTGCGCGTGTGGTACCAGAATTGTTTCGAAACCTGCACGTTGAGCAGCAATTGCTGCAACGAGTACCCCACGCACTGGACTCACTCGACCGTCTAGCGCTAACTCACCAACCGCAACAATGGTGTCGTTTTGTGCGACAACACCTTGAGCGGTCAAGATCGCAATCGCAATTCCTAAGTCAAGCGAAGCACCCTTCTTGTGAATTGAGGCCGGAGACAGACCAATTGTGATGCGCCTTTCCGATGGCCAAGGAAGCTGCGCGTTATGGATGGCAGCCCTGACTCGATCGCGGGATTCTCCAACAGCAGTATCTCCAAGCCCGACAATGGTCATGCCCGGCAATCCTTGTGCGAGATACGCTTCAATCTCGACCACTAGGCCGTCAACACCGTTGACAACAACGCCACGGCTTCGCGCCAATGTCATTGACCCGCACCTTTGATATGTGAAATTTCTACGTCACCACTAGAAGAAAGCACAATGCCAATTACATCTACTCGCATTCCGCTATGTCGCACTCGATGTGTCGCTAACCATGTCAATGCAGCGTTTCGGATGTTTTCCAGTTTTCGCTCGGTAACTGCCTCTGCGGGATAGCCACGGTGAATAGACGATCGAGTCTTCACTTCACAAAAAACTAGACACAATCCATCTCGAGCAACGATGTCGAGTTCACACCGCGAACCTCTCCAATTTCGATCCAGAATGGCGTAGCCGAGGGATTCTAAAAATTGAGTAGCTAAATCTTCGCCCCGCTTTCCGAGGGCTTGATTTATCGAGGGCTGAGTTGACGTCACTAGGCAAGAATGACGTTTGAAGTTTCAGGAAACTAGCACGAACACATTCTTGTGGAAGGCAAATGTCTGTGAATATTAAATATCGAGATCAGGTTTTACGAGCTCTTCAACGTTGACATCTTTAAATGTCAGCACTCGCGCTGTCTTCACAAATCGAGCTTGACCATAAAGATCCCATACCCAAGCATCAGTCAGGGTCACATCAAAATACACATCGCCAGCATCATTCGTTTTTACTTGTGTATCCACACCGTTGGCAAGGTATGTGCGTCGTTCGGTATGAACTATGTATGTAAACAAATGGACGAGGTCGCGATATTCCTTGTACAGCTCGATTTCGAGTTCGGACTCGAACCGCTCTAGGTCATCTGCAGACATAACTTAACTCTATGCCTCAGGCCCAGCCGGAAGGTTCCATGACGTGCGATGAAATTGAGTTGGACCTAGCTTTTCGATCGCGGCCATGTGCACTGCGGCACCGTATCCCACGTTGGATTCCCATCCGAAATCAGGAAAGTCAACAGCCAATTGCGCCATGAAGTCATCGCGTTGCACTTTTGCTAACACACTTGCGGCCGCAACAACTGCGCAGTGAGCATCAGCCTTGATCTTCATGGTGACGGGGATATCAATTCCATCGTGATGCTGATCAAAAAGGTCAGACTTAGGAACTGCAATCCAATTGTGTTTGCCATCAAGAATGACATGATCTGGCTTATGAGTTAACTGCTCAAATGCGCGAGTCCATGCAAGACGCAACGCATTCACAATGCCAATTTCGTCAATTTCTTCAGCAGTAGCGCTTCCAAGCGCATGATCGACAACCCACTCTTTAGTTGGTTCGACTATTCGGACCCGAGCAGATTTACTCATCAGTTTGCTGTCACGCAATCCGTGAGGAACGTCGGTGACAGATGCATCAATCACTGCCACTCCGACAGTAACTGGACCAGCTATCGCGCCACGACCAACCTCATCAACGCCGCCGAGGAACTTTACGCCACTTGCAAATAATTCTTTTTCAAGGTCCAGCGTTGGATTAATAGCCATACGCGAAGCAACTATCTTTCAATTCCACCGATGCGATTAAACGGCCACACCTTAACCGCCACTCGACCAACGATGTCTTTCAATGGAACCATTCCATTGTTCAAATCTAAATGGAAGCGAGAATCTTCCGAGTTGCCTCGATTATCACCCATGACAAAGACTTCGCCCTTTGGGACGATCACTTTAAATTTCACTTGATCAGTGCCATTGCCAGGCTTGATATACGTTTCATCGACTCCAACACCATTGACCATTATGCGTCCTTGCGAGTCACAGCATTCGATTGTGTCGCCACTAGTTCCGATTACTCGCTTGACCAGATCGTTGCCTGAGTTTGATGGAACAATTCCAGTGAACTGAAGTATGTGACCAATCTTGGTGTCATAAGGATTGGGGAATCCTTCACCGAGCCATTTACCGGGATCATGAAAAACAATGACATTACCCTTATGAATTCCAGTAAGTTTCGTAGAAATTTTCGACACGATTATGCGGTCGTTCTTCAGGAGAGTATTTTCCATCGATTCACTTGGAACATAGAACGCTTGCACGAGAAAAGTGCGGACGATAATCGACAGAATCAAAGCCGTGCCAACTACGGTAATGATCTCGCGCAGGAGACTTGGCTTCTTTCGACTCATAACACCCTCTGATTGCACTCGCGTTTACTTATTGTCCCCCACTACCAACGATGACACAGTATGCGCCACGCATTGCCTACTCAAACAACAATGGGGCCAGCTCGAAAGCAGACCCCACTGTTGGTAAAAACTGTTTAGACGTTGTCGCGCTTTTCGCGGATCTTGGCCTTCTTGCCACGAAGATCGCGCAAGTAGTAGAGCTTGGCACGACGGACATCGCCACGGCTGACAAGTTCAACCTTTTCGACGATTGGTGAATGGATTGGGAATGTACGTTCCACACCAGTGCCAAAGCTGATCTTACGAACAGTGAATGTTTCGCGAATGCCGCCACCGTGAATACGGATAACTACACCTTGGAAAACCTGAACACGGGAACGGTTACCTTCAATAACTCGAACGTGAACTTTTACGTTGTCGCCAGCGCGGAATTTAGGAATGTCAGTTCGCAGTGAAGCTGCATCGACGTCGTCTAGGAAATGCATGATTTCTCCAAGAGATCAGTGCCACAAGTCATTGGCCTCAATATGTGGGTCTTGCTCGATTATGACCGTTGTCCCTAATGAGGTTTCCCTTGTGGCAGAAACGTCCGGACAACGATTTCCTAGTCTGGCATAAAGCCCATAAGCAAGCCAAATTAGGCGAAAATACCCCATAGGCTAGGGCGAGATCGGAGGGCCATGACTGCCACACCTGCCAAGCTCGGCAATACCCGTGTCACGGGCAAAGAGCAGTACTACACCCCGATCCATGTGGCCGATGAGATTCTGGACAATCTTGAGCAACTTATCGGCAGCCTCAAGAAGCGCACCGTGCTTGAACCCGCCGGCGGTACCGGTAGTTTCATTACAGCCGCACAAAACCATGGCGTAACACAATTCATCAGTTTTGATATCGAACCGCACCATCCGCTTGTCACAAAGGGCGACTTTCTCACTAAGCGACTTTCCGAGCCCGGACTCGTCACAGTTTCGAATCCCCCATTCGGACGAAATAACGCGTTATCAATCCCGTTCTTCAATCACGCCGCGGCCGCCTCTGATGTCATCGCCTTTATCGTCCCTCGATCGTGGCGAAAATGGTCCGTTCAAAATCGTCTCGATCGACGATTTGAACTTGTGCGTGACGATGATCTTGGAATTAACTACGTTGATCACCGTGGGGCGCTTCTCAGTAGGAAAAATTTGCTTCGCACATGTGTGCAGTATTGGCGTCGCACCGAGAAATTACGCCCGCTTTATAAAGTGCGCGACATGAACTTAATTTCTCGTTCAACTCCAGAACAAGCTGACGCGGCAATTACCCAATTTGGTTACGGGTGCGGAACTTTGCGAACCAATTTCGACAGAGTTCCCAATACAACTCAAATGTTTGTGAAACTTAATCACCCGAAAGTAAAGAAAGCATTTCGTGACGGCGATTTTTCCCGCTTCTACAACAACACGGCTTATACCGAGGCATTGTCGCTCCCTGAAATCAACTATGTGTTAAACGAACAGATCTTTGGTGACCCCATGCTC
>CAITJH010000083.1 GCA_903892635.1 uncultured Actinomycetes bacterium | reverse complement strand
CTTATGTTGCGCCGATTGAGCCAAGGGACGAATAACCATCAAGTCAATGTTGAAATGATGTGGCAACATGACAGACCAACGCACGCTTTCGGCAACATCGTCTGCTGTCAGAGGTTCCGCGACACCTTCATAGATTTTTGCAGCGCGCTCATGATCTCCACCGAAACGTTTGACCGCGAACTCATCGGTCTTGACCATTCCCGGAGCAATTTCAACAACACGAACAGGCTGGCCTGAAAGTTCCAAACGAAGCGTCTCGGCTAGTGCCGTAGTTCCGTGCTTTGCGGCTGTGTAACTTCCGCCATTTTCATAAACAATGCGCCCTGCAGTCGAACTCATGAGAACTATCGTGCCGCGACCCGAGGCAATAAGAGCTGGAAGCAACGCCTTAGCCGTGCGAACGGCTCCGACAACATTGACTTCAAACGACTTGCTCCACGAATCAAGATCGGCTTCCATAACTGAAGTGCCGTCAAAGGCACCGCCAGCGTTGGCCACCACAACCGTCACATCTTTGCCAACTAGATGAGCGGCTAGTGAATCAACGCTCGCCTGGTCAGTCACATCTAATTCGAAAGGTTCGATGCCGTCATGTTTCGCCGCAAGAGCTTGCAGGTTTTCAACGCGCCGGGCTGCCGCCACAACATGAAATCCTTCAGCAGCCAATGCAACCGCGGTTGCGGCTCCAATGCCACTACTTGCCCCAGTAACTACTGCAATTCCACGATTACTCATGTCCCTATTGTGCCCGAGAAGTAATTAAAGCGTGAAGGCGAAGCCCTCCTTGGAGTAGTTTCCTGTCGCCCTAAACTATGACTATGTCTCGCCCTGTCATCGGCCTTTCCTGTTACAACGAAACGGCGAAATGGGGTGCGTGGGATCAACCTGCAGCACTCATTCCGTGGAACTACGTTCAGAAGATTCAGGATGCTGGCGCTTCGGTCGTGATCTTGCCGCCTGACATGCGCGATTCGGATGCCGTTGGTCGACTCGACGGACTCGTTCTGGCAGGCGGTGCAGACATCGATCCGAATCGCTATGGCGAAGATCCTCATGAAACCGTTGACAAGCCACGCACTGCCCGTGATGCCAGCGAGCTCGGTCTTTACCTGAAAGCGCGCGAACTCGAAATTCCAGTTCTAGGTATTTGTCGCGGACTGCAGATCATGACAGTGGCACACGGTGGTTCGCTACACCAACACCTTCCGGATGTCGTTGGCACGACGTTACATCGCGATGCACCTGGTACCTTTAACGATCACACCGTGACATTGGCCGAAGGAAGTTTAATTGCCTCGCTCGTTGATGCGACCGAAGTAGTGACAAACTCGAGCCATCACCAGGCTGTCAAAACCACTGGAGATTTAGTTGCAACCGGCTGGGCGTCCGATGGAATCATTGAAGCGTGTGAAGACCGGAGTGCAAAGTTTGCCCTTGGCGTGCAATGGCATCCTGAGGCCAGTGATAACCCAGCGGTTTCCGCGAACATATTCGCTGGGCTGATGCGAGCAATCACTGGCTAGACTCAGGTGCATGCCTGTCGATAATTTGTTCAACTCCCCCGATTCACTCTGGCGCGGTTTCGCCAGCGATAACTACGCTGGAATCCATCCTGAGGTTATGGCTGCAATTGACGCTGTCAATCACGGTCACCAAGTTGCTTATGGTGATGACATCGTGACAGCTGAGTTTGACGCCATGATTAAACGTCTTTTTGGTGAGCAAGCAACTGGCTTCCCCGTTTTTAACGGTACCGGTGCAAACGTCGTAGGACTTCAGACCATGTGTCAATCATGGGAAGCCGTAGTGTGCGCCGAATCTGCACACATCAACGTTGATGAAGGTGGTGCACCTGAAAAAGTTGCTGGCCTCAAGCTTCATACAATCCCAACACCCGACGGAAAGCTCACCCCTGAGCTAGTCATGTTGCAGGCCCATGGTTTTGGCAATGAGCATCGCGCTCAGCCGAAGGTGGTCAGCATCACGAACACCACAGAACTGGGAACTGTTTACACAGTTGAAGAAATTCGTGCACTTGCTGATCAAGCACACAGCCTTGGAATGTATTTGCACTTTGATGGCGCTCGAATTGGAAATGCTGCCGCCTCTTTAGGCGTAACTTTGCGTGAAATGACCACTGATGCTGGTGTTGACGTTTTGTCACTTGGCGCAACAAAGATTGGTGCGCTGGCTGCAGAAGCCGTAGTAATTCTGAATCCAAAGTTCGCCCAAGCTGTGAAATACGTTCGCAAATCTGCAATGCAACTATCGAGCAAAATGCGATTCAGTTCAGCGCAGCTCATCGCAGTTTTCGACACGGATTTATATCTTCGCAATGGAAACCATGCCAACGCCATGGCACGCAAACTTTACGATGCCATCAGTCAGATCCCAGGAATTGACGTAGGCGACGCTCCACAAGCTAACGCCCTGTTCCCAATCTTGCCTGCCGATGTCACTGAACGCCTGCAACAAAATGTTCGCTTCTACGTTTGGGATCACATCACGGGACAGGTGCGCTGGATGTGCTCGTGGGACACCACCGACCAAGACATCGAAAACTTTGCAGCGCTCATTGCTAAGGAAATGGCATGAACAAAGTCGTCCTGATCACCGGTGCGAGCCAAGGAATTGGTTTTGGCATTGCTGAAAAATTCAATGCCGAAGGTTGGGACATCTTGACGTTGTCGCGTAAACCATTGACAGGTGATGAAACCTGGAATCCAGAATCGGATTCACATTTCGTTTTTGATTTAGCCGATGCAGAACACATTGATGATGTCCTTGCTGAGATCAAACACAAACTTGGCAACCGTCCACTTGATGCGCTCGTGAATAACGCTGGCATCTCGCCTAAGTTGCCAAACGGTGATCGAGTTGGAGTTGTTGGCGCTGACTACGACTTTTGGAAGCGCATTTTCGATGTCAACGTTTTTGCTCCAGCACTCTTAACGCGAGGCCTGCATCCTGAACTCAAGGCAGCAGGCGGTGCGGTCGT
>CAITJH010000082.1 GCA_903892635.1 uncultured Actinomycetes bacterium | reverse complement strand
TCCACCGCACACAAGTGCGGCCGCAAGGAAAGTAGCCGCATTTGAAAGATCGGGCTCTACTGTGATGTTGAATGGTTGCGGTACACCTGGATGTACAACCCATTCTGCGTTGTGAGCATCAATGATGTTTGAGTCAACCCGAATGCCAATCTGAGCAAGTACTTCAATCGACATGTCGATGTGAGGCATTGAGGGCAGTGCCTCGCCTGAATGTTTAATCGTGATGCCACCGTCATAACGCGCGCCAGCAAGCAAGAGTGCACTGACAAACTGCGACGAAGCCGACGCATCGATCTCAACAGTGTTACCTGCCACAAATCCTTTTCCATGAACTGTGAACGGCAAGGTACCGCGACCATCGTCATCAACATCGACATCAAGTGCGCGAAGTGATTCAACAATGCGTTTCATTGGCCGAACTCGGGCATGGGGATCGCCATCAAAACGAATTGGCCCATTGGCGAGGGCGGCAACGGGTGGAACGAAGCGCATGACTGTTCCGGCCAAACCGCAATCTACTTCCGCAGGACCAACCATTGGTCCGGGTGTAACAAGCCAGCCATCCTCAGAGTCTTCAACTGCAATACCGAGGCTGGAAAGTGCCTGAGCCATCAACAAAGTGTCGCGGGCTTTAAGTGGTTTGCGAATGAGCGATGGCCCATTGGCAAGGGCTGCAACGACGAGCCAGCGATTGGTGAGCGATTTGGACCCTGGAATGTGCACAGTCTTATCCAGAGGTGCAGTGCCCAATGGGGCGGGCCATAAATCGGTCACGGCTCCCAGCCTAATGGCTGGCACAATTGAAGTTATGTGTGGACGTTACGCGTTGAAAGAAGACCCGAAGGTCATCGCGCAAGAATACAACGTTGCGCAGGCTGCGGTAAGCGAAGGCAAGTTGGCATCATTAACCGCAGAAACGGTTCCCGTCACACAAATGACAAGTGATGCAATAGTTCCCAGTTTCAATATCGCACCCACTCATCACGTTCCAGCCATTTTGATACACGACGAGCTAGTGACAATGGCTAGTTTTTCATGGGGTCTTGTTCCGAGTTGGTCCAAGGATCCTGCGATCGGATCACGCATGATCAACGCGCGTGTAGAGACCGTTACCGAGAAGCCGTCGTTTCGAAGTGCAATCCAGAAACGTCGTTGCATCGTGCCAGCTAATGGGTGGTACGAGTGGGATAAGTCAGGCGCTAAGAAGATTCCGCACTACTTTTCAGCAACTGACGAAGCAATCTTGGGTATGGCTGGAATGTTTGAGTCGTGGACCGCGCCTGATGGTGTTGTGTTGTGGAGCATCACAATTTTGACAACGCAAGCCCAGCCTCATATTGAACATATTCACGACCGCATGCCGGTGTTGGTGATGCCACAACTTCGCGAAACGTGGCTCTCGCCAGGTCCAGCGCCGCTGGATGACGTTCTTGCTGCCGCATCGGGTTACGACCGAATTCAGGAATGGGCAGTTGGAAGCGCTGTTGGAAATGTGCGCAACGATAACGCGGGCCTTATTGAGCCCGAAGAAAATACCCTCTTTTAAGTAATTACCAAGGGAATACATCTATCCGAATTCGCGTTGTAACGCGTATGACCTCAGGCCGTGTTGAAGTGCAACCTAAAACGGTTGTGCCCGAAAGTTTGGCTTGGGCCATTGTGCGTCTAGATAAGCCGGATAAGGCGCAAGTTCCCCAAGTCATTGCGACCGCAGTACCTGCCACATTGGCAACAGGAGTAGTGTCAATAACTGTGACTAACCCTGACGCCATCCTCGATGCTGATATTGATTCAGCGTTCGATGATCTTGCGCTCGAAGGTCACGAAATAGAAATTCCTGACGATGATTTCAGTCAGTCAGATGAGACACCAGCGGAACGCACCGCTCGCTTTGAACGTGATGCGATGCAATACATCGATCAGTTGTATGCCGCTGCCTTGCGTATGACTCGCAATCCTTCGGATGCCGAAGATCTGGTGCAAGAGGCTTACGCGAAGGCTTACCGTGCTTTTGGGCAGTATCAACACGGCACAAATCTCAAAGCGTGGTTGTTTCGAATTTTGACGAACACCTACATCAACATTTATCGCAAGAATCAGCGCGGACCGATTGTGAATCCGACTGAACAAATCGAAGACTGGCAAATGGCACGCGCAGAGCGTCACACATCTGGCGGATTGCGTTCAGCTGAAGCCGAAGCGCTTGATCGGTTGCCAAACGAAGTTATTGACGATGCGTTGAATTCAATCGCTCCTGAATTTCGTGACGCGGTCTACTTGGCTGATGTCGAAGGTTTCAGTTACAAAGAGATCGCCGACATTATGGATACTCCGGTTGGAACTGTAATGTCGCGCTTGCATCGCGGTCGCAAGCTATTACGAGTCCTGCTTGAGGATTATGCGTTGGAGCATGGCTTTATCAAGGAGGCCAAGTCATGAGTTGTGGCGGTCCGCACGAAGTGCCATGTGCTGAAATTGTTGGCGCGGTTTTTGCTTACATCGACGACGAGCCAACTGCGCTCGAACGCTCTCTGATCCAGCATCATTTTGAGGAATGTCCGCCTTGCCAGTCTGAGGCGCAATTGAGCGCATTAGTAAAGGCTCTAGTCGCTCGAGCCTGCTGCGAAGAGCCAGCTCCAGCCCAAGTTCGAGCTCGAATAACCACTCAAATAACGCAAATTCAGGTCGAGATATCCCGAGTGCAAAAGGACTCCCAATAAGGCTCTATCCTTGACTAGATAAGTTTTTCACTGCAAGGAGCAATCATGAGCAAGCGTGGCCGTAAAAAGCGTGACCGCAAGAAGAACAAGGCTAATCACGGTCGTCGTCCAAACGCATGATCTAGAAGCTTTAAGCAAGAAGCGCCCAGCCTTTTGGCTGAGCGCTTTTTTGTTTGTCACAAAGCTGTGGCTACGAAGTCTCGATGATGAGATCGCCTTCTTGGACTACGTCACCGACAGCCACTGCCAGTCGCGTTACAGTTCCATCAGCTTCAGCGATGACAGGGATTTCCATTTTCATGGATTCCAGCAACACGATAGTGTCGCCAACTTTGAGGGTGTCGCCTTCGGCAACGTAAATCTCCATGACGTTTGCCACCATGTCCGCGCGTATCTCAGCCATGTGTCTACGGTAGCCCACGAAGCCTGCGGTAACCGCGGGAGAGTCTGAATTTGGTCATAGCCATGACAATCAAAAATTCCGTGGAACAAAAGTGACAGTGCGAATTCCGGAAACGGAAATTGCGTTAGAGCGCTAGATCCGAATCAAACACGTGAGGCGTTGGTTCAAGGCCACGTGCACGAGCACGCTGGGCGCGACGCTTGATAGCGCGACGCTCGTCCTCGCTGGTTCCGCCCCAAACGCCGGAATCCTGACCTGTTTCCAATGCCCATTTCAGGCATGGCTCAATAACCGGGCAGCGACGGCAAACAGCCTTAGCTTCCTCGATTTGTAGTAGAGCAGGTCCGGTATTGCCGATGGGGAAGAAGAGTTCTGGATCTTCCTCGCGGCAGGCTGCCTGGTGGCGCCAGTCCACGCGATCCTCCAATGGGTAGATTCGGTCAAAACAGACGGTATTTCTGGTGAAATCCCGAGATTCTGCCCAAATAAATTGTGCAGAGTCTCTACTGTGACATCTCGTGACTGTTTTCACAAGGGAAAACCGCCATTTTATTCAGGTTTTTTGCTGTTGGCTGACTCACATTGGCAAAAAGTGCCAATTTACGGCATCCACGATTGTCAGCCGAGGGGCTATCCCAGCACTGACAGAGCCGCGGGAATGTGTCGAACACTCACGTCACTGGCTTGAACCAGTGGCTCACCATCAACTTGGACCCAGAGTGGCGAACGACTAACTAGGTCAATTGTTGGCTGGTCGTGAAGTGTCAGAACATCGTCATCGTTCGACAGATCTTTTCCAGAAAAAATGGCTCGAGTAAATCGAAGTAAAGCCGAAGGCGTGACCTTTGTTGGAGCGTAGAGGTCAAGTGCTGTGTTGTGTTCTGCCTGCGACGCTGGATTGAGTGGGCGATTACCAAGATAGGACCACGGCGCCAAATTCACAATGAGGGCAAAGTGGGCACGGGTTGCACCAATCGTGAGAACTGGATTTTTGCGGTTCACCCAGTGCAACATCTCTCGGGCCGCGAGAACAGCGTAAGTAACGTCACTAGCCATCTTCCCGGTATCTCGACGTTCTTGCATACGTGCAAGAACTGCAGCATCGACACCCATTCCTGCATTGAATAAAAAGTAGCGACTCACTGTTGGGGTGATGAGATGACCAACGCCAACTTGGGTTTGTCGCCCCTGTCGAATTGCGGCAAGCAAGTACGACGTTGCTTCAATCGGATCGTTTGGGTATCCCATGTTGCGCGTAAAGACATTCGCATTTCCGCCTGGTAGCGCAGCCAGAAGTGGGGCGGGTTTCCCAGATTTTAAAACACCGTTAGCAACTTCGTTTATCGTGCCATCACCACCGAGAGTGATAACGAGTTCGTAGCCTTCACTTCCAGCGCGAGCTCCGATTGCTATTGCGTGTTCTCGCCCTGTTGTCTGAATTACATCTAGTTCAAGTTCGCTCGACAAGGCTGCTGTGATGACGTCGCGCAGAGCCTCGGATGTTGAGGTCGCGAAGGTGTTCACCACGAGGAGTGCGCGCATGAAGCCAGCCTAATCTCGCGCTAACGTAGGAGTGTGCGCAAGGTTGCTTTCAGTGTTGGTCTCGTAGAAGC
>CAITJH010000081.1 GCA_903892635.1 uncultured Actinomycetes bacterium | reverse complement strand
GGTGAGCGCATCTTCACGTGGGAACAGCTCTACAACCTGACTGAACTTCCGGAGAAATTGATTGTCGTTGGCTCGGGCGTGACCGGCGCTGAATTTGCCGGCGCTTATCAAGCCCTCGGAACTCAGGTCGTACTGGTTTCTTCACGGGATCGTGTTCTGCCTGGGGAAGATGAAGACGCAGCAAAGGTTATCGAAGACGTATTCGGTCAGCGCGGCATGCAGGTACTTTCGCGTTCCCGCGCACAGGCAGTTACCCGTACCGCTGACGGCGTTGAAGTTGAACTTGCTGACGGAACTATCGTGACCGGCTCCCATTGTTTGCTCGCTGTTGGTTCGTTGCCGAATACCGAAGCTCTTGGCCTTGCTGCCGCAGGCGTGGAAGTTAACGAGAACGGCTACATCGTTGTCGACGGTGTTTCGCGCACTAATGTTCGTGGCATTTATGCAGCGGGTGACTGTACTGGTGTGATGTTGCTAGCGTCAGTTGCCGCAATGCAAGGTCGTATTGCGATGTGGCACGCATTGGGCGATGCTGTACAGCCGTTGAATCTTCCAACCGTGTCGAGCAACGTCTTTACTGATCCTGAAATTGCAACGGTGGGTGTCAGCGATGCAGATGTTGCCGCCGGTCGCGAGAATGCAATCAGCGTGATGCTTCCGCTGTCGACAAATGCGCGAGCAAAAATGCAGGGTATTCACGAAGGTTTCGTCAAGATTTTTGCGCGTCCCGATTCCGGCGTTGTGGTCGGCGGCGTGGTAGTTGCGCCAAAGGCAAGCGAGTTGATCTTCTCGATCGCTTTGGCAGTTCAACACCGAATGACTGTGGATGACATCGCGCAAACATTCACGATCTATCCATCACTGAGTGGGTCCATTGCTGAAGCAGCGCGTCGTTTGCATCACACCGATTAAAACGCCAAACAAAATAAGCCCACAGAATTATCTGCGGGCTTATTTGTTGAAGTACTACTTAATTTCTAGAAGCACTGTTCCGGTTGGAACTGTTGAGCCGACCTCAGCCGAAAGTCCAGTCACGACACCGTCTTTGTGGGCAGTTAGTGGCTGCTCCATCTTCATGGCCTCGAGCACGATGACGAGATCGCCAGCTGCAATGCTCTGACCTTCTTCAACTGCAATCTTGACGATTGTGCCTTGCATTGGCGCAGCAACAGCGTCGCCACTTGCAGCGCCGCCAGCCTTCTTCGCACGCTTAGTTGGCTTCTTAGCACCACCGGCGGAACCGCTACCGGCACCGAGCTGGAGGTTGGCAGGAAGTACAACCTCAACACGGCGACCGTTAACTTCAACGGTGATCGGCGAACGCTCGTCGACGTCTGCATCAACATCATTTGAACCGCTGTACGCAGGAATGGTGTTGTTGAATTCTGTTTCAATCCAGCGCGTGTGCACTGCGAAAGGCGCAGCTGGATCTACTGGGGCGAATGCGGGATCACTAACCACTGCTCGATGGAATGTCAGCGCGGTGGCAATGCCATCAATCTCGAATTCAGCAAGCGCACGACGTGAACGCTCAATAGCTTCCTGACGATCGCGACCAGTCACGATCAGCTTGGCGAGCAACGAGTCGAAGTTGCCACCGATGACATCGCCTTGGGTGAAGCCGGCATCCAAACGAATACCAGGTCCACTTGGTGGATTCCAGACACTCAAGACACCAGGAGCTGGCAAGAAGCCACGGCCCGGGTCTTCACCATTGATCCGAAATTCGATTGAGTGACCGCGCAGCACTGGATCATCAAAACCAAGTGCTTGACCTTCAGCGATGCGGAACTGTTCGCGAACCAAGTCAATGCCAGCAACTTCTTCGGTCACTGGGTGTTCAACCTGAAGACGAGTGTTGACTTCGAGGAACGAGATCGTTCCATCAAGGCCGATCAAGAACTCACAGGTTCCCGCGCCAACGTACTTGGCTTCCTTCAGGATGGCCTTGCTTGATGAATACAGTTCATCAATTTGAGCTTGGCTCAAGAACGGAGCAGGTGCTTCTTCAACAAGCTTTTGGTGACGACGCTGGAGCGAGCAGTCGCGAGTCGACACAACAACGACATTTCCGTGCTCGTCGGCAAGACACTGAGTTTCAACGTGACGGGGATTATCGAGGTAGCGCTCAACGAAACATTCGCCGCGACCGAAAGCGGCAACAGCTTCGCGCACTGCGGAATCAAAAAGTTCAGGAATTTCTTCGATCGTGCGAGCGACCTTCAGTCCACGACCGCCACCACCAAAGGCAGCCTTGATCGCGATTGGCAAACCATGCTGCTTAGCGAACTCGACAACTTCACCGCTGTCCTTAACTGGATCTGGTGTGCCCTGAACTTGCGGTGCACCCGCCTTGGCTGCAATGTGTCGAGCGGAAACCTTGTCACCCAAATCGCGAATCGCGGCAGGTGGAGGACCGATCCAAATTAATCCTGCATCGATGACTGCCTGAGCGAAATCGGCGTTCTCAGAAAGGAACCCATAGCCAGGATGCACGGCATTGGCACCTGACTTTTTTGCAGCATCGATGATCTTGTCGATGACGAGGTAACTTTCGGCTGCGGTTGCGCCACCAAGTGCGAACGCCTCGTCAGCCACTTTGACGTGTTGTGCATCGCGATCAGGATCGGCATAAACGGCGATGCTCTTGATTCCAGCGTCCTTGCAGGCACGTGCAACACGAATGGCAATTTCACCACGGTTTGCAATAAGTACTGACTTGATAGTGCGACTCACGAACGCATCTCCTCATCTACATTGATGCTTGGTTAAGTCTATTAGCCCTATTTAATGAGCAGGAGCGTTCCAAAGGGATTGCCATGAGATACCCATCTCATGCGTGAATTGGCGCAGTAATCGCAATGAGATTCCACCGACAGCAGGCCCATCGCCGTCCATGCGGGAAATGTAGGCCGCGCTAAATCCCTCGTGTGTGAATCCACCTGCAACGTGTAACGGCTCGCCTGTGGCGACATAGGCCTCAATTTCGGCGTCGCTGACATCGTCGAAATACACGCGAGCACCGGCCACGCCACTTCGGGTTTGTCCAGTCACTGTGTCATAAACCCAGTGTCCAGTGTTGAGAGTCCCGGATTTACCACGCATGGCTTTCCATCGCGCAATAGCAACTTCAGGTGTCCCCGGTTTGCCGTAAGCAACTCCGTCGAACTCGAGCATGGAATCGGCGGCAAAGATGAGAAGGTTCGCGGCATCGGTCACGGTGACATCAGCGGCAACGGCTTCGCCTTTGGCAGTAGCAAGTGCAACACATAGATCAGCCGGTGCAATGTCGCTAAGCGTGCGTTCAAGTGCTTCTTCATCCACGTGACTAACTTGAACAAGAGGCACGATTCCAGCGTTACTCAAAAGAGAGAAGCGCGAAGTCGATGCTGAAGCAAGTAAAACTGTGCGAGACATGACGTGCCCTTAGTGAGGAAGAGCGGATCGACGCCAAGCATTCGGCCCGTGATTGAGTGCAGGGCGCATTGCGCGATGAGGTGCGTTCCATTCGGGACGCACTGATCGTTCACGCTCGACTTCGCTGGCATGCTTGAGTGCAGCATTGAATACGACAACGAGTGCCGCAAGTTCCTCAGCGCTGACATCGCCTTTAACGATGCGTAGCTGTTCTGCATCAACGTGCGGAATCACAGTGGGATGTTTCCATGCTTCTTAGGTGGAAGCGTTGCACGCTTGCCACGAAGTGAGCGTAATGCGCGCACGATCATGACTCGGGTTTCATGAGGCAAGATCACGCGATCGACATAACCACGTTCTGCAGCCAAGTATGGGTTAGCAAACTTGTCGTCGTACTCGGTCATCAGGCGAGCGCGCTCTGCCTCTTTGTCCTCGGCTTCGGCAAGTTCTTTGCGGTACAAAATGTTGACCGCTCCTTGGGCACCCATGACAGCGATCTGTGCTGATGGCCAAGCCATGTTGATGTCTGCACCGAGATGCTTTGAGCCCATCACGTCATAAGCACCGCCGTATGCCTTGCGGGTGATGATCGTGACAAGTGGGACTGTGGCTTCGGCGTATGCGTAAAGCAACTTGGCACCGCGACGGATGATGCCTTGCCATTCTTGGTCAGTTCCTGGCAAGAAACCTGGGACATCCACCAAGGTGATGACGGGGACATTGAATGCATCACATGTGCGAACAAAGCGTGCGGCTTTTTCGCTGGCATCGATGTCGAGAGTTCCGGCAAATTGCATTGGCTGGTTAGCGACAATTCCAACAGGGCGACCTTCGACGCGGCCGTAACCCGTAATGATGTTTGGTGCAAACATTGCCTGAACTTCAAGGAAGTCTTCGTCGTCCAGAACAGCTTCAATGACTTTATGCATGTCGTATGGCTGGTTGGGGGAGTCTGGAATCAAAGTATCGAGCGATAGGTCTTCGTCAGTGAATTCCATGTCTGCTTCAACATCGAAGAAGGGAACTTCGTCCATGTTGTTACTTGGTAGGAATGACAACAGAGACTTGGCGTAATCAATTGCATCATCCTCATCGTGTGCCATGTAGTGGGCAACACCCGAGCGAGTGTTATGTGTGCGTGCGCCACCAAGTTCTTCGAACTCAACTTCTTCACCAGTAACCGTCTTGATGACGTCAGGTCCAGTGATGAACATGTGCGAGGTCTTGTCGACCATGATGATGAAGTCAGTCAACGCTGGTGAATACACCGCGCCGCCTGCACTTGGGCCAAGTACGAGAGAGATTTGCGGGATCACGCCAGAAGCATGTGTGTTGCGCTTGAAAATTTCGGCGTACATGCCAAGAGCAACCACGCCTTCTTGAATGCGCGCGCCGCCTGAATCGTTGATACCAATCAAAGGCACGCCAGTTTTGAGCGCGAGATCCATGACCTTGCAAATCTTTTCGCCAAACACTTCGCCAAGTGAGCCGCCAAAGACGGTGAAGTCTTGTGAGAATACGCAGACTGGTCGTCCATCGATAGTTCCGTAGCCGGTGATGACGCCATCGCCGTATGGGCGGCTCTTCTGCATTCCAAAGTTGTGAGAGCGGTGACGAGCGAGGCCATCAATCTGCTGGAATGAGCCTTCGTCCAAGAGGCGCTCGATGCGCTCCATGGCAGTGAGTTTGCCCTTTGCATGCTGCTTGTCGACTGCTTCTTTGCGTCGTCCTGCTGCTTGCTCGCGACGGTGCTGCAAATCGGCGATCTTGCCTGCTGTTGTGTGGATGTCAATCCCGTGCGTCTTATTTTCGGCGCTCACTGCTACCTCCGGCCTCGTTACTTCACTACCCTAGCGATGTGAGCACCAATGATGCGAAAGCCTCCCGACAGAGCCTACGAAGTGGGCAGATTCAAGCGAGCCTCGATTCTCTTGGAAGTAACTGGGCAACTGTCCACGTTGCCGACCAAGTGACTTCGACGAATGTCGAGGTTCTCAAGCTCAGCAGCGAAGTACGGCCAGGAAACGCAATTGCGTTGACAGCTGACGAGCAGGTTCGAGGTCGCGGTCGACTCGAGCGTGAATGGAGTAGCCCTTGGGGCGCAGGTATTGCCCTGTCAATTTGCTGCTCGATCGACGATGTTGCTGGTGAAGTAACTTCGGTGCCACTTCGAACAGGTCTGGCCGTCGTAACGGCTCTGCAAGACCACGGTGTGGCAAGCGCGGTGAAGTGGCCCAATGACATTGTCACGATTGATGACCCAATGCGTAAGCTCGGCGGGATTCTTGTGTCACTTCATCCAGATGTACTCGTTATAGGAATCGGGCTGAATGTCAGCTTGACTCATGACGAGCTACCAACGCAACAGGCGACCTCACTATCACTGCTTGGGCACCACATAGACCGTGAGCTTTTAATTGGACGGATCATCCATTCGGTTGAAAAGCAGATCGCTAATGACGACTGGGTTACTCAGTACCGAGCGCATTGCCGAACTTTGGGGCAAGAAGTAAGAATTTCTCGCGTTGGAGACGAGTCAATTGTCGGATTAGCAACGGACATTTCAGGCGCTGGTGAAATCATTGTGGACATTGATGGAGAGTTGCTTTCTGTCTCGGTTGGAGACGTTGAGCATTTGCGTTTGAGCAAAGAGGCATAAAGTAGAAGAGTGACACGGATTCTTGTCGTTGAAGACGACTTAGAGATTGCAGAGCCACTTGTTCGCACATTGCAGGGCGAGGGCTACACCGTTGCACACGTCGAAGATGGTGCCACAGCGCTAGCACTTATCGAACAGACACATCCTGATGCGGTTGTGCTTGACCTTGGGTTGCCCAAGATTGATGGTATTGATGTTTGCCGAACCGTTCGCGAACGCGGCGATGATGTGCCAATTTTGATTTTGACAGCTCGCACAAGTGAACTGGATTTAGTTGTTGGTCTTGATGCTGGCGCTGATGACTATTTACAAAAGCCATTTCGGTCTTCTGAGTTATTGGCTCGACTTCGAGCAATGTTGCGTCGGGCAGGCGGCATTGCAGGTGATGTCCTCAGCAGTGGCGAACTAGTCATTGATACTCAAGCCCGTATGTGCCGAGTCAACGATGAGGTTATCGCACTGACTCCAACTGAATTTGATTTGCTCGAATTGCTAATGCGCAATTCAGGAAAACTCATTTCTCGACAACGCATTCTTCGTGAAATCTGGAATACCGACTGGAGCGGTTCGACAAAGAGTCTAGATATGCACATGTCTTCGCTTCGACGCAAGATTGGCGAATACGGAGCCAAGGTAGCCACGATTCGCGGGCATGGCTATCGCTTCGACGAGGAGTAAGTGTGGTTGCTCGCACCAGAATGTTTCTGCTGGCTGTGCTACTTCCGTGCGTTGCCTTAGTCGGAATTGGAACGATGCGTTATGTCTCTAATCATTACTCGGTCGGATCATCGCGAGAGATTGATAAGTGGTTTTGGTCGATTGGGATTCAATCCTTTGTTGTCATTGCAACATGGTTGATCGTTGTGGGTTCAACAGCTATCGCGCAAGCTGTTGCGCGTCCGTATGAGCAACTCACAGTCTCGCTTCGCCGTATGGCAAATCGAGAATTTGAGATTGCGCCGAGTCCCACTCATGTCGAGGAACTCGACGATGTACTTAAAGCGCTTTACGAGACTGCAACAGTTGCGCGAAGGCGACTGGATGCTGAACGAACATTGGCTGCTGATGTATCGCATCAGTTGCGTTCTCCACTGACAGCACTATCGCTGCGTCTTGAAGAAATCGAGCGACGAACATCAGGGCAAGACGTCCATGCTGATGCAGTTGCAGCACTCGGCCAAGTTGAACGACTTGTGACAATGGTTGAAGAGCTACTCACTACATGGCGATCATCTAGCGATCGAACTTTAGCTGCATTCGATGTTCAGACTGTTGTCAATGGTGAAGTGCATCGTTGGAGCGAACAATATGCCGCGGCGGGACGCTCAATTGTTGTCAATTGTGATGACCAATTGAAGGCGCTAGGAACGGTTGGAGTTCAAGAACTTGTTCTTTCCGTACTGCTGGATAACTCATTGAAGTATGGAGCGGGAACAACATTCGTCAATGTTCAGAATTATCAGACGTGGGTGTTGATTGAAGTTGGGGATGATGGCGAAGGTATTCGCGAAGAGGTACGCACCACGCTCATGTCGCCGGGTTCAACTTCAGGTGGAACCGGTCTTGGACTTGCGTGGGCTCGACGTCAGGTTGCTGCCGATGGTGGTCGACTTGAACTTAGGTCGCTACGACCAGCTGTCTTTGGAATTTTTCTGATTGCTGATCGACAATCGTCACACTAAGTCAGGTTCGCTGACCTCAAGGAATACCCATTTGCGGTAGCTCCAAAAACGAAATGCTGTGCCGAGTACTAGCCCGATGCCGTTGGTGCTGATGTTGTCGGCAAGTGGTGACTTCAGATGTAAGACGTAGTGGCTCAGCCATAGGCATGACAAAGCAATTGCCATTCCGATGACGTTAAGAATGATGAACAGTGTGTACTCGCGGCGAAACGAGGTGGTTTCGCGATGGCGGAATGTCCAGTGGCGATTCGCGAAGTAGGCGAATGTTGTCGCTGCAGTCGTGCTGATGACCTTGGCCGTGAGCGGTTTATCGAATAATGGACCTTCGCCACCACTGAAGCGCAGGTAGTTAAAAATACCTACGTCAATGATGTAGGCACCTATACCAACCGCCCCAAATTTGGCGATTTCATGCTTGATTTTGTTCACAAGGTCGATTAGCGGCACAGGACAACCTTAGCCTGCGCCTGTTTGGCGACTGTTAGCAAACCGTTATCTTGAGGTAGATTTACCTACAAGTTCGCAAAGGAGTGCCGAGTGGGACAACGAATTCTGGTCATTGACGACGATCAGTCAATCGCAGAAATCCTTGGCATCGTGCTGACTGCCGAAGGTTTTGAACCATCGTTTTGTGCCGATGGCGCTGTTGCGATGGACGTCTTTCGTGACGTTGCTCCTGATCTCGTTCTTCTGGACTTGATGTTGCCAGGACGTGACGGCATCGATATTTGTCGCGCAATTCGCCAAGAAAGCGGCGTTCCGATTGTCATGCTTACGGCACGAAGTGATTCGCAAGATGTTGTGACTGGTCTTGAATCAGGCGCTGATGATTACATTGTTAAGCCCATTAAGAACAAGGAACTCATTGCACGAATTCGTGCTCGTCTTCGCACGATCGAAGCACCAACGTCGCAAGAAATTACCGTTGCTGATCTTGTTATTGATGTGGCTGGACACTCAGTGCGACGTGGCGATGTCGAAATTCCATTAACAGTTTTGGAATTCAAACTTTTGACGACTTTAGCTAAGCGCCCATGGCAAGTTTTTACACGCGAAGTTTTGTTGCAAGATGTGTGGGAATATCGCCACGCTGCTGATACCAGACTCGTGAATGTTCACGTTCAGCGACTACGCGCGAAAATTGAACGCGATCCCGAGCGCCCTGAAATTGTTCTCACAGTTCGTGGTGTCGGCTACAAGGCTGGATCTGTTTAGTCCGTGTGGATCTTGAGATCGCTTCGATCATCGTGGCGACGCAATTTGCAGTTGCGTCTTGTCGTTACGGCTTTAGCGATTTCTGCAGTTGTCCTTGGACTCGTAGGAGCTCTACTCATCAATCAAGTCACGACTGGATTGCTTGCCGCCAAAGAGCGTGCATCGTTAACTGAAGCGACAGCTGCACAGCAAGAAGTGCAGCGTTTGATGAATGCATCGGATACAGGTCTGTCACTTCCCAATGCGACGCGCTTGGTGGATTCAGCAGTTACGGCATTGGCAGTTCGTTCAGGTTCACCTGGTTTGTTCGACGCGCTTCTATTGGGCGACCCAACGCTAATTGGACAGCCTGAACGTGGCACCAAATTGGTATCTGAAATATCAGTACCGTCAGTACTACGCCAAGCGATTCAAAAAGATAAGAAGCAAGAGTGGCAATACACAACCATTCATTATGAAGACGGCTCGTTGAAATCAGGCATTGTTGTTGGAGCGCCTGTGTCGATTCCGCAGGTTGGCAATTACGAGTTATACCTTTTGTTCCCACTCGTAGCCGAGCAGCACACAATTGATCTTGTCCGGCAAGCGGTAGCCCTGACTGGATTGCTGCTGATGCTCGGCATTGGATTGTTGGTTGGTTTCATTACCTCGCGAGTGACAGCTCCGGTTCGTGAAGCGGCACAAATTGCTGCAGATCTTGCCGCTGGCGATTTTGACCGACGCATGGCAGTGCGTGGCGAGGACGACCTTGCACGCCTTGCGGGTTCATTTAATGAGATGGCAGAAAGTCTGCAGCAGCAAATTATTCGACTCGAGCGACTTTCGCATGTGCAACAGCGATTTGTCTCCGATGTGTCACACGAATTGCGCACGCCTCTGACGACAGTGCGTATGGCAAGTGAAATGATTTATGACTCTCGGGCAGATTTTGATCCAGCGACTGCACGTTCAGCTGAGTTGCTGCGCAATCAAGTAGATCGATTCGACATTTTGCTTGGTGATTTGCTTGAAATTAGTCGCTTCGATGCAGGTGCCGCTGGCATTGAAGTGTCACTTATCGACCTTCATGCAATGACTGATTCGGTATTGAGCGAGTACGAAGAAATTGCCGCGAAGCATGGAACTGAACTAATTCTCTATGCACCAGATGGGTCTGTCTTTGTTGAGGCAGATGGCCGTCGCATCAGCCGAATAGTCCGTAACTTGGTGGCGAATGCAATTGAACACAGCGAAGGAAAGCCGGTACACGTGACGGTGTGCCAGAACGAACAATCTGTTTCGATCGGTGTGCGCGATTACGGTCACGGTATTGATCCAACGGATTATGAGCGAGTGTTCAGTCGCTTTTGGCGAGCTGATCCATCGCGCCAACGCACGCTAGGTGGAACAGGGCTTGGGTTATCAATCTCGGCTGATGATGCAGCGCTGCATGGTGGTCGTATCGATGTCGGTGGCGCGATCGGACAAGGTGCCTATTTCATTTTGACGTTGCCAGTTGTGCCATTTGGTCCAATTGATCGTCCTGCGCTTGAGGTGACGAATGATTAAAACTCGATTCTTCGTGCCGTTTATTGCTTTTGCATTAGCTGCATGTGGCGGAATTCCATCAACGAGCGCAATTCACCAAGGTCAAGATGTTTCGACTGACACATCGCAGTTCATTCGCGTGATTGCTCGACCACCAGTTGCAAACATGAGCCCTGAAGAAATCGTTCGAGGATTTCTAGACGCATGTGCCGATTCGACAAGCACGTTTGCTACCGCTCGCGAGTACCTCACAAGCACGGCATCAACAGGTTGGAATGCCGATACTGGCGTTCAGATTTACGACGGAACAAACGTGAACTTTGCGACTGGTTCAGGCACTGTCACGCTGACTGCTCCGCTTGATAGCACGGTGGATACCAGCGGTCACTTGTCATTTAATAATCAAGATTCAACCCTGTCAGCAAGCTTCCAACTTGAACAAGATGCGGCACAGCAGTGGCGCATTTCTGGACTTGCAAATGGGTTATTGCTTGCACGCTCAGACTTCGAGCGAAGCTTTAGGCCATATCCGATTTATTTCATGAATCAAGATTCATCAGCTTTAGTCCCTGACTCGATTGTGTTGCCAGCCAGTGGCGCAGGAACAGCGACGAGTGTCACTCGAGCTCTATTGAGTGGGCCATCGCAAGACATTGCTTCTGCTTCATTTTCAGCGTTTCCGCCGGGAACCAAACTGAGCTACAACTCAGTTCCGGTGAATTCCGGTATTGCGCAAGTCGATCTTTCGGCGGAAGTTCTTGCGGCATCTAAAGCAGAACGTAGTGAACTTTCAGCTCAACTAGTTGCAACTTTGACGACGCTACCGAGTGTCAGCGCAGTGCGCATCACGGTGTCTGGTCAACCGCTTGTTGTTCCAGGTGTGCAGGGGATTCAAACTCCAACAAACTGGAGTCAATACCCCATGCGAATCGATCCAGCGACGACAGTTACATACGTAGTTCGAAATACCCGCATAGTTCGAGTGGCCAGTGATGGATCTGTGAAATCGGTTGCAAGTATCTCGCGAAACCTCGGTAGCCCATTGCAGTCTGCAAATGCGTCGTTTAATGGAACGCAATTCGCAGGAGTAACCGTTGATGGCAAATCACTCGTACTCAGCCAACCATCAACGAGCCGAATGACAGTCGTCGCAACAGGTGACTCGTTGTCGAGGCCCACATGGGATCGCCAAGGAAACGTACTTGTTGCTGACAATGGCCAAGGTGTTGTTGCCGTATCAGCAGCAGGAGCTCCAGTGTCTGTGACAGTGGATCCGACGTCTCTTGGCGACCAGAAATCCATCCATCAAATTGCCGTTGCCGCTGATGGAACACGTATCGCTGTTGACTTCCGCACCGGAAGTGTCGACACGCTTGGCGTTGGAATCTTGTTGCATAGTAATTCAGGTCTTCAAATTTCTCAGTTGCATCGTGTTGAGCGATCGGTAGAAACTATTAATGATTTCGTGTGGGCAAGCCCAACAGCGTTTGAAATCCTCGGTGGTCAGACATCGACGTATGACGAGTTGCTTCAAGTAGACATCGCTGATGGTCAGATAGTTTCGCAATCAGCACCCGTGGGAGCAAATTCAATCGGAGTCGACGCGTTTGGTGGTTTGCTCGCGGGCATTTCAAGTGGATCAAATGAAACTGTTGTGAGGCAATCGACGGGACCTTGGGAGAACGTCACGCTCGGCCGTTCGCCTTTTGCTGGTCATAACATTCCTTAGTCAGGCTCACTTCATCCACAGAACGTAAGAGTTCTGAACTTGGTGTCGAGAAAACCTCCAACCTTAATGCGTGCTTCGCGATTTACTTTTTACACCTCGCTGCCTTGGCTGCTCTTCAGTTGGAAATCATTTATGTCATACGTGCCTCCAGTCATTAACCAGACAAATTATTCACATCGACCAAGACGTTCACATGGCATTGAGTGCGCATAGGTATGACGGTTGGCTCAAGGATTCACTTGTTGCCTATAAGTCAGGACGATTGCACAACGCATTTGGATTGGCGGACGTTATTACCAGAACGATTCCATTTCAAGGTACCTGCATCCCGGTTCCATCAACACCGAGCAAAGTTCGAGAACGGGGATACGACACGATTGGGCATCTGACTTCGCTGGTTGCCAAAACTTATCCAGCGATGCGGGTGCTTCCAGCCCTGGAATATTCGCGCCTCGTTGCGGATCAGGTTGGGCTTGGCGCGGCAGCTCGTCGAACCAACGTAGCTGGGGCATTTCGTGCAATCCGAAGAGTGCCGCGCGAGGTGATTGTGATTGATGATGTTGTCACTACAGGGTCGACGGTCATTGAGTGCGCGAAAGCCTTAAAAATGGCTGGTGCACAAAAAGTTTATGTGTTTGCGTTATGCGCCAGCGTGAATAGGGGCTAACTTTGTACCAGGCGCCCACCTGGGTCCGTGATTGCGCAGCAGACCAGTTCTTCGAAGTTGGTTTGGTGCTAGCCGATGCTAGTCGCAGGCAAAGCGGTCCACGTAAGACGAGCAATCGTTGAGCACGGTGCGGTTTAGAAGTAAGCCCTGCCTCGCCGGTAATCCAGATGGTTACCTCAAGCGGGAGAAGGTCATTAGTGGCAAAAGCTGCGAGGACTTCAGCAGGCGAATGTGGGGTCGAAGATCAGGTCGGCCAGGTGGGCGTCGCTATTAACTGGCTCTGCAACTCGAACGGGTTGTAGAGCTGTGTCAATTAGGAAGTCTTGCCAGAGTCACGACTTAATGTTGCGAGAACTTTAGTTAGCTGCGTGCGAGCGCTTGCTGGCTGCACGGTTCCAATACTGATGTCTTGGGCATTTACCCAGCCAGCAGCTCGAATGAGTGCTTGAGCAGTTCCTTGAATCACTTCTTTGTTTACTGTCGTGCGTGTTCCAGTTTCGAATGTCACGGTTTTGGCTAACAGTGTCGTGCCTTTGCCGTTCTTCTCTCGACCTGGATCAACACGAGCAACTAGTGATGACCGATGAAGTACTGGCATTGCGAAGTAACCATAGATTCGCTTTGCCGCAGGCGTGTATGCCTCGAGACGATAGTCCATGTTGAATAACCGCGAGACTCGATCACGATGCCATACCAACGAATCAAATGGCGACAGCAACGTTGTCGTCGAATCTTTACTTAATTGGTTTGATGACAGTTTGTTCATCCAATCGATTCCCGCGTATGCAGGTTCGTTCCACTCAGCCACTTGAACCGGAATGAATTCTCCGGCATCAACAAGTTCGTTAATGAGAGTCGTCACATGTTTGCGATTTGTATGCCAGCCATTGAGTCGATGTACATCAGTCAGGTCACTGAGAGTGCCAACTCCAAGGGTACGAATTGAGTCACGCAAGAGTTCACGAATACAGTCATCATCGCTTGGTCCGATAATTCCTAGTGTCTTCACAAATGTTGGACACTCACGAAGCGACAAGGGGATTGACTGCGAAGTTAATGAATAGATTCGCCGCCATCCAACTCTTTGTGTACAGACAACATCGCCAATGGCTAGTAACCATTCAAGCGCTTCTTTTGTTTCCGACCAATCCCACCAGTCAGATCCCTTTTTCGCGCCACCTAGTTCCGTGGCGGTTGCCTGTGAGGTTGCAAGACGTGCCTTTACCTCTCGAATCGTGCGAGAACTCGGCATGTGGTTCCACGTGCCCTTTTTGGCAAGAAATCCCCGTCGGCGCATAGCAAAGTAAGGAAACATCTTTACGGGAAGAACGCATGCTGCATGTGACCAGTATTCAAAAGTGTGTGACTTGTCAGACCACAGTGCTTGCTCAACATCAGAGCGCGAGGCGTTTTGAGTGCGCGCGTAGTGGACAAGTTCATGAGACCGCGCCAGTGTCGAGATTGTGTCGAGCTGCACGGCTCCAAGACTTGGCAATACTGACTGGATGTCCGACATTGTGGACGTCTTGGGCGTGCGCGCTAATCCTTGTGCGTTTATCGCCAGCATGCGGGCCTCGGCTAGCGAAAGCTCAAGTGTCATGTGGCAGTTGCCTCTATTCCGCTAGGGTTACGAGTAATTGTCAGTTTATGTGGAATAGGCGAACGCTCACGTGGAAACCCCAACCGAAAGTACTCGATCGATAATTTTGCGATCACTTCCACTGGTTGCTTTTTCATTGACCCTACGACCTATGGTCACATCGGTTGGTCCTGTGCTTCCGGAAATTCGCCACGAACTGCACATGTCGGCTACCCAAGCGAGTTACTTGACGGCATTGCCAGTGGTCTGTTTCGCCTTAGGGGCATTTCTGACTCCGCGGCTCTTGCGCTTCGTCAGTCCAAATCATGCTGTTGCTTTATCTATGGCACTGCTCTTTATCGGTGGAAACGTGCGCCTTGTGTCTTCGACGATGATCGTGCTCGTCGGTACGTTCATCGCTGGAATAGGCGCTGCGATAGGCAATGTGCTTGGCGGCTTATTAGCTCGCCGCGATTTCTCTGCTCGTGTGGGTCTCGTAATGGGCTTGTATGTTGGCGCGATGTCATTGTCATCCTCGACCGCAGCGATGATTTCCTATCCGGTCTCACAGCACTTTGGATCTTGGAAATATGCACTTGCTATTTGGGCAGACCTCGCATTTATCGTGCTCGGTGTGTGGCTAATTACTCAGCGGGGCCATGCTGACAATGCTCCAATGAATACGACAAGTTCTTATCGATACATCGCAAAAAACAAGATGGCATGGTGGCTCGTGCTGTATTTCGGTTTTCAGTCGACAAACTTTCATTCGCTTGCGGGTTGGTTACCCACAATTTTGCGCGATGCGGGAATTGATCCAACTCGAGCCGGTGACATGGTGTCATTCATGATTCTGTTGGGAGTTCCTGCTGGACTGCTAGTACCCCCATTGGCTGCAAAGTTTGAATCGCAGCGCGGAATGATTGCAATCATCGTGCTCGTAAGTTTGATTGGACTGACCGGAGTATGGAAAGCGCCCACATTGGCACCGTGGCTGTGGGTCGCATGTCTTGGACTTGGAGTTGGCTCATCATTCCCAGTTGCACTCACGCTGGTTATTACAAAGTCGGATAGTTCTGCTGCGGCCCGAGACTTGAGTTCTTTTATGCAAAGTTGGGGCTACGTGATTTCTGCAATTGGCCCGCTTGCACTGGGAGCTATTCGAGATAGCACAGGCTCATGGTCATACGCGCTCATTGCTCTGATGTGTGGCACCGCTATTCAGTTCACAGCAGGAATGGTCGTTGGTGGTCCAGGTCATTTACACGTAGACCAAGCCACCGCTGCAAAGTAGTTCTTGGTCACCTGCAAAATTCGCCGAGCAGGATCGTCGCGCAAGTGTCACACTTGAGGAATGTCCGAACAACACTTCATTCGTAGCAATGGCGATCGTGTCGACTATTTCGATAGTGGCAGCGACTCTGGATCTGATCTATTGATCTATCACCATGGAACTCCTGGGGCTGGGCCAATGCATAGCGATGTGCTTGAACCAGCTCGCGCAAATGACCTTCGAATTGTTGAGCTCGTTCGTCCTGGATATGGACGTTCAACACGCCAACCAAATCGCACGGTGGCTGATGTTGTTGCGTTAGCAGACGAACTTGCTGATCACCTTGGATTCGAGCGTTACGTATCGATGGGATGGTCCGGTGGTGGTCCGCATGTGCTGGCGAATGTAGCACTGAGCCCTGCTCGATGCATAGCAGGAATGTCGCTTGCAGGCGTTGGCATGTTCGGCGAACCTGATCTGAACTTCCTTGAAGGAATGGGTCAAGACAATCATGATGAGTTCGGTGCTGCTCTTGAAGGAGAATCTGTAATTCGCGCTTATCTCGAGCCAATCGCTGAAGAATTGTCACACATTTCGGGTGCTGAAATTGTTGACGTGATGGGTTCACTGTTGCCGGATGAAGATCGTGATGCACTAACAGGTGAATACGGCGACAACACGGCTGAGGTATTTCGTTGGGCAGTTCACACTGGAGTCGATGGTTGGCTCGATGACGACATTGCTTTCACTAATCCGTGGGGCTTTGCACTAAGCGACATCAAGAACTTTGTGTCAATCTGGCAAGGGGCTACAGACTTGATGGTTCCATTTGCACATGGACAGTGGCTCGCAAGCAAGATTCCACATGCTGATGTGAACCTGTTAGAAGGTCATGGCCACTTATCAATTGGAGAGCCTGCCTTATCAGCAGGATTTGCTCGGCTGAAGCAGCAACTAGCGAAATAACTTGCTGCCGTCGGTGCTCATGAGTGTGGCGATGGTGCGTTCTTCAGATTTTGACGATTGGTTCAAGTCTGCAACAACGCCGTCTTGGTCTTCTTGTGACCGATTCTGATTGAGCTTTGCCTTTGCTTCGACCCGATCAACATGCAAGGTGATTGCAACAATTCCGCGAAGTTGAGCGTCCATGTAGGTTGATGGCGCATCATCGATACTCCATGGTTTGCTTCGCGAGTTCTCGTGGTGATCGGTCAATTCGCGAACAATTTCACGAAGGTATTCAGTGTCGTGGCTGACTGAGACTGTGCCACTCAGATGAACTGCGGTGTAGTTCCACGTAGGAACAACTTTTCCATGTTCCGCTTTTGCGGCGTAATTGCTTGGTGAAATGTATGCCTGCGGTCCATGCACGATTGCTAATGCCCGTGCACCGTCCTGAATGCTTTCCCATTGCTTGTTTGCCCGTGCCATGTGCATGTACAAAGTTCCATGACCATTGTCGTCAGTTTTCCAAATACAAGGCATCAGCGTCGCCAGTGGCTGACTATCGTTATCAACTGAAACGAAATCTGCGGCAGCAACGTGTGCGACAAAATCTTTGATGTCAGCAAGTTCGGCTACGGTGAAGTGCGCGGGTAAATACATAGCGCAATTCTGCCATGAGAAATGTCTGAAATTACCAACTCTGAAGCAAATGAACCGTGGCTCCCATTGAAGTGATTGTTTTTGACGTACGGGCGAGAGCCTTTTGGAGTCGAGGCTTCGTTGTGCTGACCCACTTTCCGGTATGTAGGGCCTTATTGACGTCAAGTACGCGAACTGGAAAGTTATCTGTGATCAGCGTAGGGGCGTATTCCACCTGTGAAATCGAGAATGTTCCAGCGCTGGTTTCAGTGAACGTCCAGCGCGTAACGACGCCTTCAGACTTGATGGTGGTTGGTTCTCGTTGGGCTGCGTCTAGGTTGCCGTGGCTGTAGATCACCCACATGTTTCCGATTTTTTGAATGGGTTGGACTGAATGCGTGTGGTCACCGTCAATTAAATTAATCAGTCCACTTGCTGCCAATTTCTTTGCGATAGATGTTTGATACGAGTTCGGATAATTGGTGTATTCAGAACCCCAATGAAGTTTCGCAATGACGACCTCAGCACCCGCTGCGCGACTTGCTCGAGCTGCGGCCACAATTTTTTTGACACTAATTTGGTTGGCGAGCCATTTGTGCCCACCAGGATATGGAAATCCGTTAAAGCCATACGTAAAAGCAATGATGCCTACTTTGACGTCACCTTGCGCTGTATGCACAGTCATGACAAGAGGTTGCTGTGATTCAGCCTGCGAACGATAGGTCCCAGTGTGTGCGATTCCAGCCTTATCGAGATCATCGAGTGTGCGCTTGATACCGTGCGAACCTGCATCGAATGAATGGTTAGACGTTTGGTCGCACATGTCAAAGCCAAGCTGTTTCACTGCATCAACAATCTGTGGTGGCGAATTAAAAACGGGGTATCCCGTATAGTGACCCCCGAGTTGAGCTAACGGTGTTTCGAGATGACAGAGAGCCAAATCTGCAGTTGTTGTAATTGGCGCTATGTCTGCGAGCTGTGGGTAGAAATTCCACTTTCCGTTTTTGCCATCGGTCTTAGCTTGAGTCCACAATCTTTCGTGCAAAAGTAAGTCTCCCGAAGAGACGACTCGAAATGTTCGAGGCGATTTTACTGAGGCGCTGACACTCGCAACTTGATCAGCAGACTGAGGTGTCGCAGGTGTACCGCAAGCAGTTAAAGCGATTCCTACGATCGCGGCGACTGCAATGCGTTTCATACCTCAAGTATCACCATTTCTGAGTTCCTGCGAGAATGAATCGTGCCAAATCGCCTCGCTGACTCGACCTCGCCGTACCTCGTTGCTCATTCGGACAATCCGGTCGATTGGTACCCATGGGGCGACGAAGCATTTGAAGAAGCGCGCCGTCGAGATGTTCCAATTTTCTTGAGTGTTGGGTACAGCGCATGTCACTGGTGTCATGTGATGGCGCACGAGAGCTTTGAAAACCCACATGTGGCTGCAATTTTGAACGAGTACTTCGTCAACATCAAAGTGGACCGTGAAGAACTTCCAGCAGTCGATGCGTTGTACATGCAGGCTACGCAAGCGATGACTGGCCATGGTGGCTGGCCGATGTCGGTGTGGCTCGATCACGATCGTGCGCCGTGGTACGCAGGCACGTATTTTCCGGCAACCCCGAGTCACGGCAGTCCGTCATTTGTTCAGTTGCTCTCGGGATTGCATGACGCTTGGACGAATGATCGTGAGCGAGTGGAAGAATCTGCTCGACGAATAGTTGATCGACTCACGCAGATGGCCGATTGGGATCGAAACGCGACTTGGAATCGTGACAACGTTCAGGAATCGTTGAGTGATGCAGTAGCGACGTTGGCTGACCAATTTGATGTAGTCAATGGCGGTTATGGTTCGGCACCCAAGTTTCCACCAAGTCTTGCTTTGCAATTTCTTCTTGACTACGACGGTTATTGTCGAGTGAATAACTTAGATCGCGATCCACGAGTTATGGCGATGGTGAGCAACACTTGCGAACGAATGGCCCGAGGCGGTTTATACGACCAACTTGCTGGCGGCTTTGCTCGCTATTGTGTTGACGACACTTGGACAGTTCCGCATTTTGAAAAAATGCTCTATGACAACGCGCTACTTCTCAATGTTTTTACGATGTGGTTCACTCACACCTCTGATCCACTTGCAAAGCGAGTAGTCGAAGAAACCGTGGAGTGGCTATTTCGGGAAATGACCACGCGCGAAGGTGGTTTTGCCGCCGCTCTTGATGCCGACAGTTTGGATGAGCGTACTGGCGAATTACGGGAAGGTGCTTTTTATGCGTGGTCACGAGCAGACTTCGATCAGGTGCTTGGCGAAGATGCCGAATGGGCTGCTGAACTTTTCGCTGTGACCGAGACTGGCAGCTTTGAGCACGGCTTGTCAGTTCTTCGACGCGATCGTGAAACAAATGATGTCAATCGTTTAACTCGAGTTATTGATCGACTGCAAGTGGCACGTGCAAAGCGACCTGCGCCGGCTCGTGACGATAAAGTAGTTGCAGCGTGGAACGCCATGACAATTAGCGCGCTGGTTCGTGCGGGAATGGTTTTTGACCGACCCGAGTGGATTCAAGCGGCAGTCACTGCTGCAGATTTGTTGGTAGCGGTACACCTTAGCGCCGATGACAAGTTACCAACTCGAGTTGTCAGAGTATCTCGCGATGGGCAACCTGGAATTCATGCACCTGGTGTACTCGAAGACCAAGCTCTTGTTGCGAAGGCCTTTATTGACCTTGCTCAGGTTACTGGAGAACAATCATGGTCCGACTTAGCTGGTTTATTACTCGACGACATTGTTTCGCACTTTGAATCTGAGAATTCATTGTCAGATAACGCTGATGACGTAGAGCCCGTAACTCATGCAATTAGTGTGCGGGCTGTTGATCCCAGCGATAATGTGACGCCATCTGGTTGGAGCAGCGCTCTAGATGCAGCACTGTCGTACGCGGCATTAACAGGTGAAACACAGTGGCGAGATTGGGCTGAAAAGTTTTTTGATCCACTGTTAACCCTCGTTCCAACACATCCTCGTTTCACTGGATTTGGCGCATCGGTTCTTACTCGATGGCTTGATGGCCCTCGAGAAGTTGCTGTAGCGGCAGAAAGTAATTCGGAAATGGTCAAGCTGAGTTATCGAGCGACGGCACCTGGAGTTGTTATTGCATGGAGTAATGAGAGTCCGTTGCTTGCAAACCGTGATCGTCGCGATGGACTAGATACCGCCTATGTGTGTCGTGGTCATGTCTGTGATGCACCGACGACTTCTCTTGAACAACTCCGTGCTTCGCTCGGAGTTGTGCTGTAAAACAACTAACTGCCAAACCGTCGGTGTCGAAGGGCGTATGAGCGTAACGCTCGCAAGAAATCGATTTTTCGAAAGTTTGGCCAGTAGGCTTCACAAAAATAGAACTCTGAGTGAGCGCTTTGCCACAAGAGGAATCCGCTGAGCCGCTGCTCGCCACTTGTACGGATAACCAAGTCAGGGTCTGGTTGTCCCTTGGTGTACAGATGATCCGCAATGTGTTCAATGTCGAGATTCGCCGCAAGTTCATCGAGCGAACTTCCAGCCGCCGCTTGTTCCTGAAGCAAACTTCGCACCGCATCCACAACTTCGCGTCGTCCGCCGTAGCCCACCGCAACGTTCACCAAGATGCCGGTGATGTTGGCTGTATCGGCTTGGGCTTTACGCAAAACTTCGGCGGTCTCAGGCGGAAGTAAGTCCAATGCACCTACTGGATGAATTACCCATTGCTGTGCTTGAGCAAGATCGCGAACCGTATCTTCGATGATGCGAAGTAGCGGAACAAGTTCGTCAGTAGGGCGGGCGAGATTGTCTGTTGATAGAAGCCAGAGCGTGACAACTTCGACATCTACTTCTTCGCACCAGCCAAGAAATTCACGAATCTTGACTCCACCGGCTCTATGTCCGTGCGAGGTGGATGCTCCTTGGTCAGCCGCCCAACGACGGTTTCCATCGAGAATCACGCCGACGTGACGAGGTAGTTGCTCGCGAGGCAAATGCGATTCCAAGCGATGGCCGTACAAATCGTACGCAACCTCGCCGAGTAGTCGCCTGAATCTGCCCACGTCAGTAAGGCTACCTGTTTGATTCAGAACTCGGCCGGTTTGGTGGAACTAGCGGGAAAGTTTCATTTGCGTAACCACTTGGCAAACCTGCGATGTTGTAACGGCGTGGCGCAACAATCTAGTGGCATCGCAGGCGTAATTTCGCGGTAATGGGTGGTGGGGAAGCCATCCCTGGCAAAACTGAAATGTGTTGTGATCGCATGGAAAATCACGTTCCAACTCGTCGCACCTTCGTGCTCGACACCAGCGTCCTTTTGGCAGATCCCGCGGCAATCTATCGGTTCGATGAACACGAAGTCGTGATTCCTGTCGTTGTGATTACGGAACTTGAAGCCAAACGACACCATCCCGAACTTGGATTTTTCGCGCGTACAGCACTACGTAGCCTTGATGATCTTCGAATCGAATTTGGCCGACTTGATGCAGCGGTACCCATTGGAAATCAGGGTGGCGAACTTCTGGTCGAACTCAATCACACTGACCCAGATTCTCTTCCTGCGGGCTTTCGTCTGGGGGACAACGACACTCGCATACTGGCTGTAGCGCGTAATCTCGCAAACGAAGGTCGCGATGTTGTTCTTGTCAGCAAAGACTTGCCGTTGCGCGTGAAGGCCTCAGCCGTAGGTCTCGAAGCTCAGGAGTACCGCGCAGAATCAGTTCCAACCTCAGGTTGGACGGGAATGACTGAAGTCGCTGTGAGTGCATCAGACATTGACGAGTTATACGACGAAGATGTGATCGACCATGACATCGCTCGAGAATTTCCGATTCATACCGGAATTGTTTTGTCGAGTGATCGAGGAAGTGCGCTTGCTCGTGTGACGGCTGAAAAACAACTTCAATTAGTTCGTGGCGATCGCGAGGCTTTCGGGCTCCATGGACGAAGTGCCGAACAGCGAATTGCTCTCGATCTGTTACTTGATCCCGACATTGGAATTGTTTCTCTTGGTGGACGTGCTGGAACAGGAAAGAGCGCATTAGCCCTGTGTGCCGGCCTCGAGGCAGTCATGGAACGACAGCTTCATCGAAAAGTGATTGTCTTTCGACCGCTGTACGCCGTTGGCGGTCAAGAGCTTGGATACTTACCTGGCTCAGAAGGGGACAAGATGTCGCCTTGGGCGCAGGCCGTTTATGACACATTGTCTGCAGTCACAAGTAACGACGTGATCGAAGAAATTCTCGATCGAAACATGCTTGAAGTTCTGCCTCTGACTCACATTCGGGGACGTTCACTGCATGATGCATTTGTGATTGTTGACGAGGCACAGTCGTTAGAGCGAAATGTTCTATTAACTGTGTTGTCACGAATCGGAAAGGACAGTCGCGTTGTGTTGACACACGACGTAGCGCAACGCGATAACTTGCGTGTTGGTCGCCATGATGGTGTCGTTGCCGTGGTCGAAAAATTAAAGGGACATCCACTTTTTGCGCATGTGACATTAACACGATCAGAGCGATCGCCAATTGCAGCTCTCGTGACAGATCTATTAGAGGACTTGCCTGCATAAGAAAAAATGCAATGAATTAGAATTGAGTTATGTCGTCATCGGGGAAACTGTTATCGCCATGCGTCGTAATCTTCATGACATTACTTTGCGTTTCTCTCATTTCAAGTCCTGCTCAGGCAACTACTAAAGATGATGCCAAGGCGTATGCCCAGTCATACATGCAGACAAAATACGGCTGGGATACAAAGCAATTTGCTTGCGCATCTTCTGTGTTCAATTACGAATCACATTGGAATTACAAAGACAAGAACTCTAAATATTTGGGAATTCCTCAAGTAAATGCTGGATTTGTTCGCTCGCAAGGGTACTCAAAGCAACAATTCATGAGCGATTACAAAATCCAAATTCGCGTCGGTCTGACGTACATCAAAAAGCGTTACGGCACACCGTGTAAAGCTGCAAGCCACATTCACCAAAACGGTTGGTATTAGTTAATTCGGTTTTCCAACTGGAATGTTCAGCGCAACCGGCTTGAGTGTGTCTGCGAAGAAATCGTTGCCTTTGTCGTCCACCACGACGAATGCTGGAAAATCTTCAACTTCAATGCGCCAGACAGCTTCCATTCCGAGGTCTTCAAAATCGAGAACTTCAACTTTCTTGATGTTGTCCTTGGCAAGACGTGCTGCTGGCCCTCCGATTGAACCGAGGTAGAAGCCGCCGTTGGCATTGCATGCTTGGGTGACCGCATTACTGCGGTTGCCCTTTGCCAGCATGACAAATGAACCACCGGCCTTTTGGAATCGATCAACGTACGAATCCATTCGACCTGCAGTTGTAGGACCGAATGATCCAGAGGCGTAACCTTCTGGCGTTTTAGCGGGGCCAGCGTAATAAACCGGATGATCTTTCAAGTACTGCGGCATCTCTTCGCCACGATCAAGCATCGCCAAAATTCGTGCGTGTGCAATATCGCGAGCTACGACAAGGGGACCCGTTAGCGAAACGCGAGTCTTCACAGGCAACGCAGAAAGTTGCTCACGAATTTTATCCATTGGCTGATTCAAGTCAATGCGCACAACATCGTCGTTGAGGTGTTCATCGCTAATCTCAGGCAAGAACTTTGCTGGGTCACTCTCGAGTTTCTCGATGTAGGCACCCGTTGCATCGATCTTGACGATCGCTTGGCGGTCTGCAGAGCAAGATACTGCAATTGCAATCGGGCATGATGCACCGTGTCGAGGCAGGCGCACGATGCGTACGTCGTGACAGAAATACTTGCCACCAAATTGTGCACCGATTCCAAAACTTTGTGTCAGCGAAAGTACTTCTTGTTCCATCTCGAGATCGCGGTATGCATGACCGTCGGTTCCACCTTGAGTTGGTAGGTCATCGAGGTATTTTGTGCTGGCGTACTTAGCAACCTTTAGGGCGTACTCGGCGCTCGTTCCACCCACGACAATCGCGAGGTGATAAGGCGGGCAGGCTGACGTTCCAATTAAGCGAAGCTTTTCATCAAGGAAGTTACGGAAAGATTCTGGATTGAGAACCGCTTTCGTTTCTTGGTACAAGAAACTCTTGTTTGCACTGCCGCCACCTTTGGCGATGAAAAGCATTTCGTACGAGTTCTCATGGCCAGATTTTGTATCTGAGTAAATTTCAATTTGTGCTGGAAGATTGTCGCCGGTGTTTTTCTCTTCCCACATTGATACGGGAGAGAGTTGTGAATAGCGCAAATTCAATTTTTGGTAGGCATCGAAAATACCTCGACTGAGATGTTCCTCGTCGCGACCTGTGGTCAAAATCTGGGTTCCACGCTTGGCGCTGATGATTGCTGTTCCGGTGTCTTGGCACATTGGCAAGACACCTCCGGCGGCAATGTTCGCGTTCTTAATCAAGTCAATTGCAACAAAGCGGTCGTTTGGCGATGCCGTGGGGTCATCGATGATTCGACGAAGTTGTTGAAGATGGCTGGTGCGAAGCATGTGGCTGATGTCATGGATTGCTTCGTAAGCAACTTTACGAAAAACCTCGGGCTCGATCGTTAGGAAAGTACGTCCATCAACTGTTGTGGTCGAAATGCCCTCGTCGGTAATCAACCTAAATTCAGGTGTGTGCTCGCCAGTGGGAAGAATGTCGGTGTACTTAAACTCAGCCATATTTCTAGCCTAGACCTGATTGGGACAGTCCTCATTCGGCGCAGTTGGTTTCCACACGGCATGATTAGGGAGTGGCCAAGAAACCTCGACATCTGCAGACTGCTCGCGACATGGTCTATTCGCTGGGCGCAGTCTTCTTAGTCGTTTCTGTCATCTTGTTGCTGACATGGCGCTCTCATTCGCAGACACCACAGCCAGTAGACAGCGTCGGTGCCCTCGAACAAGCCGTATCAACAAGTACGTTTCCAATCTTGTTTCCAACTCCACTGCCTTCGGGATACAAGGCAACCAGCGCTCGATTCGAGCCTGATACTTATGGAGCAACTGGTGATCGCCGGTGGTACGTCGGCTTTACTACGGCACATAATGACTTCGTTTCGCTATGGCAAACAACTGCACCATTGCGTCGCATTCTTGCGGCTACATCCAATGGTGGTGATTGCTCGACGAAACAAACCGTGAATGGAGTCGAGTGGACGAAGTGCGATGGTGGAAAGCCGACGTCGCGTGCTTATGGTCACAGTGTCGATGGGGTCACGACAGTTGTGTCGGGTACTGCATCTTTTTCAGAGCTAGAAGCTTTTATCAACACCCTTCAGGTTCAGAGTAAGGTGAAATAATGTCGCAGGAACTAACGTACGAGCAAGCTAAATCGCGCCTTGAAGAAGTCATCATCAAGCTTGAAGACAAAGAGTTACCACTCGATGACATGGTCACGTTGTGGGAAGAAGGCGAACGTCTTGCGGCTGTGTGCCAAGAACGACTGACATCTGCACGCGCCCGACTAGAGGCGGTACGACCAACTCAGACTGAATCCGAATAATCGATTCACTCTACGGTTGTTGTAAATTCACCATCTGATACTCGGACATTAAGAATGTCCCCAGTTGCGATTTGTGATGGGCTTCGCACGATTGATCGATCCTTACGCACGATTGCGTAACCGCGCTCCAAAGTTCCTTGTGGAGACAATGCACGCAATGTGGCTTGGAAACCATTAATGCGAGCATGTTCTAATTCGATCGTGGTTCTCATGCGCGTAAAAATACCGGTACGTTGAGCCGCCAAGTCCGACATCCGTTGCTCAATGAGTTCGGTGGGATTCGCCAATGCAGGACGTGCCCGCAGCGCATTCAGCGATTGTTCGGCTTGATCCAATCGATGAGTCACTTGCTGCCACGCTCGAGCTCGAATGTTCCTGATGTCGGCTAACTCTTGGACAACGTCAGGGACAATTTTGCGGGCGGCATCGGTGGGAGTTGAAGCGCGATAGTCAGCCACGTAATCAATGAGTGGTCGATCCTCTTCGTGGCCGATTGCAGCAACGATAGGTGTGAGCGCCTTAGCAACTACACGAATCAGTGACTCGTCGCTAAAGGGTAAGAGGTCTTCGAAAGCCCCACCGCCACGCGCAATGACGATGACATCTACATCGTCGATCGCGTCAAGTTCAGTCAGGGCATCAGTCACTTGACGAACAGCATTGGCTCCTTGCACAGCTACTTCGCGAATAACAAAATCGACATCGGGCCAGCGTCGTTTTGCATTTTCAACCACATCAAACATGGCGTCGCTATTTTGGCCACAAATAAGGCCAATGCGGCGGGGAAGAAACGGCAATGGTTTTTTTCGTTCGGCATCAAAGAGGCCCTCAGCGGCAAGAAGGTTTCGCAAGGCTTCAATTCGAGCCATGAGTTCGCCGAGACCAACGGCACGAAGCTGCAACACTTTGAATTGCAACGAGCCTTTCTTGGGCCACCAGTCAGCCTTAGCCTGCATAACAACCCGTGAGCCTTGCTCGACGGCAGGAAAAACTTGGCGTAAGGCATCGGTTGGCATGTAGATAGAAAGGGTGGCATCACGGTCGGTGTCACGAAGTTTCAAATACGTCAATGCTCGGGTCTCGCGAACTTCGGAAATCTGGCCTTCTATCCAAGTGGTGCCGAGCCGAGCGATGTAGTCGCTCATCAGCGAACTCACCTGATGGACCGCAAACGGCAATTCTGGCGAGGCGCCGGGTTTTTGCTCGTCGGTCATAGTTCTATTCTGCCGTCACTTGTGAGGCGAGCACCACGGAAGCCGTCTACGATGAAGGGGTGAGCGAACGTAAAGTATTACTGGCCAAGCCTCGGGGATATTGCGCGGGCGTCGATCGAGCCGTGGAAACCGTCAAAATGACGTTGGATACTCATGGCGCACCGGTATACGTTCGCAAAGAGATCGTTCACAACAAGCATGTGGTGAGCGCACTTGAAGAGCGCGGCGCAATCTTCGTCAACGAAACTGATGAAGTCCCCGAAGGTGCAACTGTCGTTTTCAGTGCTCACGGCGTCTCGCCCGCAGTTCACGAGCAAGCGGCTTCCCGTAATCTGCGAACAATTGATGCAACCTGTCCGCTCGTGACAAAAGTCCACAACGAAGCAAAGCGTTTTGCTGCCGAAGACATCCAGATTCTTTTTATCGGACACGAAGGTCACGAAGAAGTTGAAGGCACAATGGGCGAAGCTCCGAACAACATGACACTTGTTGATGGACCAGCTCATGTGCAGGAAATTGAGATTGATCGCTCTCGTCCCGTTGCATGGCTATCGCAAACAACATTGTCTGTTGACGAGACGCTCGAAACTGTTGATATGTTGCGTGAGAAGTTTCCTGAATTGATGAACCCGCCCAGCGACGACATTTGTTATGCCACTCAAAATCGTCAACAAGCTGTGAAATTCATCGCGCCTCGATGCGACGTCATGATTGTTGTCGGCTCTGCAAATTCTTCCAACACGGTGCGACTTCGCGACGTCGCCTTGGAATGTGGAGTTCCCAACGCTTACCGTGTTGATTACGCATCCGAAATTGATCCAGCATGGATTGCCGATGCAACCACAGTTGGTGTCACAAGCGGTGCGTCAGTGCCTGAAATTTTGGTTGATGGTGTTGTGGAATTTTTGGCGCAACATGGAATTAGCGACATTGAAGAAGTTGAAACTGCACGTGAACATTTAGTGTTCGCGCTTCCACCAGAATTGCGAAAAGATATTAAGAGTTCCGGAAGCGCCGAATAGTTGTAATGACTATCGCGACAATCACGGAACCAAGAATCCACATCGCGTGATTCGCTAGACCATATGCAAGGTGCAGCAACTGTCGGTGTGCTGCAGTTCCACCTTCTTGCTTATCAATTTGGCCAACAGTCTCGAGCGCTATTAACCACACAATGGGTGGTGACCAGACCACTGCAGTGAGATCATTGCGTCGCACTTTGAGGGCTGCGATAACAGTGATCACGAGAATGCCAACTTCGGACCACATCGTCACAGTGTGATTGACAATGCAATCTGCAGCCATAACCACCATGAACAGCAAGGTGTTGATGACAAACACGCCTTGATACGTCCAACCCTTGAGGGTTGGTGTGTTCTCGGGGCTCTGTTCCATCTCGGTCATGTCTTCAAGATTATCGCTATTGACTCGCGCCTACTACGCTTGTGAACCGTGGCTTTAACAATTGGAATCGTCGGTCTGCCGAATGTTGGTAAGTCAACCATGTTTAATGCGTTGACCAAGAACAATGTTTTGGCAGCAAATTACCCATTTGCGACTATCGAACCGAATACGGGTGTCGTTGCAGTGCCAGATTCGCGCTTGGCTGTGCTGGCGGAAATTTTCGGCTCGGAACGAATTCTTCCTGCGACCGTTACATTCGTAGACATCGCCGGAATTGTGCGTGGAGCAAGCGAAGGTGAAGGATTAGGCAATAAGTTCCTTGCCAACATCCGAGAGTCTGATGCCATCTGCCAGGTGATTCGCGCATTCAGTGATCCAGATGTCGTACACGTAGATGGAAAAGTTTCGCCATCTGATGATATTGAAACGATTAACACCGAATTGATCTTGGCTGATATGCAAACGCTCGAGAAAGCAATCCCTCGGTTACAGAAAGAAGCGCAGAAAGATAAATCGCGCACGGCGATACTAAATGTCGCTGAAGAAGCTCAATCACATTTGAACGCCGGAAAAACTGTTTTCGCATCCGGCATGGATGCCACTGAAATTCGTGAGCTGTTCTTGCTGACAGCAAAGCCATTTATTTATGTCTTCAATTTAGACGAAGACGAAATGGTTAATGACTCGCTTAAGAAGGAACTCAGTGCTCTCGTTGCACCGGCCGAAGCAGTATTCATGAATGCCAAACTTGAAGCCGAATTGAGCGAACTCGATGACGCTGAAGCTCTTGAACTGTTGCAGTCAGTTGGGCAGCAGGAAAGTGGAATTTCAGTTTTGACTCGGGTTGGCTTTGACACTTTGGGATTACAGACTTATTTGACGGCTGGGCCAAAGGAAACTCGTGCGTGGACTATTCCGAAAGGCGCAACTGCACCAGAGGCTGCCGGTGTCATTCACACAGATTTTCAAAAGGGATTTATCAAAGCTGAGGTTATTGGATTCGATGATCTGGTTGAATGTGGATCAGTTGCCGAGGCAAAAGCCAAGGGCAAAGCCCGAATTGAAGGCAAGGACTACGTTATGGCCGATGGCGACGTCGTTGAATTCCGCTTTAACGTGTAAGGACAGGGATGCACAATGGAACTTGAATTT
>CAITJH010000080.1 GCA_903892635.1 uncultured Actinomycetes bacterium | reverse complement strand
TGGTGTTAGAGCACATTGCAGGATGTGTTAGCGCATTGCATCGCATAAGAGGCTTTATTTCATAAAGTTTTGCATAAGCCAGTTAAGTTCTCAACGCACTCGTAATGCGTAGGTCCGGGGTTCAAATCCCCGAGGCGGCTCGTCAGCATATGCAAGGCATCTGCTTCCTCGTCTCCTAATCAATTTGGGAGGAGCGGGGGAATTTCGTAGAAATCATAGAAACGCGGGTTCCCCGAGGCGTCTCGCCATTGAAGAACAGTTGCTTGTTGTGAATTGAATGCAAGTAAAGTCACAGTATGAAAAGCAAAAAAGTGCTTCCTGCCATCGGGCTTATTAGTTTGTTGGTCCTGTCCATCCTTGTGCTCGTGTACGTCACGTTGGTTTCCGCAACTCCGTTGCCACCACTAGGTGATCCGACGAACGTCAACCGTGGACCGTTCGGTGTATTTTTTGATTCTTCAATTCCGCCCGCGTATCTCATTTTCATTGCAACAATTCTTGCTCTCATTGCCGCCGCATTTATTGCAACGATTGAACTTCGCGCTTCAAATCGCGCTCGACGTTCTTTGGAAGCATCTACTTATCCACTTTCACCGCACGTAATCTCGGAACAAACTAAGGATCACTTTTCAGGTTCAGTGAAAATCACTGTTTTAATACCAGCCCACAATGAAGAAGATCTAATCGTTGAATGCATTACTCAGATTCGAACCCAACTTCGCGACATCGATCGCATCATCGTGGTGTCAGACAATTCGACAGATAAAACTGCTGAATTGTCACGAGGTCTTGGTGTTGAGGTTTACGAATCGGTTAATAATGAACTAAAGAAGGCTGGCGCACTTAACCAGATCGTCAAGAAGCTCGCAGATGGACTTGGTAACAATGATGTGATCATGGTCCTTGATGCAGACACGGTTCTTGACTCTGGCTTTGTAGCAACAGCAGTGCGTCGTTTTGAAAATGATCGGGGTCTAAGTGCGATTGGTGGCGTCTTCTATGGTGAACCGGGCCATGGCATCATTGGCCAGCTCCAACGCAATGAATATGTCCGTTACGGTCGACTTCTTAAGCGACGCCGCGGTCGGGTATTTGTGCTCACTGGTACCTCGACGCTTTTCCGTGCTCGCGCATTAAAAATTGTGGCTGAGAGTCGAGGCACGATGTTGCCGGGTGAGTACGGGGATGTCTACGACACGCATGCTCTCACTGAAGATAACGAACTGACAATGGCCCTCAAGACTTTAGGTGCTTTGATGGAATCACCTGCAGAGTGCAGTGTGATTACTGAAGTCATGCCAACACGTAAGGAATTATGGAACCAACGAATGCGTTGGCAGCGAGGCGCGCTGGAAAATGTTGGACAGTACGGCGTTACTCGTACAACCCTGAGATATTGGGGTCAGCAACTTGGCCTTGGTTATAGCGCTATTGCATTGAGTTCCTACTTGCTACTTATGTTGCTGACATTTCTAGCCGTCGACAATTGGATATGGTTCCCCTTTTGGCTCGGCATAGGTCTGATTTTCATCGTGGAGAGAATGGTATCGGTTTGGAATGTTGGTTGGCCGGGTCGCATACTTGCCGCACTCTTAATTCCAGAACTTACTTATGACATGTTTCTTAACGCAGTTTTCCTAAAGAGCTTGTTCGATATTGCTTTTAATCGCTCGGCGAGTTGGGGAAGTATCGAACGTTCGCATACCCCTGAAGATTTAAAGGATGTGAAGTAATGCGAATTCCAACAAGTGTGATTCCCCCAGAAACTCTAGTTAGTCGCCCAGTTCAGGTACTGGCTGCCTTCGTTGCTGTGAATACCCTCATATATGTTGTTTTAGCCGTTATGTCATTACTACCAAAGGTCTATCCGAGCAACTGGTTTACGAGTCGTAATCGACGTTCACAGACGCGAAGCATTCATCCGAATACGAATAAATAATAACTTCTCCGGTAGCACATTCAATGTCTAGATCATTCATGCCTGTTACTCGATCCATATTTGTGTAACTAATCAGCAACCAAATAGGCGTACGATGAAGGAATGATAGATTTCAGCCGCCAGATCGACGGGGTCGCTGTAGAAGTTTTCATTCAAATCTATTTCGATACTCGAGAAGGTCAGAATATTCGATGCGAACTACTGACACATCCACTCCAGCCACTTCAGTCCAATCGGGTTGAACACTTCTTTTTCGGATCTTGAAGTTGAGAAACAAGCAGAGCTACTCAAATGGCTCGTCGAAATCGGAGATTTTCTTGCCGAGAAAT
>CAITJH010000079.1 GCA_903892635.1 uncultured Actinomycetes bacterium | reverse complement strand
CTGAAGCGGCCATCGGTAATCAATAGAACGTCTTTGCCAAGTCCAGCGCCCTTGATGGCTCCTGTAATCATGAGCATTTCGCGCATGCCAGGTCCACCCTTAGGACCTTCATAACGAATGATGACCACGTCGCCGGCTTGAATGCCGCCGTCTTCGAGAGCATCCATGGCTGCGCGTTCGCGTTCAAACACTTTGGCAGGTCCTTCGAATACATCGACAGGAATACCAGCACTCTTGCAGACTGCACCTTCTGGAGCCAGCGAACCGTTAAGGATCGTGATACCACCCACGCCTCCAACAGGATTGTTCACTGCGTGCAAGATCACGCCATCGGGATCAGGCGACTTTATAGCTTCGAGATTCTCTGCCATGGTCTTACCTGTCACCGTCATGCAGTCACCGTGAATCAATCCGGCGTCATACAACGCACGCAAGATCACAGGAACGCCACCGACAGTGTCAACATCGCTCATGACGTAACGACCAAATGGCTTAACGTCTGCAAGCAAAGGAACCTTGGCTCCAATGCGCTTGAAGTCGTCGAGCGTTAAGTCAACGTTTGCTTCGTGAGCAATTGCAAGCAAGTGAAGCACAGCGTTTGTCGAGCCGCCGAAGGCCATCACAACTGCAACTGCATTTTCCAGAGACTTCTTTGTGATGATGTCGCGTGTTGTGATTCCTTGACGGATAAGTTCAACAACAGCCTCGCCTGAAGCAATGGCATACCCATCGCGACGACGATCCACGGCAGGAGGGGCTGCAGAACCTGGCAATGACATTCCCATCGCTTCGGCTGCCGAAGCCATAGTGTTTGCGGTGTACATGCCGCCACAGGCGCCTTCGCCTGGACAGATTGCTCGTTCAATGCGATCGACATCTTCGGCGCTCATCATTCCGCGTGCGCATGCACCAACTGCTTCGAAGGCATCAATAATCGTGACATCACGGTTAGTGCCGTCACTCAAAGTCACATTGCCAGGCAAAATTGAACCCGCATAAACAAACACGCTCGCCACGTCGATACGTGCAGCTGCCATCAACATTCCCGGAAGTGACTTATCGCATCCAGCAAAGTTGACCATGCCATCAAGGCGCTCGGCCTGCATAACTGCTTCGACTGAGTCCGCAATAATCTCGCGGCTCACAAGTGAGTAGTGCATACCTTCGTGACCCATGGAAATTCCATCAGACACCGAGATAGTTCCAAACTGCATCGGGAAGCCACCGGCTTTGCGAACACCTTCTGTTGATGCCTTGGCTAAACGATCAAGTGACAGGTTGCATGGCGTGATTTCATTCCACGATGAGGCCACTCCAATTTGAGGCTTGACCCAATCCTCGTCACCCATACCAACAGCACGAAGCATGCCTCGGGAGGCTGCTTTTTCTAGTCCGTCAGTTACTTGCCAGCTACGTGGTTTCATGTTCGACATACGTCAAACTTACCGCCCAACTAGTGGACGACAACACTCTCCAAGGGTTTACCAGCGAGCCACAAGTCGAACTGGCCGTGCATACGCCGGCGAGCACGCGGCTCAAGCACATCGTTGTCGGCTCCAATGTGCGGAGCGATCACCGTATTCGGCGCCGTCCACAGCGGATGGTCGGCTGGCAATGGCTCGGGGTCAGTGACATCTAAGGCAGCTGAAATGTGTCCAGCGTGCAGTGCTGCGAGCAGCGCCTCGGTATCAACGACTGGACCTCGCGCAACATTGACCAAGAGTGTGCCTGGCTTCATCATTGCGATACGGCGAGCGTCAATGAGCCCTTCCGTTTCGTTGTTTAGCGGAACCGTCAAAAAGATAATGTCTGCATTCGGGATCAGCTCATCAAGATCAGATATCGCACGAACATGATCTCGAGCATGAGTTGCGACAGGAGTGACTACGCATTCAAATCCGAGCAACCGACTTTCGACCGCTTTGCCCACGCCCCCATATCCAATAAGCAGAACTGTCTTCTTAGCTGGAGATTTGCCCCACAAGTGAATCCACTCGCGTCGGTCTTGGGCATGTTGCACTTCAGGCATACGGCGCATTGAACTCAACATCAATAACACTGCCATTTCAGCCGTACCAGCGTCGTGAACTCCAGAGAGATTACAAAGCGTGACACCGCTGGGTACTAACGGTGCGATTGTGTTGAATCCTGCCGTCAGAGTGTGGATGATTTTCACATTCGCCATTCGCGCAATTGCTTCCTCGTCGGAAATCGATGAACCCATGTACGGCAGCACGACAAAGTCAGCGTCAGCCATGTCCGCAGGATCTACGTCCGCAAGATCATCGCCACACGTAAGTTTCACATCCGCCGGAAATTCGTAACCATCAGTAATCCACTTTGGCGCCACAATGTGTCTTGTCATCCCCCTATTGTGCTGCCTGTGCCACGATGGATTCATGACCTTTGGCTTGAACCACGAAATCGGTTTCTCGACTGCGCGCGAATTAGTCGCACGCCTGTCAGCCTCTGACATGTCAAGCCCGGAACTCACCGAAGCCTTCACTCAGCGAATTATTGATGTTGACGATTGTGATGGTGGGCTACAGGCAGTCCTTGCCATCAGTACGGATCATTTGGAACAGGCTGCTGCCCAGTCGCAAGTCGGTAATCTGCGTGGCTTACCGGTGCTTATCAAAGACAACATTGAAGCAATTGGGCTACCAGGAACTGCAGGGTCGCTCGCACTCGCAGGCAGAACTGTGCAGCGTGATGCAACCATCGTGACGCGACTGCGCGAAGCAGGCGCAACGATCCTGGGCTCAACTAATCTTTCGGAGTGGGCGAACATCCGTTCACCTCGATCAACAAGTGGATGGTCGGCACTAGGTGGTCTGACAGCCAATCCGTGGAACTACGCGCATAGCGCTGGTGGCTCTTCGTCAGGTTCAGGCGCTGCAGTCGCAGCGGGTCTCATTCCATTCGCCGTGGGTACAGAAACCGATGGCTCCATCGTCTGCCCTGCCGCCCTTAATGGCGTTGTTGGAATCAAGCCAACGGTTGGATCTGTAAGCGCGAAGTACGTTGTGCCGATTTCCAGTAGCCAAGATGTGCCAGGTCCCATTGCTCGCAACGTCGCGGATGCTGCAATGTTGCTTGACGTTTTGAGCGGACTAAATTCTCAGTCCGTCCTCAGCGACACGTCGCCTTTACGCATCGGTGTTGTTCGACAATGGCTCACCGGCCACGATGAAACAAATGCTTTGTTCTCAAATACCGTTACAGTTCTGGCTGCTGCAGGAATTGAGTGCGTTCCGATCGACGTCCCTGATGATCCAGAGCAAGCCAATAATGATGAGGGCCTTGTACTTCTTCACGAGCTAAGCGAAGACCTCACTGCG
>CAITJH010000078.1 GCA_903892635.1 uncultured Actinomycetes bacterium | reverse complement strand
TGCAAGTACGCAAGTAACTGCTGGCGACAATCTTTCGTACACGATCATCGTGGATAACGTTGGAACCGGAAGTGCAACTTCAATCGTGTTGACTGATGCACTGGATAGCCACCTCACAAATGCATCGGTGACTCCGAATACTTGCCACATCACGGGATCAAACGTCTCGTGTGCGCTCGGTAGTTTGTCTACGGCAGCAATTCCGGTACAAGTTGTGATTTCGGGAACGGTCGGAGCGGGAACTTCGCCAACGACGTTTTCGAATAGCGCAAGTGCCACCTATTCAGGTTCGGCAGGAGCACACACTGCGATCTCGAACTCGGTGACAACTGAGTACGCGCACTTGCCGGCCGACCTCAACATCGGCTTGGAGTTTGACAAGGCGCTGGTTCAAGCAAATCAGCCTGCATCGCTAACGGTTACCATCTCGAACTTTGGTGCAGCGCCGGATGCTAATCCTTCGGTGGTACTGACGATCCCTCAAGGTATGACTGTAAATCTGCCCGCAGGTTCCGCATGCCAGATCAACGCAGATCAATTGACATGCCCTGCAGCGGCATTCGGCATCAGCGGAAGCCACGAACTGACAGCTGGATCCACTGCATCCGTTTCTATTCCGGTTACTCCGAGTGCAGAAGCAGGAATTTACGAAATTTCAGGAACGGTGACAACTGGAGTCGCTGATGGAGATCCCAATCTGTCGAATAACACTGCGCTGCATGCCATCACGGTCAATCGTGCGCCAACTGCAACACCGGCGACACTGACAGCCAAACAAGGTGGGGCTTCAGTCAAGGTCAATCTCACAGGGAATGTGGCTGACGTTGATGGCAACAAGCTCAAGATCAAACTTGCGCATTTGCCGTCGAAGTACGGCAAGGTCAAAATCAAGGGCAAGGTTGTGACATTCACTCCAAACTCACATTGGAGCGGCACTGTGAAGCTTGCTTACACAGTTCGCGATGGCCATGGTGGTTCAGCGAAGTCATACATCACGATCACTGTGACAAAGCATTCTGTTAAGTCGAGCCACCGTTATTGTTTCGTAGACACACCACTTGGTTGCTAGGCGCTAATTGTCAGCCCTTGAGTTGCCAGGCTTTCCAAGCGCTGTCAACAATGTCGTGTAAGTCGTAGCGACTCGTCCAATCAAGAGTGGCGCGTGCTTTGGATACGTCTGCGACTAATGCGGCTGGATCTCCAATACGCCGTTCGATAATTTCGGGCGTGATAGTTAGGCCCGTGACATCGATGACCATGTCGATAACTTCTCTCACGCTTGATCCGCGGCCAGTGCCTATGTTGATTGCCTCGAATGATGCGTCGCGGGAATCAACAAGATCCATAGCTGCGACGTGTGCTTCAGCCAAGTCCTGAACGTGAATGTAATCGCGAATGCAAGTGCCATCTGGTGTGGGGTAGTTATCGCCATAAATGCGTGGCGCTCGGTCATGAGTGATTGCATCAAAAATCAAAGGTACGAGATTGAAAGTGAACACATCACCGAATTCCGGTCGACCCGCACCAGCCACATTGAAGTATCGCAGCGCCGCAACACTCATACCGTCGCTGACCGTTTTAGCTTGGGCGTACCATTCGCCGACGAGTTTCGTAGCACCATAAGGATTGATCGGCTTGCACGTCGTAGTTTCAGTGATCATGGCATCGCCAGTAATTTCCGGTTGGCCATACACCGCAGCGCTCGAACTAAAAACGAGCTTGCGGACATTCGCCTCGCTCATCGCGTCCAGCAGCACCTGAAGTCCATGAACGTTCTCGCTCCAGTAGTAATCGGGGCGTTCAATAGATTCACCAACCTGTTTGCGGGCGGCTAGATGCAACACACCGTGGATCTCATGATCGGCAAAAAGTTTTCGAACGGCCTTCTGGTCGGTGATGGCAATGTTGACAAGAGTGGCAGAGTCAGGAACGCGAGACTCAAGGCCCGTCGATAAGTCATCCAGAATGACTACATTGCGGCCGGACTTTTGCGTTTCGGCAACAACATGTGCGCCGATGTAACCTGCACCGCCAGTTATGAGCCACGTCATGACTGTAAGTCTGTCATACGAGCTTTATGAGAACAGAACGCCAGGATTCAGAGCGTTGGCTGGGTCGAGTAGGGACTTGATGTTGCGCATTGAAGCGATAGTGGCTGGGTCGTGTGCAAGGTGAAGGTATTGCGATTTTGCTCGTCCAATTCCGTGTTCAGCACTGATGCTGCCGCGAAATTGAGTTACTAAGTGCAGTAGTAGTTCGTCAACACGGTAGTCATCGCGATCTGGTCCTAGGAATTCGATGTGCAGATTTCCATCAGCAATGTGACCAAAGAATCCACCACTTGAAATTTCAGATTGAACATTGAGTAAGGCCATGACTGCATCGGCGAATTCAGCAATTGCGTTTGGATCGACACTTACATCAAGTTTGTGAACGTAGCCAGATTGTGTCCATGCATCACTCGCATGTTCGCGGTAATTCCACAGCGCGGCCTTATCG
>CAITJH010000077.1 GCA_903892635.1 uncultured Actinomycetes bacterium | reverse complement strand
ACCAACTTCGTCAACTTCTGCAATGAAAGCAACTTTTCCACGCGAGTTCGATTCCTCGCTGGAACCAAAAACATTCAACTTAATCCCGAGTTCCAGTGAGCCATGGACTAGTTCGTCGTAAGCCTCCAGAAGCGAACGAGGCATTCGAAAATCCGCAAACTGTCGCTTCTTTCGTAGAATATCCTTCACGATTGGTTGGAATCTCGTTGCTGATGTTGATAGGAAATGTACAACTTGAGATGACACCACAGGCACTTCACATCCGCGGTCTATCATCATTTCCAAAATGGCCACGAATCTCTCCTTGTAACGAAGTAGAGACTCGTTGTCACCCATCTTCATCATATGGTATTGTCTGTATGCATCTTCGCGATCAAAATCTTCATCACCAAATGTCTGACCAACATGAAACTGTTGCACTGCGTTGATGAGCGCAAGCACGTCGCGAAATCTAGAGAAATTGAGATAGTCCTCGTGGCGAGTGATCGCCTCACGAGACTCTTCAGACATACGCGAGATGACATATGCATATGCCTTTGGTCTGTCTTCGATTAACTTCTGAATAAGGTCTTCTCTGCGTTTGATACGCTGATGGAGAACTTGAATGTGGAAACCATGTTCATCGTCGTCTGAATCGTATTCGTCGACGTTGACTTCCGGAGGGTCATAATACTCACCGTCTGCGGCACATCTGCCTAGCAGACCGAATTGTCGCTCGAGCTCCACATTGAGCTCTCGACGCCACTTCAAATAGTTGGTCTTGGGACCGTATGTCAGGATGGGCACTGCATCCTGAGAACCACGCTGCGAGCCGATGACGCTGTTGTGGTAAGTCTTCTTCGGTTCCTTCTCTTTGCCCACCTGCGAACTGCTGGCTTTGTTGGACATTGCTGAAGGAGGAACGTACGCTGTAACTAACTTAATTTATTGTGTTGAGAGGTAGGTTGAACGCTGTAACCTCTCGATGTTGAAGAAGACGTTGTTGATAAATAATTTCTTGAAGCTGCTGATCTGTTCAATACCTCAGGACACGGTGCTTGTAGCCCCTGTGACTGTACTATGCTGAATGATAGAATAAAAAAAGAAGTAGACAGACGTGAGCCAATAAATTAAGTTATGATGCGCATAAAAGAAACAAAAATCATACGCGTCAAACAAAGAAAACAACACCATTTTCTAGAACGTAAATATAGAAAGGTGCATAGAAACTTCCAGAAAATAATGACGATAGTCCTGTCAGTTTCTCGAAATAAGAATGACACAAAACATGGCAAGGGTGAAGTTGACACACATAGTAAAATACCTTGTATTCCAACACGACCCCTCAACTCAAACTTGCCAATTTAGCAATTGAGTTCTGAGATCCTTAAAAAGCTTACCTTGAAGCGGCTTCGTAAGAATATCTGCAATCATCTGTTCGGTAGGCTTGTGAATCAACTTGATAACACCTTCCTTGATCTTCTCGTTGACGAAGAAAAAACGAACATTGATGTGACGAGTTGCATCGGAAGTAGAACGACCCTTGTTGGCTAGAGCAATAGTCGAAGAGTTATCCTGATAGATGACAGACTCGTCCAATTTGTATCCCTGAGCAGTTAAATATTCGCGGGACCAAATTACTTGAGAAGAACCATCCGCAAGTCCAATCAATTCGGATTCGGTTGAACTGCGAGCCACGAGCTTTTGCTTCGAAGAGCGAACGAAAATTGGTCCACTGCCTAAGGAAATGACAATGCCAGTTTGTCCCTTGAAATCTGGATGACACGCATAAGAAGAATCAACATGTGCCAGAATTCCGATCTTAGCTGCTGGACAAAGTTTAATACCCAATTCACTCGTTCCCTTGAGATACTTCAAAACTCTGATAGGCTTGGCCTGATCAGTCTCGTTGGGTTCCTTGACTCGAGTTGTGAGAAAATTCACGACGAGCAAAATATCTGGTCGAACTCTCTTGGCGAGATACAATAATTTTGCAACGCAAGTGTGGAAAGTTTTGCTGTCCTTCAGACTGAGCTTGACTGCGTCCGCATCAACTTCAAATAAATTCGAAAGTGCTGGAGTCGAAACTGTTCCCAAGTCTGCAGCAAAATTGCGCAAAAGGTCTTCAACATAACTCATGTTGATCTCCACTTGACCCTTTTTGGAGAAATTGAAATTCATTCCAAGGTAAGAATGATGTTGTCCACGATGGACCGTAATATTCTTCAATTCCTTTTTGAGTAATTCAATTATGCTGTTCAGATCCTCTTCTGTCATAGCTGTGATTAAAAGATCATCGACATAAATTGTAATAGTAATTTGATCTCTTCCGCCAACACTGCCTTTGTTCATCACACAAACTTCATAGCTGTTGGGAACAAATCCCAGCTTGGTTAGAATCTCCGTTAGTTTGTTGTACCAAAGTAGGGATGCTTGCTGAGTACCGTAAAGTGCACGCTGAAGCTGTAACACAAGTGTACCGTTGGAGGGATCAATGAAATCTCTGTATTCAGGAGAAACTTTGCAAGCCATCTGAGCTAGCTTGCGATCGAGTTGCACAAAAACTTCTTCTCCACTCATTTGAGCGTTGAGAAAAGCACCTGTAACATCGACAGTAGCCACGTGACGATGTTCCTTT
>CAITJH010000076.1 GCA_903892635.1 uncultured Actinomycetes bacterium | reverse complement strand
CCTTGAGCAGTGAGCCGCTTTTCATTCCAACCTGTCACTGCGACGGTCAGGTCAAAAACCTTCACGATGGCTGTACCAATTGTTGCAACGGGACGTACCGTTCGCCCCATGATGTGATCAGCGGCAACTCGGCCTTGGCGGTTCGCAATGTTCGCCAGGGGCACAAGCGTGGCTTCCCCATCAAACGCGTCTTTCTTTTCAGCAACATCGCCGATGGCATAGATACTGACGTCTGCAGTTTGACCAAACTCGTTGACCACGATGCCGCCACGTGCACCAACCTCTAGCCCACAGTCGCGAGCAAGCGTGACATCTGGACGTACTCCGATTGCAGCGATAACAAGTTCCGCAGGAAGCGCACGACCATCCGCAAGATGCACGTGCTTCTCGTCAATGCGCTCAACACCAGAACCAAGACACAACTCAACTCCGTTGCGTTCGATTTCGTCATGTACGAGTGTGGCTAGCTCTGGATCGAGCGGCGTCATTACCTGATTGGCCGCTTCAACAATTGCGGTCTTGATGTTGCGATGAACGAGATTTTCGGCAGATTCAATCCCGATGAAACCTCCACCAATTACAACTGCGCTAGCAGGTTGGGCTGCGACAGCGTCAGCAATGCGCTTCACATCTTCAACAGTTCGCAAAGTGTGTGCGCGTTCAATGCCAGGTATTGGAGGAACTACTGGCTGGGCACCTGGGCTAAGGATGAGTACGTCATAGCCAAGGCGGTAGGTTCCACCTTCAGCAAGTACTTCGACTTCCTTGGCTTCTCGGTCAATGTGAATGACTTCAGATTCAACACGAACATCGAGCTCGAATCGAGCGTCAAGTGATTCAGGCGTCTGCAAAAGTAAAGCCGCCTGATCAGCGATCACTCCACCGACGTAGTACGGCAATCCACAGTTTGCATACGAAACGAAACCACTTCGCTCAAGCACAGTGATGGATGCTTCAGGATCAAGGCGACGCAACCGCGTTGCCGCCGACATACCGCCGGCTACTCCGCCGACTATAACAATGCGCTTCATCGCTTTATGCCATAGTCAGAAACAGCTTTTGAAGTTGTTCAGCAACTTCAGCAGCGTCGTGATTTCCATCTGTGATGCACTCACGTAAACCAGTCGAGATTAATGCAAATGCCGCACGGTCAACTGCCTTAGAAACCGCTGCAAGTTGAGTAACAATCTCTTGGCAGGACCGGCCTTCATCAAGCATGCGCACAATTCCGCCTAGTTGGCCCTCGGCTCGACGGAGTCGTTTTCGAAGATCGGCAATGGCAAATGCATCTGAAACTATATGGCCCCTTGGGTTCTCCATCTTGGGCTCCAATCTGTGACTTCTCAGACAATATCCGCTTTATCTCTATACCCCTAGGGGTATAGAGATACACTAGCACTAGAACTACTCGGGAGGTCAAAATGAGAAAGAAAGTGTTAGTTCTTGGTGCAAATTTCGGCGGGCTCACTGCTGCCCTTACTGTGAAACGCGAACTTCACGGTGATGTAGACGTTACCGTCGTTAGTGATCGCGACTACTTCCTTTTTAACCCTTCACTAATTTGGTTGCCATTTGGAAAACGTGTCGCTAACGACATCACATTCAAAGTTGGTCCTACGTTTGAATCGGGAGACGTTGATTTTGAAGAGTCTGCTGCTACCAAACTAGATCCGGATACCAAAACCGTACTTCTTGCAAATGGCAAATCACTTCACTTTGACTACCTAATTATCGCAACTGGTACTCGAAATCGAGACGAGGCAATTGAAGGGTTTAGTGAGAATTCAAATACGATAACGACTCTCGAATCTGCCATCAAAACTGGAGAAGCTTGGAAGAAATTTTTGGAGCAGCCTGGTGACATTGTCATTGGTGCCTCCCAGGGTGCTAGTTGTTTTGGCGCAGCTTACGAATTCTTGTTCAATACCTCTTATCAACTTAAAAAGGCTGGGATAAAGAAGGACGTCAAACTTACGTATCTGACTGCAGAACCATTTCTTGGCCACTTTGGAATTGGTGGATTGCCGCATGGCGATTCGCTTCTCGGCATGTTCCTTAAGAAAGAGCACATCGGGTCTCACCTCAACAAATCAATCGCCACCATAGATGATGGCTTGATTACTACAACTGATGGTGACAAACTCAAAAATGCATTTTCAATGATTATCCCACCCTTTAGCGGCCAAAACTTTCTTAAAGAAGTTAATGGTCTTGCCGATGCCAACGGGTTTGTCAAAGTTAGGGATACATACCAAAGTGAAAAATGGGATGACGTATACGCAGTAGGACTAGCCGCTGCAGTGACCGCACCCTGGCAAACTCCAACACCTGTTGGTGTACCAAAAACTGGTTTCCCGACAGAACAAATGGCACATGTTGCTGCGATGAATATCGCTCAACAAATAAATGGTGAATCTCCAACACATCACAAAGATTTTGGTGACATTAAAGCTGTGTGTGTCATGGATGCAGGCAACAACGGTGTACTCATTCTTGCTGACAAAATGCTGCCACCTCGAAAGCATGGTGTACTCATTCCAGGTCCACAAAATCATTTGTTCAAACTTGGTTTTGAAAAATACTTTCTGTGGAAAATGCGTAACGGTAAAGTAACGCTTCCTTAATTTCATCGACGAAAGGTTTGAACAACTATGAGTGCAGCTTCGACCGAATGGGCAAACGACCTAGCATCGTGGGGAATTCCGCAAGAGATTTTGGATCAGGCTCCGACTAGTCCTTGGATTCACCCTCCGGCGCTGTTTACAGTACCTAGCGAGATTGCTCTTACGTTGTCGCATGAACTTGCACGCGAAACTTTAGTCAACGGTGGATCAATTCTGGACGTGGGCTGTGGCGGTGGAATCGCAGCATTCGCTGTGACACCTCCAGCTACACACGCCATCGGAGTTGATCATCAGCAAGAGATGCTCACGATGTTCGCAGCTAACGCCGAAGACCGCGGGGTCACACACGAAGAATTTCTCGGCGATTGGCCCGATGTCGCACCTCTGGTACCAAATGCTGATGTCGTTACATGTCACCATGTTGCTTACAACGTTTCGAATATCGAGCCATTCGTTTCTGCGCTCAACAACCATGCATCAAAGCGCGTGATCATCGAAATTCCTCAACAACATCCACTCAGTGTTTCATCGCCTTTATGGAAGCACTTTTGGGATCTGGATCGTCCAACCAATCCAACATCTGGTGATCTTCTTACGATCATTCGCGATTTAGGTTTTGCTGCCCAAATGAAAGATTGGGAAAGCCCTCTTGGCCGTGAAATTCCATTTGCGCAACAAGTGGAATTTAATCGAATTCGATTGTGCCTACCGGAATCGCGAGATCAAGAGGTAGCCGAATTTCTCAAGACTCACCCGCCTCGACCGACACGAATTTTAAGCACCATTTGGTGGGATAAGTAACGTCATTTATCAGACACCTGTCAAGAGTTTTGAATAGGCTCGTAGTCACCACACTGTGACACATCGATGTGTCCTGCGAGATCGGATGTGCAATGAAGCCAGGGTTTGTCGTTGAAACCGTCGAGGTACACGCAGCAGGTGAAGCCGGCAGAGTCATCATGAATATGGGTCACCTCATTGAAGGCGACACGATGGCGGAGCGCTTTGACTACGCATGGAAAAACTTGGACGATTTCCGCAAGTTCATCATTCGCGAACCTCGTGGCTACCCAGGAGTTTGTGGCGTCTTCATCACACCACCAACATCTGCCGACTCGCACTACGGAATCATTGTTCTTGAACAAGGCCAGTTCACTCCAATGTCCGGCAGTAACACTATTTGCTCAGTCACCGCAATGTTGGAAACTGGCCGCATCCCAATGCACGAACCAACAACTGAAGTGAAAATTGATACTGCGGTTGGTCAGATCAGTGTTACCGCTCACTGCAAAGATGGAAAAGTTACTGCGGTATCTATTGAGAATGTTCCTGCCTTCGTCGTTCACAAGGACTACCCACTTGAACTTGTTGAGTATGGAGTGATTCCAACTGACATTATTTTCGGTGGACAATTTTTTGCCCAAACCGACATTGCAAACTTTGGTTTAACAATTGATGAGAAGCATGCAAAAGAACTTCTCAAAATTGGTGCATTGATCAAGATTGCTTGTAACGAGCAGATTCAGGTAGAACACCCACTCAATACGAATATCAAGAACGTCAATCTCGTGGTCTTGCACAGCGGGACCCCAACGCCAGGCGTTCCAATTCGAAACACAATGGTGATGACTTATGCGTCATTGAGCAAAGATGATCCAGATACATGGACCGGAACCTTTGACCGCTCTCCATGCGGAACTGGAACGTCAGCTCGTGTCGCTGGCTTGCATGCGCGTGGATTGCTTAACGTCGGTGAATCATTCATTCATGAAAGCATCATTGGTACGCACTTCATTGGAAAATGTTTACGCGAAACAACAGTTGGTCCATATCAAGCTGTCGTTCCAGAAATCACTGGCACCGGTTGGATTACTGGCGAAGCAAAATGGGTACTTGACCCAACCGATCCTTTCCCCAAGGGCTATTCCCTTGCTGACATCTGGCCACCGGAGTAAATAATCATGAGACGTGTTCTTGTCACAGGCGGTTCCCGCGGAATCGGCGCGTGTATTGCAGCAGAGTTTGCTGCATTGGGAGATCGAGTCGCTGTTCATTACAGCAGCAACGAGTCGCTCGCCCGCGAGGTGCTTGCTTCACTTCCAGGTGATGGACATTGCATGGTTGGCGCAGATCTCAAAGATCCAGTTGCGGTGAAATTCATGGTCGACGATGCCGCAGCGCAGCTTGGTGGAATTGATGTGTTAGTCAATAACGCTGGAGTATTTTTCGATCACCCAATTGAAAGTTCGACTTACGAACAATGGCAACAAGCGTGGTCTGACACACTCGGGGTAAACCTGACCGGAGCGGCTAACGTAACCTGGTGCGCGCTGCAGCACATGCCCAAGCATGGCCAATCACGAATCGTTAACGTAGGTTCCCGTGGTGCATTCCGCGGTGAACCAAATAGTCCTGCCTATGGTGCTAGCAAAGCGGGCATCACAGCCTTTGGACAATCTATTGCTAAGTCACTTGCACCATTGGGCATTGCAGTGACAACTCTTGCACCTGGATTCGTTGATACTGATATGGCTGCAGAACTACTTAATAGCCCTGCTGGCGATGACATTCGCAATCAATCCCCTTTCAACCGAGTCCCAACACCGACCGAAGTTGCCAAGGCAATTGTTATTTTGGCATCGCCTGACATGCAATGGGCAAGCGGTGCAGTTCTTGATTTCAATGGTGCTTCATATTTACGTATGTGACTGCACTTAAAACAACGACCCTCGCGCATTTTCGACGAGGGTCGTTGTTTTAGTTAGGTTCGTTTGCGTTTAGGTGCCACGTGAATTGGAAAACCTAAACCAACTCGGGCAGCTTCGACAAGAGTTTCGCTCACCGTTGGATGCGGGTGAATTGTGTCTGCAAGATCTTGCAGATTTCCACCCATTTCGATCGCTAACGTCATTTCTCCAATGAGTTCTGACACATGCGGCCCAACCATCTGAGCACCGACGATGACTCCATCAGCGGTGTGAACGATCTGGGCAACGCCTGCTGATTCATTCATTGTGCGAGCTCGACCCGATGCCGCCATTGGAAACATAGATGTTGTGACTTCAAGTCCTCGGTTAGTTGCTTCAACTTGAGTCAAACCAGTTGTCGCAATTTCTGGATCACTAAAGACAACAGCTGGTATTCCCAATGGAGTAAACGATGCGTCATGACCACTCAATACCTCTGCTGCAACGTGCGCCTCAGCACTGGCCTTATGGGCTAGAGCTGGTCCCGGAATGATGTCGCCAATAGCGGCCACTTGAGGGGTGATAAGTAAATCAGCACCAACCTCAAGTAAACCGCGATCATTTGGAGTTACTCCTAAGACTTCAAGGCCAAGGTCATCCGTATTCGGAGTACGTCCAACACATACGACAACTAAATCAACGTCAAGTGCCTGTTGCGCTACAGCCGATTTCACGATGAGTTGCGTTCCCGTGTCACCAACAACAGTTGTTTCGGTACGCACATCGACACCCAGCTCGCCAAGCCGTTTAGCAACTGGAGCAACAATGTTGCTTGGCATGGAAGCAAGTAGACGTTCGCCTGCTTCGATCACTGTTACATGTGAGCCCAATTTGGCAAGTGCAGTGCCTAACTCGACACCGATGTAGCCCCCACCAACAACAGCAATGCGCTCAGGCAAATGATCAAGCGCAAGAACGTCAGTGGAGTCAATAATGCGAACACCGTCGCGCTTGAGGTTTGGAATTATCGTAGGTCGTGATCCGGTAGCTATCACACAAGACTTGAATTTGATGTGCATCGGTGGATGTTCATCACCTGAATCAAGTGCACCTTGGTCCTTTCGAGTAAACCGAAAGTAGCCTTGCCGAACTTCAATTCCCGCAGCTTTGAAAAGTTGTTTGACTCCACCATTGAGGTTGCCAACAACTTCTGATTTCCACGTTTGAAAATCAGCCATATCGACATTGCCTGATGCATTCAATCCTCGTGATTGCCATCCTGACAAGGCATGTGTGGCATCAGCCAGTTCAATCAGCGCCTTCGAGGGGATGCAACCAACATTCACACAAACGCCACCAAGGCCAGCCTCGCCAAGCGCATCGACAACAACAACCTTGCGGCCGAGTTGTGCTGCTACGAGCGCAGCAACATATCCGCCAGGTCCACCGCCTACGACGAGGAAGTCAACGGAATCTGGAATTTCGCCTACGACCATGTCACACCAAACCTTCAGGGTTAAGAAGTTGCTGTGCAATTTCTGCAGCGAAGGCACCGAGATGGGCGCCGTCATTTATGCGATGATCTGCCGCAACAACGATCGGCAAAACCTTGCGGACAGCTGGCTGACCATCAACAACGATGACCTTGTCGGCAATTCGACCAAAGCCTGCAATGCCAACTTCTGGTGGACGGATCACTGGCGTGCCAAGCCATGTACCGAATGAACCAAAGTTGGTCAACGAAAAAGTTCCGCCAGTGAGCTGCTCTGGTGACGCTTTGCGCGACTTAGCAAGCTCGGCAAGTTCATCGAGTTGAGCACCAAGTTCGACAACACCGCGGCCTTGCGCGTTATGAAGCACCGGAACGATGAGACCGTCATTTGTTGCAGTCGCAATACCAAGATGCACCGCATCAAACTGGGCAACTTCATTTGCTTCGCTATTGAAGCGTGCATTGAAGGTTGGGTGCAGCAAAAGCGCGTTAATAACAGCCTTCATTAAGAACGGTGTTACCGAAAGTTGCTGGCCCGAATTATTCAGTCGCTCACGTTCTGCAAGTAGCGCTGTTGCATCAATTTCTTTGAACTCGAGAATGTGTGGAATCGCAAGCGCCTGCGTCATGGACTGGGCGATCTGTCGACGCAATCCAATGAGCGGGACGATCGTGACGCCATCTTGGGCAAGTGTCGGTGCAATCGCAGGTGCTCCCACAGATGAAGGCACAGACGTCGGAGCATTGTTGTGTCCACGAACATCAGCTTCGGTCACGCGGCCATGTGGACCGGTGCCGGCAACTGCATTGATGTCAATACCAAGTTGAGCCGCAACACGTCGTGTACTGGGACTTGCAAGTGCCCGACCCACGGAGTTGTTCACTACCACTGAACTCGCAGCGACGCTTGTCGTTGTTGTGGCTGCAGCAGCACTCGTTGATGCGTGACCATGAGTTGTTGTCGCAACGGCAGCAGTGCCTTCGCTCGCTGCGATCGAAATAAGCACATCGCCGACCTTGATGACATCGCCTGGCTTGCCGTTCAATGCGGTCACAGTTCCGGCAACAGGTGTCGGCATTTCAATCTGGGACTTGTCAGTCTCAATCACGGCTACGACTTGATCCACGGCGACGGTGTCGCCAACCGCTACGAGCCATTCAATGATTTCGGCTTCGGCAATACCTTCACCGACATCGGGAAGAGTGAAGTCAAAGTTACTCATGCTGACTCGCTCATTAACGCACTGACTTCGGCAACAACGCGAGCTGCATCAGGGACGAAATAGTCTTCAACGCCGCCAAGTGGGTAAGGAGTATCCGGCGCAGTGATACGCAAGATTGGTGCCTGCAAACTGTAGAAGCATTCTTCTTGAATGGTGGCGATAATTTCGCTGGCAAAGCCACCAGTTAACGGAGCTTCTTGAATGACGGCCACTCGTCCTGTCTTGGCGACAGAAGCCGCGATGCCATCAATGTCCAGAGGAGTCAGTGAGCGCAGATCCAAAACTTCAGCGCTAATGCCCTGTGCCGCTAATTCTTCAGCTGCTTGATTGACCATGACTGATGCTGCAGACCACGCGATCAGCGTGACGTCTGTGCCTTCGCGCATGACACGAAGTTTGCCCAGCGGAATGCGATAGCGCTCGTCTGGAACTTCATCTTTGACCAGACGGTAGCCCTTGAGTGGCTCGAGGAACAACACTGGATCATCTGAAGCAATTGCTTCAGCCAACAATCCCTTTGCGTCATAAGCCGAAGCCGGCGCAATCACTTTCAGACCCGGAGTATGCGTGTAGTACGCCTCGAATGCATCAGAGTGAAGTTCAGGTGTGCGAACTCCTCCGCCATACGGCGAACGAATCACAAGCGGAAGTGAGTGGCGGCCTTGCGAACGGAAACGCAGACGTGCAACCTGCTGACCTATTTGATGGAACGCCTGGTGACCAAATCCGAGGAACTGCAATTCAATGATTGGACGCAGGCCACTGATTGCTAAACCAATTCCGGATCCGATAATGACGCCTTCGGCTAATGGCATATCAACGACACGT
>CAITJH010000075.1 GCA_903892635.1 uncultured Actinomycetes bacterium | reverse complement strand
CTCGCAAGCTCACGCAATTACGAACTGACTCTGCCAGTGAGTTTGCCGTGGCAGTTTCGCGTGAACTTGAAGGTCTTGCTATGGCTGGAGCCAGAGTCGAATTTGTTATTTCGCCGGCTGAACTTGGTCCATTTGGGGCCGACGACATTGCCTTGGGACTAGTAAGTCGACCTAATGCGCCATGGGTACCTATCAGCAAGGGCGCCTCGGGTGGTGAACTCAGCCGCATCATGCTGGCAATGCAGGTCGTATTGGCAGCGGCAGATCCAATTGACACTTTTATTTTCGATGAAGTGGATGCTGGGGTGGGAGGTGCAGCGGCAGTTGAGGTAGGCCGCCGATTGGCTCGCCTTGCGCGAACGGCACAGGTCATCGTGGTGACACACTTACCTCAAGTTGCTGCCTTTGCTGATAACCATCTCGTTGTCAGTCGCAGTGAAGGGGAATCGGTTCACGATTCTTCGGTGCATCAGGTATCGGATTCTCAGCGTGTCACTGAACTATCACGAATGCTGGCTGGCTTATCTGATTCCAAGGCGGCTGCAGATTTGGCGAACGAACTGCTCGAGATTGCCAACGCCGAGCGCCGCCACGCGGAATAGTGGGGTGGTGTTCAGTTCCACTGAACCTGACAGTTACGCTGGTATCCCGTGGGTAATCGGAAACATATTTTTGTCACTGGCGGCGTTGCTTCTTCTCTCGGAAAAGGCCTGACCGCTTCAAGTCTGGGCAATCTTCTCACCGCTCGAGGACTTCGAGTGACAATGCAAAAGCTCGATCCGTATCTCAACGTTGATCCGGGCACAATGAATCCATTTCAGCACGGTGAAGTGTTTGTCACCAATGACGGGGCTGAAACCGACTTAGATATCGGCCACTACGAACGATTCCTCGATCGCGATCTTCATGGCTCAGCGAACGTGACGACCGGCCAAGTGTATTCAAGTGTGATTGCTAAAGAACGACGCGGCGAGTATCTCGGCGACACCGTGCAAGTTATTCCTCACATCACAAATGAAATTCGCTCGCGCATTGCTGATATGGCGACGGACGATGTTGACGTTGTCATCACTGAAGTCGGTGGCACCGTCGGTGATATTGAGTCACTTCCATTCCTTGAGTCCGTCCGCCAGGTGCGTCACGAACTAGGTCGCGACAATGTGTTCTACTTGCATGTTTCGTTGCTGCCTTACATTGGCCCAAGTGGCGAACTGAAGACCAAGCCAACTCAACACTCGGTTGCAGCCTTGCGAAGCATCGGCATTCAGCCCGATGCGATCGTGCTACGTGCCGATCGCCCAGTACCGGATGGCATCAAGCGCAAAATTTCGTTGATGTGTGACGTTGATGAAGAAGCAGTTGTGTGTGCTGTTGATGCACCGAGCATCTACGACATTCCCAAGGTGCTTCATGGCGAAGGTATCGATGCTTATGTCATTCGTCGACTCGGACTAACCGCTGGTGAAGTTGACTGGACCAAGTGGGACCAACTACTCCAACGAGTACATCACCCACAACATGAAGTCACTGTCGCTCTTGTAGGTAAGTACATTGACTTGCCTGACGCGTATCTGTCGGTGACTGAAGCATTGCGCGCAGGCGGTTTTGCTAACAATGCGCGAGTCAACATTCGCTGGATTGCCTCAGATGATTGCGAAACAGAGGCTGGCGCTCGAGCTGCTCTTGGTGACGTCGATGCAGTTTGTGTTCCAGGGGGATTTGGCGTTCGAGGAATCGAAGGAAAACTTGGCGCATTGAAGTTTGCGCGCGAAAACAAGATCCCGACTTTAGGTTTGTGTCTTGGTCTTCAGTGCATGGTTATCGAGTATGCGCGCAACGTTGCAGGCATAGTTGATGCAAGTTCCTCTGAATTTGATGAAACCTCAAAGAACCCAGTGATTTCAACAATGGCCGAGCAAGCCGATGTCGTTTCCGGCGAACGCGATATGGGTGGCACGATGCGCCTTGGACTGTATCCAGCCGCACTCAAGGCGGGAAGTACAGCCGAGCGAGTTTATGGCGAATCCTTAATTGATGAGCGTCATCGACACCGTTACGAAGTGAATAACGCTTACCGACCTCAACTTGAAGCAGCGGGACTAGTGTTCTCAGGAACATCGCCTGACAATCATCTTGTTGAATTCGTGGAACTTCCCGTTGATGTTCATCCGTACTTCATATCAACCCAAGCTCATCCTGAATTGCGTAGCCGACCAACTCGTGCGCACCCACTTTTTATTGGATTAATTGAAGCAGCAATTGCGCGCAAGGCATGATTCAGGATCACGAATTCACGCCTGAACTTGTGTCGAGTGACACTTCGTTCACTGGTCGAGTGTGGGATGTGCGACGAGATGATATTCGGTACGCAGGTTTCGAGTTTGATCGTGACTACGTCGTTCACATGGGCGCTGTAGGTGTGATTGCAATTAATGAGCACGCAGAACTTTTACTCGTAGATCAATATCGACATCCGCAAGGCAAAGTGATGTGGGAGCCGCCTGCAGGTTTGTTGGATGCCCGTGATGAGGATCCATTGGCGGCAGCTCAACGAGAATTGTTTGAAGAAACTGGCTACACCGCATCAACGTGGAATGTTCTCGTTGATTACGCTCCGTCGCCTGGTGGTTCCTCTGAATCCGTCCGGTGCTATTTGGCGCAAGGATTGAGCCAACATCCAGACGGACGACCTGCGGCAACTGATGAAGAAGCCGGAATGAATCCCAGATGGGTGGGATTGCAAGATGTTCTCGACGCTATCTGGGCCGGGGAAGTGACAAATGGAATGCTTGTCACTGGAACTTTGGCCTTGATCTCTGCCTTGGCTGACCCAACGGCACTTCGACCAGCCAGCGCATTCTGGGCGGCACGAGATCACCTCATAGCCACGAATCGCGTGAAGTTACCCGAATAGTTGTCAGACAAGACGCTGTATCTCGTTGGTTTTCGCGCCGTCGTTGCTATTTGTCATGCAACGGCAAGTACAGAAATCGTGATGCGTGTCCCTAATTCAGACCCCGAAATTGGTCAATCCCCAACCGCGGGGCTAACGTAATCTACGGCGGGCAATGAGGCCCCCACATGTGAAAGGTTGATCGATGAAGGTCGGTATCCCACGCGAAATTAAGAATCACGAATATCGCGTAGCAATCACTCCAGCGGGCGTTCTAGAACTCGTTCGCAATGGACATGAAGTTTTTATTGAGCATGACGCAGGCGTCGGTTCATCAATCACCAACGAAGAGTACGTAGCAGCTGGTGCAACAATTCTTCCGACCGCAGACGATGTCTGGGCAACAGGCGAAATGATCATGAAGGTCAAGGAGCCAATCGCCGATGAATACCATCGCATGCGCGACGGTCAACTTCTTTTCACCTACCTTCACCTTGCTGCTGAGCAGAAGTGCACCGATGCGCTGCTCAAGGCTGGCGTTACTGGCGTTGCTTACGAGACCGTTGAACTTGCGGACCGTTCGCTTCCGTTGCTGGCTCCAATGTCAGAGGTTGCAGGTCGCCTTGCTCCACAGGTTGGCGCTTATTCATTGATGCGCGCTAACGGCGGTCGCGGCGTACTTCTTGGCGGCGTCCCAGGTGTAGCTCCTGCCAAGGTTGCTGTTCTAGGTGGTGGCGTCTCCGGACTTCACGCAGCACAGATCGCTGTCGGCATGGGTGCTGACGTCACAATCTTGGATCTCAACATTGCACGACTTCGTCAGATCGACATGATCTACCAAGGTCGCATCAAGACTCAGATGTCAAACGCTTTTGCTATTGAAAAGGCATGCCTTGAAGCTGACTTGGTTATCGGCGCCGTTCTGATCCCAGGTGCAAAGGCACCAAAGCTTGTCACCAACGAACTTGTATCTCGCATGAAGCCAGGCTCAGTCTTGGTTGATATTGCAATCGATCAGGGTGGTTGCTTCGAGGATTCACGTCCAACAACACACGCTGATCCGACTTACAACGTTCACAACTCAGTGTTCTACTGCGTTGCCAACATGCCAGGTGCAGTACCAAATACTTCAACCTATGCATTGACTAACGTCACACTGCCGTACGCGGTAGCGCTTGCCAACAAGGGTTGGAAGAAGGCACTTCAGGATGACAAGGCACTTGCGTTGGGTCTGAACACCCATGCTGGCAAGGTCACCTACAAGGCCGTTGCTGAAGCATTCGGCTATGAATTGCTGCCTCTAGAGAGCGCACTGGCCTAGTCTTTAGGGCGTGGCAACACCGCTTGAACGACACGTCGCGTCGTACCTAGACCATTTGATCGTCGAGCGCGGCCTAGCGAAGAACTCGCTGGCCGCGTATCGACGTGATCTAGCGCGCTACGTGTCGTTTTGCGATTCCAAAGGGATCAACGATCCTAAAGAAATTTCCTCATCGCTCGTATCTGATTTTCTGATCGCCTTGAGACTTGGCGATGCTGATCACGAGCCACTTGCTTCCTCGTCTGCTTCTCGAACTGTCATCGCTGTTCGAGGTCTGCATTCATTTCTGACACGCGAAGGCGTCGTTCAGGCTGACGTTGCTCGCTCTGTGAAGCCACCAACTCCGAATAAGCGACTGCCTAAAGCGTTACCGTTTTATGAAGTTGAGCGATTGCTTGCAGCAGTCGGTGCAGATAGCGATACCGACACTGGGGCGCTGATGTTGCGCGATCGCGCTTTACTCGAATTGTTGTATGGAACTGGCGCTCGCATTTCTGAACTCATGGACTTAGTGATTGACGATGTCGCCAACCTGACAGGGGAGCAGCCTGTGCTGAAGCTCCACGGAAAAGGTGATAAAGAGCGACTCGTACCCATAGGACGAATGGCGTTGTCTGCTTTGGATGCGTATCTGGTTCGAGCTCGACCGCTTTTGGCTGCCGGAGGTAAAGGCACACCGTACGTATTTTTGAATGCCAGAGGAGGAAGACTGTCACGCCAAAGCGCGTGGGCAATCCTGCAGGACGTGGCCAAAAAGGCCGATCTAGAGGGCAAAGTGTCGCCTCACACTTTGCGCCACTCGTTCGCGACGCATCTATTGGAAAATGGCGCAGATGTTCGTGTCGTTCAAGAACTTCTCGGTCATGCCTCAGTGACCACAACGCAGGTGTACACCATGGTTACGGTCGAGCAATTGCGCGAGGTTTACGCCACGAGCCACCCGCGAGCCAAGCGTGTCTGATCCCGCTGAACGCCCTGAACTGGGCGTATCCTAAAATTAGTCGTGTCTTCCCCAGCGACTTAAGAAATGTCGCTCGCTGCGGCATTCGCTGGAAGGACAAAAGCCATGGCAGTTCCAATGCCCAACGACCATCAGCCACAGGATCTAACAGTGACTTCTGCACCACTTGAGCCCACCGAGGCTACGGTCACGACTATCGTCCCAGAGCCCAATGGTCCAGTTGGAATCACAGGCCGTGCAATCCCGACTTTTCCCAAGCCACAGCCTTTGACGAGCACTGGTCCGGCATACGTCATTTCGATGTGCAACCAAAAAGGTGGCGTAGGTAAAACCACAACCACAATCAACTTAGGTGCAGCGCTGGCCGAAGCTGGACGCAAAGTGTTGATGGTCGACATGGATCCACAGGGTTCGTTGTCTATTGGCCTTGGCGTTCGCGGCGACGATCTCACGGGACATGCGACCGTTTACGACATGCTGATGGATTCTCAGAGCGCACCAGCATCAAAGGTTGTCATGCCAACAACTGTTGCAGGGCTCGATCTTTTGCCAGCGAATATCCATTTGAGTGCAGCTGAACTACGCCTCGCTGGCGAAGTTGCACGTGAATACGCTTTGGATCGTGCGCTAGCCACTGTCAAGGATGATTACGATTTCATCTTGATTGACTGCCAGCCATCACTTGGTCTGTTAACTGTGAACTCGCTGACGGCATCTGACGGCGTAATTATTCCGATGGAATGCGAATACTTTGCACTTCGCGGTGTTGAAATGTTGAAGGAAACCATCTCCAAGGTGCAAGAGCGTTTGAACAACCGCCTGACTATTGACGGCGTACTTCCAACAATGGTTGATGCACGGACCCTTCACACTCGCGAAACAGTTCAAGCTGTCTACGACTTGTTCGGTGAAGCGGTATTCCACACGACAATTAGTCGTACAGTGAAATTCCCAGAAACCACAAAGGCTGGTGTCTCCATCGTTGAGCAGGCCCCTAATTCCTCAGGCGCAATTGCGTACCGCAATCTTGCATGGGAATTAGTAGAGCGCCTTGATAAGAATGGCGCGGTCACGAGCTAATGTCTGCCCCGGCGCCTGCCGATGCTTCCACAGTGTTGGAGTCGGGGGAAAGTGCACACTCATTTCTCGTTCAACTCGAGGAATTTTCAGGACCATTTGATGTTCTGTTATCTCTCATCGCGAAACATCGACTCGATGTCACAGCGATGGCGTTGCATACCGTTACGGATGACTTCATTGCTTACATCAAGGACGCAGGTGACGAGTGGTCTCTTGATGAAGCAACAGAGTTCCTCGTCATTGCTGCAACACTTCTTGATCTGAAGGCTGCTCGATTACTTCCTGGTGGGGAAGTCGAAGATGAAGAAGACATCGCCATTCTTGAGGCGCGCGACTTGTTGCTCGCACGTTTGTTGCAATACCGAGCCTTCAAGCAAATGGCGATCGACTTTAAATTGCGACTCGAAACTGCAGGTCGGATGCATGCCCGTTCGGTGGGTCTCGAAGAGCGCTTCATGCAGTTGATGCCTGAAGTTCAAATTGGAATGGATGCTGATGCATTTGCCAATTTGGCTTCTCGTGCTCTCGAGCCAAAACTTCCCGAAGTAATTTCGGTCGCGCATATCCACGCTGCGCGAGTATCTGTTCGAGAGCAAGCGGCCATTATTGTTGAGCGACTTCGTCGTGTAGGTCATGCAACTTTTCGCTCGTTGACAATTGATTGCGATACAACTCTTCTTGTCGTTGCTCGATTCCTAGCATTGCTTGAGATTTATCGCGATGGTGTTGTGTTGTTTGATCAACCCGTGCCACTCGGCGATCTACACATTCGTTGGGTAGGCGAAGAAGGCGCAGCGATTTTGCACGATATCGATGAATTCGATAGCACCGAGGTTCAAGAGTTTCGTGATGAATTTGCGCAAGTGCTCGATGGCAGTGAATCTGATGACAATCAGCAGTCACCGCACATTGACGATGATGTCGATGTCGCCAACGTCGATGATGATTCGGCAGACGAAGAGATTGACCAGATCTGGGCCAAGGTCGCCCAAGAACTAGAACAAGAAATGACTGCGTTCGCCGATGGTGACGTAAATGAAGTGGACGAAGAGGTTGACAGCAATGAGTGACGACATCAAGGACGAGACAACCGTCGAATCTGACGGTGAGGTCACCGAAGATATTGATGGGGAATCAGTCACGGTAGATGCCGTGGATGACGGCATTGGTGCACCGTCATTACATGCAGCGCTCGAAGCGTTGCTGCTTGTTGCCGAAGAACCTATGACTACATCAACACTTGCGACGCTTACTCGTACACCAGAAGACGAAGTCATCACTGCTTTGCATGACCTGTCGCAGGATTATGCGGCTGCCGGTCGTGGCTTTGACTTGCGCGAGCGTGGTGGTGGTTGGCGTTTTTGGACGCGAGATTCATGCGCACCAGTGGTCGAACGTTTTGTGCTCGAAGGCCAACATGCGCGATTAAGTCAGGCTGCACTCGAGACACTGGCGGTGGTTGCTTATCGTCAACCTGTGACGCGTGCACGCATCTCAGCTATTCGTGGCGTGAATGTGGATGGTGTTGTGAGAACTCTCGTGACGCGTGGACTCATTGAAGAATCTGGTCACGATCATGAGACGGGTGCACTTTTGCTGCGAACCACGACTTACTTCTTGGAGCGCTTGGGGCTTAAGTCACTTGATGAGTTGCCGCCAATCGCCCAGCACCTTCCAATGCCGGATGATGTCGAAGAAGTACTTGACCTGACGACCGCGTAATTGCGATGGAAGAAATTCGCTTACAAAAGGTTCTCGCTTCTGCAGGTCTTGGTTCACGACGCAAATGCGAGGAGTTTATTTCCTCTGGCAGAGTGACCGTTGATGGCGTCATCGTTGATGAGTTAGGCGCGCGAGTTAATCCAGATGTCGCAGAAATTCGTGTCGACGGTGTTTTGATTGCGCAAGCAAGTGGCAAATATGTAGTTGCACTCAATAAGCCCCGAGGGGTTGTGACAACCATGTCTGATCCTCAGGGCCGAGAGTGTGTCGGTGATTTCGTTTCAGATTTTCCAGAGCGCCTATTCCATGTCGGTCGTCTCGACACCGATACCGAAGGCTTGCTTCTCATGACGAATGATGGGGAACTGGCTAACAGGCTTGGGCACCCTTCACATGGCATTGAAAAAACGTACGTTGCACGAGTGCGAGGACGAGTAAATAAGGACCTCATTCGTGAACTCTCAAGTGGCGTTGTCGTCGAGGATCGCCCTGTTGACGTTGTGCAACCGCGCATAATCGACACGTCTAACGATTCTTCAGTTGTTGAGGTAACAATTCACGAAGGTCGCAACCGAATTGTGCGCAGATTGTTTGACGAACTCGGACATCCGGTTATTGATCTTGTGCGCACCAGAGTAGGGCCGGTGCAATTAGGTCAATTACGAACAGGTCAACTGCGCGAGCTCACTAACGCTGAGTTGGGTGCTTTGTATTCAGCAGTTGGGCTCTAGACTTTACGCATGCGTGCAATTCGTGGAGCCACCTGTCTGCAACAGGATGATGCAGCAGAAATGCGCAGTGCAGTCGTCGAGTTGTTGACTGAAATTTTTGACCGCAATGCGATTAACAATTCCGACTTAGTGAGCGTTCTATTTACGGCAACTCCAGATTTGCATTCCGCCTTTCCGGCCGCAGCTGCTCGTGACCTTGACCTTGCCGATGTTCCGTTGATTTGTGCTCAAGAATTGGATATTGATGGGGCAATGCCTTTGACAGTGCGAGTCATGGTTCATGCAAACATCGATACCCCGCGGGCACAGATAAAGCATGTTTACCTACGTGGTGCCGAAGCATTACGTCAAGACATTGCGCAGTAATTGGCATGAGTAAAAAGTCTGTGTTAGTTGTTGGCTCTGGCCTCATTGGTACATCAATCGCGTTGGGTTTAGTCGCGCGCGGTTATGACGTTGTTATTTCAGATAGTGACGAACTTGCAGAGCAAACGGCAATGGCAAAAAGTGGCGCACGACTGTGGGATGGTCATGAACAAGTTGACCTCGTAATTGTCGCGACACCGCCATCATCTACGGCCAATGTCATTCGTGAACTTGTTGCCACGCAACCGAATGCAGTGATTACAGATGTCAGCAGTATTAAGGGTTCAATTTTTGCTGACCTCAGCGATCTGGATGTACAGGATTTATCTCGAATTGTCGGTGGACATCCCATGGCCGGTCGAGAGGTATCAGGCGCAGCATCGGCGCTAAGCAATTTGTTTGTTGATCGGTCGTGGGTCATTACCCGAAATCCAAGTACTTCTGACGAGGCCTTCTCAACGGTTGTGAACCTTGCTTCTGATCTTGGAGCTATTCCCATTGAGCGCACACTCGTAGAGCACGATCGTGCTGTTGCCCTCATCTCTCATACACCGCAGGTTGTTGCCTCAGTGTTGGCCTCACAACTACTTGAAGCTGAAGAGCGAGACGTTGAACTTGCTGGCCAAGGGCTACGAGACACAATTCGAATTGCCTCATCAAATGCCGACCTATGGGGACAAATTTTGGCAGGCAATGCAACTGAAGTCGCCCGACGTGTCACCGCAGTTGCACACGACTTGGCTGAAGTTGCGCGGGCACTTCTTGATCACGATCAAGCCTCTGTACACGAGGCACTCGTAAAGGGATCTCAAGGTCGTGACCGACTTCCGGGCAAGCACGGCACCGAACGAAAGTCCTTGGCAACTTTGTCAGTGCGATTGGACGATCAACCTGGAGAGCTTGCCCGCCTGTTTGCAGTGGCGGCGCAGGCTGGAGTTAACCTCGAAGACGTCCGTATTGATCACTCACTTGGTCGCATGACGGGGCTCGTTGAACTTACTGTCGAGCCGCACAACGTGTCTGTGCTAGAAGTTGCCCTTAGTTCGGCTGATTTCACGGTGGTTACTTAGCCCGTAGAATAGTGTCATGACTTCTCCGCTGGTAATTGCTATTGATGGCCCCAGCGGATCTGGAAAATCCTCGGTTTCTCGTGCTATTGCTAGTCAGCTTGGGCTGTCCTATTTGGATACCGGATCGATGTATCGCGCTATGACGTGGTTTTTCCAGAATCAAGGCGTGGACCTTGATGATCCAGCGGCCATTGAAAGCCACGCAGGTGATGCAGTCATTAAGCCCAGCGTCGATCCTGCCAACCCTGGAATAACAGTGGGTACCGTCGATGTCTCTGAACCAATTCGTGGGGATCTCGTTACCTCTGGCGTCAGTCGCGTCAGCGCTGTCCCTCGAGTTCGTGAGTTACTAGTAGAACTTCAGCGTGCTATTGCCAAAGCGGCTACATCAGGAATTGTTGCCGAGGGCCGCGACATTGGACTCGTAGTTCTTCCGAATGCTGATTTCAAATTCTTTCTCACGGCAGATGAATCAGCGCGAGCTTCTCGTCGAGCAGCTGAAAATGGTGAAGAAGTTTCTGCCACTCAACAACATCTTGCAAGTCGTGACCAAGCAGACAGCACGCGCAAGGCATCGCCGTTAGTTCAGGCGCCTGATGCCATCGTTATTGATACGACAAACATGACTTTCGATGAGGTCGTCGACCACATCCTTTTATTGGTGCGTGGTGCTTAATGTATGAAAAAGATGACGTCGAAATTTATGACGTAGCCGGCGATGCAATCGAGATCGATGATGACATTGAGTTACCTGAAAATCTCACAGGCTTAAGTGATGCTGACTATGCCGAGCTTTTGGAAAAGTTAGGCATCGAAGATGTTGCAGCATTGGACGATGTAGATGTCACTGAGCATCGACCGATTGTCGCGGTTGTTGGCCGCCCCAACGTGGGTAAGTCGACCTTCGTTAATCGCCTAATTGGGCGTCGCGAAGCGGTGGTAGAAGACATTCCTGGTGTTACTCGCGATCGAGTTCGTTACGAAGCCGAGTGGAGCGGTATTCCATTCATTGTTGTTGATACTGGCGGCTGGGAACACGATGCCAAAGGTCTGTCAGGTCAAGTTTCTGCCCAAGCCCAACAAGCAATGACAACGAGCGATGTAGTGCTGTTTGTCGTCGATGCGACGGTAGGTGCGACTGATGCCGACGAGGCAATTGTTCGAATCTTGCGACAGGCACAAGTGCCCGTCATTTTGGTGGCTAATAAGGTCGACGATGCTCGTATCGAACCTGAAGTGGCAAATTTATGGTCATTAGGTCTGGGTGAGCCTTACGCTGTCTCCGCTCTCCATGGACGGGGAAGCGGTGACTTGCTCGACAAGATTATTCAGTCGCTTCCTGAAGAAGGTTCTGGAGTAGCTCGGCCATCTGGGCCAAAGCGTATTGCACTACTTGGCAAGCCAAATGTTGGTAAATCAAGTTTGCTCAATGCACTTGCCGGAGGATCTCGGGCCGTTGTAGACAGTGTTGCAGGAACAACCGTTGATCCAGTCGATGAACTGATAACGCTTGGTGATCGCGAATGGATTTTTGTCGACACGGCAGGTATTCGCAAGCGAGTCAAGCATGCTTCCGGTCACGAATACTATGCAACGCTTCGTACGAAGTCAGCCCTTGATCGAGCAGATCTTGCTGTCGTATTGCTTGATGCTAGCCAACCACTTTCTGAACAAGACCTACGAATTATTACCATGGTGGTTGAATCTGGCCGCGCACTAGTGATTGCTTTCAATAAGTGGGATCTTGTTGATGAAGATCGACGGTATTACTTGGAACGAGAAATCGAACGTGAACTCAATCAAGTAACGTGGGCACCACGAATTAACCTCAGCGCCAAGACAGGTTGGCATACTGATCGATTGATTCCAGCGCTTGATAAGTCATTGGCTGGTTGGCAGACCCGTGTTCCTACCGGTCGCTTGAATGCATTCCTTGCAGATATTGTTGCTGCGCACCCTCACCCAGTACGTGGTGGAAAGCAACCAAAGATTTTGTTTGGAACACAAGCGGGTATTGCTCCGCCAGTATTTATCTTGTTTACATCGGGATTCCTCGAAGCGGGCTATCGCCGATTTATTGAACGACGTTTCCGCGAAGAGTTTGGCTTCGTCGGTTCACCTATCGTGATCAACCTCCGAATCCGCGAAAAACGCAAGCGTTAAACCAGCGACCGTTGATAATCTTGCGGTATGGCGCATACCCTCACCACACCATCGTGGGCAACACGGACGACTCAAGATTTGATCGACGTCATTGCTTCGCAAACCCAGAGCAATTCACCGGAACGTAATCAGCAGTGGATTGAAGAGTTAACTTTGGAAAGTCATCGAATCCACGATGTTGATGGCCTCAATTTGAATCCTGCGACAAATCTGATGAACCCACGAGCAGAGGCTTTGCTGTCTGCTCAACTGGGTTCTCGAGCATCGTTAGGTCATCCAGGTGAGAAATACGAAACTGG
>CAITJH010000074.1 GCA_903892635.1 uncultured Actinomycetes bacterium | reverse complement strand
TGCGCGCTGACATTGATTACGGCTTCTACGAAGCACGTACCACTTTCGGTCGCATTGGCGTCAAGGTTTGGATCTACAAGGGTGAAGCTTTGGGTTCACGCACAGAGCGTGAACAAGCCGCAGCATCAGCTCGCGCTGCAAAGCCATCCCGCGCACCACGTGCACCTCGTCCAGCGGCTGCAGCTCAAGAAGCTCCAGTTGCAGTCGAAGCAGCACCAGTTGCAGCAGAAGTGACGGAAGGCTAAAGCATGTTAATTCCACGTCGTGTTAAGCACCGTAAGCAGCACCACCCAGATCGTCACGGCGCATCAAAGGGCGGAAACGCAGTTGTATTCGGTCAGTGGGGCTTGCAAGCTCTAGAGCCTGCATACGTCACTAACCGTCAGATCGAATCAGCGCGTATCGCGATGACTCGTCACATCCGTCGTGGTGGAAAGGTATGGATCACTATTTATCCAGACCGTCCACTGACAAAGAAGCCTGCTGAAACTCGAATGGGTTCCGGTAAGGGTTCACCTGAATGGTGGGTTGCAAACATCAAGCCAGGTCGCGTGATGTTCGAAATCGCATTCCCTAACGAAAAGGTCGCGCATGAAGCGCTGACTCGTGCAATGCACAAATTGCCGATGAAGTGCCGCATCATCGCGCGAGAGGAGATCTAAATGGCTTCCACAAACACTGCAGATTTGCGTGGACTTGCTACCGATGAATTGGTCAGCAAGCTTCGCGAAGCAAAGCAAGAATTGTTCAACCTTCGTTTCCAGGCAGCAACAAGCCAGCTCGAGAGCCATGGCCGTCTGCGCGAGGTCCGCAAGGAAATCGCACGCCTGTACACGATCATGCGTGAACGTGAACTAGGTATTACGCCTGTTGAAGGAAATGAGGGTGTGGCATGAGCGAAGAAACTCGTGGCGACCGCAAGGTTCGTGAAGGTCTAGTAGTGAGCAACAAGATGGAAAAGACCATCGTTGTTGCTGTCGAAGACCGTTTCAAGCATCCGCTTTACGGCAAGGTTGTGCGTCGCACAAGCAAGCTGAAGGCACACGACGAGAGCAATGCCGCAGGCATTGGCGACCGCGTTCTGTTGATGGAAACTCGCCCACTCAGCGCTACCAAGCGCTGGCGCATGGTCGAGATTCTCGAGAAGGCCAAGTAAGGGTAGGGACCAGAAGTGATTCAGCAAGAGTCGCGACTACGCGTCGCCGATAACACCGGAGCAAAGGAACTACTTTGCATCCGCGTGCTCGGTGGCTCGGCTCGTCGCTATGCAGGTATCGGCGATGTCATCGTCGCAACCGTTAAGGACGCTATCCCAGGTGGCAACGTAAAGAAGGGTGACGTCGTCAAGGCTGTCATCGTTCGCACCAAGAAGGAACGTCGTCGTCCAGACGGTTCATACATCCGCTTCGATGAAAACGCAGCAGTCATTCTTAAGAATGACGGCGAACCACGTGGAACCCGTATCTTCGGTCCAGTTGGTCGCGAGCTTCGTGACAAGAAGTACATGAAGATCATCTCGCTTGCACCGGAGGTTTTGTAATGAAAATCAAGACTGGTGACGAAGTAATCGTTATCGCCGGTAAGGATAAGGGCGCAAAGGGCACAGTTCTTGCAGTTCTTAACGACCGCGATCGCGTAATCGTTGAAGGCGTTAACCGCATGAAGCGTCACGTACGCAAAGACACCACAACTCGTGGTGCCGTTGTAGGTGGCATTGAAACAGTTGAAGCACCAATTCACATTTCGAACGTTGCACTAGTAGCAGACGGTAAGGCAACCAAGGTTGGCGCGCGTCGCGAAAAGGCTGAAAAGACTCGTGCAGATGGCTCGACATACGAAACCACTCGTGGCGTTCGTGTTGCACGCAAGACTGGAAAGGACGCCTAGTGTCTACCGCAGTTAACGCTGCCCCTCGTTTGAAGGGTCAGTATCGTTCCGACATCGTGCCTGCACTACAGGCCGAGTTCGAGTACGCAAACCCAATGCAGGTTCCAGGTCTTGTAAAGATCGTTGTGAACATGGGTGTTGGCGAAGCAGCTCGTGACTCGAAGTTGATCGAAGGCGCAATCCGCGACCTCACCGCAATCACCGGCCAAAAGCCACAGGTGACCAAGGCTCGTTTGTCGATCGCACAGTTCAAGCTGCGCGAAGGCATGCCAATTGGTGCACACGTGACACTTCGTGGCGATCGTATGTGGGAATTCTTGGATCGTCTGTTGACACTTGCGCTTCCGCGTATCCGTGACTTCCGTGGTTTGTCACCAAAGCAGTTCGATGGCAATGGCAACTACACCTTCGGTTTGACCGAACAGGTTATGTTCCACGAAATCAATCCAGACAGTGTTGATCGTGCCCGTGGCATGGACATCACTTTGGTAACCACAGCAAAGACCGATGAAGAAGGCCGAGCTCTGCTAAAGCACCTTGGTTTTCCGTTCAAGGAGGCATAAGCCATGGCTAAAACAGGTCTAAAAAACAAGGCAGAAAAGACTCCTAAGTTCAAAGTACGTGGCTACACCCGTTGCCAACGCTGTGGACGTCCACATTCGGTCTACCGTAAGTTCGGTCTTTGCCGCATTTGCTTCCGCGAGATGGCACATGCCGGCGAACTTCCAGGTATCACAAAGAGCTCCTGGTAACAATTACGCCGTAGGTCCGAAGGGATACCACGGCGAGGAAGGCGACAAGCCACAATGACAATGACAGATCCGATTGCAGACATGCTGACGCGTGTTCGCAATGCAAACTCAGCTCATCATGAGCATGTGTCAATGCCACACTCCAAGATGAAAGAGCACATTGCTGAAATCTTGAAGCGTGAAGGTTACATCGGCGACTTCTCAGTCGAAGCTGCAACCGTAGGCAAGACACTCTCGATCAGCCTTAAGTACGGCCCAAACCGCGAGCGTTCAATCGCTGGCGTAAAGCGCGTATCAAAGCCAGGTCTTCGCGTGTACGCAAAGACAACGACCCTTCCAAAGGTTCTTGGTGGACTTGGTATCGCAATCATTTCAACTTCTGCTGGTCTGATGACTGACAAGCAGTGTGCACAGAAGGGTGTAGGCGGAGAAGTTCTCGCCTACGTCTGGTAAGGGGATCACTGATGTCACGTATTGGTCGTCTTCCAATTAACGTTCCTGCCGGCGTCGAGGTAACCATTGATGGTTCCAACGTTGCTGTTAAGGGGCCAAAGGGAACTCTTAGCCTCGTAGTTGCAGAACCGATCTCGGTCTCGCGCGACGAAAACGGCGTGCTCACAGTTGTTCGTCCAAACGACGAACGCAAGAGCCGCTCACTTCATGGTTTGACCCGCACCTTGATTTCAAACATGGTCATTGGCGTAACTGATGGTTACACCAAAACTTTGGAAATCTCAGGTACTGGTTACCGTGTAACTCAGCAAGGCACTGGCCTTGAATTTGCACTTGGCTACAGCCACCCAATCAAGATCGATGCTCCTGAGGGCATCACCTTGACCGTGGAAACCCCAACCAAGTTGCATGTATCTGGTATCGACAAGCAAAAGGTCGGCGAAGTTTCAGCCAACCTTCGCAAGCTTCGTAAGCCAGATCCATACAAGGCAAAGGGTGTCCGTTACTCAGGTGAAGTTATTCGCCGCAAGGCTGGAAAGGCTGGCAAGAAGTAATGTCTGTCGTAGCCAAATTAGGTTCAGGTAACAAGAAGGCTGTCGCGCGTAAGCGTCGTCACACTCGTGTCCGTAAAAAGGTCACTGGCACAGCAACTCGTCCACGCTTGGTAGTTAACCGCTCTGCACGTCACTTGTTCGTGCAGGTAGTTGACGACACCACAAGCCGCACGTTGGCATCAGCATCCACAATGGAAGCCGATCTTCGTAAGGCAACTGGTGACAAGTCCGATAAGGCCAAGGAAGTTGGCAAGCTTGTCGCATCACGCGCCAAGGCAGCCGGCATCGATGCAGTCGTATTCGACCGCGGTGGCAATAAGTATCACGGTCGTATCGCGGCCCTAGCAGATGGCGCCCGCGAGGGCGGCCTCGAGTTCTAGGCCAAAGGGAAGAGGAAAAGAATTATGGCTGGAAATCAGCGAGGCGGAAACGAGCGCGAAGGCAACGAGCGCCGCGACCGTCGTGACAACAATCGTCGCGATCAGGCACCTGTCGAGAAGAGCGCGTTTGTTGAGCGTGTTGTAACAATCAACCGCGTATCAAAGGTTGTTAAGGGTGGTCGTCGCTTCAGCTTCACCGCACTTGTAGTTGTCGGTGACGGCGATGGCAAGGTTGGCGTTGGCTATGGCAAGGCTAAGGAAGTTCCTGCAGCAATCGCTAAGGGTGTTGAAGAAGCTAAGAAGAATTTCTTCTCAGTTCCTCGCATCCAAGGAACAATCCCTCACCCAGTTAAGGGTGAAGATTCAGCTGGCGTTGTTATGCTCCGTCCTGCTGCTCCTGGTACTGGTGTTATCGCCGGTGGACCAGTGCGTGCAGTACTTGAGTGTGCAGGTATTCACGATGTGCTTTCGAAGTCACTTGGCTCCGACAATGCAATCAACATCGTGCATGCGACTGTTGCAGCGCTACAGATGCTCGAGCGTCCAGAAGATGTTGCAAAGCGTCGCGGTCTGCCACTAGAGCAGGTTGCACCAGCAGCACTTCTTCGCGCTAATGCAGAGAAGGTTGGTGCGTAATGGCGCAAGTTAAGGTCACTCAGCTCAAGTCAGAAATCGGTGGCAAGCAGAACCAACGCGATTCACTTCGCTCGTTGGGCCTAAAGCACATCGGTGATTCAGTTGTTAAGGAAGCTCGTCCTGAGATCCTCGGCATGATTAACGTTGTCCGTCACCTGGTCAGCGTTGAGGAGGTTAAGTAGTTATGACTCTCAAGGTTCACCACCTCCGTCCAGCCCCAGGTGCCAAGACAGCCAAGACCCGCGTTGGTCGTGGTGAAGGTTCAAAGGGTAAGACTGCAGGCCGCGGTACCAAGGGTACGAAGGCTCGCTACCAGGTTCCAGCACGTTTCGAAGGTGGCCAGATGCCACTTCACATGCGTTCACCAAAGCTCAAGGGCTTCAAGAATCCATTCCGTGTTGAATACCAAGTAGTCAACGTCGCAACGATCAACGCTCTGTTCCCACAGGGTGGAGACGTCACCATCGCTGATTTGGTTAAGGCCGGCGCAGTTCGCAAGGGCGAACTCGTCAAGGTTCTTGGCCAAGGAGACATTTCGGTCAAGGTCAACGTGACAGCCGACAAGTTCTCAGATTCAGCAAAGGCAAAGATCACCGCTGCCGGTGGTTCAGTCAACGAAGCTAAGTAGGAAATTTAATTAGGCGTCGGTCGCTTAGCCAGTAACATTTGGCTAAGCGACCGACTTCTCATAGGAGGCACTAGTGCTCAGCGCATTTGCAGCAGCATTCCGAACACCGGATTTGCGAAAGAAGTTGCTCTTTACGCTGGGCATTATTTCGTTGTTCCGTCTTGGCTCAGTTGTTCCAACCCCAGGTATGAGCTACGAAGCGATTCATACCTGCATCAATCAAGTCCACAACAACTCGATCTACGGTTTGATCAACCTCTTCTCAGGTGGAGCATTACTCCAACTTTCGATTTTTGCACTCGGCATCATGCCTTACATCACCTCAAGCATCATCATTCAGTTGCTAGGTGTTGTCATTCCTCGCCTTGAAGCACTCAAGAAGGAAGGCCAAGCAGGCACGACGCAGATTACGCAGTACACGCGTTACCTCACAGTCGCTCTTGCAGTTCTTCAGTCAACGACCATCATCACTCTTGCTCGTACACCAGGACGTTTGTTCCAAGGTTGTAATCAACAGTTGATGCCAAATCAGTCAATCTCGTTGTTGCTCACCATGGTCTTAGTAATGACAACTGGTACTGCTTTGATCATGTGGCTCGGTGAATTGATTACCGATCGCGGTGTCGGTAACGGTATGTCAATCTTGATTTTTACATCGATCATTTCGTCATTCCCCGGTCAGTTGTCTTCGATCTGGAAGATCGATGGATCAATGAAGTTCTTCCTCACCATCGGTGTTGGACTTCTGACTATTGCTGGTGTGGTATTCGTTGAACAAGCTCAACGTCGAATTCCGGTTCAGTATGCCAAGCGCATGGTTGGACGTAAGGAACTCGGAGGCGCAACAAGTTACTTGCCAATCAAGGTGAACCAAGCTGGCGTTATCCCAGTCATTTTCGCTTCGTCGTTGCTGTACTTGCCAAGTTTGATTGTTCAACTGACAGGTTCGCAGTCGAGTTGGGCACAATGGGTGTCGACGTACATGGCACCAGGTCGTTCGGCTTACCTTGCCGCAAACTTCTTGCTCATTATTTTCTTCACTTACTTCTATGTCTCGATTACTTTCAATCCAGAAGAAGTTTCTGACGACATGAAGAAGTACGGTGGATTCATCCCAGGTATTCGTGCTGGTAAGCCCACTGCAGATTACCTTCGTTATGTCCTTAACCGCATCACGTTGCCAGGTGCAATTTATCTTGGCTTGATTGCAACAATTCCTTACATCGCATTCGATGCACTTGGTGTTGGCAAGCGATTTATTTTCGGTGGAACAAGTTTGCTGATCATGGTCGGCGTTGGTCTAGATACTGTTAAGCAGATCGAAAGCCAATTGCAACAGCGCAACTACGAGGGATTCCTCAAGTAATGCGTCTGTTAATTATGGGTCCACCCGGAGCTGGCAAAGGTACTCAGGCCGCAGTTATCTGTGAACGTCTGAACATCCCACACATCTCAACTGGCGATCTTTTCCGCGCAAACTTGGCCGAAGGCACCGCACTTGGCGAAGAGGCTAAGAAGTACATGGATGCTGGAGAGTATGTTCCAGACTCCGTAACTAATGGCATGGTTCGCGCACGTCTTGCAGAGCATGACACCGCAAATGGATTCTTGCTCGATGGATACCCGCGCACAATCCAACAGGTTGCAGAACTCGATGGAATGCTGTCGAGCAAAGGTCTGGACAAGGTCATTGAACTGACTGCAGATACCGATGAAGTTGTTCGCCGTTTGCTGAATCGTGCGCAGGAACAAGGTCGCGCCGATGACACCGAAGACGTCATTCGTCGTCGCCTCGAGGTGTACACCGAGCAGACAGCTCCGCTTACCGAGCTTTACAGCAGCCGCGGAATTCTCGTTGGTGTCGACGGACTTGGCGATGTTGCCGAAGTCACCGATCGCATCTTCACTGCACTTAACGCTTAAGTAGCCGACGTGTTCGGACGCAAAGACAAAATCGAAATCAAAACACCTGCGCAAATTGACTTGATGCGCAAGGCCGGCATTGTTGTCGGCACTGTGCTCGAGCGCATGAAAGTTGAAGCCGGCGTCGGTGTTTCAACAAACGATCTTGATCGCATCGCGCGAGAAGAATTAACCCGCTTTGGCGCTGACTCATCGTTCCTTGGTTACTACGGATATCCATCAGTGATTTGTGCATCGACAAATGATGAAGTTGTGCACGGCATTCCGAACGATCGCAAACTTGTTGATGGTGATTTGTTGTCCATCGACTTCGGCGCAATCGTTGATGGTTGGCATGGAGACGCTGCAATCACAATTGAAATTGGAACTCCGATTGCTGCACAAACGCAACTGTCGAATGTCACTCGCGAATCAATGTGGGCCGGCCTTGCAAAAGCAGTTGTTGGAAATCGTTTGACCGACATCAGTCACGCAGTCGAGACAACAATTCGTTCGGCGGGCGACTACGGAATTCTCGAAGAATATGTTGGACACGGTATCGGCACAAAGATGCACATGGATCCAGCGGTTCCAAATTTTGGTTCACCGGGACGCGGAGTTGAACTTCAAGCCGGCATGGCCCTTGCTATCGAACCGATGGTCACACTAGGCGAGCGCCATGTGCATACGCTTGCCGATAACTGGACTGTTGTCACCGATGACGGTTCACGTGCGAGCCACTGGGAAAACACAGTGGCCATCACCGAAGATGGTCCGTGGGTTCTGACTGCACTTGATGGGGGAGCCGAGTATTTCGCGGCTCATGGCATCCCAAGCCCTGCCGCCGCAAAGGGCTAAAACACTCTCACTTGATGTACGTACAGACGGACTACCAAGTTGTTGGGAGTTTCGTGTTTACATGTGGAGTGGAATCAGGCGTATCCGTCAGTGAGGCATCAGATGTATCCGATGGAATGGGGTCATTTAGAAATGGTTGAGGCCCGTACCACATCGCAAAGTTACATGGAACATTGTCAGGTAGTTCCAAAATGTAGGCGTCAACGATGCTGTCATCTTGTAACAATGAAATAGAGAAAGTTTTTTGATTCTTTGGAATCGTCCAAATGTGAAGTTGGTCTTTTCGGCCATTAATTGGAGCACATGCACTATTTAAATGATGTGTGGACACAGAGTTATTTGGAGCGCACAGCTGATTGCTGGGCACCATGTAGTCACCAGCTCGAAAGGCAACCACTTCGATGTTTGGGTACTTTATGAGACCATCACTGGATTGAGGATCCAAGGAAGGTTTATAAGCAATCGTGAATCCCAGTCCGTAGGCCATTTCGTATACAGACTGATCAACGAATGGCGTTTCTAAAATTTTAGGCTTCGTTTTTCCGCAGCCAGAGGTTGTGCTCGCGATTAGTAGCGCGAACACAACCGCTGAGATGATTTTCTTCGCGTTATGCATAGCGGAAACTAGCAGATAGTGAAGCTTGGGTTGGGGTTTGAAGCAAGTCTCCAGCTATTTGCTGTCGAACTAAATGAAATACCAACTGAATTTGTTCCGGGCACTGTTGCTAGCAAGATAGCGAGTATTCTTTTCATGGGTTTCCTTCCAGTTATCCATAATTTACAATATATATTTACAGGCAGTAAGGTAGTTTGTAAGAAAATGGAAGAATTTGCGAAACGCTTTAAAAGTGCCCGTCTTTTGGCGGGATTGACTCAAAGTCAAGCGGCGGAAGGCATCTGTGCTTCGAGCTATATCTCTTTAGTTGAGTCTGGATCAAGAACGCCAACCTTAGATATGCTGGAGGCATTCGCTGAACGTTTTTCCGTCGGTCTAGATCAGTTGCAAAATCAGTTGCCTGACTCTGAAATGTTCGAGTTACTAAATTCAGCAAAAGTTGCGATTCATCTTGGAGAGTATGACCAAGCGCGAGCATCGATTATCAAAATTTTGTCGCAAGATTCGATTTCGAAAAGCATTCAAATACAGGCAGTTCATTTGAACGCTAAGTGCGCCTACGGACTTAATCAAATTGCTGAAGCGATAGAGATCCTCGAAAACCTCACTTCAACTAATTTTGTAGCGGGTGAAAAGCTAGAACCAGAAATTTGGCTTGATTTAATTCGCTGCTACTACTCTGTTAATGATGCAGCGACTGGAGCGGTAAAAGGTGAGATTGCAATTCGCTCGAAAGAATTCAATTCCTGGTTGTTGACGGACCAAATTTCTTTGCTTTGTCAATTGGCATCTTGTTACATCCAAATCGGCGGACTCAGCATGGCCAGTCGTTTAACAATACGCGCGAAAGAGATGGCTGCAGGGCTTAGTTCTCCTCTGTCACTTTCTCAAGTGCTTTGGAATCAAGCGGGAATCGCTCAAGAAAGCGGAGATGCCGGTAGAGCTTTCACATATATGCAACAAGCCATCAATTGGGCTGAAGCTGCTGAACTCATAGAGTCGCTACCTCGAATGCGTGCGGCATTGGCAAATATGGGTGTCGAAGTCGCGGGGTCGGTCGCTGAACTAGATGCCGAGGAGTTGGCGGAAACTGCCTTTATCGAAGCTTTAGCGATGGGTAAACCAATTGACGCCGCTTCTGCATGTGTGGCTCGCGCTGAAATTGCGTTAAAGGGGGAGAACTTCGATTCAGCACTTGATATTTCTGCTGAAGGGCTAAGGCTTCTGGGAAAGACTACTTCGGGCGCGTTTATTGAGTTAAGTATCTTGGAAACTAAAGCAAAGTTTCATATTTCAAATGACATCTCAATTCTCTTAAACGCCAAGGACCTGTTAGTGAGGTCTCGAGGCCATGGCAGTGTTGAAATTCCAAAATTTCTGCATTACGCCGCAAGGATACTTGCGCAGGAGGGGTTGGAGAAAGAGTCGATTGAATTCTACGAAGCAGCTCTGGGTTATTCGATGACAATAAGTAGATAAACGCGATTGCGAATTCGGTTTTTAAGCACGATCGCCAATGAAAGTATTTGACTTTCCCGCGGCATATTTAAGTCTATTTTTAGTTACACCAGGCGAGGGTTTCGATTTCACCGGCTGAGTTTCTTGCTCGGATGTGAAACTCTTCGATGCCTAAGTTAGAAAATGCTTGCCGTTAACGTCGATATTTCCGAAGTGATTCTCGCCGAAATCGGCTTTGTGGTATCAAAGTAAGAAATTGTCTGAAATGCCTGATTATTGTAAGAAATGTGTAACGATGTAGATTGACAACAATAAAACCAAGGAGGTTTTATGAAGAAAATATTAGCGACGGCCGCAGCACTTGTTGCTTTCCTGAGCCTAAACGTAAGTGTGGCATCGTCATCGCAGGCAGCTGGGTACTCATGTACGTCTATAGGCGCTGAACTTCCATACATAGATAATCCTGGAATTTCGGAATACATCACTGCACATACATGGCTCTATTGCTCTGGGACTTACACTGGCGGTTGGGTTAAGGCCTCTTTGGTTAAAGTGAGGACGCTACTTCCGGATTTGGTCATGGTTTCTGCTTATGACTACACCCAAAATTCGGCGGACAACTTCCATGCGTATGCAAGTCGCTGTGATGCCCCTGGGGTGAAGTATGGCTACAAAACAGTTGCGGCAGCATCAAATGGTGGTGCGACTTCATCTGGCAAGGTCGACCTCAAGTGCCAATAGGCGTGCAAATTGAGCTTCGGGGATTGGCGGTCGGTTATAGAGGCTCGCCAATCCTCGAAGCGATTGACTTAGAGTTACCTGCGGGTAGCAAAGTAGCGTTTGTCGGCAGTAACGGATGTGGAAAATCCACTCTTTTGCGTACAATCGCTGCGGCTCAGTTGCCGGTTGGTGGCAATCTTGACTACTCAATTGAGAGTCAGGAAGTTGACCGAAGATCCTTGCCCAAGTATTTGGGATACGTTCCTCAACATGGTGGTGTGCTTTCCCATCTCTCGGTTGTGGACTACCTCAGGTATGTCGCATGGCTGAAAAAGTTATCAAAGGCTGAATCGAACATTGCCGTGAGTCAAGTTCAACGTGATTTTGAGTTGCAAAAACTTGGTAATGAGACGATTAAGAAATTGTCCGGAGGAACTATTCGAAGAGTTTTAGTTGCTCAAGCATTCCTCAACGGGCCTAGATTATTGATTCTCGATGAACCGGATACGGGCTTTGATGATGTCTTTACGCAACTATTGCTCGACCAGATATCTAAGTATCCAGAAATGACGGTGCTTATGGCAACGCATAATAGATTTATAGCCGAATCATTCCAATTTACAAAGATCGATATTCGAAAAGACCTCTGTAAAAACAAAGAATTCCTATCGTGAGACTTTCTGTATTGAGATGGAACTTCGCCACTTTGTTTACCGTTTCCGCTCTGGCTTCCTTGTGGGTTTGGTTCGCTGAAAGGACGAAGGACCTACCTCTGATGGGCGAAGCTAGTTCCGCACCGCTTCATTCATTCGTGATTACGTCTTTGGTTATTTCTGCGCTATCTACGAATGCGGGCATCAGCACCTCGAGTGAGTCAGTTGGGCCTATTTTGCCCACAACTCTAAGAGGTGTTTCTGATGTGGCATTACGTCATGCTTTTTGGTCGGTAATCGCTGTAATTTCTGGAAACATCGTCTTTATATCGCTTGCGACGGTGACACTGAAATTGCGTGGTGCGGTAGGTTGGCCCAATTTGGATGAACTTTTGCTGTCGGGCACTTGCCTGTTACCCATAAGTTATTTGAGTTTTGTGATCGGATATAAATTTTGCAGGGTTCTCACAATCCCAATAGTTATTTTCATTCAGTTTCTTGTTATTAATTTTGGTGATATCTATTTGTGTTCAGATCTATTTCCAACGCATTGGAAGACTTGGGATTTTGGTTGGCACCCACAGCTGCAATATCTGACTATTTCAATTTGGTATTTAGCCTTAACTGCGATTATGTATTTAATTGGGTCGCGCGGGCGTGCAATCTATAAAATCGGCGCTCTCGGATTGTTTATCTTCACTGCTCTCCTCGTGCAGCCTCTGGGCGCGAAGGGAAACGAAGCTGTGGCTTTACGTTGTTCGCATGCGGAGGTTGATGTTTGCGTTCCCGCAACGTATGTTGACGCTTTGCCTTATCTTTCGAATGGCATCAATCAAATGCTACGTAAGGAGTTGCTTGCACATCTTGCGCCAAGTCGAATCCTGATTGATAGCAAAACTGAAAATGTGGAAGCGAAGGGCGTACTACATGTGACTATGGCCCGTGTAGATAACCAAGTTATGACGCCTTACAACATATTCAATTCGGTCTACCCAACTTTTTGGAAAGAAACGGGTTCTTGCTTTGCAGGACTACCTCAAGAACGCCGAGACGATTGGCATTCGGTTTTGGATCTGCTTTACCTTTGGTTTTCTGAGGATTCCGAAGCTAAATATCGGATGTCCTCGCATAGTTCGGTTGCCGAAGTTAGTAAGCAAGTTAGTTATCTCAATGGGCTATCAGATGTTGAAGTGAAGTCGCTTTTGCAATCAATTTGGTCAAGTATGCCAAGATGCGAACTCAGCTCGGATATCGTAGGCAGTCGCGCATGACGGCACTTAAGGCATGGCGATTTTGGGAGGTATTGGCCGGTGGCGTATTTGTGCAATTGGCTATCGGTACCTTTGTAGTAGTGGAGGGCCTTATTTCGACACCGTTAATTTGGCTCGTAATGCCCGCGGTGGCTGCCTCATTCTCGGCGTTACTTTTCGCCTACGGTGACGAATGCCTAGAGCGAACGTTGAATCGCCAAGTTTGGTCACTAAAAGCTCTTGCATCTTCAGTTGTGGCAGTTTTATTAATATTGCCTGCAGTTGCAATTTCCATCTTGTCACCCGAAATTACTGTGGAACGGGTATCGGCCACACTTTTGGTTCTATACATTTTGGCGGTTGGAGTGGCTCGGTTACATTTAACTCTGGCGGTAGCCACTCCATGGCTGGCGATCTTGGCGCTGGCTCAGTTGCATGCCGGAAGTCAAGAAATGTCGCTTTACCGTTGGCTTTTTGGTGGATAGTATCTATAAAGTCGTCATGTAGTTGAATTGAAGCACAAACTAACCCTAGATTACAGTGGCCGTGCCCGAATTGGTCGTAATCTATGGGACCGATCTAGGCCGATTTCATGTTTTGGGGTGTTTTGGCATAACATCGTGAGTCGGTCCAGAAAAAGTCTGGGCCGTGTCTAGGGAGTGTTAGTTACTTTATGGCAAAAGACGGCGCCATCGAACTCGAAGGCACCATCCTCGAGTCTCTACCGAACGCTATGTTCCGTGTAGAGCTAGAGAACGGTCACAAAGTTCTTGCACATATCTCAGGCAAGATGCGTATGCACTACATCCGTATTCTTCCTGACGACAAGGTGATTGTGGAGTTATCTCCATATGACCTGACTCGTGGACGCATCGTTTATCGCTACAAGTAATCAAGGACGAGAAAAAGTGAAGGTTAACCCCTCAGTTAAGCCAATGTGCGACAAGTGCAAAGTCATTCGTCGTCACGGTGTCGTCATGGTCATTTGTGAAAACCCACGCCACAAACAGCGCCAAGGCTAGATAGACACTTCCCAAAACAATCACCCGATCCCGCTTCTTACGCGTGCGTGAGAACGGAACGATACCTCTAGGCGTTCAAAGGCTAGAGACCTTGTCAGGCGGCAAGGACCGGTGAATGTTCCAGACCTTTGACTAAAAAAGAAATGAGTAACGCCTGATGGCACGCCTTGTTGGTGTCGACCTCCCACGCGAAAAGCGTCTAGAGATCGCACTTACCTACATCTACGGCATTGGCCGTACCCGCGCGGATGAAATCCTCGCAGCTACTGGAATCAGCCCAGACTTGCGCGTCAAGGATCTGACTGACGAACAGCTCGTTCCACTTCGTGACTACATCGAAGCCAACTTCAAGATTGAAGGTGACCTTCGTCGTGAGGTCCAGGCTGACATTCGTCGCAAGGTCGAGATCGGTTCGTACCAGGGTCTTCGTCATCGTCGTGGCCTACCTGTCCGTGGACAGCGCACCCACACCAACGCCCGTACCCGTAAAGGTCCTAAGAAGACCGTGGCTGGAAAGAAGAAGGCGACTAAGTAGTCGTCTGATTCCCCGTAGAGATTTAGGAAAATTTAAATGCCTCCAAAGAAAGCTGGCGCGGCCGGAGCTAAGAAGATCCGTCGCAAGGAAAAGAAGAACATTGCTGTGGGCCAGGCCTACATCAAGAGCACCTTCAACAACACAATCGTTTCCATTACTGACCCAACTGGCGCTGTGATCTCTTGGTCATCCGCTGGTCAAGTTGGTTTCAAGGGCAGCCGTAAGAGCACCCCATTCGCCGCACAGATGGCTGCTGAAGCAGCTGCTAAGCGCGCGATGGAGCACGGTATGCGCAAGGTAGACGTATTCGTCAAGGGCCCAGGCTCAGGTCGCGAAACTGCGATCCGTTCCCTGCAAGCTACTGGTCTTGAGGTCGGCACGATCCAAGACATGACCCCTGTCCCTCACAACGGTTGCCGCCCACCAAAGCGCCGCCGCGTCTGACGAATAAGTTTTAGGAGAAAAAAGAAAATGGCTCGTTATACCGGCCCCGACTGCAAGCGTTGCCGTCGCGAAAAGACCAAGCTCTTCCTTAAGGGTTCAAAGTGTGATTCACCGAAGTGCCCAATGGAAAGCCGTCCTTACCCTCCAGGCCAGCACGGTCGTGGACGCTCAAAGGATTCAGAGTACTTATTGCAGATGCGTGAAAAGCAGAAGGCTGCACGTATTTACGGTGTGCTCGAAAAGCAGTTCCGTGGTTACTACGAAGAAGCTAGCCGCAAGCACGGCAAGACTGGTGAAAACCTGCTTCGTATCCTCGAATCACGCCTCGACAACGTTGTGTACCGCGCAGGCTTTGCAAAGAGCCGCGACATGGCACGCCAGATTGTTCGTCACGGACACATCTTGGTTAATGGCCAGAAGGTAGACATCCCATCGTTCCGCGTTAGCCCTAACGATGTAGTTGAAGTAACCAAGAAGTCACTTGAACTAACACCGTTCCAGGTTGCTTACGCCGAAATTGGCGAACGCACTGTCCCAGGTTGGTTGGAAGTAATTCCAGCTGGCATGCGCATCTTGGTTCACTCTCTTCCTGCCCGCGAAGCAATTGATACGCAGGTCCAGGAACAGCTGATCGTCGAACTTTACTCGAAGTAACATCCCCCACTAACTGCGACTTCAAATAGAGGTTGTCGCCGGAAGGAAGACACTGTGCTGATTTCAGTACGCCCGACACTGACCGAAGAGGTTATCTCGGACACCCGTTCACGTTTCGTCCTCGCTCCACTTGAGCCAGGTTTTGGTTACACATTGGGTAACTCACTACGTCGTACGCTTCTCTCGTCAATCCCTGGTGCAGCTGTAACAAGCATCAAGGTTGGCGGCGTACTTCACGAGTTCACCACTGTTGAAGGCGTTAAGGAAGATGTCACTGAACTGATTCTTAACATCAAGAATCTCGTAGTGTCATCACAGTTCGACGAGCCAGTGGAATTGCATCTTCGCAAGTCCGGTGCTGGCGTTGTTACTGCAGCTGACATTCAGGTTCCAGCAGGCGTTGAAATTCACAACCCAGAACTTCACATCGCAACACTGAACGACAAGGGTTCAATTGAAATTGAATTCGTTGTTGAACAGGGTCGCGGTTACATCTCGGCTGCTAACAACAAGGCATCCGGTGGCGAAATTGGTCGTATCCCAGTGGATTCGATCTACTCACCAGTGTTGAAGGTCACCTACAAGGTTGAAGCAACTCGTGTTGAACAGCGCACCGACTTCGATTCACTCGTACTCGATGTCGAGACCAAGGGTTCAATCTCACCTCGCGATGCAGTTGCATCATCAGGTCACACCTTGGTTGAACTATTCGGTCTAGCTCGTGAATTGAACGAAAACGCTGAAGGTATCGAAATTGGTCCATCAGTAACCGATCAGTTCGCTGCAGAACAACTCAACATGCCTGTTGAAGCGTTGGACCTCACAGTTCGTTCGTACAACTGCCTCAAGCGTGAAGGTATCCACACTGTTGGAGAACTCATCTCACGTTCCGAAGCAGATTTGATGGACATCCGTAACTTCGGTGCAAAGTCAATCGACGAAGTTAAGGACAAGTTGGCCTCGATGGGTATTGCCCTTAAGGACAGCCCTCCAGGATTCGATCCTTCACAGTACGCATCAAACTTTGATGACGATTACGAAGATGACGACATTGCTTTCTCAGCAGTGTCTGAGGATTCACTAGCTGCACCTGCTGTTGAAGCAGATGTGCAGGACGATGACGACCAGAGCTTTGCAGAGGACGAACAGCGCTAACCCGCTGATCGTTCAACGCAGAAGAAACGACAGGAGAACACCATGCCAAGACCAGCAAAGGGTGCACGTATGGGCGGAAGCCCAGCGCACGAGCGCCTCATTTTGGCAAACCTCGCTACCGCTTTGTTCGAGCACGGTCGCATCACCACAACGGAAGCACGCGCTAAGCGCCTGAAGCCAGTTGCAGAGCGCCTAGTGCAGATCTCCAAGAAGGGCGACTTGCACGCACGTCGTCGTGTCTTGGCGGTTATCCGCAACAAGGACGTGGTTCATCACCTCTTCGCCGAGATCGGCCCTCGTTACGAGAACCGCGACGGTGGCTACACCCGCATTATCAAGGTGGGTCCACGCAAGGGTGACAACGCGCCTATGGCAGTCATTGAACTCGTTGAGGCACTTGACGCCGCTCGCGCAGCTGAAGCAGTTGCAAAGCGCGCCGCCAAGGAAGCTGCACGTGCAGAAGCAGCTACCGCTGCAGCTGCGGCTCCAGTAGTTGAAGAAGCTCCTGAAGAGACCGTAGTTGACGACGTAGTCGACAGTGCTGAAGAAGTTGCAGCAGTTGAAGAAGTTGAAGCTCTAGAAGCTGAAGCTGCCTCATCTGACGAAGCAACTGCAGAGGCAGAAGCTGCTGAAGAAGCAGCCGCTGAGTAAATTTAAGCTCATGAACGAACCCCTTGGCAGCGATGTTGCCGAGGGGTTCGTTCGTTTACGCGGCACGATCGCGTATGACGGCAAGAACTTCTCGGGTTGGGGAATGCAACCCGATCGACGCACTGTACAAGGTGAACTTGAAGAAGTCTTTGCGCAGTTGATGAGAACTGACCGACTCGTAGTGACATGTGCTGGACGCACGGATGCTGGAGTGCATTCAGTTGGCCAAGTTTTTCACATTGATGTGCCTGCGGATCGCTATCCCGGACGTCAAGACATGATGTACAAACTCAACGCGATCTTGTCTGAAGATGTGTCAGTAACGGACATTGACATTGCACCTGATGGATTTGATGCACGCTTCTCTGCGCTGTCACGAAGCTATCGGTACCTCATCAATGACGGTGTGCGCAACCCTGTAACACGTCGCCATGTTTACAACTACGGCTGGAAACTCGATGTTGATTTGATGGCGGCAGGTGCACAGCACTTACTTGGACTGCATGACTTCGCGGCATTCTGCAAGCAAAAAGAATTTGCGACAACGATTCGCGAAGTACAAGAGATGTCGGTGTATCGCGATGAAGAACGTGTTATTCACTTCGACATCACTGCTGATGCTTTCTGCTATTCCATGGTTCGAGCAATCGTTGGCGCACTCGTTGACATAGGTGCTGGACGACGTGACCCGTCGTGGATTGCTGAATATCTTGCTGGACGTTCAAAAGTTCCTGCTGTCTTCGTGGCACCAGCACTTGGACTGACCTTTATGAAAGTTACTTATCCAAGTGACGATCAATTAGCCGCTCGAATTCTCGAGACTAAGCACAGTCGCGATGGGTCACGTTGACGTTCAACACGTGACCTACAGTTTGTCTGATGGCCGCGTGTTGTTGCTCGATGTTTCGTTCCGTGTAGGAGACGGCGATGTCGCCGCTCTTATTGGTGCCAATGGTGCCGGTAAGTCGACATTGATGCGACTCATAGCTGGCGATGCCGACATGCAAGAGGGATCGATTGTCCGCACTGGTGGTCTTGGTGTCATGCGTCAGTTCATTGGCCACATGACAGATGGAACAGTGCGAGATTTACTTCTCACTGTTGCGCCCGAGGCAGTTGTCGAAGTTGCAGCACGCATTGATGCGACTGAGTTGGCCATGATGAATGATGACAGCGAAGACAATCAGATGGCTTATGCGCAAGCGATAGCTGACTGGGCAGATGTTGGTGGCTATGACCTTGAAGTGTTGTGGGATGTCTGCACAATGGCTGCGTTGCAATTACCGTTTGAACGTGCGCAACATCGTGCTGCATCGACACTTTCTGGTGGCGAACAAAAGCGACTAGTACTCGAGGCACTGCTGCGTGGTCCCGAAGAGGTATTGCTTCTTGACGAGCCAGACAATTACCTTGACGTTCCTGGTAAGCGTTGGCTAGAGCAGCAGTTGAACGAAACTAAAAAGACAGTGCTGTTCGTTAGCCATGATCGCGAACTGCTGAACCAGTCCGCAAAAACCATCATCACGCTCGAACTCGGTGTAGCCGGAAACTCAGTATGGATACATGGTGGTGGATTCGGTAATTACAACGAAGCTCGCCAAGAACGATTCTCTCGACTCGAAGAATTGCGTCGTCGATGGGACGAAGAGCATCAAAAGATTAAGGACTTAGTACAGATGTATGCAGTGAAGGCGAAATTCAATGATGGATTAGCTTCACGACTTCAGGCTGCTCGAACGCGATTACGAATGTTTGAAGAAGCTGGCCCACCTGAGGCGGTTCCAGTTGAGCAGAATGTGTCCATGCGGCTCAAAGGTGGTCGAACCGGTAAGCGCGCAGTGGTGTGTGAGCAACTCGAACTAACTGGCTTAGTGAAGCCATTCGATCTTGAGATTTGGTTTGGTGAGCGCATTGGTGTGCTGGGGGCAAACGGTTCAGGAAAGAGCCATTTTCTTCGGCTGCTTGCTGCGGGTGGATCGGATCCAGAGGTTGAACACCTACCAGTGAGTGAAATATCGATTGCTCCAGTCGAACATTCGGGAGTGGCTAAATTAGGCGCTCGGGTGCGACCAGGATGGTTTGCACAAACACATCATCATCCAGAACTTCTGGGCAAGACGTTGCTTGAAATTCTTCATCGTGGCGACGAACATCGCAGTGGAATGATTCGCGAACAAGCGGCCCGCGCACTTGACCGCTATGGACTTGCTCACGCCAGCGAACAGAAGTTTGATTCATTGTCAGGTGGGCAACAAGCACGTTTCCAAATCTTGTTGTTGGAACTATCCGGAGCCACGTTGTTATTGCTGGACGAACCAACTGACAACTTGGATCTGGAATCGGCCGAAGCTCTCGAAAAAGCGCTCGATGCATTTGAAGGTACTGTTCTTGCAGTTACGCACGATCGTTGGTTCGCCAAGTCTTTTGATCGTTTTATTATTTTCGGACAAGATGCAACCGTGAGTGAATCTACTGACCCAGTTTGGGAAGTCGTCCGCGCTAAGCGCTAACTCAAACTGCGTGCAATTGTGCGACAGAGCAGGTAGGCATCATCATGATCAACTGCTTCATCAGGCGTTGCCCACGATGATTGCTTGGCAATGACGACACCGCGCGGGCGGTCTACATAAAGCATCTGACCGTAGATGCCAATTCCCATGACTACGCCGGGATCAACACCTGGCTTGTAGAAACACGAACGATAAATGCCATTGGCAAAGACATCCTTGAAGTCTCCAGTTGCCCATTGTTCGTGACTGCCTTGTGTATAGACATCGTTCAAGTACTCGGCATCTACTGCGCCCATTCCACCGTCTCGGACCAACATTCCCACTCGAGCGAGATCTCTTGGCGAAGTACTCAACCCACCAGCGGCTCGTGGTGAACCGTTCCGATCAATGGTGATGTTGGCTGCAAACTCAGCTCCCATGGGTTGCCAAATAAATTGTGACAACGCACGGTGATAAGGCATCCCACTGACTGCTTCGGTGACCCAACCCAACATGTCGGTAACGGGGGAGAGGTAACGAAAACGCTGTCCGTGCTCGCCTTCTTTTTCGCGTGATGCAAGAAAGTCATGCAAGCGTGGTGCATCCCATGGCGCTGGGTACCAACCAACCGAGTATCGATAGTCGCGAACGTCAGGTCCTGGTGTGTAGTCTTCGACAAATTTCATCGACACTGTCATGTCGAGCAAGTTGCGCACGGTTGCATCGCCAAACGCGCTTTTAGCAATCTCGGGTACGTATTTTGTTACCGGCGCGTTGACATCGAGTCCGCACTCACGAACAAGTGCGCCTGCTAACAAAGAGGTAACTGACTTTGTCACACTGAAAATAAGGTGAACTTCATTTTCTGCAAACCCTGGAGTGCGCCATTCGAAAACGATGTCTTCATTTTTGATAACTGTGAGTGAGTCACTGCGAGAGGTGTCGAGAAATTCACTGACTACTCGAGAGCCTGAGTTTGACTCGAATGTCATGTTACTAATCGTGGAATCAATTGCATGGCCAAGTGAGCGAAAGTGAGCAGGCGCGGCAACTTCGCCAGTGGGCAACAACTCACGTGCATTTCTCAACGACCATCGGTTGTGGTCTGGGTCCAGCCAGTTGCTCAAATCGGGACGTGTCATGCTTAGAGTATTCACGTTGAGATACCCGCGATGGAGCAAAACACGACATGATTATGGAAACTGCCTACATGGACATCGTCCCTGGCAAAGAACTCGAATTCGAAGCTGCGATCGAACAGGCCAAGGGCATCGTCTCGCAGGCCAAGGGATTTAACCATTTGTACGTTCATCGTGGAATTGAACGCCCGAGCACTTACATGTTGGCAATCGGTTGGGACACGGTCGAGGACCACATGGAGGGCTTCCGAAACTCTGATTTGTTCGTTGCTTGGCGCGCTCTGCTCGGACCATTTTTCGCAAATCCGCCGGCTGTGGAGCATTGGAATCTGTTCGAGTAGTCCAAGCAGGGCTGATGTAGCTCGATGGTAGGCGATTTCACCCAGGAACCGGCTCAATTGAAAACCCATTGTTTTGGAGGTTTTTTGGCTGAATTTTCAGGCTCAAAGCGAGCCGAAGGCTTGTTTTGACCGCACCCTGAACTTGGAGGTAATCTTTGAGTTCGCAAGTGCCTTAGAAAATAAGGGATTTGTGGCCCATGTGGCCAACCACATCTTAAAGAGCAATAAAGAAGGCTGAATCGTGCGCACGTACACCCCAAAGCCAAGCGACGTAACTCGCGAATGGCATGTAATTGATGCAACTGACGTTGTCCTTGGACGTTTGGCGTCGCAGGTTGCAAACCTGCTACGTGGCAAGCACAAGCCAACCTTCGCTTCACACGTTGACACTGGCGACTTCGTCATCGTTATCAACGCAGAAAAGGTTGCACTTAGTGGCACCAAGCGCGACACCAAGATGGATTACCGTCACTCCGGTTTCCCAGGCGGTCTTCGTGCAACGAACTACACCGAGCTGCTAGAAACCAACCCACGTCGCGCCATCGAAAAGGCCGTCAAGGGAATGCTGCCTCACAACAAGTTGAGCAACCAGCAGATCAGCAAGCTCAAGGTGTACGCAGGTGAGTCACATCCACACGGTGCTCAGAACCCAAAGCCATTCGAAATTTCCCAGGTCGCTCAGTAAGCGCCCGGATAGATAAAAGGAATTACTGAACATGACCGAAGTAAATGACGTTGACGTAATCGATGACATCGATGACGCAGAAGAATTAACCGAATACACCAGCGAAAGCGCACCTGTTGTTGCTCGTGAGCCACGCAAGGCACCAGCTGACAAGAAGGCACTAGCCACAGGTCGTCGCAAGGAAGCTATCGCACGTGTGCGTCTAGTTCCTGGCACTGGACGTTGGGTTATCAACGGCCGCACTCTTGAGGATTACTTCCCTAACAAGGTGCATCAGCAATTGGTGAACGATCCGTTCAAGACTCTTAACTTCGAAGGCGCTTACGACGTCATCGCACGCATCAGCGGCGGCGGCATCTCAGGTCAGGCCGGCGCATTGCGTCTTGGCATTTCACGTTGCCTTAACGAAATTGATGTCGAAGGCAACCGCCCAGACCTTAAGAAGGCTGGCTTCTTGTCCCGCGATGCACGTATTAAGGAACGTAAGAAGTACGGTCTGAAGAAGGCTCGTAAGGCACCTCAATACTCAAAGCGTTAATTCGTTATGTCGGATCGCCTCTTTGGCACCGATGGTGTGCGCGGACTTGCTAATGGTCTGCTCACCGCAAAACTTGCTACGTCATTAGGCGTGGCTGCTGCCCAGGTTCTTAGTGAACGTGGGCAGTTTGCGTCTCACGTTGATGATCGTCCATTCGCCATTGTTGGTCGGGATGGGCGGGCTAGTGGTGAGTTCTTGCAAGCTGCTGTTTCAGCTGGGCTCGCAAGTGCTGGCGTTGATGTCATTGACGTTGGAGTACTTCCCACACCAGCGGTTGCCTACCTCACTGATGTAACAGGTGCCGACTTTGGTGTGATGCTATCCGCGAGTCACAATGCAATGCCCGACAACGGAATTAAGTTTTTTGCTCGTGGTGGCGTCAAACTTGATGATGCCATTGAGGATGACATTGAAGCGCACTTAGAAATTGTTAGTGAGCTACCCACTGGCGCCGGCGTCGGTCGATTGCGCAGTGACCATGACTTAGTTGAAAAGTACTTGCATCACATTTCGAACTCGACAGATGTGCGCTTGGACGGCCTGACGGTTGTTATCGATGCCGCTAATGGAGCAGCTGCGCTAGCTGCACCGGAAGTGTTCCGCCGCGCAGGTGCCGACATCATCACCATTCATTGCGAACCAAATGGCATCAATATCAACGACAACTGCGGTTCAACGCACATGGATGATCTCGTGGCGGCCGTTAAGCAATACGGCGCAGATTTTGGTATTGCACACGACGGCGATGCTGATCGTTGCTTAGCCGTAGATGAGAATGGTCAGATCGTTGATGGCGATCAAATCCTTGCACTGGTCGCGATGCGTATGAAGAATCAAGGAACTCTAGAAAAGAACACAGTGGTTGCCACTGTGATGTCGAACCTTGGATTCACTATCGCTATGTGTGAAGCGGGTATTGATGTTGTCATTACAGCAGTAGGCGATCGCTACGTACTCGAAGAAATGCGCGCGAATGGCTACACACTTGGTGGCGAACAAAGTGGCCACGTTGTTTTGTCAGACTTCGCCACAACCGGCGATGGAATTTTGACCGCTCTCCAGTTGGCATCAATTGTGAAGGCATCAGGCAAGTCGCTGTCGGAACTTGCAGGACAGATCCAGCGCCTTCCTCAGGTACTGATTAACGTGAAGAATGTTGATAAGGCTGGTGTCAATCACCAAGCGGTCCGTGACGCAATCGCAACACTCGAATTGTCACTTGCTGGCACTGGAAGAATTTTGCTACGTCCATCAGGCACTGAACCAGTCATCCGAGTGATGGTTGAAGCGCCCACTCAAAGTTCAGCGCAAGACATAGCCGAGCGGCTTGCATCAATTGTGACCAAATACTGCGGTCTATAACTTTCCACGCCTTGCCAATTGCCGGGGTCACCGGCGAAAACTGATGGCTCAGTAGACTGTTCTTCATGTGTGGAATCGTGGGATATGTTGGCCCGAAACAGGCACTTGATGTCGTTATCGAAGGCCTTCGCCGCCTTGAATACCGTGGCTACGATTCTGCCGGTGTAGCGATTGTTGCCGATCACCGCATTGATACTCGCAAGAAGGCTGGCAAACTAGCCAACCTCGAGGCTGAAATCGAACTCGACCCGCTACCTGCGTCTCACACAGGGATTGGTCACACGCGGTGGGCCACACATGGTGCTCCTAATGACGTGAACGCACACCCACACGTGAGTGAAGACGGCACAATTGCTGTGATTCACAATGGAATCATCGAGAACTTTGCAGTGCTTCGGGACGAACTCATCGCCAATGGAGTCAAGCTTCGTAGCGAGACAGACACTGAAGTGGTTGCTCACTTACTTGCTGCTCAAATGAAAACTTCATCAAACTTAGCTGATGGGTTACGTGCGGTATGTCAACGTTTAACGGGTGCTTTCACAATAGTCGTAGTGCATTCCGAAACACCCGATGTGGTTGTTGCAGCTCGCCGTAACTCGCCCTTAGTCGTTGGACGTGGAGTTGGCGAAAACTTTTTAGCATCAGATGTTGCGGCCTTTATCGCACACACTCGAAATGCCATCGAACTAGGCCAAGACCAAGTTGTAGAGATCACTCCTGACTCAATTACGGTGACTGACTTTTTTGGAGCGCCAGCAACTGTGCACGAATACGAAGTCACGTGGGATGCATCTGCTGCAGAAAAAGGTGGCTACGACCTTTTCATGCTCAAGGAAATTGCAGAGCAACCTAAAGCAATTGCCGACACGTTACTTGGACGCATTGATGCAACAGGCAAAGTTTCCCTCGAAGGAATTGGCTTGAGTGATGACGAACTTAAATCAATGAAGAAAATCATTATCACTGCCTGTGGTACGGCGTATCACGCAGGAATGATTGCTAAGTATGCAATTGAGCACTGGACACGTGTTCCTTGTGAAGTAGAGCTTGCTTCAGAATTTCGCTACCGCGATCCAATTTTGACTGACGACACTTTAGTGATCTCAATTTCACAATCTGGTGAAACGATGGATACCTTGATGGCGATGCGTTACGCGCGCGAACAAGGATCGAAAGTTTTAGCAATCTGCAATTCCAATGGCTCAACAATTCCACGCGAAAGCGATGGCGTGATCTATACCCACGCTGGACCTGAAGTGGCTGTTGCATCGACGAAAGCGTTCCTCACACAAATTGTGGCCTGCTACCTCTTTGCTATGTATCTGGCACAGGTACGAGGCACTGGCTTTGGAGAATCCAGTAGTGACATTGCTCTTGAGCTAGGCCGCATGTCCGCAAAGGTTGACTTAGTTCTCGATACCAGTGAAGCGATCCGTGAGTTAGCTCAGGAAATTAGTGATGCACAATCAATCTTGTTCATTGGACGTAGCGTCGGTTTCCCAGTTGCTCTCGAGGGCGCTTTGAAACTCAAAGAACTTGCTTACATGCACGCTGAAGGATTTGCGGCAGGGGAGCTCAAGCACGGCCCAATCGCATTGCTCGAAGAAGGCTTGCCAGTCATCGTTGTCGTTCCGCCACAAGGACACGAACTACACGACAAGATCGTCTCAAATATCCAAGAGGTTCGAGCACGTGGTGCAAAGACAATTGTTTTAGCCGAAGACGATGACATGACAATCAATGAATTCGCTCATCACATCATTCGTCTACCGAAGTGTCCTGATTTGCTACAGCCGTTAGTTGCCACAGTTCCACTTCAGATTTTTGCGTGCGAGATGGCCACTGTTAAGGGTTACGACGTTGATCAGCCGCGCAACTTAGCCAAGAGTGTGACTGTCGAGTAACTAGGAACTTGGCGTTGGCGCAATAACGCGACCGGCACCCGCTAAGTTAGCGATATACCAAGCACCATTCATATTTGAAATCTTCACACCATCGGCGGGAGTTGCCGCAGCGACAACTTTTCCGTCACCGAGGTACATCACAACATGCTGTGATCCGTTTGGGCCGTAGAAAAGTAAATCACCAGGCGCAATGTCGGTTAGGGCAATCCGCATCGTAGCTGCGAATTGTTGTCCAGACGTTCGAGGCAGCGTGATACCTGCTGACTCGAAAGCCATCATGACTAAACCGCTGCAGTCATAACCGGGATTGCCGGTGCCACCAAGAACATACGGCTGTCCGACTGCAGCAGTCATGAAGTTCATTGCGACGAGCGCTTGCGGTATCACAGCAGATGTTGGTGGACTGACAATCACTGGTGTAGCGGGTGTATCGACTGAAGGACTGGGAGTCGCAGTTGGTACTGGAGTGGTCGTTGCGGCGGCGCTCGGTGAGGGCTTAGGTGCTACAACAGCAGGTTTCTTCTTTTTTGGTTTCTTAGCTTTTTTCGCTGTCGACCGTGACGATGCAGATTTAGTTGAATGTTGTGTCGTAGCTTGTGCAGGCGCCGTGACTGCACTGACTGCAAGAGTCAGAATCAGAATTGCTAAACGACGCATGAGGAAGGTCCCTTAACTGGGCGAAAGCCAAACGAGTGGCACTGGGCACTCGTTGCTGCTGCTTCCTCTCAGCAGCATCGAGTGGACTTCCAGAATAGTGATTGTTACGCATGTTGCAAAAGTGACTATTGTGAATTACACGAGTGTAATTTGCTTCCTTTTTGAGAAATCCCGTATTCAGGGCAAAGTAAAGGCATGGCAATCGTGGGAATCGGCGTCGATGTGGTCGACTTGGAGCGATTTGCCGGCGTAGTCGAGAAAACTCCAGCCATAGTTGATCGCCTCTTTACAAAGGCAGAGCAAACCAGCGCAGCTGGGCATCAGTTGCCGCTGATGAGTCTTGCTGGACGATTTGCAGTCAAAGAGGCAGTTGCCAAAGCACTTGGAGCCCCGGCAGGCATGGAATTTCATGATTGTGAAGTTAGTAATGGTGGTGCTCCACAAGTCACAATCACAGGCACGGTGGCCCAGGTAGCCGATGAACTTGGCGTCACGCATTGGCACGTGTCAATTAGTCACGACGGACCAGTTGCGATTGCTTATGTCATCGCTGAACAACGTTAACTGAAAAGATTGAGGATATGAGTACACCGCATTGCACGGCCGTCATTGACTTAGGCGCATTAGCCTCAAACGTTGCCTTGATCAAATCTAAAGTTAATGGCCCAGAGGTCATGGCTGTGGTCAAAGCTGACGGCTACGGACACGGTCTGATTCCTAGCGCACGTGCAGCAGTTGCTGGCGGAGCAACATGGCTAGCGACGGCGTTGCTCAGCGAAGCAATCGCATTACGCGAAGCGGGCGTGCGTGAGCGCGTATTGACATGGCTAAACACTTTTGACGATCGCTTTATGGAATGTGTGTCGCGCGATATTGATTTGGCGGTTAACTCAGTCGAGTCAGCGCGTGCAATTGCAAACGCGGCATACAACGTAGATTGCCGCGCGCGAGTGCATGTCAAGGTCGACACTGGATTAGGACGTAACGGTGTCACGTTCGATGATTTGGACGAGCTCATTCTGGAATTACAGAAGCAGAGTGAAAATCTAGAAGTCGTTGGTGTGATGTCGCACTTTGCGTATGCGGATGAACCGACGAATCCAACAATCGCGAAACAGATTCAGGTATTTAAAGATTCTGTCGACAAGCTCGAGGCAGCAGGTTTTGAGCTCGAGGTGAAGCACTTGTCGAACTCAGCTGCAACGATGGGTTTGCCGGACACTTACTTCAACCTCGTTCGACCTGGTGTTGCGATGTATGGCGTAACTCCAGGTGATCAAGTGGGCACGGCAGCATCGCTTGGCATCACACCAGTCATGACGTTGAAGTCCAACATTGCGTTGCTGAAAAACGTTCCTGCAGGAACCGGCTTGTCGTATGCCCATGCTTACTACACAAAGGAAGATACGACAGTTGCTCTAATTCCTGCGGGCTATTCCGATGGAGTGCCACGCGCAGCCTCGAATAAAGGGCCCGTGTTGGTTGGTGGTGAAAAGCGTTTAGTTGCTGGACGTGTATGTATGGATCAGTTCGTGTTGGATGTCGGCGGTTTGAATGTGAAACTGGGTGATGAGGTTGTTTTGTTTGGAGATCCTGCAAAGGGTCACCCAAGCGTCGAAGAGTGGGCAGCTGCCGCTGACACGATCGGCTACGAAATCATTACTCGTATCGGACCTCGTGTCGTGCGCGATTACATCAACTCACCTTTTTAACTAGGTCTTACGTGAGTTCGTCAGTCAGCTTCACCATCGTCGATGCAGATGCCATGCGGGCATGTGCATTGCGCCTGTCTGCGCTCTTGAATGGCGGTGACGTGCTGATTCTTGATGGACCGCTCGGTGCGGGCAAGACAACATTCACACAAGGGCTGGGACAGGGCCTCGGTGTGACAGGCGCTGTGACGAGTCCTACTTTCGTTGTCTCTCGAGTACATCGTGCAGGACCGCGCGGCGTTGGCTTAGTTCATGTCGATGCCTACCGATTGTCTGGCGCACAGGATCTCACTGATTTGGAACTTGATGAACGGCCCGACGATGTTCTTGTTGTGGAGTGGGGATTGCCATACGCCGACGAGTTGGGCGACAGTTGGCTTGAGGTGCGTATTGCCCGAGATGATCACAGCATTGATGATGCGGATCCCGCTAGTGGGCCGCGGCTAATCACGATCGCAAGTCACGGACCGCGCTGGAATGGCATTGATCTGAGTGTGGCGAGCGAATGAAAATTCTTGCAATCGATACCGCAGTAGGAATTTCTGTGGCACTTCATGACGGCCACAGTGTTATCGCCGAAGCCACGCGAACTGAACATGGTGTTCAAGGTGAGCTCACCACAGTGATGATCTCTGAGCTTCTTGTGCAGGCAGGTTGGACAGCTGCAGATCTGACTGACGTTGTAGTCGGAGTAGGTCCCGGTCCATACACAGGATTGCGCGTTGGCATTGTGACGGCCACTGTCTTTGGCCATGCGCGTGGAATCCCAGTGCACGGAATCTGTTCACTTGATGCTGTGGGACATGATGCGGGTGGCGAATGCATTGTCGTGACTGATGCACGGCGTAAAGAGTTGTATTGGGCACGTTATGACGGCGGGCGCATTGATGGTCCGCACGTGATGGTTCCAGCCGAACTCAAGGCCCTGCATCCGCAAATGAAATTTGTTGGTCCGGCTGCTCAGATGTATTCGGACGTCATTAATGGCGAAATCGTTTCGTTACGTGCTGCGGCTCTGGCTGAGTTGTTTGCTGCCGGAACTGCGCACCTTGTTGACGTATCACCGATGTATCTGCGAATTCCAGATGCAGTTGCTGGCACCGTGCGGAAAAAGGTCGGACCATGAGTGTGACTTTGCGACCAATGCAGTGGCCAGATATTCCTGAAGTAGCAGCAATTGAGGCTGACTTATTTCCAGTTGATCCATGGACACCTGAGATGTTTTGGTCCGAACTTGCTGCAGTGCCCGAATCGCGTGAAGTGATGGTTGCGATCGATGGCGAAGATATCGTGGGGTACGCATCCTTGCGATTTGTTGCAACCGAAAGTGACGTGAACACGATTGCGGTCAAGAGTGATCGACAAGGTCAAGGAATCGGTCGACAACTCATGACATGGATCGAAGATACTGCTCGCTCACATGGGTCGCTCGAGATGTTTCTCGAAGTTCGAAGTGACAATGCTGTGGCGATCGCGATGTATCACGCTGATGGCTATGAGCGCATTGACATGCGGCCTAACTATTACGTTTCTGGCGTTGATGCACTCGTCATGCGAAAGAAGTTGAGCGCATGAGCGAACCATTGATTTTGGGTATTGAAACCTCCTGTGACGAGACCGGCATTGGCATTGTGCGAGGCACGACATTGCTGGCTGACACTGTTGCATCAAGCGTGGACGAACATGCGCGCTTTGGGGGAGTTGTTCCCGAGGTAGCAAGCCGCGCGCATTTAGAAGCGATGGTTCCCACAATTGAACGCGCTTGTCAGACTGCAGGAATCACACTTGACGATGTTGACGCATTCGCAGTAACTGCGGGTCCAGGACTCGCAGGCGCGTTACTTGTCGGAGTTTCAGCAGCAAAGTCACTGGCACTTGCGTTAAACAAACCTTTGTATGGAGTCAACCATTTAGCGGCCCACGTATGCGTCGATCAGTTGGAACATGGATTGCTTGATCAACCGAGCGTTGCAATGTTGGTGTCAGGTGGGCATTCATCGTTGTTACTCGTGCCAGACATCACTGGCGAGGTGCAGCCACTTGGCCAAACTATTGACGATGCTGCTGGCGAAGCATTCGACAAGATTGCGCGTGTGTTGGGATTGCCGTTCCCCGGCGGACCTTACATTGATCTTGCTGCGCGAGATGGTGATCCCAATGCGATTGATTTCCCACGTGGGCTAACGAGCCCCAAGGATATGGAAAAGCATCGCTTTGATGTGTCGTTCTCAGGACTCAAGACCGCTGTTGCGCGTTGGGTTGAACGTGAAGAACGTTCTGGAAACTCGATTATGGTCAACGATGTAGCAGCGTCGTTCCAAGAGGCCGTTGTTGATGTTTTGTTGCGTAAAGCGATTGATGCGTGTCTGACAAATGAAGTGGGCACGCTCGTGATCGGTGGTGGCGTGGCCGCGAACTCGCGATTGCGAGCGGTAGCCGAAGAGCGATGCGCCGAACATAAAATTAGGTTGCGTATTCCAAGTGCAAAGTTATGCACTGACAATGGCGCGATGGTAGCTGCATTAGGCTCGGAACTTGTTCGTCGAGGTCGCGATGCTAGCCGACTCGATTTTGGCTCAGATTCATCAATGCAAGTAACGGAAGTAGTCGCATGAGTTCATTTAGTGAATGGGTAGCAGAAGGTCCTTGGCCAATTGATGGTGGGTTATCAGGCGAGCTCGAAAAGTTGGGTAATGATTTGTCCGATGATTTGTGGTCGGCGCGTTTACTCAAGGATGATCCCGCGGCAATTGCCGCCGTTCATCAGGCTTATGTTGATGCAGGCGCACGCGTAATCATCACCTCGTCGTACCAAGCCAGTCGATTTGGATTCGCCAATGCTGGTTTAACACATGAACAAGCCGATGACTTGATGCGAGCATCAATCACCATTGCTAAGGATGTTGCTTCTAAGGCACCGACCAAAGTATGGGTTGCGGCAAGTGTTGGACCGTATGGCGCAGTTCTTGGTAACGGGGAAGAATATCGCGGCAACTACGGCAAGACTCATCAAGAACTTGTTGATTTTCATCGAGAGCGCCTTACGGTTCTTGCAAGTGCCGAACCAGATCTGTTTGCCTGCGAAACCATTCCCGACATTGTTGAAGTAAATGCGCTTCTTGAGGTGCTCGCAGATTTTCCGCATATTCCTGCGTGGATCACGATGAGTTGCAAAGATGCCGAACACACTTGTGCAGGTCAGCCAATCGAGGAATTCGCCCAAGCTGTGGCGGGCAACGATCAGATTGTTGCTATCGGCATGAACTGCACAATGCCGGAGTACATCGCACCGTTATTTACTGAATTACGAAAGTACACGGACAAGCCATTTGTGGTGTACCCAAACGCGGGCCGAGTGTGGGATGGCCCGAACCATTGCTGGATCGGGGAGGGCCTCGACACCATTCCTGTTGAGGCAGTCAACGAGTGGGTTGCTTTAGGCGCCAAGTTGATTGGCGGCTGCTGCGGTCTTGGGCCCAACGCAATCACAGCGATGGATCGCGATTTGGCTACGTTGCGCTAAAGCCTACGAGCAATGATTGCCTTGTTGCCTGCATCATCTCGATAGATCGCAACGACGAGTTCCGGTGCTGACTTATCAAGCTTGCCAATAATTTTCTTGCGCAGCTCGTCTACATTGACTTGCACACCACGAGTCATGATAGTGACAGCACTTGCTTCATATTGCGCAATATCGCGCTTCAACGTTTTCGGCGAAAAGGGCACTACCTCGAGAATGTCGAAAGCCTGCGCAATGCGAGGCGAGTCAGCCACGAGTGATTCGACGGCCGCACGATTGTTGCTCGTGAGCCACGCAATGTGAGGGTTGACCAGTCCTGCATCACATCGATGTGCGATTGTCGACAGTGCGCGGGCTCGAACAAGTGAAGTATCGGGTGTGATCAAGTATTTGCCGAGCTCGGCAGTATTGGTGTCACTTCCGCCTGTCAGAAGTGTGTGAACTTCAGACACCTGATCAAACAGCAGAGCATTGCGCGCTCGGCTCCCATGACTTGTCAGTAGTGCTTCGACTAAGTCGCCGTTAACGCTGACGAAAGTAGCATCCCAATCTGCGATGGTGTCGCCATCGACGCCGGGTGCAACTTTGGCTATCACTCGGTGTGATTTTGCTAGTCCTTGTACGAAATCCCAAGAAGGTGACCAATTGCGCGAACTAAAATTCCGTACCGTATCGCCGGTCGCAGTTTTTGCAGCCTTGGGATCGCGGCGAGCTGGATCGACGAAGATCACATCAACATCCTCTGGAATGTTGAACGTTGTGGCTTCTGCGCACTGCACCGTCACACCAAAAGGCTCGAGGTTATGTGTTGCTAGTGCTGCGATCTCAGGATCAAGCTCGATAGCGGTGACTCGATGTCCAGCCCGTGCGATAGCAGCCACGTCAAAACCAAGTCCACAGGTCAGGTCGAGCACATGAGAGTTTGGTCCAATGTTGTCGGTGATCCATTGTGCATGCCAGTTGGCAACCACAGGTCTTGTGGCTTGGCTCAATCCGTCTGTGGTCATGAGAAACGCAGTGGGCGCACCCCAACGAGAAAACGCGCGCTTGCGCAACCATGCCTGATGGATTGCTGAACCGATCAGGTCGATGTCAATGTCTGGAAATTCTGCACGGAATTTTTGAATATCATTCGCTTCGATCGACACACTCTCTGCGACATTAATAATGTGTTGCGCCGGTGCACTTGCCAGCCATTCAACGTCAAGAGTCACTGGTGTGATGCCAACCACGCATTGCCGATGACTTGTTCGGCACGAATGAAACGTTCTAGTTGTTCTTTAATAACTGATTCGGCAGTTGCGCCAAAAAGTGGAACTGCCACTTTGATATCGAAATGAATTGATACAAGAGTGCCGGTAGCGATCGGATTCAGTGAGATAGTCCCAGTCACAGTTGCCGGTGCATTGCGGACAGTCAGTCCGACTGTGGCGTTACGCACACCGTCAACGGGATGGCCCCACGTTTGAGTTTCAACGAGCGTGATCGACTCACCAAGAAATGTTCTGGCAATTGCCGGAATGCCTTCATTGATGACCCGAGTGATCGTCAAGATTGTTTGCTCGCCAGTCTGGTCGATGATGTGAGTACTTTGCGCCGTGTTCTCGCCTTTGGCTTGCAAAAACGCGTCATCTAGCCACATCGTCCACACCAATTCGGCAGGAGCGGCGTAGTCCAAAGTCAGGTCGCAGGTTGTGCTCACTCCTTAATCATGACGTAAAAGCGACTTCCAAGAGCATCGCGGGTAGGCTGCCCCGCCGCGGTAGTTAAGGCGCGGACCTCACTTTGATACCCCCTTGTCGTTGGGTAGGCTGACTTTTGAGGTACTCACAACGAGGTGGCTACTCATTTCTGGAGGCATTTTCATGTCCGATGCTCCGCGTACTACGCGACGTCTGGAAGAGGCTCTACAAGGCCTGGTTAAGCAAGTTGTTGCAGCAGTTCCCGCGAACGCTGCAAATGTGGCTCACCGATATTTCGAGCTCGTTGCACCAGAGGACATGGTTGGTCGAGAAGTCCGCGATCTCAGCGCGATGATCAACGCTCACATGAGTGTGGCGCAGTCACGTCCAGCAGACACAGTTAAAGTTCATGCCGTAGCACCAACACTGGAAAACGATGGATGGGCCTCTGCTCACACTGTTGTCCAGATCGTTACTGATGACATGGCATTCCTCGTTGATTCCGTCACAGCCGAATTGTCGCGTCAGGGACGCGGCATCCATTTGGTGATTCACCCAATTTTTGCCGTTAAGCGCGATGCGCAAGGTGCTTTGATCGAAGTCCTTGATCAAGAAACGACGCAAGAGATTCCAGCAGGTTACATTGCCGAGTCGTGGATGTCGATCGAGATTGATCGCGAGACCGATGACGAAGACTTGCGTGACATCGAATCACATTTACTGAGTGTCCTTGGTGATGTACGCGCTGCTGTCAATGATTGGTCAGCAATGTGCGAACGTGCTGGCGAACTTGCTGCTGCATTGCCGATTTCAGCAACGACTTACTCGCAAGAAGAAATTGCAGATGCGGTTGCCTTTCTCAAATGGATCACTGAAAGTCATTTCACTTTCACCGGCTACGCGGAGTACACATTTAATTCTGCAGGCCTCGCGAATCCTGTGTCAGGCACAGGTCTGGGCATTTTGCGTTCCGCTTCACAAGAAGACAGCGTCGCCATGGTGGCTCGAGCTCATGCTGGAGCGTCGCATGGTCCACTGCTATTAGTTACTAAAGGTAACTCGCGTTCAACTATTCATCGTCCGTCATATGTCGACTACATTTCGATTGCCAAGACAGATGCAAAGGGAAATGTCGTCGGTGAATATCGTTTCCTTGGCTTGTACACGTCTGCGGCATACACGCAATCAGTGTTCACGATTCCTGTTGTGGCACGTAAGGCCGAAACTGTAATGTCGGCTTTCGCGCTTGACTCCGATTCGCACAGCGGAAAAGACTTGATCCAATTCCTTGAGACGTACCCGCGCGACCAGCTCTTCCAAATCGAGGCACCTGAACTTGAAGAAATTGCTCGTGGCGTTTTGCAGCTACAAGAGCGTCGCCAAGTGCGAGTATTCGCAAGCACCGAAGCCCTAGATCGTTTCGCCAGTGTCATGGTGTACTTCCCACGTGATCGATACACGACTGAAGTGCGCGTTCGCATGGAAGACATTTTGATCGATCGTTATGGGGCAGAAAGTGTCGACTTCAAGGCGTGGCTTACCGAGTCAGTGCTTGCACGTTTGTCATTTGATGTGCGAATGCCTGCCGGAGTTACAGTTCCACAGATTGATCTTGATGAATTAGAAATCGCTCTCGCGGACGCAACCCGCTTCTGGGAGGACGATTTCGCTGATGCTGTTGTTGATCAGTTGGGTGAAGAAAATGCCTCGCGAATTCAACGCAAGTGGTCAACGAGCTTCCCTGAATCATTCAAAGAGCACGTTCCGGCAGAGCATGCCGTGGCACACGTTACTCGACTTGAAGCCCTTGAATTTGCTCTAGAAAATGCAATCTCAGTCGCTTTGAGTGAATCTCATGATGCTGAAGAAGGCGCCCGTCGATTCACGATCTACCGCTTGGGTAAGCCAATTACATTGTCGGCAATCCTTCCCATGTTGCATGACATGGGTATCGAAGTAATTGACGAACGTGCCTTCGACATTCGTCGCGCAGGTGCTGCGCCGGCATACGTCTATGACTTTGGAATTGGGTTCGATGTCGATGCAGTTCCGGCATTGGATTCATTAGCAGAACGATTCTGCGAATCTTTCATGGCGTCATGGAATGGTGAAGTTGAAAGTGACGGCTTCAACGCGCTGGTCGTTCATGCTGGTCTCACAGCACGCAACGTTGCGATCATTCGTGCGTATGCTGCCTACCTGCGACAAGCTGGTACGCCATTCAGTCAGGGCTACCTGCAACAAGTTTTGTTGGCTAACGTCGGGCTCGTTCAGATGTTGCTGCAATTATTCCGCGCTCGATTCGATCCTCAGTTCACTGACGATCGGGCAGCCGTGCAGGCTTCGTTGGTGGAATCTATAAATAAGTCGCTTGATGCGGTCAAGAGTCTTGACCATGATCGGATTCTGCGTTCTAGCATCGCATTGGTACGAGCAACTATTCGCACCAATGTGTTCCAATGCAATGCTGATGGTACTTACAAGAGTGTGATGTCGTTCAAGATTGCTTCACGTGAAGTGCCTGAACTGCCGTTGCCTGTTCCAATGTTTGAAATTTGGGTGTGCTCGCCGCGAGTAGAAGGTATTCACCTTCGCTTCGACATGGTGGCTCGTGGTGGTTTGCGATGGTCAGATCGTTTTGAAGACTTCCGCACTGAGATCCTTGGTCTCGTTAAGGCGCAGATGGTTAAGAACACCGTCATCGTTCCATCCGGCGCAAAGGGCGGATTCGTCGTCAAGCAAAGTCCAGATCCCAGCGATCGTGAGGCATGGCTTGCCGAAGGTATTTCGTGCTACCAAATGTTTATC
>CAITJH010000073.1 GCA_903892635.1 uncultured Actinomycetes bacterium | reverse complement strand
GCCAAAGACAAACTTCACGACATAGTTATCGTCGATACTGCAGGTCGCCTGGCTATCGATGCCGACCTGATGAAGCAACTTAAGAAGGTCAAGAGCGAAGCTCAGCCAGATGAGACATTGCTAGTCATCGACGCTATGACTGGTCAAGACGCAGTCAACACCGCTCAAACTTTCGCCGATGAAATCGGAATCGATGCTGTGGTCCTGACCAAACTCGACGGCGATGCTCGAGGTGGTGCCGCGCTTTCCGTTCGCACGGTGACTGGTAAGCCGATCATGTTCGCGTCGACCGGCGAAAAACTTACCGACTTTGAAATCTTCCATCCAGATCGCATGGCTTCGCGAATTTTGGATATGGGCGATGTGCTCACTCTGATTGAACAGGCTGAGCAGAATCTCGATAAAGATACGACCGAGAAGTTTGCTAAGAAGTTGCAAACAGGTCAGGACTTCACGCTGACCGACTTCATGGAACAGATGAACCAACTTCGCAAAATGGGGTCAATGAGCAAGATGCTTGGAATGTTGCCTGGCATGGGCGACATGAAAAAGCAGATTGAAAATATTGACGAGCGCGAAATTGATCGCGTTGGCGCCATCATCGGTTCGATGACTCCGGCCGAACGTGAAGATCCGAAAATCTTGAATGGTTCACGTCGTGCCCGTATTGCGAGAGGTTCCGGTGTCCAAGTAAGTGATGTCAATGGCTTGATCGATCGCTTCACGCAAGCTCAAAAGATGATGCGACAAATGGCAAAGGGTGGCTCAGTCCCTGGAATGCCAGCGATGCCTGCGATTCCAGGTATGCGTGCGCCACAAGCAAAGAAGCAGCAAAAAGGAAAAGGTGCGAAGAAATCGGGCAACCCGGCCAAGCGCGCAGCCCAAGAAGCAGGCTTGGACATTGAAGAAACAGTGGCCCCTGCCACAACCCTGACCGAGCTTCCCGATGCTTTCAAGGGCTTTCTGAGCTAGAAAACCCATCACTTTGGGCTTCAGTTTCGTATTTCCCACTATTTCTGGCATTATTTTCAAGGTAATCCCAGCGACCGAGCCGGCCCTCTAACCGCAGAGCCGCTGGATTCATCGAATGCAATTCTTTGCGACCCCACTCGCTCATAAGAAACGTATTCACCCCAATAACAGGAGAAATTTAACTCGTGGCTGTCAAGATCAAGCTCAAGCGTCTCGGAAGCATTCGCAACCCTCAGTACCGCGTTGTCATTGCTGACTCACGTACTGCACGTAATGGTCGTGCGATCGAAGAAATCGGTCTGTACCACCCAAAGGAAGAGCCAAGCCTTATCAAGATCAACTCTGAGCGCGCTCAGTACTGGCTAGGCGTTGGCGCACAGCCAACCGAACCAGTTCTTGTTCTTCTTAAGATCACTGGTGACTGGCAGAAGTTCAAGGGTCTTCCAGGTCAGGAAGGCACACTACGTGTCGCTGAACCTAAGGAAGCCAAGCAGGCAAAGTTTGCCGCAACCGTACTTGCAGTTGCCAACGAACCTCGCACCCCAACCATCAAGCCAAAGGTTGAAAAGGTTGTCGAGGAAGTTAAGGAAATTGCTGAAGAAGTCAAGGAAGCTGCAGAGCACATCGTTGACGCTGTTGTCGAAGCTGCAACTGAAGCAGTAGACGCAGTAGCAGAAGCTGTTGAAGGCATCAAGGAAGCAGTTTCAGGCGATGCAGAAGCACCTGCCGAAGAAGCTGCAGCTGAAGAAGCTCCAGCCGAAGAGGCATAGTCGATGATCGACGAGACACTAGAACATCTCGTACGCGGGATTGTTGATCACCCAGACGACGTTCAGGTAAAGCAGAACAATCGTCGAGGTGTCACACTCGAAGTCAAGGTGAACCCTGAAGACATGGGTCGTGTGATTGGCAAGAACGGCCGCACCGCAACTGCACTTCGTACCGTGTTGAACGCAGTGTCCGACAAGGGCAATGTGCGTATCGACATTCTCGACGTCGACGAGCGCTAGTCAATGCAGCTCGTTGTCGGGCGAATCGGGCGAGCTCACGGAGTTCGTGGGGATCTTTTCGTAGAGCCGTTCACCGATGAACCAGACAACCGCTTCGCTGACGGAGCCGTACTAGAAACATCAGATGGCCAGCAGGTCACTGTCGCTACTTCCAAGTGGCACAGTGGCCGGCTGGTCATTCATTTTGTCGGCGTTGATGATCGCACTGACGCCGAAGGCTTGCGTGGACTGGAACTCACGCTTGATGTGGATCCAGACGAACTACCTGAAGATCCCGATGAGTATTACGACCATCAACTGGTCGGAATGAGCGTTGTGTGCGATGGGGAAGTCATCGGCACGATCAGCGAAATTATTCATTTACCTGCGCAAGACTTGATCGCAGTTAAGCGTGAAGGTCTCGAAGAAGCCTTAATTCCATTTGTTAGTGAATTTGTGCCCGATGTAGATGTGGCGAATAAGCGCATGACCATCACTCCGCCGCCCGGACTTCTCAATGACGCAGAGGCAATCGTGATTCGGGAGGATGACGATGCTGAAGTTTGATGTCGTCACAGTATTTCCGGAATATCTTGAGCCACTGAAACTCTCGCTCATGGGTAAAGCTATTGACGATGGCTTGATGTCTGTGAACGTGCATGATTTGCGAGATAAGACTTACGACAAGCACAAGACCGTTGATGACTCGCCTTACGGTGGAGGTCCTGGCATGGTGATGAAGCCAGAGCCATGGGGCGAAATGCTCGACGACCTCGTCACGGACGAAACAGTTTTGATTATTCCGACACCTTCGGGAAAACCATTTACCCAAAGTCTGGCTGCGGACTATGCCACGCAAAAGAACATCATCTTTGCATGTGGACGTTACGAGGGAATTGATTCTCGCGTTGCTGCACATTACTCATCGCGCATTCGCGTTGATGAGGTTTCAATCGGTGACTACGTTCTTGCCGGTGGCGAAGTTGCTGTGCTCGTCATGGTGGAAACGATTGCGCGATTGATCCCTGGCGTTCTGGGTAACCAAGAAAGTGCTGTAGACGATTCATTTGCTCTGGGTTCGATGCAGAACTTGCTTGAAGGGCCGATTTACACGCGTCCTCCTGTGTGGCGCGACCTCGAAGTTCCCGAGATCCTGACATCGGGCGACCATGCAAAGGTTGCCACATGGCGTCACGAACAAGCGGTCGAGCGCACGAGAAAAAACCGACCTGATTTATTGTCGGACTAATGTAATTCTTCGAGCATGGGGTCACCAAAGATCTGTTCGTTTAACACATAGTTGATTTCAGGGAGCGACAATGCCTCGGTATAAGCCGTGTTGTTGTAGAAGCGGGAAAAATCGCCGTCACGAAATGCTTTCTTTACTTTCGGGTGATTAAG
>CAITJH010000072.1 GCA_903892635.1 uncultured Actinomycetes bacterium | reverse complement strand
GGCAGCGCCGTGCTCGTCGATAAGGTGGCCGGTCTTGAAACGATCCAAGTTGAAGCCAGCGTTGAGTGCGTGTGGTTCGTTGTTGGCTACGGTATGCGCCATGACCCAACCGGAAGCCGGGGTGCCCTTGAAACCTCCGGTACCCCAACCGCAGTTCAGGTACAGATTTTCAACCGGCGTGAGTCCAACAATCGGCGATGCATCAGGAGTCGTATCGACGATGCCGCCCCATGTACGAAGTAAATGTGCGCGCTCGAAGATAGGGAAGAGCTCAACAGCAGCAGCGAGCTGATGTTCGATCACATGGAATCCACCGCGCTGGGCGTACGAGTTATAAGCGTCAGTTCCTGCACCCATCACGAGTTCGCCCTTATGTGCTTGGCTGACGTACACGTGAACCATGCCCGACATGATGACGGTGTCGAGGACCTGCTCGAGCAATTCAGAAACCAACGCCTGCAAAGGACGCGATTGAATCGGAATGTCGATGCCCGCCATCTTGGCCAGCACTGATGAGTGACCAGCGCCAACGAGAGCAACCTTGTTCGCCAAGATTGTTCCCTGATTGGTTTCAACGCCTTCAACTTTGTTGCCATTGATGACAAGGCCAGTGACTTCGCAGCCTTGAATGATGTCAACGCCCATGTCGATTGCAGCCTTGGCGTAGCCCCATGCCACCCAGTCATGCTTGGCAATGCCGCCACGTGGCTGGTAAGTCGCACCCATAACTGGATAACGAATGTCTTGGCTGATGTTGACGATCGGCGCAATTTCCTTAACTTGCTCTGGGGTTAACCATTCGCTGTCGATGTCGGCAACACCGTTTGCGTAGTAGTTGCGCATCTTGGTGCGCACATCGCTCACGCTGTGTGCCAATGTCATTACGCCACGCTGCGAGAAGAACATTTCGTAACCGACGTCTTCTTGCAAGCCTTCCCACAACTTCAAAGAGTGCTCGTAGATGCCTTCGGATTCATCCCAGAGGTAGTTCGAGCGAATGATTGTGGTGTTGCGTGCCATGTTGCCGCCAGCGAGCCAGCCTTTTTCCAACACTGCAATGTTGGTCATGCCGTGAAGCTTGGCGAGGTAGTACGCAGTCGCAAGTCCGTGACCACCACCACCAACAATGATGGCGTCGTAGGACTTCTTAGGAGACTTGTGGTCCCACAAGAATTCGGGATGTTCTGGAAGTTCGACGGTACGTCGACGGTTAGTCGTCATGTTTAGGACTTCAATCTGGTCATAGCAGCGTCGAACTGGACGTCTTCGCTGACAACAGCTGGATAGAACTGATCAAAGTATTGCACTTCTACCTTGGTTCCGAGAGTTGAGTGTTCGATCGGCAACCATGCGTAGGCAAGTGGCTTGTCGATGCGATGGCCGTAGTTAGCTGATGTGGTGTAGCCCACAGGCTGACCATTGACGCGAACTGGTTCCTTGCCCATCGTGACGTGCTCAGGATTATCAAAGATCAAAGTGACGAGCTTGCGCGTAAGTTGCGCAGGATCAATCGCTTCGAATGCTTCAGCACCCTTGAAGCCGCCACCCTTTCGTACCGCAAACGCAAGGCCTGCTTCGTAGGGGTTGTGCTCGCTGGTCATGTCTGTGCCGTATGAACGGTAACCCTTTTCAAGACGCATTGCGTTGTATGCGCCGCGACCTGCAGCGATGATGCCGAACTCTTCGCCGGCAGCCATCAAGGTGTCCCACAACTTCAACGCGAAGTCTGCGGTGGTGTAAATTTCGTAGCCACTTTCACCTACGTACGACAAGCGCCACAGTGTTGCAGGAACTTGATCGAGGTAGAGGCTCTTGGCCTTGAAGTAACCGAGCGCTTCGTGTGACACGTCAACGTTGGTCAACTTCTGGATGACCTTGCGGGCATGTGGTCCAAATAGGCCGAGGGCAACAGTACCGGCAGTGATGTCGTTGACGAATACATTGTCCGGAGCAACCATTTCGAGGCGAGCAACATCAACGGCGCCGTTAGCACCGATCACGAAGTGGCTTTCGCCAAGACGTGTGACTGTGATGTCAGACAAGATGCCGGCCTTATCGGTAAGCATGAGGCAGTAAGTAACGCTGCCAATTGCCTTGTCGAGTTTTCCTGTTGTTTGTTCCATCAAGAACTCAAGTGCACCCTTGCCCTTGACCTCAATACGCTTCAGCGGCGTAATGTCAAAGATGCCGACGTTGTCACTAACGTATTGAGCTTCAGCACCGATGATTGGTGACCAGTAACGTGCTGACCATTCATCGCGGGCCGGTGTTGGGTACTTGGCAACAAGATCCTTGTTTGATTCGAACCACTGAGCACGTTCGTAGCCTGATGCTTCGAGGAAGTAACCACCGAGTTCTTGATGGCGGTGGTAGTAGCCGGTGGTGCGAATTGGACGAGGTTTTTCCATTGGCTGCAGCGGATGAATGATGTCGTAAACCTCGACGTAGTTTTGTTGGCCGCGCATCTTGATGTGTGTAGGACCAAGTTGATGTGGCTCAAAACGATTCACATCGAACTCGTGTACTGGCAATGTTGGATGACCGTCGATGATCCATTCGGCGGTTGCACGAGCAACACCAACTGATTGAGTAACCCACACTGCTTCGGCAAGCCAGAAGCCCTTGAGCTGTGACCATTCACCCATCAATGGGAATGTGTCGACTGTGAACGAGAACATGCCGTTCATGCCGTCGACAATCTTTGCATCTTTGAGTTCAGGCATGACCTTGCCACTAAGACCCATAACTGGTTCCCACTCTGGTGGGGTGAATGGAAGTTGGCTTGGCATGATTTCGGCTTGATCGAAAGGCAAAATTTCTTCAGACTCAACTGGCAATGGACGGTGCAAGTACGAACCGATGCCCATGCCGTTGAAGCGCTGGCGGTAGTAGAGATCTTCACCTTGATGACGCATGATCGGAATGGTGATTTCTTCGGTCTGGTCTGCAAGTGAAGGAATGTCTTCGGTCCATGCGAGTTGATGTGCAAGTGGCTGGAATGCGCGTGACATGCCATGCATACGGCCAACCTTTGGACCCCAAATACCTGCACATGAAATGACGATTTCGGCAGGGAAGAAACCCTTGTCGGTGGTAACGCCGGTGACGCGACCATCTTCTTGTTCGATACCGATCACTTCAGTGCGGTCATGGAAAACTGCTCCACGTGATTCAGCGAGTCGCTGTAATGCTTGTACTGAACGCACGGCTTTTGCAAGACCGTCGGTGGGGCAGTAGATAGCACCGAGGATTGCCTTTGGATCAAGAACTGGATGCAACTCTGCTGCGCGTTCTGGAGAAACAACTTCAGCTTCATATCCGTATGCGTGTAGCCATGCGGTGCGGCGGTGAAGTTCTTCAAGTCGCTCGGGTGTTGTCGCAATCTCAAGTGAACCTACTTGGTAGAAGCCAGGTCCTTCTTCATGTTCGACAGAAAGAAGCTTGTTAATCGTTTGATCTGCCATGGCTGCAAGAGTCTTGTTGCTAGTAACTTTCTGCACCAAGCCAGGGGCGTGTGATGTTGATCCGCCAGGAGCGGGCATTGGACCTTGTTCGATGACTGTGACATCGGTCCAGCCACGCTCTGTCAGTTCATCTGCAAGTGAGCAGCCAACTATGCCAGCACCGATCACGACAATTTTCTTCGACATGAAGACACCTTTTCGATAGTGTGTAATGTTGCGCATTATGCAACAGAAAGCACATGGCGCAACAACTAATCGTTTCGCGGTGTTAGTGAATCGTCAAGCGGTTTACGGAAAATCTCAGGTTTTGGATACAGGGTTTGATCACATTTTTGGGACTGTGGGAACTCTTTGTGATTGAACCGCCTCACATATGAATCGGCTCGAAACATGACAAAGGGCCAGCCCTTTCGGACTGACCCTTCGCAGCGCTATCGAATCGATAGCGGTTAGTAATTGTGCGTTAATCGCTTACTTAGCTGTTGCGGTGACACCAGTACCAGCTAGCCACTGATTAACAGCGTCGAGGTTGGCGTTAACCCACTTCTTCGCTGCATCT
>CAITJH010000071.1 GCA_903892635.1 uncultured Actinomycetes bacterium | reverse complement strand
TCCATGCCCAAGTCCATTGGCGTTTGAGTGCCATCGGTGTCTTGACCAAGGATGACGTAACCCTTTTCAGCGCGAAGCACGTGCATGGTTTCGGTGCCGTAAGGAGTGATGCCAAATTCTGCACCCTCGCTCATGACTGCAGCCCACACATGTGCGCCGTACCAAGCATCAACGTTGATTTCGTACGCAAGTTCGCCCGAGAACGAAATACGCGCGATACGAGCTGGAATGCCGGCAACATCTGCGAACTTGTTTTCCATGAAACCGAATGCTTCGTTGCTGACATCAAGTCCGGGTGACAGCTTTGCAAGCAAGTCGCGCGACTTTGGACCAACGATGGCAACAGTTGAAACGTGCTCGGTGACAGAAGTGCAGTAGACCTTGAGGTCTGGCCATTCTGTGTAAAGCCACTCTTCGAGCCAATCCAGCACCTTGGCCGCGCCACCGGTTGTTGTCGTCATCAGGAAGTGGTTTTCGCCAAGGCGTGTTGTCACACCGTCGTCGAAGACCATTCCATCAACGCCACACATGAAGCCGTAGCGGCTTGCGCCAACCTTGAGTGAGCTGAACACATTTGTATAAATGCGGTCGAGGAACTCGGCAGCATCTGGACCTTGGATATCGATCTTGCCCAGAGTTGAAGCATCCATGACACCAACGCCTGCACGAACAGCTGCACATTCGCGAAGTACTGCTGCGTGTATGTCTTCGGTGCCCTGTGGGAAGTACCAAGGGCGCTTCCACTGGCCAACATCTTCCATTGGTGCACGAGCAGCAACGTGAAGTTCGTGAATTGGAGTCTTGCGTTGTGGCTCGTTCAGAACGCCGCGTTCACGACCAGCAAGAGCTGCGAATGGAACACCAACGTATGGTGGGCGGAATGTGAGCGATCCGATTTCATCTGGTGCACGATCAAGTGCCTGACCAATCAGACCCATTGTGATGGTTCCACTTGTCTTGCCTTGATCATGCGCAGTTCCAATAGCTGTGTAGCGCTTGACGTGCTCAATGCTGTGCATGCCAGCGTTAATCGCACGACGAACTTCGCGCAATGTGGCATCTCGCTGGAAATCGACGAAAGCGTCCTTAGCTTGCTCTTCAGTTTGTTCAGCGCCGAAGAAAATAGCAGGTGCGTCATCACCACCGAAATCACCAGCGAGCATGCCAGCAGTGCTGTACCACTTGTTACTTGTCTTGACGACGAAAGCAGCGAGCGATGCATCCCATGTTGCCTTGACGCCGATGTAGGTTGCCAAGTGCACTGTTGGTGTCCAACCGCCTGACAGTGCAATCAAGTCACCATCAATGCAGGTTGCGTCAGTGCCATCGAGGTTGCCGACAGAAACGCACTTCACGGTGCCGTCTTCCTTAGTGCAGGCATCAACAGCAGTCTTGCCGGCGATTACCGGAATGCCCGCTGCCTTTGCTGCATCAACGGATGGGCCGCTGGCATCGGTACGAACATCAACAATTGCGTTGACTTTGACGCCCGCATTGTGCAAGCGGACTGCATCACGATAACCCTGATTGTCTTGAGTCACAACGACTGCAGTCTTGAAAGCCTCAACGCCATCGCGAGCAACATACGTTGCTGCTGCGTGCGACAACATGATGCCTGGAAGGTCGTTGTTCGCGAACACGATGTGGCGCTGGAATGCACCAGTTGCAATGATCGTGTGTTCGGCGCGGAAGTGCCATGTGCGAATGCGTGCCTTGTGCTTGCTGACAGTGCTCGACAAGTGATCGGTGCGACGCTCTGAAGCAACGCTGTAACCCTGGTCGTACAAACCGTGCACAACAGTGCGAGGCAAGTACTTCACGTTTGGAAGATCCAACACGGCAAGCAGTTCGGCAGGAATAGCTTCGCCTGTCGCACGTGCATGGCCTCCGGGAGTTGGCTGATCGTCAACGATCACAACATCCTTGCCAGTCTTTGCTTGTTCTGCCGCAGCCTTCAAACCTGCGAGGCCAGCACCCACAACAACGACGTCAGTGTGAATGAACTTCTTGTCGTAACGCGATTCGTCACGAGTATCAGGAAGGTCACCGATACCCTGCAAGCTGCGAACTGCCAGACCATCAACGATCTCAAGAACTGTTGCAGGAACCATAGGTTCGCCAGCACCGCTGTCCATTTGGACGAGTGCATTTGGCTCTTCGTAACTCAAGCCGACGATGCCACGTGGGCGATCGCGGTATGCGCTGTTGGTGAAGTGAACTACGCCGTTGCGCAACAATGCGGCGGCTAGTGTGTCACTGGCACGACCTTCGTAGGTCTTGCCATCAAATGTGAAAGGTACTGTGCTCATGCTGGGCTCTTTGGTTGAGGTTCAAATGGTTTATAGGTAGGGCCGAATTCATGTGTGACGGTATTGCGCCACACGTTGAACCAGCGACGGCAGCCGGCGCTGTGTACCCAACGCTCAGCGAACCAACCCTTTGGATTGGAACGGATGAAGACGAACTTGCCCCATTCTTCATCGCTCATCTCGTCGCGATTTTCTGGGTAAGCAACTCCTGCTTCGGAACCGTAATGAAATTCGGTTTCATCGCGAGGACCGCACCATGGACATGGAATATGCAACATCTTGGTACTCCTTAGTGAGCCACGCCGGCAGCGCCGTGCTCGTCGATAAGGTGGCCGGTCTTGAAACGATCCAAGTTGAAGCCAGCGTTGAGTGCGTGTGGTTCGTTGTTGGCTACGGTATGCGCCATGACCCAACCTGAACCTGGTGTGCCCTTGAAACCACCAGTGCCCCAACCACAGTTGAGGTAGAGGTTGTCTACAGGAGTCAGACCAACGATTGGCGAAGCATCTGGAGTTGTATCCACGATGCCGCCCCATGTACGAAGTAAATGTGCGCGCTCGAAGATAGGGAAGAGCTCAACAGCAGCAGCGAGCTGATGTTCGATCACATGGAATCCACCGCGCTGGGCGTACG
>CAITJH010000070.1 GCA_903892635.1 uncultured Actinomycetes bacterium | reverse complement strand
CACCAAGCGTCATTGAGCCAGTGGCAACTCTGTAGCCACCGATTACCGAGATTGCGACATAGATCAAATTCGAAATGAAGTTAGTAACTGGCTGAATCATGCCTGACATGAATTGAGCTTTAAAGCTCGATTCATAAAGCTTGTCGTTAAGTGTCGAGAAATCCGCAATAGCCTGTTCGCGATGCCCAAAGACTTTGACCAAAGCGTGACCCGTGTGCATTTCTTCAACGTGCCCGTTGAGCTTGCCAGTCCAAGACCACTGTTCGATAAATTCTCGCTGGGAACGTTTGGCAATGCGCAGTGAGGCAAACATGCTTAACGGAATTGCAATAAGTGACACAAGGGCCAGTACAGGACTGATCCATAGCATCATGAGCAAAACAGAAACAACAGTCAGAATTGAGTTGAGTATTTGCGATAGCCCTTGTTGCATGGAACTTGCGATGTTATCGATGTCATTTGTGACGCGACTCAACAAATCGCCTCGCGATTGGGTGTCGAAATACGACAGAGGTAAACGGCCAAGTTTTTCTTCAGCTTGTCTGCGCAATCGGAAGACAGTTCTTTGGGTAACACCAGCCATCAAGTAGCCCTGTAGCCACATGAAGAAGGCTGAAACAACGTAGAGCCCGATGACTATCAGGATGACATTAAGTACTGCATCAAAATTGATACCTTCGCCCGGAACGACAGGACTATTTGCAAGCATGTCCGCCATGCGATCTTCGCCTTTGGCGCGAAGCATCTGCACAACTTGGTCTTTGCTGACGTTCGATGGAATGTTTCGACCAAGGTAGCCATAGAAAATGTAGTTAGTGGCGCGACCCAAGAGCTTCGGACCAAACACCCCGAGCGTGACGCTAGTAGTGATCAGAACTAAAACTAGACTGAGCGTTCTTCGTTCTTTGGCAATTTCATTAAAAAGTCGACGTATGGTTCCCTTGAAGTCTCTTGGTTTAGCAACAGGCATGGCGCCCATCGCGCCTCGCATTGGTCCGCCCATTGGACGTGGAGCATTGTCGCGCGAACTCATGCGGCCTCCTCCGGGCTCAATTGGGAATAAACGATTTCTCGATAGACCGCACATGAATTGAGAAGTTCATGATGAGTGCCAATCCCAGCGATGTGCCCCTGATCGAGCACGATGATTTGATCTGATCCCAAAATGCTGCTGATTCTCTGAGCCACCACAATCATCGTTGCGTGACTTGCATATTCATGCAGAGATGCGCGGAGTTTTGCATCAGTGGTGAAATCAAGTGCTGAGAAACTATCATCAAGCAAAATTATCGGCGCGTTCTTAATTATTGCTCGCGCAATAGAAACTCGTTGACGTTGCCCACCAGAAAGATTTGTACCGCCTTGAGCGATTGGGGTGAGTAAGCCTTCTGGTTTTTCCGCTACAAAATCTCGAGCCTGTGCAATCTCTAGTGCTCGCCACATTTGCTCGTCGCTCGCATCACGATCACCGTATTGCAAGTTACTGGCAACTGTGCCGCCGAAAAGAAAGGATCTCTGTGGGACTAATGCAATTTGCGACCACAAAGTTTCTAGCGATTGTTCCCGTACATTTATGCCATCGATAATGACTTCGCCGCTTGTTACTTCAATGAATCGAGCAATGAGGTTGAGAAGTGTCGATTTGCCACTGCCCGTACTACCTACAATTGCGGTTATCTGGCCTGGATGCGCTGTGAAAGTGATGTCACTGAGAATAGGTTGTTCCGCTCCTGGATAACGGAATTCAACACTTTTGAATTCAATGGTTCCAACCTGACTAGAAGGTGTTTTTGGTGCCGAGGATTCAACAACAGACGATTGAGTATCGAGAACTGCTACAACTCGTTCTGCACTGGTAGCAGCGCGAGGAATCATGAGCGACATCATGACGCCCATCATGACCGACATCAAAATTTGCATAAGGTATTGCAAGAATGCGGTGAGGTTTCCGATCGGCATAGCTCCGGAATCAATTAGATGGCCACCGAACCAAATCACAGCAACACTGGACAAGTTCAATATCAACGTTAGTGATGGAAACATCAAGGCAAAAGTTCTATTGACCTTTAGGGTATTGGTCATTAGATCTTCATTAGCCGCATCGAATCTTTTCTCTTCGTATTTTGTTTTCACAAAGGCTCGGATGACACGGATACCAGAAATTTGTTCGCGCAAGATCAAGTTGATTCGATCAATTTTCTCCTGCATGACCCTAAATAAAGGCACAACTCGACGAAGCAGTAGCCAAATGATCAGGCTCATAAGAGGGACGCTAATTAGCAAAAGTCCAGAGAGTTTCATGTCGGTGTGAATCGCCATGATGATTCCGCCTATGCCAGTGATAGGTGCACTGAGCATCATGGTTAACCCCATGAATAGAACCATTTGAATTTGTTGAACGTCATTTGTATTTCGAGTAATCAGTGAAGGAGCACCGAATAGGTTAAGTTCTCGTGCCGAAAACTTTTCTACTGCAACGAAAACGTCCTTACGCATGTCGCGACCAAATGCCATTGAGGCTTTCGAGCTGAAGTAGGCAATCACGATTGAGGTAGCCATGACGAGTAATGATGCTGCCAACATCTCTAGTCCGATGTGCCAGATGTAACTGACATTTCCTTTGGCAACACCGTTATTAATTAGGTCTGCATTCAAGCTTGGCAAATATAGCGTTACGAGCGATTGCACCAAGAGCAAGACAGTTACGAATGCAACTTGTTGACGGTAAGGACGCAAGTACTCCTTGAGTAGCCGGATTAGCATACTGTTTCCATATATTGAGTCTAGTTAGTTAATGGCGACGGTTTGGTTTGGTTCGGGAACTATGGCATTCCACTGCAATTCGTTGTGCAACCGCTTTGCAAAAATATCTGCAGACTCGGGCTCGCCGTGAACGACGTAAACTGCGTGTGGCTTCTCAGTTTTCTTCAGCCAATCCTCGAGTTCTTGACCATCCGCATGAACTGAAAATGCTTCGGCTTTGACGATCTGAGCCCGGACAGGAACTGATTCGCCATGAATAGTGACGTGTTCAGCGCCGTCACCTAGTGAACGTCCACGAGTGCCGATTGCTTGATAGCCGACCAGAATTACGGTGTTCTTATCGAAGGGAAGCAGTTGTGCAAGATGATGAACAACTCGACCACCGCTTGCCATTCCGCTAGCGGACACGATGATTGCGGGTGAGTGAATGTCATTGAGGCTCTTTGATTCCTCAACGGTGCGCATCTCGTGAAGATTGCCAGCATCAAATGGATCTTGGCCCGCCCATTGATCTGCTACGTCAGGACGAATTTCAGGCGAGCGAGTATCGATAGCATCGCGGTAAAACTTGAGGGACGCCAACGCCATCGGTGAATCAACATAAACCGGTATTTGTGGAATTGTGTTGTTTTCAATGAGTTCACGTAGTTTCATCAGGATTACTTCAGTGCGATCTACCGCGAAGGCTGGGATCAGAATTATGCCGCCTCGCTTAATGGTGGCGTTGATTGCATCAGCAAATTCTGACGTTGGCGTTTCATGAATGCGGTCGCCATAGGTTGACTCTGTAACAATCGCTGAGAACGGTCCAGCAGGAATCGGATCAGGAGGTACGAGTGCTGGATGGAGTGGTCGTCCTAAATCTCCTGTGAAAAGAAATGTCTTGCCAGCCGCAGCTATTTCAGCAAACGATGCGCCAAGAATATGGCCACTTGGATGAAAAGTAACAGCAACGTCAGTGGCGACATTTTGATTCACGCGAAAATCAATCGGTTCAAATTGCTTGATTGCTTTTTGAGCATCTTCGATTGTGTACAACGGAAGCGCCGGCTTATGCGAGCTGTATCCCTTGCGGTCCGTATACTTCGCATCTTCTTCTTGAATGTGTGCACTATCTAATAGAACGACTTCAGCTAAATCGCGGGTGAATGTTGTGCAGTAAATCTTTCCTGTGAAACCTTGCTTGACTAGTAAAGGAATGTAGCCGCAGTGATCAAGATGAGCATGAGTCAGAATGATCGCGTCTATTGTTGAAGCTTTAGTTGGGAATGGCTCCCAATTGAGTGCCCGAATCTCGTTTGTTCCTTGGAAAAGTCCGGCATCGATGAGTACTTTTGACGTTCCAGTAGAGATTAAAAAACGGCTACCAGTCACAGTGTGGGTGGCGCCTAGGAACTGCAAAGTTACATCGCTCATACCTTGATCTTACGTCTATGAATTTGCTGCATGTTTTGGCGTGGTTGTTTATAGGATCGCTTGTAGTCGCGAAGGAGTTTGATTCAATGAGTCAGCGCAAAATCGTCATTGTTGGAGCAGGCATTGCTGGAACCGGCCTTGCCGATGAGTTGGCTATGCGCAAAGCAGGTGAAATAACGGTTATTGATCAAGGTCCGTTATTCAAAACTGGTGGTGCCACTTCTCACGCGCCAGGTTTAATGACGCGAACGAGTCCATCCGAGATGATGTTTTGTCTAGCAAATTACACAATCGAAAAACTCTTGAGTCTCGATCATGATGGTGAACCCTGCTTTCACAACGTAGGTGCTATTGAGATTGCTACCACTTCGCAACGGTGGTCTTATCTTCAGCGGCGGCGTGAGTTTGCTTTGTCATGGGGGTTTGATGGCCGGATCATTGATGCAAGCGAAGCTGCATCGCTAAATCCATTACTTGATCCACATTCAATTCTTGGTGGCTATCACACAACAGGCGAGGGAATTGGTAAGGCCCTGCGAGGCGCAACGGTGCAAGGACTTCGCGCCCAAAGCAATGGAGTGACGTTTATCGGAGACACTCGGGTGCTCAATGTCATCACAGACAATGAGCGCGCTACGGGAGTTAAAACTGCGTTGGGCGTAATCCCAGCAGACATCGTGATTCTTGCAGCCGGTAGTTGGGGCAAAGGTTTGGCAGCTAGTGCGGGTGTGACACTTCCAATGGTGGCTATGGAGCATCAATATGCGATTACTGATGACATAGACATGATCGCTGAACATTCGCAATTCGATGCGTCGTTACCATTCATTCGTCACTTTGATGGCGGTGTCTACATGCGCAACGAAGGCGCTGGCGTAGGTATTGGCTCGTTTAATCACAAAGCTCTTCCGCTCAGTGATGACGAGATGGTGAATGGCAATGAACGCCGACACGATCCCTCGATGTTTGATTGGACACCTGAGGATTGGACTGAAGCTTGGGATGAAACCGTTGCGGTCATGCCTGCACTTCGTGACGCCAAACTTGTCACGACGTACAATGGAGTCTTTCCATACACGCCAGATGGTTACCCACTTATTGGGCCAGCTCCTCGAGTCGATGGCTTATGGGTGCTCGAGTGTGTGTGGGCAACTCACGCTATCGGGGCGGCTCGTAGCCTTGCTGAAATGATTGTTGGTGAAGAACCAACTGTTGACATCACTCCAGCCGATATTGCGCGATTTGATGGTCCTGAATTATCGCGACTGGATTTCGAAGAACGCTGTGATCATTCATATGTAGATACGTATGCGATTCATCATCCTGCAGAGCCCTCGGTAAGTCCTAGAGGAGTGCGACTCTCGCCGTTTTATGCGGATCAAGAAAAGCGAGGTGCAGAATTCTTTGATACTTCGGCATGGGAACGTCCACGGTGGTACGCAAGTAACTCGAATCGTCTCGATGGTTTAACAATTCCAAAGCGGGACGAGTGGTCCAGTCGACATTGGTCAGCAATCTGTGGCGCAGAACATTTGGCCACACGTGAGAGTGTTGGAGTCTTTGACATGACCTCGCTTCGTCGCATTTTGGTCACAGGTCCGGATGCGGCGCGATTGCTGAACACACTTGCATCGCGCAATGTGGATCGATCTGTTGGCTCGGCGACGTATGCAATATTTTTGAATTCAGGCGGCCGAATTGTTTCTGATGTGACGATCTCACGTCTTGCAGAAGATCGGTTTTTAGTCGGCGGTAATTCGGCGCGTGATGAATTGTGGATCAAGAGCCACAGTGCCGGAATGAATGTGCACGTTGAAGATGTGACTGCTGGAACTGCATGCATTGCGGTATGGGGACCTGCCTCACGAGATGCGATGGCAAAAATCGCAGATACTGACCTGTCCAACCAAGAATTTCCCTATTTCACTGCACGTGATATAGAAGTTGCTGGCGTTAAAGCTACTGCTGTTCGGGTGTCGTATGTCGGAGAGTTAGGTTGGGAATTCAGTTGCGACGCAGATGTTGCGCCGCGTTTGTGGAATGCAATCGTGCGAGAAGTTCAAAGCGTTGGTGGTGTAGTAGCAGGTCGAGGTGCTTTGACAAGCCTGCGCATCGAAAAGGGCTACCGTGCATGGGGAACTGACATGTCACGTCGTGACACACCGGCCGAAGCGGGTTTGGAATTCGCCATACGTTCTGGAGAAGATCACCTCGGAGTTAAGGCGGCCGAGCGAGCTGGTTTACGACGCAGACTTCGCACGCTTCACATTAGTGACCCAAGTCTTGTTCCCACGATTGGTCAACCTGTGCTTCACGAGGGTCGCGCAATCGGAAACGTAACGAGCTCTGAATATGGTTGGTCAGTGGGTAAGTCACTTGCTTACGTGTGGCTACCAACCAATTGCGATATCGGATCTGAAGTTTTTGTTTCTTGCGGTGGACTCCAAGTGCCGGCACATGTGGTTGCAGACGTGCAGTTTGATCCCGATGGAATGCGAGTTCGAAGTTAGTTAGTCATCGATAGGACTAGTAGTACTTGATAAACAAACCAATTGTTGAGCCAATGCCAACGATAAAAACAAGCCGACGATAGAACGCGACGCTCATGCGAGTTGCCCAACGTCCACCAAAATTGCCGCCAATTGCGGAGCCGATTGCGAGCACGCCAGCATAAAGCCAATTCACATGACCACTGAATGTATAGAGGATGTTTGATGCAACGACAGTGAGCCCAACGATGACATTCTTTGTTGCATTCATCAATGCAGGACTTCGTCGAGCATCTCGCGCAAGCGTGGCTGCGACCATCACTCCCTGTCCGGGTCCAAAGTAGCCGCAGTACAGCCCAGTTCCAAATATCGCAGCTGTTTCTACTTTGGGATTCATTCCAGTTGGCCTATCTGGAATTGGCACGAGCAGGGTGCTCGTTGCAAGTAGCAATAAAAATGGAATCAGTTTCTCTAGTGTTGTCACTGGCATGTTCAGTAATGCCACGGCTCCAATAAGTGTTCCGACAATCGAGGCGATGATGAGATTCGCATTTGCTTTCATCAAGGCTCGAAATGCTGTCTCATGGTGCCTTACGGCAAAGAAATTTGCAGGCATCACACCTAGTGCGTTTGTCACAACTGCGCTCAATGGATTTAGTCCGACAGCCAGAAGCGCGGGGTAGCTAATGATCGATGCGCCACCGGCCATGCCATTGATGATGCCGACCACGATGCCGACACCTGCAATAAAGATGTATGTCATTTAAGCGACTGGTTGCGCGCCTGTAATTTCAACCAGCGAACCACACATGAATTCAGCTTCATCTGATGCCAAGAATGCAACAAGCGATGCAACTTCAGCAGGTTTACCGATGCGACCAAACGGAACCATCTTGTCGAAGTCCGCGAAGGTCAAGCCTTTGCGCTCGGCTGCCTTTTGAAGCATTGGCGTGCCGATTTCACCTGGGCATACAGCATTCACGCGAATTTTGTTCGGCGCGTAATCGCGTGCAAGGTTCTGTGTAAACGACGCAACTGCCGCTTTGCTCACGTTGTACGCGATGTGACCAGGGGCAGGATGCAGTCCCCATTGTGATGCGGTGTTAACGATTGCGCCGCCACCTTGATTGATCATGTGGGGAATTACGGCTTGGCAGAGATAAAACATCGAATCGACATTGACGGCAAAAGTCGTATGCCAATCATCTTCAGTGAGTTCCATGAGTGGTCCGCGACGATTAATGCCAGCGTTATTAACGAGTACATCAATGCGACCGTATGTATCGATGACATCTTGGATCAATGCGCGTGCTGGAGCGCTTTGTGAAATATCTGCTGGAATGCAGATCGCGTTTCCTCCCGAAGTAACAATCTGATCGGTGGTGATTTGTGCATTGTCAGCTGCGACATCGGTAACTATGACCCGTGCACCTTCGTCAGCAAAACGTTGCGCAATCGCGGTGCCGATTCCACCACCGGAACCAGTAACGATGACGACTTTGTCTGTGAAACGATGAGTTGGATTTGCCATGGTGCACTCCTTGATTGTTACGAGCGTGTGATCCACTCGCGGGATACGGCAAACCGATCCACAATCTCCATGATTGGGTCGATACCGATTCCTGGGCCAGTAGGAACTGTTAGATGTCCATCTTGCAGGACAAACGGTTCGGTTGTATCCACTTCGAAATAACGCGCCGAAGCTGATGTGTCGCCGGGAAGTGTAAAGCCAGGTAACGCCGCGAGAGCCAGATTGGCTGCACGGCCTATCCCAGTCTCCAGCATGCCCCCACACCAGACTGGAATTTTCTGAGAAACGGATACATCGTGAATCTTCTTCGATTCAATGTATCCGCCAACTCGAGAGGGCTTGATGTTGATAATTTCTGCAGCGCCAAGTTCGATGGCATCGCGAGCAATTTCTGCAGAGACTATGGATTCGTCAAGGCAAACAGGTGTCTCAATGTAGTCGGCAAGTTTGGCGTGACCAAGAATGTCTTCCTCGAACATGGGCTGCTCGATCAACAAAAGGTTAAATTCATCGAGCCGGCGTAACACATCAAAATCGTCTCGAGTGTAAGCAGTATTCGCATCTACTTGGAGGAGTAGGTCGTCGCCAAATTCTTTGCGGACCATTTTTACTGGTTCATAATCCCAGCCCGGTTCAATCTTTAATTTGATGCGCAAGTAGCCATCGGCAAGATAATTAGTAACGTACGAATGAAGTTCCTCGAGTGAATCCATGATTCCAACTGACACGCCAGCGGGTACTTTAGTCTTAGTAGCGCCCAAGTAGGTGGCAAACGAGGTATTTGCATGACGTAGTTGGGCATCGAGCAATGCGGTTTCAATAACTGCCTTAGCCATGCGATGGCCTTTTGCCCAAAACAATGTGGGAGCGACCTTTTCGGCCTGCAAGTCATTTCCGAGCGCCATGAGGTCCGGAATAAAAAACTCGCGTAAAACGTCCATGGCAGCACTGTGATATTCGCTGGAATAGTCGGGTCGTTCGTTAGCGCCACATTCAGCCCAACCTTCACCAACATCTGTGATGACATGGGCCCACACCACTTGATGGACGTTAACGGAACTAAAAGATGTTCTAAAGGCAGACTTCAATGGAACGTTGAGTCGTATTAGTTCAACGGCTTCTAACTTCACTGTGTCTCCTTTGGTGGTGTCAGGATATAAGCCTCGCGATTAATCATTCCTGTGAGGGTCCATCCCGAATTCACGGCCGGCATCAACACGTCGCGAACAGATGAGCGCCATTGAGCGACACGAGGATCGTGTGCGGCGCGCATTGATTCGACGTCAGCTGGAATATGAATAACGTTGTCGATTCCAGAAATCAGTCCGTGCACTACCGGTGAATCTTCGATGTTGTCGATCGCGGTATGTCGCTGTGCATCTTGCGGCACGTGATTTTGCTTATCGGCTACATTCCAAATGGCCATAACTCGGTCCGATTCGTCGCCTGTGTTGATGGCATCAACCATCTCGCCATAAAAGTTAGGGGAGTATTCAACGCCGATCGCTCCAAGCTTGACCAGATTGAAATAACCATTGCGACGAACGAGTGGATCAAAGGTCCACGTAATCATTGATATGTCGTTTTGCTGTGCCCATGTCCGTTGATGTTGCTTCAATTCATAGCCAATGCCTGGCTCCCGTGAAGCGGTCACATGCGAATGCAATGTGTGGTGTCCTCGAAACTTTCCGAGAAACCCCACTGATGCGCCAACTACGGTGCCATCGCGGCGAGCAAGTGAGCAGTAACCGCCAACATGAGTCATTGCCAATATCAAGTCCATTGGCACAACTTCTGGGCCATCGCCCCACACAGAATTGAGAAAGTCAGCTGCATCATGTGCATCAATGGCGTTTGAACACGACACAATCTCGACGTTAGTCATGACCCCATTCTTACCTAGACCCGTCCTCTAGTCTTAGGGAATGCCTACTTTGAGCCACTGGCCGATTGGACGCCGGATTGCAGTGAGCCTTTGGCTGGTCGTTGCAGGATTGTTCGTTGTGCTTCGAGGTGTGCCTTTCGATAGGGCATCTCAATTTCTTTTTATTGTTACAGCTGCTGTCGCATTCTCAGTAGGAACTGCAAATTCGAAGTGGCGAATTTTTGCAGACTGGATTCCCTTTTTCGCTTTGCTTTATGGGTATGACTTTTCGCGAGGCGCGGCAGAAAATCTCGGATTCCCAGTTCGTGTAGAAGAGATTTACAACATTGAGTTATCGCTATTTGGTCGATTCTTCAATGGCGAGATTCCATCGCTGTGGTTACAGCAACATCTATACGATCCGAACCACATTAAGTCGTGGGAAAGCATCGTTGCCATTACTTACTGTTCACACTTCATTGTTCCGTGGACGATAGTCGGTGTTCTGTATGTTCGTGATCGCCGTAAGTGGGCGAACTTTGCTCGACGAATCATCACGATTTCAGCAGCAGCATTAGTGACATACATTCTCGTTCCTGCTGCGCCACCGTGGTACGCCGCGCGTCAAGGTCTCTGCGATCCTATTGTGCGAATTGCAACGCGAGGATGGAGCGTTATTGGCATCCCGGTTGCGGGTCAGATCGTTTCGTTAGGCCAAGGAGTCGTTAACCAATTCGCCGCAATTCCATCGTTGCATGCTGGAACCGCTTTCACGATTTCGATGTTCTTCTGGCCGCGAGCAAACCGCTACTTGCGCGCTTTCTTTGTTTTGTATTGTGCTGCAATGGTGTTCTCGTTGGCCTATGGCGGCGAGCATTACATCTTCGACACAATGCTCGGCGCACTTTACGCACTTGCTGTGGAATGGGGATGCCGAGTTTATGAGAAACGCAATAACAAGCAGATCTAGCTTTTACTAAACTTTTCCCATGCCTTACATGCCTATTGATGGCCGAGCCTTTTCGGTCTCTATGGGACTTCGTGCCTTAGATCTTGTTGACTGGATTGAGATTGATTCCGATCGCGATGCGCAGCTGCGAAAGAAAGACGAATTACTGAAAGACCATCACGACCAAGTTTTTGGCGCATTGCCGGAAGGGCTTAAAGGTTCGCAGGAAGTTGCTGAACTTCTGAGTGACCATTTGCCACAGCGTTTTCCCGACATCTTTGGAGATTCTGTTGAATTTGATCAGGACATTCATCCTCTAGAAGCTGGTGCCCGCCATGTTCAAGAGGATCTGGTCATCATGAGTCCGCGAGATGGCCAATGGGTACTCACTGCCGCTTGCGTGTGTTTCCCGAGTCGATGGAACTTAAAAGAAAAAATTGGCGCGAACTTGCACGAAATTCATGGACCCGTGCCGCACTATGCAGAGCGCATTGGTGATGCAACAAATACTATGTTTGGAAAATTCACGGCAGATCGACCAGTGTGGCGAGTGAATTGGACCATTGTTGATTCACCCGAGTTGTATCAACCAACTGGCGAATTCCGAGACATTGCGCGCCCGCCAGTTTTAGAAGGCGAATTTGGTGACGTGACGTTCTTTCGCACGGAACGACAAACAATGCGAGTTCTGCCAAGTTCGGACGTGTTATTCACTATTCGTAACCGCGTGAACTCGCTTAACGAGTTAGCCGAAATGTACCCAGAATTTCGGGTAAATCTAGGTGCAACTTTGGCGACCACGAGCGAAGAGACACGCAGTTATAAAGGCTGGCATCCAATGTGGCAGTCCTTAATGGATTGGTCGAGCGCACAGATTTAGCCCGAAATTACTCAATTTTTCCGTATTTTTCAGTATCTAGTGGCGTTGTGGCGCCTCGGGGGTTTATCCTCGTAACCAAGACCTCCTTACAGGGGTTCGACAAGCAAATCGTGGTGGGGAAGCCAGCATTTGCCGGTGGTTCGAATCTGTAGGAGTGAGAATGGCTAATTCCAGCCAAGCTCGTGGCGTTGTGTTTATTCATAGTGCGCCGCGCGCGCTATGTACGCATGTCGAATGGGCCCTCGGTGGCCTTCTTGGTGCTGCAGTCAATCTTGATTGGGTCGATCAACCAGTTGCAACAGGAACAATGCGCAGTGAGTTGTCATGGACTGGCGCTTCAGGGTTGTCGGCAACGATTGCATCGTCGCTTCGTAGTTACCCGCACTTGAGATTTGAAGTAACAGAAGAGCCATCACCTGGTTTTGACGGTCAACGATTCGTTTCAACGCCGTCGCTAGGAATGTGGCGTAGCCCTATGGGCGTGTTTGGAGAAGCTTTCATTAGTGAAGAACGTCTGCGTAGTGCCATGGCAGCCGCAGTTGCAGATGGACGTTCATTGATGGATGTAGTGGATGAAGTTCTCGGCGGTCCGTGGGACCGTGAACTAGAGCCATTCCGCTATGCCGGTGAAGGAGTACCAGTTCGCTGGTTACATCAAGTCGGATAGCTTGAGAAAAAGTAAAGCCCTACTCAATCGAGTAGGGCTTTACTTTTGGTCCTTACAACGGAATGTTTCCGTGATTTCCGCGAGCAAACGATCCGTCCGGATTCGCTGCAGCAGCGAGGGCATTGGCCAGTGCACTACGTGTCTTACTTGGTTCAACAATCTCGTCAACTGCGCCGAGTTCGATGCACTTTGGCAAACCACCAGCAGTGATCTTGTGCTCTTCAGCAAGTTCCTTTTCAACTGCATCGCGATTCTCAGGTGGAACTTCAGCGAGCTTGCGACGATGCAAGATGCGAATCGCAGCAACAGGTCCCATCACTGCAACTTCAGCGCCTTCCCATGCCATGACATGAGTTGCACCAAGCGAGCGAGAGTTCATTGCGATGTATGCGCCACCGTATGACTTGCGGGTAACACAAGTAATACGAGGTACAACACATTCAGCGAAAGCGTGCAGAAGTTTTGCTCCGCGACGTACAACGCCGTCCCATTCTTGACCTACACCTGGCAAGTAACCCGGTACATCGACCATGACAAGAAGTGGAATGCCAAACGCATCGCACATGCGAACGAATCGAGCGCCCTTTTCGGCTGATGTTGCATCAAGGCAGCCGCCTAAGCGAAGTGGATTGTTGGCCACAAGGCCAACAGTGCGACCACCAAATCGACCTAAAGCTGTAATGAGATTTGGCGCCCATCGTGGATGAAGTTCAATTCCTGAACCTGCATCGAGCACGGCATCAACCAAGGGGTGAACATCGTAGGCACGAACAGGGGAGTCTGGCATGAACGCGCCAAGATCCGAGTCAGTTACCGCTGACTTGTCGAAGTTTCCTTGACGACCCAATAGGTCCGCGATGTTGCGGGTATCAAGCAGCGCTTGATCTTCGGTGTCACTGACAACGTGCACAACGCCACTGCGACGACCATGAGGCTCTGGACCACCAAGGCGCAACATGTCTACGTCTTCACCGGTCACGCTTCGAACAACTTCAGGTCCAGTAACAAATACGCGGCCTTCTGGACCAAGCACAACAATGTCAGTTAATGCAGGACCATACGCCCCACCACCAGCAGCTGGACCAAGCACGACAGAAACCTGCGGAATCTTGCCGGATGCGTGAGTCATCGCCGAGAAGATTTCACCGAACGCTTTGAGTGATTGGATGCCTTCTTGGAGGCGAGCGCCACCAGAATGCCAAATGCCAATGATGGGGCATTGCTTGTCCATGGCAATGGCATAGGCATCAGTAATCACTTTGCCCTCTGCGCCACCAAGTGCGCCGCCTTGGAACGATGGGTCATTGGCAAAAGCCACAACCTCACGGCCGTTGATTGTTCCGGTCGCACTCAAGGCTCCAATGCCTTCAGTTTGAGCAGCAACGTATGTCAGCGAGCCTTCGTCAAGAAGTTGAGTAAGACGTCGAGGCGCCATTAACTTCTTGTCTTCGACAGCGGGCGTACTCATTAGTTACTCCGGAAAGCAAGAACGACGTCGTGACCACCAAAGCCAAATGAGTTACTCAAGGCAGCAGCATCACCAGATGGAAGTGCACGTGGTGATCCAAGCACAACATCAACTTCGACACCTTCATCGAGGTTGACAGTATTTGCAACTGGTGGAACCTGACGATCGCGTAATGCCAAAATCGATGCGATTGCTGCAAGCGAGCCAGCGCCACCAAGTAGGTGACCAGCTGCACCCTTAACTGCAGTTACAGGAGCGTGATCTGCATCAGCACCAAGCACCTTACGAATTGCCTTTGATTCAGCAACGTCACCCGCTGGCGTTGATGTGGCATGTGCATTGATGTGGAAGATGTCCTTTGTCGACAAGTCTGCATCTGCAAGTGCGCGGTTCATCGCAAGGATGACGCCGCGACCTTCTGGTTCAGGTTGAGCAATGTGATGAGCGTCCGCCGCCAGACCCTGACCACCATAAGTTGCATAAATCTTTGCGCCACGAGCCTTGGCGAATTCTTCAGATTCAAGAACAACAATTGCAGCGCCTTCGGCCATGACAAAACCGTCACGGTCCTTATCAAATGGACGCGATGCACCTGCAGCATTATCGTGACGCGTTGATAGCGCGCGCATTGCCGCGAATGCCGCAATCGTCAGCGGGTGGATGCAACCTTCGGTTCCACCACAAACAACGACGTCTGCACGACCAGTGCGGATCATTTCGGCTCCGTAGCCAATTGCTTCCGCGCCCGAGGCACATGCAGACACTGGAGTGTGAACACCGGCTTGTGCGCCAAGTTCAAGTCCAACAACAGCTGCTGGGCCATTTGGCATCAACATAGGAACTGTCATTGGTGAAACGCGCGAAGCGCCGCGTTCTTTGAGGATGTCATACTGTTCCATCAGCGAGATTGCGCCACCCACGCCAGTAGCTACTGCTACACCAAGGCGAGTTGGGTCAACGGAATCAACGCCAGCATCAGCCCACGCCTCACGAGCGGCAATCAATGCCAACTGTTGCGAGCGGTCCATGCGACGAATTTCATGTGGTTCCAGGATTTCACTGGGATCGACCTTGACGGGGGCTGCAATACGAACTGGCAATTCGGCGAATCGTGGATCGTCCAAGATCGTGATTCCGGATCGACCAGCAAGCAGTGATTCCCATGTAGAAGCGACATCTCCACCAAGGGGAGTAGTGGCCCCAAGGCCTGTCACGACAACCGTGCGGCTCATTGTTGTCGTCCTTTCTTTAGTGTTTTTAGCGGGCTAGTTGCCTTTACGTGGCAGACGACGTGTGTCGCCTGCCACGACAAAGACTTGCGAGATGGAATTACTTGTTTGCAGCGATGAAGTTAACGGCATCCGCAACAGTGTTGAGGTTCTTGACCTCGGTGTCAGGGATTGTTACGCCGAACTTGTCTTCGCATGCCATAACAACTTCAACCATTGACAATGAGTCAACGTCTAGGTCATCGACAAATGACTTGTCCATCTGAACGTTTTCAGCTGGGATACCAGCAACTTCATTCACGATCGCGGCTAGGCCCGCGAGGATGTCCTCTTGTGACATTTTCTTTCTCCTATTACTTGTCGGACTTCCCGCAGGTCGCGGGTTGTTTTACCGGTTGGTGTGACCCAATCGGAACTTAGGGTGCCAGTGCTACTTGACCAGCGAAGGCAAGGCCAGCGCCAAAACCAACCATCAAGATTGGTTCGCCAGACTTGAGTTGACCTTGATCGCGCAAAGCAGCCATAGCAAGCGGGATTGAGGCGGCTGAAGTATTGCCAGTGTGTTGAATGTCGGTGGCAACAATGACTGATTCAGGAAGATCCAGCTTCTTAACGATCGCGTTGGTGATGCGAAGGTTAGCTTGGTGAGGAACGAACGCACTGAGATCGTTTGCTGTAATGCCTGCTGCATCGAGTGCGCGCTCGCAAACTTCGCCCATCGAACCGACAGCCCAACGAAAAACCCGCTGGCCTTCCATTGTTAATACAGAGGGAACACCTTCGCGAGCTGCGGTGAAAGTGTCTGGCTGCATGATGATTGCGTCCATAGATGATCCATCAGCACCCCAAATAGTCGGCGCGATTCCTGGCGTATCAGACCCACTAATGACAACAGCACCTGCGCCATCAGCAAAGATGAAAGCGGTGCCGCGATCGTCAAAGTTTGTGACGTCACTGATCTTTTCGGTGCCAATGAGCAGTACATGCTTGGCTGAACCCGAGCGAATCAAGCTATCTGCGAGTCCAACGCCGTAGCAAAATCCCGCACACGCGGCCGAAATGTCAAAAGCTGAGGCATTGATTGCGCCAACTGCTGCGGCTATCTCGGCAGCAGCCGAAGGAGTGGCGTGACGATGCGTAAAAGTTGCGACGATAACGACGTCAATATCAGTTGCGGCAATGCCAGCATCTGCGAGAGCTGCTGAGCCTGCGGCGGCGCCCATCGATGCGCAGGTTTCGTCTGGACCAGCGAAGCGGCGTTCTATAATTCCCGTGCGCTCTTGAATCCATTCATCCGATGATTCGATGCGCGGAGCCAATTCATCGTTGGTAACGATACGAGCTGGGCGGTATGCACCAAGACCAGTGATGCGAGCACCAGCTACTGGGGCAGTTGTCTTGAGGTTGATCATGCGCCAGCCTGCGGATGGAGGCGAAGAAGTGGCTGGCCAGGATTTACTGGATCGCCGTCAGTGACGAGCCACTCAACAATTGTTCCGCCATGAGGTGCCATGACCGGATACTCGTCGCGAAGTGTACGAATCGTAGCGACCTTTGCATTGTGGTCAAGAACTGTTCCAGGTTCTTCGCTGACGTTGAATTCGATTGTTCCCTTGAATGGAGCAACGACGAGACGCCATGTAGGAGACTCGCTGTGATCTGTTGTTGTTCCGTGACGAGCAATAAGATCTAGAGCTGCTGGAATGTCATCTGGAGTTTTCAGTGACAACGCTTCAACGTCAGGCATTGCGCGCTTTGCCAGACCAACGAGAGTTCCTGCTGGTGGAAGTTCAATTAATCCTGTAACTCCAAGGTCAAGCATGGTTTGCATGCACAGGTCCCAGCGAACGGGGTTGCTGACTTGGGTTACGAGACGCTTGAGAACTTCGCGACCGTTATGCATCACAGTTCCATCAGCATTACTCAGAAGCTGAATGCGAGTGTCGTGGGTTGACATTGCTTTGGCATGTTGGGCAAGGATAGAAACAGCTGGTGCCATGTGCTGGGTGTGGAATGCACCAGCAACCGAGAGCGGGCGAATACGCGCGCCAGCAGGTGGATCTTCGGCCAAAGCATTGAGTTGATCAACAGTGCCTGCGGCAACAATCTGACCAGCACCATTTTCATTTGCAGCAGTCAGTCCGTGCTGTGCAAGTTTGGCGATAACCTCATCGCGATCGCCGCCAAGCACTGCACTCATGCTCGTAGCGGTCACTGCAGCTGCAGCAGCCATCGCATTTCCTCGCTCGCGCACAAACACCATTGCTTGTTCTGCGGAAATAGCATGCGCAGAAGCAGCGGCGGTAATTTCGCCAACGCTATGTCCAGCGCCAACGCCTACTTTGGCAAAGGCTTCGCCAGGATGAGGGAAGAGGCTCAAGAGGGAGACCATGCCCGATGCCACGATGAGTGGTTGAGCAACAGCCGTGTCACGAATTGTGTCTTCGTCGCTTGTGGTGCCGTGCTTGACCAGATCAATGCCAGCGACGGTACCCATCCAGCGCATTCGATCTTCGAAATTAGGCAGTTCTAACCATGGGGTAAGAAAACCGGGGACTTGGGAACCTTGACCAGGAGCGACGATTGCAAGCACGGGATTAAGCCTCTCGTATAGGTAACCGTCAAATAGGCTAGCGAATCCCTAAATATTAGGGCATTTATTTGTAGGAAACCTACTAATTGCCTAGTTTACGTGCCTGCATCAGGGCAATTCGCAGCGTCAAGGCGTCGTTGGTGTCAAAAGGATCCAGGCCCGTGACTTCGTGAACTCGTTTGAGGCGGTAGCGAACGGTGTTGACGTGGATGAAAAGTGCGCGCGCGCAGGATTCGATACTGCCTGATTTCTCGAGATAGTTGGCCAGTGTTGCGCGTACATCATCACGCACTGACGAATTCAACGTGGCGACGATAGGCGCAATTGCTTCAGAGTCACCGTTTAATACTCGAGCCGCTACAAGTTCGTGCGACATTAAAAGGCGCGAAGGAGATTCGATCAGGGACAGCGCTCGGTATCCAGACATCGCCTCACTGGCTGACGTATGCGCTTCGATCAGTGAGGTTGCTAATGGCCCTGCCACCACGGTGCCTTGACCGAAGTGAGCAACGAAGGGTCGAGCTGCTTCGGCGATTGTCATGTTTTCGGTTACGCCACTGATAATGGCAACAAGTCGATCGCTTTGAATTCCGACGAGGGCATCGAGCGAAGCCAGGCGAGCAGTGCGTTGAATCTGAGCAGCGTGCACTTCTGCCGCAAGGCGCGTTGTTGGGACCGGTCCAACCAGTACAACAATGCCGCCATCAAGTTTCCAGCCGGCTGCGGCAGCGCGGGCTTCTACGGTGTCGTCACCTTCTCCGGTCAAGATGGCATCGAGAACTAAGGCTTGCAGGCGGGCATCCCATGCGCCACGATTTTCAGCACGTTGCGCGTAAACGTTCGCAGCAGCAAATGCCACTTCACTGGAATAGCGCAATAAGGATTCACGTAGCTCAATTTGACGAACGTTGTTATCGCCAGCGATTGCAGTAATGGAATCCTCAACGACTGCGATGGTAGTGCGAACGAGTTCCACTGTTTGCTCGAGTGTGAGCGCGTCAGCAAGTTCACGTGGGGCACTCGAGAAGATGCGTTCAGTCAAGTTAGTGCTAGCCAACGTGCCAGTGAACCATCCGATAAAAGATGACACACCAAGTTGGGCGAGTGTTCCAACCGATGCACGTTCTCTTGCCGAGAGCGCCTTGAACCACGGCAATGTGTCATCCATACGGCGCACGGCATTTGATGTGAGTTCACTACTCATCCGTTGTAGTTTTCGTGCAAGGACGGCGCGCTCAGCCGCTAGGCGTTCTGGTGTCGTGTTGCGGGACATCGCGGTTTTTACAATCCGTTAATGGATGCGATGTCAGATTCGCTCAGTTCAACGCTTGTGACAAGTGAAGTGAGTTGCTCGACTGTGCGTGCGCTGGCAATAGGTGCAGCGATGCCGGGTTGGCAACGAAGCCATTCCAAGGCCACGGTTGCCATGGATACGTTGTGATCATCTGCAATTGAACGAATGCGCTCAACAACAGCCCAACCACGCTCGGTTGCATAATCGCCGATGTCGTCAGCTCGAACGCTATCAACAGTAGCTCCAGGTGTGTACTTTCCTGTGAGAAAACCTGCTGCGAGCGAGAAGTAAGGAAGGACAGCTATACCTTCGCGCACACAGAGGTCTTGAAGATCGCCTTCGTATTCGTCTCGGAAGGCCGCGTTGTAATGAGGTTGCATCACTGCGAATTCTGCAAGGGAATGTGCGCGTGAAATGTTGAGCGCCTCGTTCAAACGTGCGGCGGTGTAATTGGATGCACCAAGATAACGCACCTTGCCACTGGTAACCAGCGAGTTGAATGCAGTTAATGTCTCTTCGAGTTCGACGGTGTCGTCGTCATGGTGTGCGTAGTAAACATCGATGTAATCGGTGCGAAGTCGACGCAAGGAATCTTCACACGCGGCGATGATGTTGTCGGCACTAAGTCCAGCCCGAGTTTCAAGCTTGGCAACCTTTGTTGCGATGATCATGCGATCGCGATTACCGCGTGATGCCATCCAGTTGCCAATGATGGTTTCGCTTTCGCCACCAATGTTGTTCTCGTGCCACGAACTATACATATCGGCCGTATCAACAAAATTGCCACCGACAGCTGCGTAGGCGTCAAGAACATCATGAGACTGTTTCTCGTCTGCACTCCAACCGAAAACGTTTCCACCGAGACAAAGATTGAAGATGGATAGTTCAGTTCGTCCCAAGGGGGAGTAGGTCACGATCAGCCGCCGCCTTCAGTGTTGCCACTTCCGGCCGCTTTGGGGTCGTGCAGTTGATAGCGGTCAATAGCTTCTTGAACGCGTGATGACTCAATCTCGCCGCGCTTGGCCAGCATGGCAAGCGTTTGCACAGTGATGCTTTCAGCATCGACCAAGAAGTGACGACGAAGTGCACCGCGGGTATCGGACATGCCCCATCCGTCAGTACCAAGCGAAACAAAATCGCCAGGAACCCAATCGCGAATCTGATCTTGTACTGCGCGCATGTAATCCGATACTGCGATCACAGGGCCATCAGCAAATTCCAGACGTTGCGTGACGTAAGCCTTCTTTTGTTCTGCAGTTGGATTGAGCAAGTTGAAGCGATCAACTTCAAGGCCATCACGACGCAGTTCGTTCCATGAAGTAACGGACCATACGTCGCTGCTGACTCCCCAGTCTTCGCGCAGCAGGCGTTGTGCCTCAAGCGCCCATGGCACCGAAATGCCCGAAGCCAAAATTTGTGCACGTGGCTTTTGACGATCGGCCGATGCTTGGTACAGGTACATGCCCTTGAGAATTCCGTCGACATCAACATGGTCGGGTTCAACTGGCTGGATGATTGGTTCGTTGTACACCGTGAGGTAGTAGTAGATGTTCTCGCTATTTTCTCCGTACATACGACGAAGGCCGTCTTTGACAATGTGTGCAACTTCGTACGAGAAGGCAGGGTCGTAGGTAACAACGGCAGGATTCGTTGAAGCTAATAGCGGCGAGTGGCCATCTTCGTGCTGCAAGCCTTCACCATTCAGTGTGGTGCGACCTGCGGTTGCACCGAGCACAAAGCCGCGAGCCATTTGGTCACCAGCAAGCCAGAAAGAATCACCAGTGCGCTGGAAGCCAAACATTGAATAGAAGATGTAGACCGGAATCATTGGTTCGTCGTGAGTTGAGTACGACGTAGCCACTGCAGTCCACGATGCTACGGAGCCTGCCTCATTAATACCTTCGTGCAAGATCTGACCAATTTCAGACTCTTTGTACGAGAGCATGAGTTCGCGGTCCACCGACATGTATTGCTGACCATGTGGTGAATAGATCTTCAGTGTGGGGAAGAAACTATCCATGCCGAACGTGCGCGCTTCGTCAGGAATGATGGGAACAATGCGATGTCCAATGTTCTTGTCACGCAGCAAGTCACGTAGCAAACGCACGAAGGCCATCGTTGTGGCAACGTGTTGTGTTCCCGATCCAGCCTTGACTGCAGCGTAGGCATCGTCACCAGGAAGTTCGAGTGGGCGAGAGACCGTGCGACGACGAGGAACCGAACCGCCGAGAGTTGCACGGCGATCCTTGAGGTACTGAATGTGTTCGTGGTTGTCGCCAGGATGGAAATACGGTGGCAACTTCTCGTCGATTTGTGAATCGGTGAGTTCGATTTGAAGAGTGTCGCGGAAAACCTTGAGATCCTCGTGAGTCAGCTTCTTCATCTGGTGCGTTGCATTGCGACCTTCGAAGTGTGATCCAAGAGTCCAGCCCTTGATCGTCTTGGCAAGAATTACTGTTGGTTGACCAGTGTGCGCCATTGCAGCTGCGTAGGCCGCGTACAACTTGCGGTAGTCGTGACCACCACGCTTGAGGTTCCAGACCTTGTCATCACTCCAGTCTTCGACCATTGCCTTGGTGCGTGGATCGCGGCCGAAGAAGTTGTCGCGAACAAATCCGCCACTTTCGGTTTTGTAGGTTTGGTAGTCACCATCTGGTGTGCGGTTCATTAAGTTAACGAGAGCGCCTTCGGTATCGACGGCGAGAAGTTCATCCCACTCGCGACCCCAAATGACCTTAATGACATTCCAGCCTGCACCACGGAAGTGTGATTCGAGTTCTTGAATAATCTTGCCGTTGCCGCGGACTGGACCATCAAGACGTTGCAGGTTGCAGTTAATGACGAAAGTGAGATTGTCGAGTTCTTCACGTGCGGCAATGCCGATTGCGCCGAGTGACTCGGGTTCGTCCATTTCGCCATCACCAAGGAATGCCCAAACGTGCTGTTGCGAAGTGTCTTTGATTCCACGGTGATGCAGGTAGCGATTAAAGCGCGCTTGATAGATCGCGTTCATCGGACCAAGTCCCATAGAAACGGTGGGGAACTGCCAGAAGTCTGGCATTAGTCGTGGATGTGGGTAGCTTGGCAGACCGTTAGGTGCTGCAGATAACTCTTGACGGAATCCATCAAGACGTTCTGCACTTAAACGACCCTCGAGGAATGCGCGCGCATAAGCACCGGGTGAAGCGTGACCTTGCATGAAGATCTGGTCACCGCCACCTTCGTGGTCTTGACCGCGGAAGAAATGGTTGAAGCCAACTTCATACAGTGACGCACTTGATGCGTACGTTGAGATATGTCCGCCGACTCCAATGCCGGGACGTTGTGCACGATGAACGAGCATCGCGGCGTTCCAGCGAATGTATGCACGGATGCGACGTTCAATAAATTCGTCGCCAGGAAAATCAGGTTCGCGCTCTGGTGGAATGGTGTTGATGTAGTCGGTACTGCGCAAACTTGGAAGTCCAACGTTCTTTTCAGCTGAGTGACGCAACATAGACAGCATCACGTGGCGGGCGCGTTGTTCGCCACCATTAGCAATGAGTGCGTCGAGAGAATCGAGCCATTCGCGGGTTTCGTCGGGGTTGGCGTCTACATACTGGGTTGGCATGCCACCAGCGAGAAGTGATTCTCTTTCAGAACTCATCGTTTTCCTGCTTTTCTATAGGAACCATACATATTGTGACTGATAGGCGGTTGGGCGCGCCATGGGAGTCCACGTTTTGATCGCAAGTCCATCCAGATCGCGTGTATTAGTTGCTAAATGTCTCAGAGTCAGGTGGACTAGGGGCGTGGATGAAAATTCTGCAACCTCAAACGGGTTGGCAGGCAAGCTCGGATTTACAGCTGGGCAAGTCGTGCAAGAGATCGGTTACGACAGTGACACTGATGATGCGATTTCAAATGCAATTCAGTCAGTGGGCGAATTAGTCGACGAATCTTACGGAGACGTCGTTGATGCAGTTTTATTGTGGTGGCGCGAAGACGATGGCGATCTAGTTGATGCACTCGTTGATGCTCTTGGGCCATTGGCTGATCATGGTGTGATCTGGCTGATGACACCAAAGGTAGGACGTCCTGGCCACGTTGAACCGAGTGACATTGCAGATGCTGCACCAACCGCAGGCTTGCAAGTGACAAGCGCAATAAGCGCAGCCACAGATTGGCAGGGCACTCGACTGGTGGCCCCCAAGGCTCGCCGCTAAATTAAAGACTTCATAGTTTTTTCGCAATCACAGATAAGAGGAACAATGTCACTAGAAATTGATAAAGAAGCCCCTGACTTCACTTTGAAGAATCAGTTCGGTGAAGACGTCACGCTTTCGGATTTCCGTGGCAAGAAGAATGTTGTTCTCGTATTCTTCCCAATGGCCTTCACAGGTATTTGCACCGGCGAATTGTGTGAAATTCGCGATCGCAGCGTCGACTTTGTTAATGACGATGTCCAGATCCTTGGTATTTCGTGCGATACCTCTGCGACCCAAAAGACATTCGCAGAACAAGAAGGCCTTCAGTACCCATTACTCAGTGACTTCTGGCCACATGGTGCTGTGTCCCAGGCATACGACTCGTTCTTCCCAGATCGTGGCTTCTCGCTTCGTGGAACGTTCATCATCGACAAGCAGGGCATTCTGCGCTGGTCAGTCGTGAATAGCCCTGGCGATGCCCGTAACTCAGACGAGTACAAGGCTGCGCTAGCCGAACTTTCCTAGAGCGCATTACACAGAGCTCGCGCTCAAGATGCGGGATCTCACTACATGCGGTGAAATTAGAAAGTCACGTACCTGGGTAGACCCGAGACTTCCAGGTGCGTGACTTTTTCTTTGATGTGATGTCGATTTCACAGATTGAGAATGATTAGGTATCTTTGGGAATGCACGTAGGGCGCTTAGCTCAGTTGGCTAGAGCATCTCGTTTACACCGAGAGGGTCAGGGGTTCGAGTCCCTTAGCGCCCACGTTGAAGAGACCGCAGAAATGCGGTCTCTTTCTTTGCCCGAAAACAACCCATCTAGAGGCTTGACATCAAGAATTCAACGAGTTACATTTAGTTGAACATTCAACTACTTAGGATGACCTCATGAGTGAGATTCTCGAAGCCACAATGCCAGCCCTCTACATTGGGCACGGCGCACCGCCACTTTTGGACGACCCAGTGTGGTCGGGCCAGCTCAAAGCGCTCGCCGAGACATTCCAGAAACCGAAGGCCATCCTCGTTGTCTCTGCTCACTGGGAAGCCGCGCCACTCATGCTGGGTGCGACTGATTTCGGGGCGCCGTTGATCTATGACTTTGGCGGATTCGATCCCAAGTATTACAACATCCAGTACAAGACACCGGATGCAGCCAATTTGGCTGCGCTGGTGCATTCAGTACTTGGCGACAATCAGAACGCTGTAGATAATAAGAATCGCGGTCTTGACCACGGCGCCTATGTGCCGCTGATGACGATGTTCCCAGATGCCAGCATTCCGGTGCTTCAAATGTCAATCCCGACTCACAACCCGGTCGAGCTATTCAAATTAGGTCAACGCCTCGCACCACTTCGTGAACATGGCGTGTTGATTGTTGGCAGTGGATTCCTCACACATGGACTTCCATACTTGCGAGATTTCCGTATCGAAGCCACGCCACCAACATGGAGCGTTGAATTCGATCAATGGGCGCAAGAAGCAATGCAGAAGGCTGACCTTGATTCCTTAATGAATTACAAAGAACTCGCACCAGGAATGCCATTTGCGCATCCAACTGTCGAGCACTTGTCACCACTGTTTGTCACCTTGGGAGCGTCGTCAGATGCGAATGTTGCACCAGATGTTGTGATCGATGGTTACTGGATGGGCCTAGCAAAGACTTCTATTCAAGTGGCCTAAACATTGCCCGCGGTAGGGTAGTAGCACGTCCACTGTCGTGGATCGTGAACTATTTGGAGTGAACCCGTGGCATTAACGGCGTCGGCAGAACATCAGCAAGCCTTGTTGGATGTGCAGGCTATCGATACTAAGTTGCTTCAGGTTGCTCATCGCCGCAAGGGAATTGCTGAGGTTGCTCAGGCTCATGACCTTGAGGTGCAACTCGGGTCCATCGATATGAAGATCGTTGCCGCAATTACTGAAATCTCTGATCTTGATCTCGATCGCATGAAGGCTGAATCGGATGTCGAGCAAGTCGTCAACCGTGCCCAGCGTGATCGGGAGCGCATGGATTCAGGTTCAGTTGGAGCAAAGGATCTTTCTGGTCTGCAAAGTGAGCTCGAATCATTAGCTAAACGACAGACTGAACTTGAAGATGTTGAGCTCGAGATCATGGCAAGACTTGAGGATGCTCGAGCAGCGCATTCCCAACTTGTTGAGCAGCGTGTCGAAATTGAGGCGCAGTTACGCGAAGTGCAAGGTCGGCGCGACGAGGCAATCAACGAACTTGATGCACAAGAAGCAATGTTTGCGGACGAGCGATCACAAGCGGTCGCTGTTTTGCCTCAAGACTTGGTATCGCTGTACGACAAAATTCGTGAAGATCAAGGCGGAGTTGGTGCCGCTTTGTTGCAGCATGGTGAATGCAAGGGTTGCCACATTGCACTCGACACCGATGAATTGGCTCACATCAGAAATGCAGCTAGCGATGTTGTGGTGCGTTGTGAGCAGTGTCGACGTATTTTGATTCGCACTTTGGAGTCTGGCCTGTGACTCGTTATGTCATGGAAGCGGATGGGGCATCGCGCGGAAATCCAGGAGACGCTTCTTACGGAACGGTGATCTTGCATGGCGAAACTGGTGAAGTGGTAGCTGAGCGAGCCGCAGTTCTTGGGCATGCCACAAACAACGTTGCCGAATACAACGGCCTTGTTGCCGGCCTAGAGTTCATCGCTTCGATTGATTCCGATGCAATTGTTGAAGTGCGCATGGATAGCAAACTTGTCGTCGAGCAAATGAGTGGTCGTTGGAAGATCAAGCATCCTGATATGCAAGCACTGGCGATTCGAGCTCGTCAGATTTTGCCCGTTGGAAATGTTACGTACACGTGGATTCCTCGTGAAGACAATAAGCGCGCGGATGCCTTGGCTAACGAAGCGCTCGACACCCATTTAGCTGGCGGTTCAGGAATTATCGAGCGTCCCTAATGACAATGGTGTTGTTACCGCCGTCAGAGGGAAAAACCTCTGCGACCGGAAAATCAAAACTCAATCTCGCCAAGTTGGCATTTTCGCAACAGAATGACAGTCGTGAGCGAGTCCTCAATTCGTTAACCGCACTCAGTCTTGGCCCTACGGCGAAAGCTCGCACAGTGTTGGGTATCAGCACTAAACAAGATTGGGAAATAGAACGCAATCAACAACTGCTAAAGGCTCCAGCCGCGCCGGCATGGCAAATTTACACAGGCGTTCTTTATGAGGCATTGGCTGCGGAAAGTATGTCTGCTGCGCGTCTAAAGAAATTGACTGACATGACATTTATTCAGTCTGCTCTGTTTGGGCTGATTTCTTTAGGTGATGTTATTCCTGCCTATCGTCTGTCGGGCGACTGTGTGCTTCCTAAGGTTGGCTCAATGAGTTCGGTGTGGTCGAGAATGTGCACACAGATTCTCGCTGAACGTTCGGATCTTGTCATCGATTTTCGGTCAGGGACTTATGTCAAACTTGGGCCGTTGCCAATTGGAATAAATTCGGTTGTTCCAAAGATCTTGCAACGCATGCCATCAGGTCCACCCAAGGTAGTTTCGCATCACAATAAAGCCACAAAGGGTCGAATTCTGCGAGCCATAGTGGAGGCAAAGTCTGGAATCTCAAACGTGGATCAACTGGCAAATGTGATCGCATCTCTTGGCGCCGATGTTGATGTAATTTACCCAAAGAAAGTGGGGAGTCCCGTAACTCTTAACGTTGTCGTGGATGTTTTGTAATTACATTTTGTAAGACGACAACAAGATGTTTGTTTCTGACGACGAAATATATTTTAGGCTTCGAATTTCATTGAGTTCTCGATCAAAATCCTCAAGCGACTCAGCTTGAATCTCGGCAACAAGATCCCATTTGCCGTTAGTGGAATGTATAGCAGTAACGCTTGGACGTGCTTGAAGTTCACGTACGAGTGATTGCGCGTTATTTCCTTGCACGACAATCAACATGACTGCTCGAACGAGGTTTGGTGAGGTGCCAGTTTGGATCTTGATGGTGTAGCCACCGATAACGCCTGAATTTTCCATTCGGGTAATTCGGTTTTGGATAGTGGGTCGAGCTGCGTTGAGGCTTTTGGAGAGCGCGCTGATCGAAGTGCGAGCATCTTTCCGAAGAGCTGCAAGAATGGCGCGATCGAGTTCATCCATGAGGCAATCATTGCAAAATGCACTTCAAACTGTCACATTTGTACATTCGATCGGCTTATTTGTTAACTGAATCTGAAGAGTTTTCTTTAGCGAGAGTCGTGCTTAACCTCGCCATTCACAATGGTTAAAAGTGCCCGCTGGCTCAAAAGTTCGGTTGCCTCATTGTTGTAGAGGTTGCTCGACCACAATGCGACGTCGGCCTTTTTCCCTACCTCGATAGTGCCGAAGTCTTTTTCGCGATGCCATGCCCAAGCTCCTTCAAGGGTGTACCCATTGATTGCTTGGTGCAAAGAAATTCGCTCACTTGGTGTCCATGTTTTTGCGCCATCAAGCGATGCGCGAGTCAGCGCGCTGTAAAAGCCAACAAGAGGATCCATTTCGCCAACTTGCCAGTCACTGGAAAGGGCTACATGTGTGCCAGCATTCATGAGCGAATTGATTCGCCAAGCACGATCCCAACGATCCTTTCCGACGTTATTCATCCATGCGCCTTCAATGAGGTCAGGGGAGCAGTGCCGAGGTTGCATCGCAGCGGTGATGCCAAGCTTCGCGAGTCGACTGAGGTCATCTGGATGGATGCACTCAACGTGAACAATTCCGTGACGACGATCGTGAGTGTTGTTGATTTGCTGAGCATTTTCTAGCGCGTCCAGGATCAGGCGGATGCCGCCATCGCCGGTCGCGTGCGTGTGGGTTTGAAGCCCAAGTCGATCCAACTCGGAAACGATGAAATTGAATTCCTGTACTAGGGCGCTCGGATGACCTTTGGCTCCAACTCGGTTCGCATAGTCATCGAGCATCCATGCCGTATGCGGTTCAATGACATCGTCTGCGTACAACTTGATGGGGCCGAGCGAAAGCATTTCTGAGTCATCATGATCGTCAATTGTTTGTCGCAATTGGTTTCGAAAATCGTTTCCTTCGACAATTGGATGGAATAGCGCTGCAATAACGCGCGACGTGAGTTTGCTTTCAGCGAGAGCTCGTTCGAATAAGTCGAGCTCGGCGATCGGTACCTGCGGCTCCACAACCGTTGTGATGCCAAACGATGTAGCCATATCCATACTCGATAACAATTTGCGATAACGACGATCTGGTGAATACATCGGGATGTCTCGTTGGAGTGACTTCAAGCCCATCGTGGTCATCGCGCTTGTATAGAAGTCGGTCACCCATCCAGTTGGTTGACCTTGCTCATCAAACTCGGGTTGACCCCACGCAAGATGGACGCCTTGCTCAACTCCGAGTAGTCGAAGTGCAACATCGTTTAGCCATACAGAATGTTGATCGTAGGTGGTGATGAAGATCGGCCGGTCTGTGATGCCTGCAAGATCGCGCGCGTTTGGTCGGCGATTTTCCACTACGGAATAGTTCGCGTTTTCTCCGCAGATCCAGGTGAGGTCCGGGCGTTCGCTGGCGAACTTTGCCAACATCGCTCGTACTGGTTCCAGGGTGTGGAATTCCTGGAGGTTCACGGCGTCTGGATCAAAACCAAGTAGAAGGTGATTATGACTGTCAATGATGCCGGGCGTAATTAGTTCGCCATTGAGTTCGATGGTTCGTCGAGAAGTTGGTGCATCGACTTGTGGACCGATGAAGGTGATGCGATCTGCCGTGACACCCACTGAAAAAGGTGCTGGGACGGGCGAATCTGCGCGGTGAATCACGCCGCCATTGATAAGCAGATCAAGCATTTTTCTACCTTAGCCAAAAGAGGCTTATTCTTAGGGCAGACGAGTCGGTCGGGTGATCGCGCGCAGCAATGTGCGAGGAAAGTCCGGACTCCACAGGGCAAGAGTGGTGGATAACGTCCACCTGGGGTGACCCACGGGAAAGTGCAACAGAAAGTAAACCGCCACGGCTCCATGTATTTGGAGTCTGGGTAAGGGTGAAACGGTGAGGTAAGAGCTCACCAGTGATTGTGGTGACACAGTCAGCTAGGTAAACCCCACTCGGAGCAAGACCAAGAGAGCTTCGGCTCAGAGCAGGTGACGGCCCGTCACAGGCCTGCAGGTAGGTTGCAACAGGTTGTCGGCAACGGCGATCGCAGATGGATGATCATCGCTGCGCAAGCAGTACAGAATCCGGCTTACAGACCGACTCGTCTATTTAAGGGAAGCTCAATTCAGCTGTTACTAACTGGCCGACATCGATGTTTTCAGATGTTCGAATCGCATTCTTGAGCGGGACTAAATAGATACCGTCTTTTGGAATGAGTGCGGTGGTAAATGTGGTTTCACCAATTCGAACTGTGGTTGGTATGCAGCCCCAGCCGTACGAGAGATGGCCAGCGATGAACTGTATTTCTTCACTCTCAACTTTGTTGGTGCGAATGAAGTGAAAAGGAGAGGGTCCTCGCCAATGCCAGACTTCGCCCTTCACAAAAATACTCACGCCACAACTTATCAATTCGTGTTTGATCGTACTTGCAAGAATGAAAATGAACCTCGCTGGTAAGAGAGCATTCTTTCCATTGAGGTCGGTAAAGTACTCACAAGTCATCTAGGTTCGACACCACAATTCTCGTAGGGAGATGCAATGGCCAACTACATCATTTATTTCAATCAACAATGGGTTGGAGATCATCCTGCCGAATGGTACGTGCCGCGCGGCCTGCTTTCTCGTGCAGTCCTTGAAGAAATGAAAGAAGCCGGAGTGCTCGTTTTCGGTGGAGGGCTCGAGGAAGAGATTGAACTTGCTTTTGGTGCTGATGACGCCGGTAATGTCGGTGATCCAATCACTACAACTGGCGAATTTCTTGGCGGGCTCACGATCATCAACGTAGCTACTGATGATGAGGCAAAGTTGTGGGGAGCGAAAGTAGGTCAGGCATGTGGCTGGCCACAAGAGATAAGAAAATTTAAGGGCTAGTACGAAGTTCGAACCCTGGACTCAATTCGTGCACAAAATCTTTCTCACTCCATTCGCGGACGTTTACCCGAATTATGTCGGCAAAGTGGAACGTAAAGGTCGCAGTGTCAGCGAATTGCACGAAGTTATTCGTTGGCTGACTGGATTTTCTGAGAAGGATCTCAAGCGACATATTCAAAAGCGAACTAATTTCTCTGACTTCTTTGCGGAAGCAAAGATTAATGCCAATGCTGCACTCATCACTGGCTCGATATGTGGAGTAAAAATTCAAGAGATTGACGATCCACTTATGCTGAAGATTCGTTACTTGGACAAATTGGTCGATGAACTTGCTAAAGGTCGACCAATGGAAAAGACCCTTCGATAACTAGCATTCGACGTTCAAGTAAGCAGTCCTAGGCTGCGCCTCGTAGGCTTGGGGACTATGTCGCGCACTTCTCTTCGAATGGACGTAAGTCCGTTGCGCGAACTTTCTGCATTTCGGCACCTTTGGTTGAGTTCCATCATTACGCGCTTTGGATCCATGGTCACTTATGTTGCAGCGCCATATCAGATCAAAGAATTGACCGGATCTTATGTTGCTGTTGGCCTCGTAGGAGTTCTTGAGATCATTCCTTTGGTGATTTTTGGGCTCTATGGGGGCACACTTGCTGATCGAGCTGACCGCAAGCGCGTAGTCCTTGCCACTGAATTCGGGCTAATGATCAGCGTGTTGCTATTGGCGATTAACAGTCACGTTGGTTCGCCGCGAGTGTGGGTAATTTATGTCGTTGCACTTTTGGCGGCTTCATGTGATGGATTACAAAGCCCTTCGCTTGATGCACTCGTGCCGCGAATAATCCCGGTCGACAAACTTGGTGCTGCAAGTGCACTGATGAGCTTGACGCGCAGCATTGGGTTTATTTTTGGCACGATGCTTGGTGGCGTTCTGGTAGCAAAAATCGGATTCACGTATTCCTACTTAGTCGACGTTGCTACCTACGGATTGTCTCTGTTCTTTTTGATGAAGCTTCCTTGTGTGGCTCCAGTCCGTGAGGTTCACGACAAGCCAATTGCTGCAATTGTCGAGAGTGGGAAGTATGCGTGGTCGCGAAAAGACCTTCTTGGCACTTATGTCATCGACACAGCTGCCATGATCTTTGCCTATCCAGTTGCGTTGTTTCCGTTTCTCGCTGATGCACTGCATTCTCCTGAGTCACTGGGATTGCTCTATGCGGCCGGTGCAGTAGGAGCTTCGCTTGCGACCTTGACGAGTGGTTGGACCGCTCGTGTACATCGTCATGGAATGGCAGTCATCTATGCTGCAATGGCTTGGGGAATCGGTATTGCATTGGTTGGATTTAGTCACAATGTGCCAATGGCGTTGTTCGGATTAGCTATCGCAGGTGCTGCGGACATGGTCAGTGGGTTATTTAGAAGCCTTATTTGGAATACAACGATTCCAGATCATCTTCGAGGACGAATGGCTGGAATTGAAATGCTGTCCTATTCGATTGGTCCTCAATTGGGTCAAGTCCGTTCGAGTTTTTCAGCTCAGCTTTTTGGGTTGAATAAGGCATTCATCTCAGGTGGTTTGCTGTGCACAGCAGTTGTCGGAGGATGTGCAGCAGCATTGCCGTCTCTCCGTAACTACAAAGCTGGCTCGTTGCAGACTTGACATTGCTGATGCGCTCAAGGCTGGCGGGTTTGCGTCACCTGAGTTAGAAGATTTTTCGGAATGGGCACATCAAGATTTTCTACAAACCCGAAAATAGTCGCAGACTCGATTGCCTGCTGATTGGGAACAGTTTTCGTCGTAATTATCGAACTTTGGGTTCCACAATGTGCTTGTCCGTTGCGAATTACTCAACCAGAGCACCGTGTTTCAAGCCCGTGAAATCAGCAAGTAAACTCCTTAAAAATCGGTTTTGATCGGGCAGGGGATTCACCATGGCACTCGCAACACGTCTAGACAAATTAGGTACCGAAACTGCATTTGCTGTTTCTCTCGCAGCTGCTGAATGGGGCGCGCAAGGTAACCGCATTTTTCCATTCCACTTGGGTGACCTAAATCTTCCAACACCAAGCAACATTGTTGAGGCAATGAACAAGGCAATTGCTGACGGCAAGACCGGCTACTGCCCAGCCGCAGGTATTCCTCAGCTTCGTGAAGCACTAGCTCACGACATCGGTTCTAACCGTGGATTGGATTTCACTGCAGAAAACGTAGTGGTTCAGCCTGGTGGAAAGCCTGTCATTACCAAATTCATCCAGACAGTCATGAACGCTGGCGATGAAGTGCTGTACCCAAATCCGGGGTACCCAATTTATGAATCACAGATCGACTATTTCGGTGGCATTGCAAAGCCTTACCGTTATTTCCCGACAGAAAATGGTTTCAGCATTGACCTTGAGCAGATCGAATCGCTCATCACACCAAAGACCAAGGCGATCATCTACAACGATCTTCAAAACCCCAACGGTGCCGAATCAACGGACGCTGAGCGTGAAGCACTTGCTGCTATCGCAATCAAGCACAATCTTTGGGTGCTATCAGATGAGGCATATTTCGATATGCGTTATGCAGGCAAGTCAAAGTCAATTGCTTCGCTTCCAGGTATGGCAGAGCGCACAGTCATCCTTTACACATTCTCAAAGAAGTATGCGATGACCGGCTGGCGTCTTGGCGCAGCAATTGCGCCAAAGGAATTGGCTACCGTCATTGCCAAGCTGAACACAAACGACGAATCTTGCACGACTCACTTCGTTCAGTACGGCGGCGTTGAGGGCGTGACCGGAGATCAGTCCAGCGTGCCTGCAATGCTCAGTATTCTGCGCGACCGTCGTGATGCTGCGCTTGAAATTCTGCGTTCGACCGAAGGCATCAAGGTTCACACTCCTGAAGCGGGTTTCTATCTATTCCCAGATGTCACTCAAGCCATGGCTAACAAAGGCATCACGGATCTTGCTGACTTTGCGCAGCAGGCATTGCACGAGACTGGCGTTTCGTTCTGCACCCGTCGCCACTTCGGAACACCTCAGCCAGACGAAACCATTGATTACATTCGCTTGGCGTTCTCGGGCATTGATAAGGGCGACATTGTGGATGGTCTTGGTCTACTCAAGCAGTGGATCGAGGCGTAATGGCCAAAGTTGTTGTTACTGGAAAGATTCCGGCTGGAGGACTAGAGCGACTCAAGGCTGCACATGACGTCGTGGCGTGGGATAGCGAAACTGCTATTTCACGTGACGAGTTACTCACGATGGTGGCAGGTGCTGATGCAATTGTTTCGTTGCTTACCGAGAAGATTGATGACGAGTTACTCGACGCGGCTGGGCCACAGCTGAAGTCCGTTTCAAACGTTGCGGTCGGTTACAACAACATAGACGTACCTGCCTGCGAGAAGCGTGGCGTACTAGTCACTAACACTCCCGGTGTTTTGACTGATGCCACAGCGGACATTGCAATGTCACTCATTTTGATGGCAACCCGTCGTCTTGGCGAAGGCGAGCGAGTGATTCGGGGTCAGCAGCCATGGCAGTGGGGCATGTTTTACATGTTGGGAATGGGACTTCAGGGTCGCCAACTTGGCATCGTAGGTATGGGGCAAATCGGTATCGCTACTGCTCGTCGTGCCAAGGCTTTCGGTATGACGATTGCGTACACGCGACGCTCGCCACTTGAAGACCACGTGATCCAAGAGCTTGATGCGAAATTCATGACAATGGACGAGCTCATCGAAACCAGCGACGTCTTGTCGCTGCATTGCCCATACTCACCGGCAACTCATCACTTGATTAGTGAGAATCAGCTGGCGCGTATGAAGTCGTCTGCATACTTGATTAACACTGCGCGCGGACCGATCGTGAATGAAGAAGCTTTGGTTCACGCTCTGAAGACCGGTGAGATCGCCGGCGCGGGCCTCGATGTTTTTGAAAATGAGCCAGTCGTGCATCCAGGCTTGCTTGAACTCGACAATGCAGTGTTGATCCCTCACTTGGGTTCGGCCACAGTTGAAACTCGTGCAGCAATGGCCGACATTGCAGCCACAAATGCGTTGGCAATTCTTGCTGGCCATGACGCGCCAAATCTCGTCACAAGCTAAGTCAGATTGAAAATGTCCCAGACAGCGATCTGTTTGGGACATTTTCTTTTTGCTAAGGCGTCGGTGGAAACCGGTACACGACCTTGCCGAAATCATCAGTGGCAAATAAATACAAAATGCGAAGCGGTTCTTCGTTGTAGTTATTGATCTGGTGCAGCGCATCACCAGGAATAAAAATCATTGTGTCTGGCTCAACTGGATATTCAACATGTTCAATCGTCACCACGCCAGTACCGCTGAGAACGTAATAAGTTTCATTTTCTTTATGGCGATGGGCTTCAAGGGATTGTCCCTTTAGCACTCGGGCGACTCCAAGTACCATGTCGGTTCCTTCGTCGGGATTGCCCTGAAGGGCTTTCCACGTAACTTCTCCGCGATCAGCGACCTGATCCTCGGGCCAACCAGCCCATTCGTAGTCGTCCAGCTTGCGCACAATCGGTTCCATGAGATCAGCCTAGGACGGTCACTTAAGGCGTGTCCCAATAAAGTGGAAACATGATTATTGATGTGTGGTCTGACGTCGTGTGTCCGTGGTGCTTTATCGGTCGTCGTCGACTAGAAAAGGCGATCGCTTCTTTGGGGCAAGATGTTGACGTAACAGTTCGCCATCGTGCATTCCAGCTCAATCCAGTTGCCGAAGGTGTCGAGCCAACCAAGGAGCTTTTGAGTAAGAAATACAACATGCCCGCAGATCAAGTCTCGGCGATGCAAGCGCAAGTGTGCTCAATAGCTGATGGTGAAGGCTTGTGTTACGACCTTGATGACACCCTTTCCGGCAACACGGGTGATGCACATCGACTACTTCTTTGGGCGCAAGAACAGGGCAGGGGAGACGAACTTCTCGAAGCCATGTATTCGAGTTACTTTGAAAAGTCCGGTTCGCTATTTGATCATGAGTCGCTAAGAACATTGGCAACTCAAGTTGGACTCGACGCGCAACAAGTTGAATCAGTTCTTAGTTCCTCAGATTTTGCACAGCAGGTCGAACAAGACCAAGCCTTGGCTCATCAACTTGGGGCTAATGGCGTGCCGTTTTATGTCATCGACATGAAGTACGGAATATCTGGGGCTCAACCGCAAGAGGCGTTCGACGAGACATTGCGTGCTGCACTTGCGAACGTTGACGAACGCGTTAATTCGGTCGGTGCTTTGAAATTAGTGGGTTTAAGCAAGCGTTCAATAGACTTTAAGCATGTCTAAGGTCCTTGCATCCCTGCCTGTTGGTGAAAAAGTCGGTATTGCTTTCTCTGGTGGTCTCGATACGTCTGTAGCTGTTGCGTGGATGCGCGACAAGGGTGCAGTTCCATGTACCTATACGGCCGACCTTGGTCAGTACGACGAGCCAGACATTGATTCGGTTCCATCGCGCGCCGGTGCCTATGGCGCTGAGATTTCACGCCTCGTAGATTGCAAGCAAGCTCTTGTCCAGGAGGGCCTCGTAGCAATTGCCACTGGCGCGTTCCACATTCGCTCAGGCGGCAAGCAGTACTTCAACACAACACCTTTGGGACGTGCAGTTACAGGAACAATGCTCGTTCAGGCAATGAAGCACGACCAAGTTGAAATTTGGGGCGACGGTTCAACCTACAAGGGCAATGACATT
>CAITJH010000069.1 GCA_903892635.1 uncultured Actinomycetes bacterium | reverse complement strand
GTTGCGTTGACACGTTCTTCATCTGAATCATGCGATATTCCGTACCAGCTGCTCCCTGACTTTGGCCCCACGATAAGACAAGTGCATTTTTGACATCATCACAGGAAGTGACTTTATTTGCACTAGCCGTGGGACTGACTAGCGGACTAGCGCCTGTAGGAAACGCGGTCGGATTGGACGCTGTCGTCGATCCACAAGCAGCAACACTGAGAGCTGCTGCACATGCAATGGCCAACCTAGTTAGTTTGAGCGATGAAATCATCAACTTGCTCCTTGGTCGGCATTCCTGATTGTGCACCATGAGCAAGCGTGGATAACGATGCTGCGTGAACCGCACGTGTCAACGTTTCTTGCAAACTTGAACCTGATGTAATTCCCACAGCGAATGCGCCAACAAAAGTGTCGCCGGCACCGACGGTATCGATTGCTTCGACCACTGGCGGTGTCGCGCGAGCAGCGATCTGACCGTCTTGATAAGCAACGACTTCCCCACTTCCGGCCGTGACTACAACCACACCGCGAGTTGGTCTGCCGTACGCTTCAAACTCGTGCTCGTTTACGATCAAGACATCGATTCGCGAAAGAAGTTCCGACGGCAGCTCTCGAACTGGCGCGGCATTAACGATCAAAGTTCCCTGACATGCCGCTGCTGCCTCCAGCATCGCAGCTACGGGAATTTCATTTTGCATAACGACCGCATTAGCTTCACTTACTGCAGCGGAATCAACCTCTACTTCATCGTTCGCACCTTGAGCGATGACAATTTGATTCTCACCAGATTCTTCAACAAGTACTAAGGCGATACTTGTTGGCACTGATGCGCGTTTAACAAAACTTAAATCCACACCGGCATCGGACAAATTAGCCATTGCCATCTGGCCCGGTTCATCGTCGCCAATTGCGCCATGCATCGAAACATGAGCACCGAGTCTGGCTGCAGCTACTGCTTGATTCGCACCTTTGCCTCCAGGGAACCAGTGCGGCTGCCCGCCTGCAACCGTTTCGCCACGCTGTGGCAACACTGGCATGCGAATAAACATGTCGGCATTTATGCTGCCAACCACTGCGATGTGGGCGCTCATACCCTCAGCCTAACGACCGACTCAATATCGCGTACTCGAACACATGCAATAAAAATGAGCCCCACATGTGTGAGGCCCATTTTTAAGAAACGTACTTAACGACTAATGCATACCTGCAGCCGACAAAGTTGCTGCGGCCTTCACGCGAGTCTCGGCACGATGAATTGCTGCCAATGCTTCTGGAGTCTCTTCGCCTGCCTTAGCCTTAGCCAACGCTGCTTCGGCGCGGGCGACGTCAATGTCACCAGCAAGTTCAGCAACTTCAGCCAATACGCGGCATTCGTTCGAATCGAAAGCAAGGAATCCACCGTGAACGGCGATGACAACCTTTGAGCCTTCGACAGGTTCGATGCGAACTACACCGTTGACCAAAAGTGACAACACTGGCTCGTGACCTGGCAAAATACCGATCTCGCCTTCTGGAGTCTTGGCAACGATCGACTTCGCAGCGCCTGACCACACATTGCGGTCAACTGCGACGACGGAAACGTGGAGTTCAGACACGATTAGCCCTGCAGACGCTTTGCGTTCTCGATGACATCGTCGATGCCACCAGCCATGAAGAATGCTTGTTCTGGAAGGTGGTCGTATTCACCTTCGGTGAGCTTCTTGAAGGAAGCAACAGTTTCTTCAACAGGAACGAACGAGCCCTTTTGGCCGGTGAATGCTTCAGCCACGAACATGTTCTGTGACAAGAAGCGCTCGATACGGCGAGCACGGTTAACCAGAATCTTATCTTCTTCAGAAAGCTCATCGATACCGAGAATCGCGATGATGTCCTGAAGTTCCTTGTTCTTCTGAAGGATGCGCTTTACTTCAGCTGCAACTGCGTAGTGCTCGGCGCCAACGTAACGGGCATCGAGAATGCGTGATGATGAATCCAGTGGATCCACAGCTGGGTAAATACCCTTTTCCGAAATCGGACGAGAAAGAACAGTGGTTGCATCCAAGTGAGCGAAGGTTGTCGCTGGAGCCGGGTCGGTCAAGTCATCCGCAGGAACATAAATTGCCTGAAGCGACGTGATCGAGTGACCACGAGTAGATGTAATGCGCTCTTGAAGCACACCCATTTCGTCAGCAAGTGTTGGCTGGTATCCCACAGCTGAAGGCATACGGCCAAGAAGTGTTGATACTTCAGAACCTGCCTGTGTGAAACGGAAGATGTTGTCAATGAAGAGCAGAACGTCCTGTTTTTGAACATCGCGGAAATACTCCGCCATTGTCAGTGCTGACAAAGCAACACGAAGACGCGTGCCGGGTGGCTCATCCATCTGGCCGAATACGAGTGCGGTGTCATTGATAACACCCGACTCGGTCATTTCAAGGAAGAGGTCGTTACCTTCACGGGTACGCTCACCCACACCAGCGAATACCGACACACCACCGAAGTTCTTAGCAACACGGGTGATCATTTCCTGAATAAGAACAGTCTTACCAACACCAGCACCACCGAAGAGACCGATCTTTCCACCCTTTACGTAAGGGGTGAGAAGGTCAATAACCTTAATGCCGGTCCAGAAGACCTCAGTCTTTGATTCGAGCTGATCGAAAGTTGGAGCCTGACGGTGAATTCCCCAACGCTCGGTGATCTGAAGCGATGATTCTTCGACGTCTAGCGGCTTGCCTAGTGTGTTCCACACGTGTGACTTGGTCACGTCGCCAACTGGCACCATGATCGAGTCCCCAGTGTCACGCACTTCTGCTCCACGAACCAAACCATCAGTTGGCTGCATCGAGATAGCACGCACCATGTTGTCACCAATGTGCTGCGCAACTTCGAGAGTTAGCAGACGGTTGGTTCCATCACCGAAGTCGACATCGACATTCAGTGCGTTGTACAACGAGGGCATTGACTCGACGGGAAATTCCACGTCGACAACAGGACCCGTTACGCGGGCCACGCGGCCATGTGTTGTCATATCTTCTTAGCTCCCTGATGATGCGGAGGAGAGAGCATCGGCGCCGCCGACAATCTCGCTGATCTCCTGGGTGATTTCTGCCTGTCGAGCCTGGTTGGCTTGACGAGCAAGACTTTTGATGAGTTCTTCAGCATTGTCAGATGCCGACTTCATGGCACGACGACGGGCGGCGTGTTCACTAGCGGCACCAAGCAACATTGCGGTGTACACCATGTTCTCGACATAGCGAGGCAATAGTGCGTCGAGTACAGCCTCAGGACTGGGCTCGAAGTCGTATAGCGGGAAGACCTTGGTTTCGAGCTTTTCAGCTGCTTCTTCCTTGGTCGCTTCGATGATTTCAACTGGAAGAATGCGACGAACACGAACTTCCTGAACACCCATGTTGATGAAATGTGTGTAGATCAAGTGAATCTCGTCTACGCCACCCTCTTCGGTTGACTTAGCGAAGTCCGCAAGGACAGCCTGAGCAACTTCTTTAGCGTGTTCGTAGGTTGGCTGATCGGTGAAGCCAGTCCATGAGCCAGCAATCTTGCGCTCGCGGAACTTGTAGTAACCAACACCCTTACGACCAACAAGGTAGGCAACTGGTTCGACGCCCTCTTCGCGAAGTAACGCGTTGAGGCCTTCGCCTTCCTTGATGACTGCAGATGAGTAGGCACCGGCAAGACCGCGGTCTGCTGTTAACAGAATGACCGCAGCGCGCTTACGTACCTCTGGAGGTGTAGCAAGTGGATGCTTGCTGTTGCCGTGCGATACCGCCGCGGAAATAGCTCGCAACAATTCTTGGGTGTACGGCAAAGAAGCGTCAACGCGCTGTTGCGCCTTGACGATACGCGAAGACGCAATGAGTTCCATTGCCTTCGTGATCTTCTTTGTCGCCTGAACGGACTTAATCCGTCGGCGATAAACCCTAAGTTGCGCTCCCACTTTTAGCCCTGAACCTTCACGATCTGGGTTGGATCGATTTCGTCAGCATCAATAGCAGCAACTGGTTCGTCGTTGACCAATGAATGACCAGCAGTAGTTGAGAACTGCTTCTTGAATTCAGCGATCGCCTTTTCTAGCTGACTGATGCTGTCATCTGACAAATCAGTTGTGCTGCGAATGGTTTCGAAGATGCCACCGAGGTTGCGCTCTACGTGATCAAGGAATTCAGTGTCGAAACGACGGATGTCTTCAACTGGAACGTCATCAAGGTTGCCCGAGGTGCCGGCCCATACTGAAACAGCTTCGCGTTCCATTGACTGTGGCTGGTACTGACCCTGCTTCAACAGTTCAACCAGACGTGCACCGCGCTCGAGCTGAGCCTTTGATGCAGCATCAAGATCGGAACCGAAGGCAGCGAAGGCTTCGAGCTCACGGAACTGTGCAAGATCAAGGCGAAGACGTCCGGCAACCTTCTTCATGGCCTTTGGCTGTGCTGAACCACCAACGCGAGAAACCGAGATACCAACGTTGATAGCAGGACGAACACCTGAGTTGAAGAGGTCTGATTCAAGGAAGCACTGACCGTCGGTGATCGAAATAACGTTGGTCGGAATGTATGCCGATACGTCATTCGCCTTGGTTTCGATGATTGGAAGACCAGTCATCGAACCTGCACCGAGTTCGTCAGAGAGCTTTGCACAACGCTCAAGAAGACGCGAGTGCAAGTAGAAAACGTCACCTGGGTAGGCTTCACGGCCTGGTGGGCGGCGAAGAAGTAGCGATACGGCGCGGTATGCCTCAGCCTGCTTTGACAAGTCATCAAAGATGATCAAAACGTGCTGGCCGTTGTACATCCAGTGCTGACCAATCGCAGAACCGGTGTAAGGAGCTAGGTACTTGAAACCTGCAGGGTCGGACGCTGGAGCAGCAACGATTGTGGTGTACTCCATCGCGCCGAATTCTTCGAGTGCGCCCTTAACAGCAGCAATCGTTGAACCCTTCTGGCCGATTGCGACATAGATGCACTTGACCTGCTTCTTGGGATCGCCCGATTCCCAGTTCTTCTTCTGGTTCAAGATGGTGTCAATAGCAACAGCTGTCTTACCAGTCTGACGGTCACCGATGATGAGTTGACGCTGTCCACGACCAATAGCGGTCATAGCGTCGATGGCCTTGAGGCCGGTCAACATTGGTTCCTTAACAGGCTGACGTTCAACAACAGTTGGTGCCTGAAGTTCAAGTGCACGACGACCTTCGGCTGCGATTGGTCCCTTGCCGTCAATTGGGTTACCTAGTGGGTCAACAACGCGACCAAGGAAACCATCGCCTACTGGTACCGAGAGAATCTCGCCAGTGCGCTTAACGGTCTGACCTTCGGCAATACCTGAGCCATCACCGAGGAGCACCGCACCGATTTCGCGAACGTCAAGGTTCAAAGCCAAGCCAAGAAGGCCGCCTTCGAACTCGAGAAGTTCGTTCGTCATTGCAGAGTGAAGTCCTTCAACACGTGCGATACCGTCACCGGTCTCGGTTACGTGTCCAACTTCCTCACGCGAGGTGCCAGGTGCAAAGGACTCGACATTGCGAGCGATTGCATCGCGGATCTCTTCCGGGCGGATCGAGAGTTCCGTCATGGTGTCCTGCTTTCTTATCTTCGTTTTATTGGTCTGTTACGCCAGCAGTGCTCTGCGGGCATTTTCGAGGCGGGTAGCTACGGTTCCATCGATGATTTCTTCACCGAGTTTGACCGAGATGCCTCCGATTACTGAAGGTTCAATTGCAACGTTCACGTGAACCTGCCTGCCTGTGATCTTGGCAAGGGCGGCTCCGAGACGTGCAATTTGTGATTCATCAAGCGCAACTGCGCTTGTTACTTCGGCGACAACTTGATTGCGCTGATCGGCAGCAAGTGACGTCAGTTGATCAACAACTGAATCCACACGACGACCACGCAAGTTAGCAGCGAAATAGATCAGCACGGACAGCGTTGCCGCATCAACCTTGTTTGCAAGAAGGTCCTTCACTACTGCAGCCTTTGTTGCTGTAGCCACGGAAGGCGCAGTGAGAGTCATCTGAAGTTCAGGCGATGCATCAATGGCACGACCAAACTTGAAGACTTCATCTTCAACGCGATCAAGAGTTCCGGCGCTCTTGGCAGAACTGAATGCGGCTTGCGCACCCAAGATCTCGACCGCGTCAATTAAGTCGCGATCGGATGACCAACGGCTAGCAACAACTTCACCGAGAACCTCGATAGTTGCGACGCTAACTTTGCCACCAAGAATGTCCTTGATGAGAGCTTGGCGACCAGCAACAGACTGACCACTGTCAGCAAGATTCTGGCGCAATGACTTCTCATCTGCGATGAGCGATGCAACCGCGAATAACTCGGTCGACAAGGTGGACAGATCACCTTGACGGGAGTGCAATGACTCCTGAACCTTTGTCAGACTTTCGCGGGATGCGCCGATCATTTGTTTGCTGCCTGCGCTTCCAAGTCAGCGATAAAGCGGTCCACTGTGGCACGCGCACGAGCATCATCAGTAAGCGTTTCGCCTACGACTTTGCCAGCAAGAGTAAGTGCCAAGTCACTAACATCACGGCGAAGTGATGTGAGCGCCTGTGCACGTTCTGCTTCCATCTGAGCTTGAGCACGCTCGGTGACAACTGCTGCTGCTGCAGCGGCTTCACTCTTTGCGGTTTCAATCATGGAATTTTTCTCTGCTTGTGCTTGAGCACGAATGTTCGCCGCTTCGGTGCGGGCTTCGGCCAGCTGTGCACGGTACTGATCAAGCAAAGCTGCTGCTTCTGCTTGTGAGTCCTCTGCACGACGCAAGCCACCCTCAATCGCATCTGCACGTTCTTCGAGAGTCTTGCTGATCGCAGGGAATGCGAACTTCGCAAGAGCAAAGAAGACGATGCCGAAAGCAACAGTGCCGATGATCAGTTCATCAAGCGGAACCCGCAGGATGTTCTGTTGCTCGGCTGCCGAGGCAAGAATGTGAATCACGAGATAAGTCCTTTAATGGATTACTTACCGAAGACGAATGGAACGACGAAGCCGATCAGAGCCAAAGCTTCAGCAAGCGCGAAGCCAAGAATCATGTTCTGACGGATAACACCGTAGGCCTCAGGCTGGCGGGCAATAGCCTGCACACCTTGACCGAAGATGATGCCGATACCGATGCCTGGGCCGATTGCTGCCAGACCGTAGCCGATGGAGCCTAGTGAGCCCGTTACTTCTGCAAGAAGCGACATAACTTATTCCTTCTGTCGAGAGTTAGAGGCTTGTCCCCTAACCCAGGTTTTGTTATTTAGTTATTTCGTTCGAGTGTTAACTCGATCGAAGTTTTAGTGTTCTCCGTGAAGCGAGCCACCGATGTAGACAGCAGCTAGCAGCGTAAAGATGAATGCCTGCAGGCCCTGAATAAACATTTCAAAGCCGGTCAGAACAACGGTAACGCCAAATGACGTTGCCGAACCCAAGATGCCGATGATTGACGGTGACAACAAGTACCAAGCACCAACGGTAAATGTCGTGATGAGTAAGTGGCCCGCGAACATGTTTGCGAACAAACGAATTGACTGTGTCACAGGACGCGTAACAAAAAGCTGAAGCAATTCCAGTGGAGTGAGCAAAATGTACATTGCTTTGGGAACACCAGGAGGGAACGCAGCATCCGTAATGAACTTTGTACCTTGGTGCTTGAAACCCAAGAACATGTATGTGAAATAAACAATCAAGGTCAACGCGACTGGGAACGCCAAGCTCGACATGATTGGGAACTGTGCTCCTGGAACCACACCCATGAGGTTAGAAATCCAGACGAAGAAGAAAAGTGAAGTAAGGAATGGGACGAACTTGTCGCCTTCCTTGCCGATAACTTCGCGTGCGATCTGATCGCGAACGAAGGTGTAGCCAATTTCGCCTAGTCCCTGAAGCTTGCCAGGAATGAGCTTTGGCGAGCGAAATGCGCTCATAAAGAATGCGATAACGACAGTTGCTACGAGAACAACGAGAATGACAGCCTTGGAGATTGTGAAATCCATGCCAAAGATGTTGAGAGTGGCGTATGGCTCAAGGAAGAAGATATCTGCACTTGGTGCCGGGAAACCACAATTATTGGCACCGTTAAGGTGACAACTCTCTGTGGCAACGTTGCCAACAGCGGTGATGACGCTCATCGCTTACGGATTCCTCCGGTCACTCGTAGTGGTGTCTTGACTCATAGCCGAAACACGTGCGTATGTGATGTACAACGCGAGAACCATTCCAAGGAGTAGCCCCGCGGCCATGAACGCTGCTTGGTGTCCGAGCCATCGCCCGACCAGCCAACCAAGCCCGCCATACAGAAGCATCCCCGCGGCCAATGTACTGACGGAACGCCAGGCCATATCTGCAGTTTGTCGACTGTCGTCGCTATTGGGGAATTTAGCGTCCGGTGCCTTCATTGCATCGCTAGGCTAGCAGGTTATTTCACTGTTGGTGGAATGGGGGTCGGTCATCGGTTGGTAGGTAATCGGGACCCGAGCCTGGCTCGACATAAAGTACCTTTTCCTTGCCGAATGCCCAGACCTCGGCGATGGTCCATGTCAGAGTGCAGACCAGCACTGACATGGCAAATACCTTGGTATCAAAAGCCGTTGTGTTCTTGAAAATGAGCAGTAATGCAAAAAGCACAGCAATCTTGACTAGGTACATCGTGAGTGCCACTGTCATCGCCATTGTTGGATTTGATCGAAGCACACGATTAAGTAGCACCTGACCGATCGTGAAGAAGATCACGACAATTGCAGCGCCGAAAGCCGCACCGATGACTCCAGATGAGCCTTTGGAAATTCCAGCAACAGCTGTGATCAGCGCTCCAACGAGTGCGGTTGGGATTGCGGCGCGAAGCACGATCTTGTTATCAGTCACATGCCAAGTCTGGCACAGACCTTATGGACTACCTAGTTCGCACTGACTGTCGTCGCTACAGCGTTAGCATTCTTGCGTCGTCGCGGGATACGAACCCAAATCCACAACACCACTGCCCCGCTTGTGAGCCAGAGCAACGTCGCCCACATCGGAACGAATGCGGTACTTACCGCGCCAAATGCAATTACTGCTGTGAACGCCATCATGATCAACACAGCGCGCTCTTGACCATGGCCAAGGGAGAGCAAACGGTGATGAAGGTGCAGCTTGTCCGGCGCAAACGGTGATCGTCCGCGGCGGGTTCGACGAAAGACAGCTAGCAGCAAATCCAAGAGCGGTACAGCAAGTACTGAGAATGGCAAGACGATCGGCAAGAACACCGGAAGCAACGTTCCACTATTCACGCCGCCTGGATCAACCTGACCTGTGAGCATGATTGAGCTTGCGGCCATCAACAAGCCAATCAACATCGAGCCTGTATCACCCATAAAAATTCGAGCGCGATACCAATTGTGTGGCAAGAAACCAATGCACACTCCAACCAATGCTGCTGACACAAGTGTCGCCAGTGCAGCACGTTGGTAACCATTAGCGACTGACAAGAAATACGAATACGCAAAGAAGGCAGCTGCGCCAACACCAACAATGCTCGCAGCAAGGCCATCAAGGCCATCAACCATATTCACGGCATTGATACTCACTAGAACAACGAATACCGTGACAAGTACGGATAGCGACGGATCAAGAATGTACGTGCCATTGATAGGCAACCAGCCGAATGTGATGCCCTGCATCGCCATTACACACGCCGCAAGAACTTGACCGACTAATTTCGTAGGTGCATCAAGCGCCCATCTATCGTCTGCAAGTCCGAGCGCAACGATAATGACTGCGCCAAGTGCAAGTGCAGTAATTTGCTTTCGATCATTAAAGATTGTGCTCATCAACGGCAAGTGCGAAGCCAGAAGTACTGAAACGCACAGTCCGCCAAACATGGCCAAGCCACCCCACCGTGGAGTTGCTGACGCATGAACATCTCGATCCCGAACTTCAGCTATTGCGCCAAATCGGATCGCCAATGTGCGCGCTAACGGCGTGAGCAAATAGGTGGCTGCTGCTGCCGCTGCGAGACATAGGAGGTACTCACGCATACCCCAAAGATTAGACCCCCTATGGGGCGAGGCAAAGAAAAGTGGCGACACCAGAAGAATCTGATGCCGCCACTTGTGTGGTTTTTGCCTATTTTAGAAAGCCTTAGCCACGAGGGTATGCAGGGAATTTAGTCACAAGTTCGTGAACTTCTTCCTTGATTGTCGCGTGTTCTGACGCAGAATCTGTCGTGATTGCGCGTGAAATAAATCCAGCGATCTGCTTCATTTCTTCGGTACCCATTCCTTGTGTTGTCACAGAAGGTGTACCAATTCGAATTCCGCTAGAAACACTTGGTGGTGCTGGATCGTAAGGAATGGAATTCTTGTTCAACACAATTCCTGAAGCACCACTTCGCGCTTCAGCTTCCTTGCCCGATACACCGATGCCTTGAAGATCGAGAAGAGCAAGGTGGGTATCAGTACCGCCAGTTACAGCACGCAGTCCGTGACCTACGAGCTCTGAGGTAAGTACTTGAGAGTTCACGATCACATTCTTTGCATACGCCTGATATTCCGGAGTCATGCATTCCTTCAGTGCAACTGCCTTGGCCGCGATAACGTGCATCATCGGTCCGCCTTGCATCATTGGGAACACGGCCTTGTCGACTGCTGCTGCATGCTCAGCTTTGGAAAGAATCATTCCTGAACGTGGGCCACGCAATACCTTGTGAGTTGTGAACGTGACGACGTCTGCATAAGGAACTGGTGATGGAATCGCCTTTCCTGCGACGAGTCCGATGAAGTGAGCAGCGTCCACGTGCATGATTGCGCCAACTTCATCACAGATCTCACGAATTGCCTTGAAATCAATCAAACGTGGGATTGCAGAACCGCCGGCAAGGATAAGTTTCGGCTTGTGCTCACGAGCGAGTGCGCGCATTTGATCGTAATCAATATCTTCAGAACCCTCGGCTACGCCATAGTGCACTGGATTGAACCACTTGGCGCTGTACGAAACGTTTGCACCATGAGTCAGGTGTCCGCCGTGTGGCAATGACATAGCAAGGTAGGTATCGCCAGGATTAAGGAACGCACCGAACACTGCAATGTTTGCGCTAGCACCTGAGTGAGGCTGCAAGTTTGCGTGATCTGCATCAAACAATTTCTTTGCGCGCTCAATGCCAAGGTTTTCGGCGATGTCGACAACTTCGCAACCGCCGTAGTAGCGCTTGCCTGGATAACCTTCGGCGTACTTGTTGCTCAAGGTAGATCCAAGAGCAGTCAGTACTGAAGGCGAGGTGAAGTTCTCGCTTGCGATGAGCTGTAGCCCATTGCGCAAACGCGAGAGTTCGTTGACAAGCACCTCTGCGATTTCTGGATCGCTGGCTTGTAGCTCGTTGAAGTCGGAACCGATGAATGTCTCACTCATAGAAAGAGTGTAGGAGGTAACTCCCTGATGTTCACGACGAGGAGGTTGCCTTGATGATCATGGGAGCAACGTCACGCAGTTCTGCGAGTGTGAGAGACCCCTCACGGACTAGTCGCAGCGAGCCTGTCGTTGCATCCAGAACGCTTGACACAGTTCCAGATAGTGAACCTGCATCAAGATAGATTGACGCTCCCTCGCCAAGAGATTCCTGAGATTGTTCAATTGTGGCAAGTGGTTTGCCGCCTGCCTGTTGAGCTCCAGTTAGAACGGTCGGTCCAATGCCGGCGAGCACTTGTAATGCAATGTCATGACGTGGAACTCGCACTGCCAATGCGTGGTCAGGTGAACCGATGCTCCACGAAAGCGAAGCCTGTGGTGCAGTTAACACCGTCAGCGGTCCGGGCCAAAAAGCCGCCACCACATCAAGGGCTACTGGCGACATTTTCGCAACACCATTGATTGTCGCCATGCTTGCGGCGGCGATTGGGAGGGCCACATCGCTGGACTGATTCTTGGCCATACGAAGACTTGTCACTGCCGTTGCATGAAACGCATCGCAAATTACGGCATACGAAGTATCGGTTGGGATGACGACGAGCTCTCCGCCACGCACTGCTTCGACGATGCGCTGAGTTGTTGACTCATCAAGTCCATTACGGACATCAATTACTTCGCTCATGATGTCTTTACTCTGCCAGATCGTGCGGTCACATATCGCGGCAACTGGTTGTAATCGTTGTGATCGACTGGATCGATCCACCCAGAGAGCAAGCCAATGACAGATTCGCCTTGAACATCTGCGTGCTCCATTCCAAATAACCCGTTGTCCACTAACAGTTCATGAGCAACGTCAATGACACCACGAGCTACATCAAAACCATCGATGCCACCAAAAAGCGCGATGTGTGGATCATGATCACGAACTTCAACTTCTCTTGGGATCATCGCACCAGGAATATATGGCGGATTGCTTAACACGACGTCAACTGTCTGAGCGATATGCGCAAGAACTGATGTATCCGTTGCATCGCCAAGGTAGGTGACAACACGAGAACCTCGAGCAGCAAGTTGATCCGCGAAGTGAGAAACATTTTTATTGAGCCACTCGAAAGCTTCAGGTGATTTTTCAACCGCATGAACTGTCACATTCGACACTTCCGTAGCGAGTGACAACGCAATCGCTCCACTGCCTGCACATAACTCGACGGCTACTCCCCCGCCAAGAATATGAAGTTCATCAATACCTACTTGAGCCAGAAGTTCGGTTTCAGGTCGTGGAATAAAAACTCCTGGACCCACGAGAAGTTCAAGATGTCGAAAGTAAGCCTTACCCGTTATGTGTTGCAACGGAATTCGAGTCGCACGTTGAGCAATCAATTGCAAATACGCTTCTTCCCCGTTCAAAGAAACTTCATCTGTTGACAATGGATTCAATGCATCGATCTGAAGAACATAACTGAGCAACTCGGTTGCGTTGTGACGTGGACTCGTGACATCGGCTGCTTCAAGCACAGTTGTGCCGGCTGCGATGAGGTCTCGTACAGAAGTCATTATTTTTCTTGATCAGCACGGAAAGCAGCAACAAGAGCGTTCGCATGGCCATGACCCATGCCATGTTCGGTTTTTAGGAAATTCACCATTTCCATGTGCTTATCGATCTTGGCTTTCTTCAAGATCGACATCCACTCATCAATCTTTTTGCCGTACTTAGCTTCAATGGATGGGAAATACGATGCAGGACCTTTTACTTTCTCAGTCATTACTTCGACTCTCCGAGATCAGCCAACTTTGCCTGCATATCGGCTTCGATACATGCCTCGACGACTGGATCAAGTTCGCCATTGAGTACTGCATCCAAATTGTTTGACTTGTATCCAACGCGATGATCGGCCAACCGGTTTTCCGGGAAGTTATACGTACGAATGCGCTCGGAACGATCAACTGTGCGAACTTGGCTCTTTCGCAATTCGCTTCCGGCAGCGGCAGCTTCTTCTTCGGCTAACGCAAGCAAACGCGCACGCAGAATTCGCATTGCGGATTCCTTATTTTGCAGCTGGCTCTTTTCGTTCTGACACGACACAACTGTTCCCGTTGGGATGTGTGTGATGCGAACCGCAGAGTCAGTCGTGTTCACCGACTGGCCACCAGGACCACTTGAGCGATACACGTCGATGCGCAAATCATTCGGATCAATTGTGACGTCAACTTCTTCGGCTTCAGGAAGTACGAGCACGCCAGCAGCAGATGTGTGAATGCGGCCCTGTGATTCAGTAACAGGCACGCGTTGCACTCGGTGCACGCCACCTTCATATTTCAAGTTTGCATACGGAGCATCTTCAGGAGCAACAACACCGCGTGACTTCACACTGATGGCGATGTCCTTGTAACCACCCATGTCAGACTCTTCGGCTTCAAGAACTTGAGTTGCCCATCCACGCTTTTCTGCATACTTCAAATACATTCGCATTAAGTCACCAGCAAATAGCGCGGACTCTTCACCGCCGGCACCAGCCTTGATTTCAAGAATTACATCGTTGCCATCCATTGGATCGCGCGGGATTAACATCTCTTGAAGCTTTTCTGCAGCGGCTTCCTTTTGTGCGGCTAACTGAACTGCCTCGTCAAGAAACGCTGCATCTTCGGCACCCATTTCGCGAGCAGCTTCTTCGTCCTCTGACAATTGCTTCCATTCGCGATACTTAGCAACAACCGGCTTGAGTTCGGCATGGCGCTTTCCAATGCGGCGTGCTTCACGCTGATCGTTATGAGTTGCGGGGTCGCTCAGTGCTGCTTCGAGAGCGTTGTATTCAGTCTCGAGCGCTGCGGCCTTCGCGAAATCCTGTGCCATGACTATTCCTGATCTATTGCGTAGAGAAAAACTAAAGGTGCCAGCATCGTCACTATGACGACACCAACACCTCTAGATAAAAAGTTAAGCTTGCTTACCGAAACGCTTTTCGAACTTAGCAACGCGACCGCCGGTATCGAGGATCTTTTGCTTGCCGGTGTAGAACGGGTGGCATGCACTGCAAACGTCAGCGTGGATGCTGGCGGTCTTTGAGGTGCTACGTGTGACGAACGAGTTGCCACAGGAACAAGTGACCTGGGTCTCGACATACTCTGGATGGATGTCAGCCTTCATGGAATTCTCCTTGGATACCGCTTGCTCGGGTCGTTTCACGAACGTGAACCGAACAGCCCTCTAAGTGTGCCATTTTTGTTAGTTGTAGCCAAATCAAGCCCCAGTCCGCCCTTCTCAAACAAGGGTTTCTTGGCAGATTTACCCACACATGCAAATGGCCACCCTAGAAAAGGTGGCCATTTGAGCGAGGTGACTATTCGTCGGCTTCGAAGTTTTCCTGATCTGAGTCAGCATCGAACTGATCGTCAAAATCAGCCGGCAACTGGTCATCGCCACGAAGCACTGATTCGAGATCGATTGTGTTACCTGACTTATCGACAACAGTCACATGCTCAAGTACATGTGAGAGAGCCTTGACTCGACGAACTTCAGCAACTGCAGCCTGAACTTGGCCAGCCTGTACAAGCTGATCAGCGAACTGGTCTGGAGCAATGCCGTAGCGCTGTGATTCTTGAACGAGCCACTGTGACAATTCAGCATCGTTGACCTTGAGGTCTTCGACTTCGCCGATCTTGTCCAGAACCATGCGTGACTTCACACTCTTGCGAACATCAGCTTCGAATTCTGCCTTGTGTGCATCGTCGCCATGACCGTCAGCGAAGTGAGCGTCAATTTCATCGGTGATCGCGCCTTCGGGAACTTCGGCCTTCACAGCACCCATAAGTTCTTCATGTGCAAGATCGCGGGCTTGGTAGGCTTGCTCGACAAGACGTAGCCGACCTAGGCGTTCACGAATATCAGCCTTGAGTTCAGCGATTGTGTCGAACTCAGAAGCAAGCATGGCGAACTCGTCATTGGCTTCTGGAAGTTCGCGCTCGCGCACTGACTTCACAGTCACTTCAACAGTGATCGCCTTGCCGTTCCACTGACCATTAGTCGGCGTGAAAACAAAATGACGAACTTCGTCAGCAGAAGCACCGCGAACGGCATCATCAAATCCAGGAACCATGCCATCGCTACCAAGTTCGTAACTGAGCGAATTTGCGGTGATGTCTTCGACAGGCTGACCATCGTGCTCGCCACGAAGATCGATCATGATGATGTCGCCATCTTTAGAGGCACGCTCAACTGGCTTCAACGATCCGAAACGCTGGCGAAGTTCAGTCAACTGCTCGTCAACCTGTTCGTCGGTTACTTCAGCATCGTCAACGACAACCTTGATCTTCGATAGATCTGGCAAATCGAATTCTGGACGGATGTCGATCTCGGCTGTGAACTCGAGTCCTTCGTTGTCATCAAGCTTGGTGACATCAACGTTTGGACGGCTCATCTGAACAAGCTTGTTCTCGACAATAACTTCGGCCAGAGCGCGAGGAATTGCGTCGTTCACTGCTTCTTCCAAAGCGGCGCCACGACCAAAGCGCTGGTCGATAATTCGCGCAGGGATCTTGCCCTTACGGAAACCAGGAATAGTTACCTGGGAAGCAATGCGCTCGTAAGCAGCATCAAGACTTGGCTTGAGTTCGTCCATAGGGACTTCAATGCTGACCTTGATACGGGTTGGCGACAGATTCTCGATTGCGCTCTTCACGACTCTCCTACTGGATGTATTCACACGAGTGAAAAATGTGCGCCGTGGATTTATCGAAACAAATCCACGGCGCGAGAGTCGGGGCGGCGAGACTCGAACTCGCGGTCTCCTGCTCCCAAAGCAGGCGCGCTAGCCACTACGCTACGCCCCGATCTTGCTATGTGAGTCTAATGCGAAATCCGCCCAATCGGAAAATCGGGATTTGTGGGGGAAGTTTTCCGCCTTCGGCGCACATGAGATAAGGTTTAGAACGAATTAGCCGAGAGGTTAGTTCACGCGGGTGTAGCTCAATGGTAGAGCCCCAGCCTTCCAAGCTGGCCATGCCGGTTCGATCCCGGTCACCCGCTCCATTCGCTCGCGAGGCTCGCTCATTCCGCGGGCGACCATCGGACAGCATTTATTTGATTCATCGCCTGAGCGATGAATTCCGCTCCATGCACGGTTGACCGGTCTCGAACCTACGGTTCGCCAGTATTTATTCAAATGCTTCGCAATTGCTGGTCACCCGCTCCATTCGCTCGCGAGGCTCGCTCCATTCATGCAAAAGCCCCCACTGGTGTATGACCAGCAGGGGCTTTTGATGTTGCGGTTTACTCGACTGGAACTTCTGGATCCTTTGCCATCTTTTCGCGCACTGGTGCACCCAACATGTAGAACACGACTCCAACCAAGAGCGTTACGCCGATTGCAATGAATACGTAGGACGTGAACTGTCCTCGGGTAACACCATCAGGAAGTGCTGAATCGTCCAACAAATGTCCATTGGACAACAAGCCGGGGAACATTCCTGTCAATGATGCGAATGCTGACCAGAAAGTCGTAATGATGGCGACAGCCCACACGCCCTTCATTCCACCTGGAACTGCATAAGGACGATTTGAGTGACCATGTGACTTACGAAGCTTCACGATGCTCGGGAAGATCACGATGTAACTCAAGTTTGTAAAGAGCAGAACAATACCGATCATCACATTGAATGCTGTTGAAGCATTTCCATCACCGAGCTTCTGAGCAATTATGAACACAATTGTCGACACAATGCCTGAAGCAAGGTTGACGTTCACTGGAGTTCCAAAACGCGACGAGAACTGACCAAGCCAGCGAGGTCCAGTGCCATCGATTGAAGCAATAGCTTCAGTTCGGTCAGCACCCATGAGCCATGCGCTACCACTTGAGATCAAAGCCATGATGAATGTGAATGCCATGAACTTCAACATGACACTGGCCGCACCACCATAGACCGTGAATACAGTCGCAACTGCATCGAGGAATCCGGAAACGCCTGAAATTTGATCTGCTGGAACAACACATACGATCGCAAGCACTGGCAATCCATACAACAAGATCGAAGTTCCCATTGCTCGCAAGATAGTGAATGGAACGTCACGTTGCGGATTCTTCATTTCATCGCCAGCCGAACTTGGCATTTCAAAACCGACGAGGTTATAGAACACCAATGGAACAAGTGCGATAAAAGCTGGCCATGTTGGCTTCCAATCACCCATCGTCGGGAAGTGAAGTCCGTGCTTAACGCCATAAATCACCGTCGTGATTGCAAAGGTGCCAATCATGATGATTCGACTAAAGGCACCAATCGTAGGAATCCACTTACCGATTCCGAATGACAGAACTGCAGAGAGCACTGAGAACCAGATGTAGACCAGGCCAACTCCGTATTCCCAGAAACTTCCAGCTGGAATGTTAAAGAAGTAATCCGAGACAGTCTGAATTGCGAGCAACGACAGTGTCGCTCCAATCCATACGGGATTCGAGAACCAATAGAAAATTGAGTTCATGCCCGCGACCTTGCGGCCCCACGCCATACGAGTCCAAATGTAAGCGCCACCTTCTTCAGGGAAGGTTGAGCCGAGTTCAGCAGTGAACAAGCCGTATGGAATGAAGAAGAACACGCACATGAATATGAGCCACAGGAATCCCTGCGCTCCATTCGATGCCATCTGGCCGATTGTGTCGACACCAACGATTGTGCAAATGAGGAAGAAGAAAATGTCGAAGCGACCGAAGTGCTTACGCAGTTTTTTCTTTTCCTCGAGCGCCGCGGCGGTCGTTAAATCAGTTAATTCAATTCCCTCAATGGACATACAAAAACTCCGTTGTTCTAGGTACTTATGCGAAACCTTACTTACATAGCCGCTTGCTGTGAGGTAAATCGCGAAAAAAACTAGATAAGTAATGCATAAGGTTTCTAGACTGGCGGAAATAAGCCATATTTGGGAGCCCTTTTCATGTCGCACGCCGCGAACCTGTCACATCCACTCGACCCATTGAGCGCCGAAGAACTTGAAACGGTAATCGCTGCGGCACGCACAACTTGGGGCTTGGACCACCGCCACCTCTTTGCCATGATCCAACTTGACGAGCCTGCAAAAGAGTTTGTTCTTAATTGGAAGAGCGGTGACGCACTTAATCGTGCTGCTCGCATTACGGTTCTCGACCGTTCCACAGCGTGTGTTCACGAAGGCGTCATGGGTATTGATGGGATTGCGCGCAGTTGGAAACTCATCGAAGGCGCCAAGTCACCAGTGTTAAGCACTGAGTCCGAAGCTGCAATGGCTGCTGCAAAAAATGATTCACGCGTCATTGAAGCATTAGCAAAGCGTGGCGTTACAGATCCTCAGACTCAAGTCCATATGGAAACGTGGCCGATCGGAGCACAGATTCCGAAGTATCTCGACGACGGCCGCCGTTTAGTGTGGACGCCAATGTGGTTCAAGCCAACACCTGAATCAAACATGTATGCACACCCAATCAATGGTGTTTACGCAATCGTTGATCTGCAGAATGACGAAGTAGTCGGCGTTGAAGACAATGACGTCACTCCAATTCCAATGACGAATGGCGACTATCGACTTTCGCAAACGGGAGGCGACGTAAAACTCAAGAGCCTTGAGATTGTACAAAAAGACGGTGCTTCGTTTGATGTCTCAGGATGGCGCATTGATTGGGAACGGTGGAATCTTCGAGTTGGTTGGGATCAACGCGAAGGTCTCGTTATTCACGATGTGCGCTTCAACGACAACGGCGTGGAGCGTCGCATTGGGCATCGAATGTCGATCGCTGAACTCGTGATCCCCTATGGCGATCCAAGTCAAGGTACGTATCGCAAGAATGCATTCGACACCGGCGAGTATGGCTTAGGCAACTACACAAATTCGTTGACTTTGGGTTGCGACTGCCTTGGAGAAATCGTTTATCTCGATGTTGCGTTAGCAAATCCAGAAGGCGAAGTCCGAACCATCAAGAACGCCATTTGCATGCATGAAGAAGACTTTGGAATTTTGTGGAAGCACGTTGATCTTGATGGACATGTTGAAGTGCGTCGCGGCCGTCGATTTGTGGTCTCATCTATCGTCACAATTAATAACTACGAGTACGGCTACTACTGGTACTTCTACCAAGATGGCGCAATTGAATTTGAAGCAAAGCTCACAGGTATTTTGCTGACGCTATCTGACGCACCTGGCGTTGATCATCCTTCAGCGACTCAACTAGAAGAAGGGCTGTGGGCTCCATATCACCAGCACACTTTCTGCGCTCGACTCGACCTCGACATTGATGGAACGAATAACACTGTTATCGAAGTTGACTCTGTTGCCAAGCCAATGGGTCCAGAAAATCCGCATGGTGGTGCCTACATCACAACGCAAGACGTCATTTCCCGCGAAGGTAATGCTGCTCGCTTGCTTGACCTTGCCAAGGCGCGTTACTGGAAAATTGTGAATCCGAATAAAAAGAATCACGTTGGCAATCCAGTCGGCTACAAGATTCTTGGCAATGTGAATTGCTTACCGCTCGCATCGCCTGATTCAGTTATCGGTAAACGAGCCGGATTCATGTACAACCACTTGTGGGTCACTAAGAACACAAATGAAGAGCGCTACCCCGCTGGTGACTATCCGTTCCAACACGAGGGCGGCGATGGGTTACCTCGATGGGTGCAACAAGATCGCTCACTTGAAAACACGGACGTTGTTATGTGGTACGTCTTTGGACTCAATCACATTCCGAGAATTGAAGATTGGCCCGTGATGCCAGTTGAGCGACTCGGGTTCACACTCAAACCAGTTGGCTTTTTCCGACGCAGCCCTGCGATGGATGTTGCACCTAATGAGGCAAAGTGCTGCAGCGGGCACGGCGATCAAGGTTGCAACTGCAGCCACGAGACCACACCAACAGAACTACCGAATGCTAACTCAGGCGACTGTAGTCCTGATTGCCAGTGCGGCAATTAGTCGAAAATTGGTCCGACAGTGCGCGTGCGCTTGAGCTCAAAGAAACCTGGAGTTTGAGCGCACAGTACGACGCCGTCAAATAACTTGCCCGCTGCTTCACCGCGAGGCATTGGCGAAATCACTGGACCGAAGAATGCGGTACCCGCCACATGAATGACTGGCGTACCAACATCCATACCGACTGGGTCCATACCGGCATGATGACTGGCCTTGAGTGCATCATCAAACTCAGTTGAGTCAGCTGCATGAATAAGGTCTGCATCAAGTCCGCATTCTGCGAGTGCTTCAGCGATCACTGGATAGTAGTCATCACCGCGACCTTCAACGTGAATCTTGGTTCCAAGCGCTGTGTAGAGCGGAAGCACAACTGAGTCGCCATGCTTTTGCTGCGCTGCGATGACAACTCGAACAGGACCCCACGCACGCTTCATTAAGTCGACATACTTCTCGGGCATTTCACGACCCTCATTAAGTACTGCAAGTGACATCACGTGAAAGCGCGTTGTGACTGGTCGCACCTGTTCAACTTCCAACATCCAACGAGATGAAATCCATGCCCATGGACAAATTGGATCGAACCAAAAATCTGCAACTTCTACGGCTTCGCTCATAGGAAAACCTTAGACCCGAGATGCGACTTATGCCGCTTTGGTGTCAGGATGGGGGTGGACTTCAAAGGAGAAATCTGTGTCAAACACCAATATCACACGCGCTGAAGCGAAAGAACGCTCGAGTTTCATCTCAGTAGATTCTTACAACGTCGAATTAGACCTGTCTACCCGCGACGATACTTTTGCTTCGCGCACAGTCGTAAAGTTTTCTGCCACTGCAGGTGCGTCCACATGGATTGACTTCATAGCTCCGAGCGTCACCACGATTACCTTGAATGGAACAGTGCTTGACAACTCAGCACACGATGGCTTCCGCATCCAATTGAACAACTTGGCCAAAGACAACGTGCTTGAAGTTGTTGGCAATTGTGCGTACATGAACACCGGCGAAGGACTTCACCGCTTCATTGACCCTGTTGATAACGAGGTGTACCTCTACACGCAGTTCGAAATTGCAGACGCTCGCCGAGTATTCGCATGCTTTGATCAACCAAACCTCAAGGCGACTTACGCATTCACAGTCGACGCGCCATCACATTGGAAAGTTACTAGCAACGCGGCAACTCCAACACCAACAGCAGTACGCGAAGGCGTATCCCGTTGGTCATTTGATGAAACCGCAGTGATGTCCACTTACATCACCGCAATTGTTGCCGGTCCGTACCATGAGGTCCACGATGAATACGTTGGCCAATATGGAACGTACCCGCTAGGACTTTTCTGTCGTTCATCACTTGCAGAATTTCTTGATCCTGAAGATCTTTTCGAAGTTACTAAGCAAGGCTTTAAATACTTCGAAGATAAATTCCAAGTGGGATACCCATTTGGTAAGTATGACCAATTATTTGTTCCAGAATTCAATGCTGGTGCAATGGAAAATGCAGGCTGCGTGACTCATCACGAAGATTACGTTTTCCGTTCGAAGGTCACTCGTCTTGCTTACGAACAGCGAGCAAATACGGTGCTTCACGAACTTGCGCACATGTGGTTTGGCGATCTCGTGACCATGAATTGGTGGGACGACCTGTGGTTGAACGAATCATTCGCTGAATGGGCCGCACATCACTGCAGTGCGAATGCTACGAAATACACCGAAGCTTGGACAACATTCGTTAATCAACGCAAGGCTTGGGGCTACCGCCAAGATCAACTTCCAACCACTCACCCAATCTGGGCAGACATGGTTGATCTCGATGCCGTTGAAGTGAACTTTGATGGCATCACATACGCCAAGGGTGCTTCCGCACTGCGCCAACTCGTTGCTTGGGTTGGTGAGGACAAGTTCTTCGATGGTATTCGTCAGTACTTTAAGAAGCACGCTTGGGGCAACACAGAACTCAAAGATTTGCTCGTAGAACTCGAGGCCGCCAGTGGTCGCGATCTCACGGACTGGACGAATCGCTGGCTTCAAACAGCGGGCGTGAACACATTACGACCAGAAGTCGTTATTGAGAATGGCGTATACAAATCTGTCGCTGTTATTCAAGAGCCACCAGTTGCCCCTGAAGGAGTCGCGCAAACGTTGCGTCCTCATCGCATTGGTATTGGTCTGTACACCCGTGAGAACGAAATTGTCACACTCGCAGAACGTATCGAAATTGACGTGGATGGTGAGCGCACCGAGGTTCCTCAACTTGTTGGTAAGCCAGTGCCTGACATTCTTCTGCTCAACGATGGAGACTTGACCTTCGTCAAAATTCGACTTGATGAGAAGTCATCGCGCAATTCCGTCACGGACCTTGAAGATATCGAAGACAGTCTCTCGCGAGCTCTCATTTGGGGTGCAGCGTGGGACATGACGCGCGATGCTGAAATGTCTACTGCTGACTATCTGTCGCTCGTTCTCAATTCCAACATTCTCGATATGCAGATTGGTGTTGCGCAGCAAATCTTGTTGCAGGCACGTTCAGCAATTGAGCAGTATGGCTTGCCGTACAAGCGCGGCGAATACCGAGATCAGCTTTACAGCGCTCTGAATAATTGGTTGCAGAATTCACCGCAAGGTGGAGATCATCAACTCGCAATTGTGCGCAATATGCTTGCCGTTGCGCGAACCGAAGAGCACATCGATCAACTTCTGGGTTGGTTCAACGGAATTGATGTTCCTGCAGGTCTGACACTCGATACTGATTTGCGTTGGTCGTTTGTCGCACGCTTAGTATCACTCGGAGCGTTGCCGGAATCTGAAATCGATGCTGAACTGGCTCGAGACAACACTGCTGGTGGTGAACGTCAAGCCGCTGCTGCCCGCGCAGCTATCGGAACACCTGAAGCCAAGGCTGCTGCATGGAAAGCTGCTGTTGAATCAGACTCACTGGCCAATGCGCTCTTGAGTTCAACTGTTGGCGGCTTTGCTCAACCCGACCAACGCCAACTGCTAGTCCCTTATGTCGATAAGTACTTCGAGGTACTTCCAGAAATTTGGAAGACACGTACCAACGAAATTGCACAGACAATCACAATGGGACTCTTCCCAACTTTGTTGGCGTCGCAAGAAATCTTGGATAAGGCCGATGCGTTTCTAAAGACAGACGACGATGCCGGTTCTACTCGTTTGGTCAGAGAGCTGCGCGACAACGTGGCTCGATCATTGCGCTGCCAAGCGATTGATAAATAACTCGACCAAAACTAATAAGCCCCACTGGTTATCAGCGGGGCTTATTTAATATCTAGATTTAGGATTCGATTGCAGTTCGTCCTTGTGACTCAACTTCTCGACGATCTCCAAGCGTTGGGTCATTGAGGTAGCCGCCTTCGAGTGAATCTTGTGCTGAACGCATCCACCCTGGAGCCAGTACAAAGAGTGAAATCACTGCTGAAATTGTCAGTGGGAGTACAACAAACCACAAGATTGCTGACATTAATGACATTGGCGTTCCACGATCTTCACCATCGTCATTCTTGCCCCCAGCAAGTGCGGGGCCAATAACTGTTGCAGATAGGACAGCGACAGACGAGGCAGTCGCAATAACTCGGCGCATGTTTATAGTCACACCCATACTTTACGACAGAATAGAGGAACTGACGAAAGGAGTCCCCCAGTGAAATTGGCGCTAGCCCACCCAACGTTGCATTGGTTTATCGGCAAGCCTCTTCAGATCGCTGTCATCGTTGTGCTTGCGATTGTCACTAGGAGTCTCCTTGCCAAAGTTGTCGAAAGACTCACTCACCGTGCCATAACTTTGCGCAAGAGTCGCAACCAATTCGCCACGGCCGAGGCAGCTCAGCTTGATGTTTCGCGTCGACAACAGCGCGCTGCTTCAATCAGCCAATTACTTCGCAGCATCATCACTGTGACTGTATGGACTATTGCGTTGCTCATGGCATTGGCAACTATGGGAATCAACATCGCGCCAATTCTTGCCTCTGCTGGAGTTGTTGGAGTTGCTTTGGGCTTTGGCGCCCAGACCATGGTCAAGGATTACCTCGCGGGAATTTTCCTGATTATTGAGGATCAGTACGGTGTCGGAGATCTCGTTGACGTTGGCCCAGTTGTTGGCGTCGTCGAAGAAGTTGACCTTCGCGTCACTCAACTCCGCGACTCTTCCGGTGTGGTTTGGTACATCCGCAATGGCGAAATTTTGCGAGTCGCCAACCACAGTCAGCAGAAAATGTCATGACCGAAACTTTTTACGAACAAATTGGTGGTCAGGAGTTTTTTATCGGGCTGGTCAATCATTTCTACGACAACGTCGAAAATGATCCAGTTCTTTCCACCATGTATCCACAAGAAGACATGGCCGGCGCGCGTCATCGATTGACAACTTTCCTTGCTCAATATTGGGGCGGTCCGAATACTTACATGGAAGAACGTGGACACCCACGTTTACGCATGCGCCATAACCCTTTTGTTATCGACGAAGATGCTCGCGAACGATGGATTGCATGCATGAAAAAAGCTGTACTTGCGATGAATCCTGAACCTCATTTGCGCGACGAATTGTGGACCTATCTAGTCAGTGCAGCCTTCGCTATGCAAAACACAAACAGTACACTGAACTAATGCGCCTCCATCGTGCTTGGTTCATTGCCGGCATCACGTTCGTTACCTTGATTGCTGCTGCTGCTTTCCGTTCAACAACAGGCGTGATGCTTGTGCCATTGGAAAGTGAATTCGGTTGGACGCGTGATCTCACGTCGCTTGCGGTGTCGCTGAACTTATTGATGTACGGATTGACCGCACCATTTGCTGCATCGTTGATGGAACGTTTCAGCATGCGCCGCATTGTGCCAATGGCATTGACCTTGGTTGCGATTGGTACAGGTCTGACGACGATCATGACCAAGTCGTGGCAACTCGTGGTGCTATGGGGACTATTAGTTGGCTTTGGTACTGGATGTCTGGCTTTAGTGTTTGGCGCCATTGTTGCTAACCGATGGTTTGCGCATCGCCGAGGATTAGTCACCGGTGTATTTTCGGCGGCCTACGCCACGGGTGGGTTGGTGTTCCTACCACTGATCGGCTACATGGTGACACATCATGGATGGCGGTCAGCCTCGACAACTGTCGCGATCTTTGCTGCACTTCTTGTGCCCATTACTTACGCGATGTTGCGAGATCGCCCTTCGGATGTTGGACTTCTCCCCTACGGCGCTACCGAAGAACCGCCGGCGGGCGTCGCTGCACCTGCAACTGCTCGAGGTACGGTGCAGGTGTTGTGGGAAGCTATGCATTCTTTACCGTTCTGGGTTCTAGCGATCACTTTTTTTGTTTGCGGTTGGTCAACCAATGGTTTGATCGGTGCGCATTTTGTATCGGCAGCTCATGATCACGGCATGCCACTTCAAACAGCCGCAAGTTTGCTTGCCATCGTGGGCATCTTCGATTTCATGGGAACGATTGCATCCGGATGGCTCAGCGACCGCGTGAGTTCAGTGTGGTTGCTGTTTAGTTACTACGGACTACGCGGACTTGCACTGTTGACTGTGCCTTCCGTTCTCGGGCCATCAGTGAAGTGGCCACTGTTGTTCTTCATTGTGTTCTATGGTTTGGACTGGATCGCTACAGTTCCACCAACAGTGCAGTTATGTCGTCAACATTTTGGTTTGGCCAGATCAGGCGTTGTTTACGGCTGGGTGTTTGCTTGGCACATGATCGGTGCTTCAATTGCAGCCATTTTTGCCGGCGCTATCCGCCAAACGCATGGTTCGTACACAATCGCTTGGTACACAGCGGCAACGTTATGTATTTTCGCAGCCCTTCTCGTGTTGACGCTGAACAAGATGCCAGATCTTGCACAGCGTGAGGCACGTGCTGCAACTAGCGCTTAACTCCGAGCAAGCGACAACAGCAGATCGCGAACATCCTGAGGCAGTCGGCCAGGACGATTACGTTTCATGTCCATACACACCATGGTTGTTTTGGCCCGCATGTACACCTGCTCGCCATCGCGTAATTCATAGCCGATGACATACGACGTGTTACCGGCTGATTCGATCCAGATTTCCATATCAAGGGGCTCGGGACGATATTCAAGTTGCCACACATAGTCGATTTCATTGCGAACTACCATGTGCCCTACTTCGTCAGTAACAGCTTGAAATCCGTTGGATTCAAGTAGCACTGTTCGTGCCATCTCCATGTACGTGGCATAAGCGACATTATTGATGTGCGCAAACACATCCATATCGCTCCACCGTAAGTGGATAGGGACGATCGTGCTTGCCATAACTAGCCGCGAGTGAGCTTGCGATAAGTCGCGCGATGCGGAC
>CAITJH010000068.1 GCA_903892635.1 uncultured Actinomycetes bacterium | reverse complement strand
GTATTCGGAGTCACCGATGCATTTGTGAGGTGGCTATCCAGTGCATCAGTCAACACGATTGAAGTTGCACTTCCGGTTCCAACGTTATCCACGATGATCGTGTACGAAAGATTGTCGCCAGCAGTTACTTGCGTACTTGCAGCCTGACCAGTTGTCACACTCGAGATGTATTTCGTTAGACGCAACTCTGGTGCCTGAACAATCGGCGCCTTAGCAACTTGGATTGTGATCTCGGATTGGGTATGACCACCCTTGCCGTCATACACGTCATAAGTAACCGTTGTGGCACCAAACCATGTTTTGTTCGGTGTGAAAGTTACTGTCGAACCAACAACTGACAAAGTTCCATATGTTGATGCCAACGATCCAACAACAAAGCTCAACGAATCGGAATCAGGATCACTGGCTCCAAGGCTGAGTTCTACCGACTGTGGCGCACCGCCTTGGTCAGCATTGATTGTGACCGGCAACGCTGTCGGCGCATGGTTCACAGCAAGAGTGGCATCGGCTGAATCGTTGTATGAATTCGGATCGCCATCTATTGAACCCGTGTGCACAAGACCAGAAACGTTGAAGGAGCTATACCCCGAAGCGCTTGTAGCCATTGGAATCGTTATCGAGGCTGATTGCCCTGGAGTTAGTGGCGTACCACTGCTGATGCCGAAGGCTGTCTTAGTACACGTAACAGTTTGCGAAGCAAGGCTGCATCCACTGACCCCTGTGAGGTTTGGCGTCAGGCCAGTCGGAATTTGAAATGTGGCTGTTGGATTAGTTTCATTTCCAACTCCCAGATTCGTAATCGTTGCGGTGAAGTTCGATGAATCTCCTGCTTGAATAAATTCATCAGCAAACCCAACTGCCAACTCCAAATCAGTTGGTTGCTTGGTGAACTGCGTGTTGACGTTATTGGAGACAGTTTCAGTTTCGCCGAGCGGTCCACTGTAAATTGCCGTGGCATCATTCGAAATGAAGTCGTGCTGGGCGTGCGTCATACCGTCAGTACCCGACACGGTCGCTCGGAATGTCAAAGTCACGGGCGTAGCGCTGCCATTTGGCGTAGTCGGGGACAAACTAGCGATAGAACAATGCACTGCGCCACTGACTAGCGAGCAGCCTGGCGACATTCCAATTGAAATAAATGTCAGATGCGGATCGGCGTCATCCGTAATTGCGATATTTGTGGCATCGCCGTGGCCAATGTTTTCTACCACGATTGAATACGTCAACGTGTCGCCTTGAAGTACTGTCGAACCTGAGTCTGAAGAAATGTACTTAGTCAGATGGAGTTCAGGCGCATACAGTTCGTTTGCCATCACCATGGCAGCCGGAAAATAAGTATCAAGGTTTGAACTAAAGATAACCGAAGCTGACGACGCGCTATTCGGTACAGCATCAATCAATTGAAAACGATCAACGTCGACTCCGAAAGTATTCTTGTATTTATCCGCCCCAGAATCATCGAAATACGGATTGCGAACACCATCTTGCGAGACTGTGCTGTTCAAAAAGTTGTTTGCTGGATTCAACGCATTCGACACCGTCGTACTCTTCGACCCACTCGTCACCGTGAGTGAATCACCAGTGCTACTGGCATCACCTTCGATGCCAACCACGCCGACATTGCTTGTGACAGCACCACTGGGTGGAGTGAGAAAGCCACTCAGATTAATCTGCTCGCTTGATTGCTGCGCAACGTATGAAAAGCCACTATAAACCGTGATGTTGCGAAGTGGTTCGTTTGGGTTTGCATAAACCAGAATCAGCGACCAACCTGCTGAGCGATCGATGCCTTGTGCGGTTTGAATATTTCCTGCAGAGAACTCTGCTTTTTCTTTATCGCCAGAAACGTTCCAAGTCACACCGCTTGTCAACTTGTTCGTGACGTCTGCATACGAACGGTAAAACTTCACGTTGCCATTTGTGTCGAGTTCTGAGGCAACCGAACCCGTTACTTGGCAAGCACTGACTGTCGCGCAAGTATCGCCATTTCGAGCAAATACGACTTTATCTTTGTCCGAACCATTGACAGCCGCGATACCGCCTTGCGATGCCGAAGGTTTTTCAAGTGTGCCGAACCAAAAGAGAAATGCCTTTGTCACAATCGAACCAACAGGAATTGTGACTGTGCTGGTCGATGAGTTAAACGTATGAGTGCCATCGAATGTTGTCTGCGAAGGAGTAAGTCCTGCAATTCCAGTATTGAGATTGCGCATGACGTAGGCGTTGTTGTTGTTATTCGTGGCACTTAAAGTTCGGGCAGAAGCACAGTTTCCCGCATTGGTACCTTCGGTGGTTGAACAGGTAAGAACAGTGTTACCGGTCATAGCGAACTGACCATTGATGTTCTTGTTGTACACAGCAGCAAAAGGCGTGATGTTAATTGCAGATGCGGGTGCAGCTACTGAGATACCCGCGGCAAGCAGACTTGCAACGACAATAAGTCGGACAAATTTGAGTTGCTTAAACACCACAGCGGAACCCCCGTATTGCTGGTAAATAACGACCTCAAGACTAATGCATCCAAAAAAGCGAATAATTAGCGGCAAAAGCGATAACTTAGGTGAATTTTGGGCAAATCTGGGCAATTTCGGGGCGTCAATAGGTGTGTTACTGGAGTGACTGTTGGTAAATTGGAGGTACTGGACGGCGTTGTGCTTCCAGCACGAATACAAGGCAAAAATGACCACGCTTCCCCGCACCCGTCACATCACGCTGATCAGCGCAATCGCCCTGACAGTCGTTGGCCTTGCCACGCCAAGTTCAGCCTCGAACAATATCGTTTCAGTTCCTTCAGCTGCTCAAATTGCCCAGATTCGAACCCTTAGCCAAACGACAGTTGCTCAGCGAACTGCACTACTTGCGGCTCAAGCAAGTTTGAAGAGTGCGCAATCGGCACTGACTAAAGCGCAAGGATCTGGCGCTAAGTACGTTAAGCCCCTGGCCGCAGCAGTCAAGGTTCAAAAGGCGAAACAGGCTGCTGCGACAAAGGCCCAGTCAGCATTGGTCGCTGCACAACAGACTGTTGCAACGTTGACCACAACTCAGACGTCAATTAGCAGCATTCTCAGCGGCCTTAAATCGATGACCGCCGCAAATGCGGTTGCGACGCAAGCGAACATAGCAACACTTCAAAAGGCCCTTGGCATCGCACAATCTGGTAGGTGGGATGCAGCGTCAGTTGCTGCTTACGCAAAGTACCAAAAGACCTTGGGATACAAAGGCGCGACAGCAAACGGAACTCCGGATGCCAAGAGTCTCGCCGCTCTAGTAAAGAAGACCACGAGTTTGCAAAAAGAGAATACTAAGGCGCTCAAATCTGCAACAGCAACAGTCAAGAGTGCAACCAAGAAAGCAACTGCTGCCAATAAAGCGTTGGCCATTGCGACAGCGAAAGTAGCAACGTTGCAGGCACGAGTGAATGGCACTGCGCCGCCCGAAACCATCGCCGCGGTTGCAACAGCTCAGGCTGCAGTGGCAGCATCACAAGCTGCCTACGATTCAAATCTTTCATCGCTAAACGCAATCACAACTGTCATTCCATACAGCAGCGACATTTGTGTTCCTGGTCAAAAAATTGGTCAAGACACAGTTCAAGATTGTGGCGTTGTAACGCACGTTGCCGATGGCGACACCATCAACGTAAAGACCGACACAATGGACAAAATGATCATTCGTACTTTAGGTGTTCAAGCGCCTGAAATTGATCACTTACCTGCGATGCCAGCGCAATGTGGTGGCCCACAGGCGATGGAACTATTGCAGAGTTTGTTGCCCAATGGAATCCAGGTTCAACTGCGTTCAAATGCTTACGAGTCGTATAACACTCATACCTCGGAGCACCGCTATTACCGCGAAATTTACATTAAGGACGCCGACGGTAATTTCACACATGACACTGCTGACGATCTCTACACAGGCGGTTTAGCAATCTGGTTCCCGCTAGCAAAAGTTCCGGGTTCACTTCAGTATGAATCCATTCCAAATAAGCGTTACTTTGAGGAACTACTTGCGGCTGCTTCACAAGGCAAAGGCATGTGGTCCAAAACGCTTTGCCATGATCCAGTAATACCAGGCTACGACCCACAGCGAAACATTGTTCCTCAACTATGGGCACTGATGAATCCTTCAGGCACCGACGATGTCAGCGGCTTGGGCAGCACAACTGGTGAATTCATCGTGGTGAAAAATCCTGCATCAAGTACACAAGATTTGAATCTGTCGTACTGGGAATTGCGCGATACGGCATTGAACTTCTTCAGGTTCCCTGAGGGAACGCTCGTGAAGCCTGGCCATGCAGTTCGCGTATACGTTGGTCAAGGCACGGCTGATCCTGCCAATGGAATTTATTACTTTGGGCTTACCAAGCCACTGTTCCAGAACTACGACTCAGCTCTTTATAACTCAACCGGTTACTTGCTCGGCGACGGCGTTTATTTAACCGATCGTCAAGGCCCAAGCCACACCGGTGGAAATATGCGAGCTTGGTTCCACAACCCTTGCAAGACTCAATCAGGTGAATACACATCTACTTGCAAGCCATACCCTGCGACATCAGATTTGTCGACAGGAGCACCAACAACAGATCTAACAACCGTGCCGAATGTAATTGGCCTAACCGCCGATCCAACTACCGGAACTGGTGCAGCAAAGACCGCACTACAAAATGCGCGCCTTACGGTTTCTTCAACTGTTATCCCAGTCGTGGACCCTGCGCATGTTGGAAAAGTGGTCGGCATTGTGGCTGCAGATCGACGCCTAACTAATCCTGATACTGCTACTTACCGCGAGGCTGGCACACCAATTTCGGCTGACACCCGAGTTGAATTCTATACTGCAGTTCAGCTTCGGGTTGGAGTGGCAACATTGCCATCACCGACGCCAACTACCCCGTAGTGTGCGATCTTCTTTAACCTGAACAATCCCGAATTAGTTCGACGGGCTATTTAACAGTCTTCTTATCCAGACTGAGTGGTACAACCTTCATGTTCTGAGCCGCAGTCAACGCTGCACGAGCAGCCGCAACCTGCTTGGCCTGTGAAGCCGTCATCAAGTTCTTTGGAACAGTTCCATAGGTAACGTTTGACGTCCAAATCTTTTTCTTCTCAACGCTTTTGCCTGGATAAGGCGCGTGCCAAAGCATGCCATTACCGGCATAAATGCCTACATGGTAAACACCGCTGCCGCTATGGAAGAACACGAGATCGCCAACCTGGGCTTGCTTGGCAGAAACTTTCTTGGCCCAGTTGTATTGCGATTGAGCCACGCGTGGCAACGTGATCCCGAACTGGCGGAAAACATATTGAGTGTAACCCGAGCAGTCAAAGCCCTTAGGAGTTGTTCCGCCATAGACATAGCGAACTCCGGCGTAGTTATCTGCAGTGCTTACAATTTTGGAACCATCAACAACAGCGGTCGTCTTTGCAGAAGCTTGAACTTGAGCAAGAACTGCTGCGGCCTGTGCAATCGCACGGCTACGGGATGCTACTGAAGCATTGTGGGCGCCGCGCACAGCTAAGTATTGAGTAACAGTGTGTTTAGCGTTAGTTGTATCGATTGGCGCTGTGGTATCCAGAGTTCCCTCTGCGCTCAATTTAGGCGTGATCGCCAAGACGTTGTGTGCTTGAACAAGCATCACACCGGTGACAGCAAGGAATGCGGCAGCCAGGACAAGAGGTGCTTTGCCAAGGTCGGCCTTATTACTAGCATGACGTCCGTGTCTGGACATACGATTCTCCCGACGCCGATGAGGTGAGCTGTCGGGTGCGGCTGGGAAGCTGCCGGTCAGTTTCCTGACTTAACCCCAAGGCCTATTTCTAGACCGCTTACCTGTGGTTCCCCCACTCTCACCCAAGGTCCGTGACCCATCAGCAGGGGGTGAGATTTGGCGCCCCGCCGACAGCGATTCCGGTTGGAATCTCGTATTAATACGCTAACTCACGAGTCAGACGCAACACGCCAAAAGGGCGGTCAGAATCCAACTTTTCAGACTCTGTCCGCCCTAAAACCCTTAATTCATGGGCTAAATTTGGCTCAGAATTTTCACGCGACACATCTCACATTTCAGAATGTCGATCGGATATTTAGGCCATTTTGGTCAAGATTTCCTTGGTATCGGCGATCTGGTCAAACCAGATCGGTCGAAGGATGTCCACCCGCCATTCAGGTTCTTGCGATGCCGCCAAGGTCTCTTGGACTGGCGCAGTTCCTGTTGCACTTCGTTCATGCAACTTGATCATGCGAATGGCCAAGTCAGTCTGGATTGGGTATTGCATTGGCTGGCCACCGCGAGCTGCGATCAAGCCGATGTAGTACAACTTCTCGAGGCCTACTGGCACAACGCCGGCACCATAGCGCAGTGGGACGTTGTCTTCGCTGCGCTTGAGCAGGCTATCGTCGAGCATCGGCACGCTGGCATGAAAGCCTGTTGCCCACAGAATCGTCTCGAAATCTTTGCTCGTGCCGTCTTCGAAATGCACGGTCTTACCTTCGAAGCGCTTAATTCCTGGCTTAATAGCAATCCGGCCATGGTGAAGCCAGTACAACAGCAGGTTGTTCACCACAGGTGGGCCATCCATCAAGCGCTTGTGGTCTGGCTCAGGCATGCCTGGGTAGTTACTCCACTCGCCTACTGAGACTCGCATCATGAGTCGAGCGATCAGATCTTGTTCTTCAAAACTGAACTCAGCCATCCAAGGCAATTCAGCACGTGGACGTCCAAAGAATGTTTTGGGCTGGAAGAAATGTCCCGAGCGCATCACAATTGAAGTGTCGAAATAGTTCTGGGCGCAATCAACCGCAAGGTCGCAACCTGAGTTACCGGAACCGACAATGAGAACTGGGCCCTCAATGTCCTTTGTGTTTCTGTAGCTGCCCGAGTGAATTTGCCGGCCAGTGAACTCGCCTTCGAACTCTGGTGTCTTTTGATCCCACAAGTGGCCATTTGCGATCAGCACACCTTCATAGGTCTGGGTCTTGCCATCGCTAGTCGTTACGGTCCAGCCATTCGAACCAGGGAGTCCATCACCAGGTAGGGGCACACACGAGACAACCTCTGTGTTGAACGTGATGCGCTCGAACAAATTGAATTCTTCGGCATACATATTGAAGTATTTCAGCATGAGGTCTTTTGAAGGAAACGTTGGGTAGTCATCTGGCATTGGCCAGTGTTCGTATCCAGTCACAGTCTTTGAAGTGATCAGATGCAAGAAGTCGTAGTCGTGATTCCAATGTCCGCCGACCTTGTCGCTCTTTTCGAAACAATCGACGTCGAAGCCTTCATCAATCAACATTTTGAGCGCAGGTAAGCCAGCAGCTCCAGCACCAATTACGCAGTACTTTTTCGTCATCGTGCATTCTCCACTTCAAATACGTCTTGCATTAAAGGTCGTTCAAAAAGATCAGCGATTTCTGTGTCGCTGAATGGTCGCATGAATTCGCGCACAGACTGCCTGATGTGATTGGTCCACAGGCCAACGGCCTTGTCAACGTCACCTTCGAAAATTGCATCGAGGACGGTGACGTGACGTGTTACCAGTTCCTTATGATCCGCAGCTTCGTAGCGAATGCCTAGGAATCGAACAAAGACGGAAATATCAACCGCTGTTTGTTGGAACGTTTCAGTGATGCGAGGCAATGCGCCCAATTCGATAAGAGCTGTTTGGAAATCAAGATCTGCAGAAACCATGGCGAATGGGTTGCCGCCCACGGCCTTATGAAGTTGTGACAATTTCCTATTCACGGCAGCGGAATCAAGCTGCCCATGTTTTTGCGCGTGACATGCATGCGATATCGCAATTGAGCCGAGTGACATACGAATTGCATAAACCTCGAGCACGTCATCAAAGTTTGGCGCAGCGACAACAGCACCACGATTCTTTCGAAGCTCGATGAGGCCTTCACTTGCTAAGAGTCGAATGGCTTCGCGAATAGGACCGCGCGATGTTCCAAATGATTCAGCGAGTTCTTGTTCAATGAGGCGATCACCGGGACGAAAGGT
>CAITJH010000067.1 GCA_903892635.1 uncultured Actinomycetes bacterium | reverse complement strand
TGCGTTGTTAAGCGCACCGATTGCATCAACATCGACATCTGGCATAAATTCCACAAGATCGAATGCGGCCAAATGCGCTTTATTAGCAATGCCGTGCAATAACTCCACAACATTCCAATACGTTAAGCCACCAGGTGCTCGACCAATTACTCCAGGGACAATCGAAGGATCAAGTGCATCGCAATCGAGAGCGACAATCACGTTTGCTCCCGCCGGCACCAAATCAATCGCGACTTGGATTCCTTCAGATGCGACTTGGCGTGCAGGTACAAATTGAACGCCAGCGGCCAAGGCATCGGCGTAATCTTGCGGTCGAGCAGATCCAATACCGCGCTGACCTACCTGGAGCATGCCGGTGATGTGATCCATCTCCATCGCTCGACGCATTGTGGATGACAGACCCAGCTTTTCTCCTCGAACTTCGTCCCGCCAATCAATATGAGCATCGATTTGCACAACAAAGTATTCGCCACGTCCTGCAAAGGCTTCGATCATTGGAATTGGAATTGAGTCATCGCCACCAATAACTACTGGCACAGCACCAGCATCAACGATGGAAGCCACTGTACGACGAATACGTTCGCGATTCCCAGCTCCATCTGATTCGTCGTATGCAAGATCTCCTAAGTCTGCGGCGTCAACACCGTAGGGGAAGAGTGGCTCCATGAAGTCAAAATCCATGTGAAGGATATTGGCGGCATATCCACGGATTGCATGACGTATTGCCGCTGGAGCCTCAGCGCAATATGCGCCGACTGATTCGTAAGGGGTGGCACAAGGTGCGCCGAAAATTACAGAGTTGTATTCAGCGCTTGGTTTGTCAATTGTAGGTATACCCATGAATGTGGCAGGTGCACCAGCACCAAACATTGTTCCAATATCGCGTTTTTCTGACATGAGGATTCCTAACTATTAAGCGCCGCAATTGCGCCGCTTTCGATCGTGGCAAGTCCAAGTTGGGTGAGAGCGAGAGTAGCTTCACCCATACGCCCATCGCTTTCACTGGCAGCACCTAGCTGTAAGCCGTCAAGAGCACGCTTATGAATTGATTCCATGATCACTGCAAGTTTGAAGCAAGCAAGTGCGACACATTCATCTAAGTGATCAGCATGGAAGCCGGTTCTCACTATGTATTCATCAAATAGCTTTTGACGATTCCAAAAACCAATTCCATCAGTCACGTGCTCTGCAACAGGAACTGCAGAACGCAAGGTATCGGTTGATTGAGACCAGTAAACCAATGAGATAGCAAGGTCGGAAATAGGATCACCAAGTGTTGACATCTCCCAGTCCAAAACTGCATTAATGTCCAGAGTCGAAGTATCTAAGATGACGTTATCGATTCGGAAGTCACCGTGAACAATCCCAGAAGGCAAGGATTCAGGCAAGGCGCTGATGCGCTTGGTTAGCCAATCAAGCAAACTTTTGATCTCAGGAAGTTCGCGGGTCTTCGTCAATTCCCATTGCTGACCCCAGCGCTTTACTTGTCGCTGTAAGTAACCTTGCGCACGGCCAAGTTCGCCAAGTCCTGCAGTAACCGGATCAATCATGTGAAGTCTGGCCAGAGTTGCCACCAAGTTTTCCGAAATCGTATCGGCGTCCTCACGTGTCAGCGTTTGTGCATCTTTAGCATCGGCAACAACTCTTCCGTCGACGAAATCCATCACCATGAATTGCGAACCGATCACATCTGAATCTTCACAAATACCTAACGCAGTCGGAGTGGGAAAATGCACGCTATTGAGACCTGTCAATACTCGATATTCGCGTTGCATGTCATGAGCACTTGGCATGATGTTGCCTAACGGCGGGCGTCGCAATACGTAACTGCGACCAATAGCGTCAGTCAGCTTGTACGAAACGTTTGAGCGACCGCCAGCGAGCAAGTCCGCCTTTAATAGTTGGCTGGCATCACAACCAACGATGTTGTCACCAAACCACTTCGTAAGCGGTTCGAGGCGAAGACCTGCAGGATCCACGATTATTACGCCCAGTCACCAGGAAGTATGTTGTTCTCACTTTGGCGCACTGCACGACGCGAAAGTGACCAACGATGCACTTCCGAAGGACCATCGTAAATTCGGAAAGGTCGAATGTCTCGGAAAATTTGGGCGATAGGTAGATCACCAGAAGTGCCTTCAGCGCCACAGAGTTGCATCGATCGATCTACGATTCGATATGTAGCCTCGGCTACGAAAGTTTTGGCGATAGAGGTCTCTTTTCGTGCAGCATGACCTTGATCGAGGACCCATGCGGCGCGATGAATCAATGCTCGACTGGCGGCGATGTCGATTTCATTATCCGCGATCATTTGTTGTGCCATACCGAGCGAACTGAGTTGAGTCCCAAACATCGGACGATCAGTTGCATATGCGACTGCAACTTCGTGTGCTCGACGGGCCGCACCAAGCCAACGCATGCAGTGCGTGAGACGCGCCGGACCTAAGCGAACTTGCGCGTACTTAAAACCTTGACCGACTTCACCGAGAACGGAATCGTCCGAGACTTCACACTGTGTAAAGACAACTTCACCGTGACCACCGCTAAAAGCACTGTCGAGAGTATCCAGTGATCGCTTCACTGTCATACCGGGATTGTCGGCATCGACGAGGAACATCGTTGCGCCCACGTCGGTACGTGCCATCACGATCGAAAATGAAGCACCTTCGGCACCTGTGATGAACCACTTGCTGCCATTGATTGACCACCCGCTGGCAGTCTTCGTAGCTGTTGTGGTCAACATGTCTGGATCAGCACCCGCGCCAGGAGTTGGTTCAGTCATGCTGAAGGACGAGCGAACTTCACCACGAGCAAGTGGTGCAAGATATTTCTCACGTTGTGCAGGAGTAGTTACCTTGTCAAGCAACAAAATGTTTCCTTCGTCGGGTGCCGCACAGTTCATGGCGGTTGGCCCAAGCAGGCTGCGGCCGCTTTCTTCGAGAATCACCGCTTGTGCCACGTGATTGAGACCAAGCCCGCCGAATTCAACAGGAGCAGTAGGCGCGAAAACGCCTGCTTCACGCGCTGCGGCCTGCAGTTGCGAACGAACATCAGGGTCGATCCCATGCGCATCTGCACGAAGTGTGTGCTCAAGCGAAATGGCATGCGTGTTGATGAACTCGCGCACAGTTAGTGCGAGTTCGCGAATCTGCGGATTGTTGTCAGTTTCGTAACTCATTGCATCGTCCTTTTCTGGCGGTGAATACAGCAGCGCGCTATACTCAAAATTACTAGTATTTACAGGGTTTTTGGGGAGCGTAGGTCGAAGTTTGATGACTGAAATAACGTCAAATGGATCGCTTACTCTCGAGGTATTTAATCGACTTCGCGATGACATTATTCAGGGTGTTATCCGTCCGAATGAGCGACTCATCGCAGCTGATCTTGCTGCTGCTTTGAATACGTCTCGCACTCCTATTCGTGAGGCTCTTCAGTTACTGGAAGCCGATGGTCTTGTAGCGGGTGCTAAACGTGGATATGTTGTTCGTGAATATACGCGTGAAGAAATTGTTGAGATTTATCAAGTTCGCGCGGCTCTCGAGGGCATGGCCGCACGTTTAGTGGCCGAGCAAAGCGGAAATGCATCTGTGAAAGCTATTGAAGCAATTGGCGCTCATAAAGATTCACTCGGAAGATCCGATGACAGCTCACATGTTGTTGATCTAAATAATGAATTTCACGCTGCAATTTTTTCGGCTTGTGGAAACGCTCGCCTTGAAAAACTCAATCGAACGAACAGTCAGCACTTCTTTAACTATCGAATCGCCGAGCTGTATTCGAAGGAAGAACAACTGGCGTCTGTGCGAGGGCACGCTCGAATTATTAAAGCGTTAAGAGCCCACGATGGCGATGCGGCCGATGCGGCAGCACGCGAACATGTTTTAGATGCTCTTGAAGTAACACTTCTTAAAATTCGTTAATCCGCTATTGAGTTATACGAAATTGATTTAAGTATTTCCATTGATGGTAATTCCACCATCTACAACAAGCGTTTGTCCGGTAACGTAACTAGCCGCATCAGAAATCATGAAGCTGACAACGCTGGCGATTTCTTCTGGATCTGCAAATCTCTTGAGAGCAATGCGTGACGAAACGTCGTCGTGAGCAATTTTTCCTTCATTGATTCCGCGGTCAACCATTTCAGTACGAGTCCAACCAGGAGCAACACCATTCACGCGAATTCCAAATTCCGCTAGTTCAAGAGCCATAGTCCGAGTCAATCCCTCGAGACCTGCCTTTGACGCTGTGTAACTTGTTCGACCGGCAATTCCAAGTGTTCCGGCGATCGAACTTATGTTCACAATGGCTGCACCATTGCTTGCAGCTTTCAACAAGGGCAATGCAGCCTTGGAGCATCGGAATGCCCCTGTGAGATTCGTATTAATCACCGTTAGCCAAGTGTCGTCCGAGACTGTTTCCATATTTTCTCGGATAACGATTCCTGCACAGTTCACAAGCGCTTCGAGTGATCCAAACTGGTTTTCGATCTGCGTGAATGTCGATGTGATCGACGATAAATCCTGCACATCCATGGTCTTACCAACTATGGTGACGTCAGGATTGCTTGTACTTAGGGACGTAACTGCGGCTGTGAGGGCTGACTGGTCACGGCCAGTCAGCACCACATTCCAGCCTTCGCTTGCGAGCAAGTCACTTATGGCAAAGCCAATTCCTTTGGCGCCGCCAGTAACGACTGCTGTCCACGAGGTCACTTTCGGATCGCCCGAACCTTGAAGGGTTCTGTTGAAATTTCAGGCTTACGACCAGCAATGAGATCTGCCAAGAGTGCGCTTGAACCACACGACATCGTCCAACCCATGTGACCGTGGCCAGTGTTGTAGAACAAGTTTGAATGCTTGGTGCCTTTGCCAATGATGGGAGGACCATCGGGAGTCATTGGTCGCAAACCCGCGGTCATCTTCGCGGTACTCCAATCAAGCGAATCTGGCCACAGCTCTTTAGCCGTATTGATGATGTTGTCGAAGTCGCTTTCCTTGAATGACTTGTCGTATCCACTGAACATCGCTGTTGACGACATTCGCAGTTTGTCACCCATTGGTGACCAAGCAACGAGAGTCTTTTCATCTACACCGCCTAGTGTTGGCGCCTTTGACTTGTCCTTGATGTCGACTGTGAGCGAGAAGCCCTTAGCCGGATAGACAGGGATGTCTTGACCTACCGAACGCGATAGGAATGGACTGCCAACACCGAGCGCGATTACGTAATTGTCGGCTGTCATCGTTCCTTGGTCAGTAACAAGTCCGGTGATCACACCTTTTGATTCAGTGAACTTCTCTGCGGTAACACCGAACTTAAACTCGACACCCATTTCCTTACAACGAGCCATCAGATTTCGACTGAACTTTTCGGAGTTGCCGCTTGCATCATTTGGCGCATGAATTGCACCAACTAGTACATCGCCCGCTGCAGCAAATGCTGGATCAACCTTTGCTAATTCGCTTGAATCAAGACGCTCGAGTTTCTGTCCGTTGGTTGTGAGGAGTTCCATTTTCATCAAACCGAGTTCCAGCTCTTCGGCGTCACGGTACAAGTACAACAACCCTTGATTGACACCGTCGTATTCGATGCCTTCATTGGCTGCAATTTCAACGAGCTTACGTTGGCTGTAGTCAGAAAGTTCGAGCTTCGCCAATGTATTTGCTTTCGCGCGACCCGATGTGCATTCGCGGAGGAACTGAAGTCCCCACCACAAGAAGCGTGGACTCAAAGTCGGCTTTACGCGAATCGATGTCTTTTCACCGAAAATTGATTTCACAAGCATCTTTGGAGCAGCTGGAGAGGCCCATGCAAAACAGTGTGCAGGTGCAATGAGTCCTGCATTCACATTGGTAGCTTCTTGACCAACAGTGTCGTGCTTGTCAATCAGAACAACTTCGTGACCATCTTTAGCAAGGTAATACGCGGTCGTAACGCCAACGACTCCACCGCCAAGAACGATTGTTTTCATGTTCAACTCCTACTTACTAACTTCGTAAAATTACGCTGGCAACACTGCGATAGCAGTGATTTCGACTACGAGTCCCTCGATGAGAAGACCGGCAACAAGTGTTGCGCGGGCGGGACGATGATCAGGAAATACTTCTGACCATGCTTCGTTGTAACGAGGCAAGTGTGCGAGATCTGTGATGTAGACAGTTGTCGAAGCAATGTCATTCAACGTTGCACCTTTTTCGGTCAAAATCGTCTTGACGCGTTCCAATGTGTATTTGGTCTGCTCGTAAGGATCGCCAGGTGCAATCACGTTTGCAGTTGGATCGAGTGCAACCTGACCAGCGATGAAGATAAAGCCGTTTGCGACCGCGGCATTTGAATAAGGCATAATCGCGGGGCCGAGTGATTGTGGATTGTATGTTTCGACGTTGCTCATGGTGCTCCTTGTTGTTATAAGTGAAGACTAAACGATGCCGTTGTAGTCGTGGGGGACTGTGGCGTTGTAGACGTATGTGATGAAGTTAGCCCAGTCAAAAACTGGCAGGCCAGTAGCTTCATGTACGGCCTTGCTGTAGGGAGGCAAGTCACTGCACTCGAACATGAATGCTCCTAAGTCAGGGTTAGCCTTCTTCAGATCAAGTGCCGCTTGAACTACTTCTTTTGTCATTTTCTCGTCATCAAGTGTTCCGATTTCCTTTAAGACGACATCGTTAAAGTGTGGATACACTTCCATACCTTGAACACGAATGCGTGAAGTGTCAGCGACACCGACTTTTCCAAATTCAGTTGGACCGAGCGAAGCGGAATTAGCAGTGAGAATGCCGAGTTTTTGGTTTCGGCCGACCATCTGAAGAAGCATTGGAATTTGCACGAGGCTGGTTAAGAACACAGGAATGTTTACTCGTTCGGCAACGTAATCTTGAAAAGCGACCATGAATCCACAGTTTCCTGTGATGGCACGGACACCTTCGGCTTCGAGTTTTCGGGCATGTTCAACCATTTGGTCAGCAAATGCATTTCCACCACCGCGCAAAACATCAGCACCTGAAGCGCCTGGCACAGTTTCATATCGAATTGGGAAAGGGAACGTGTTGGCGTTGTTCAGATCTCCAGGAACAAACGGGATGTTCCATTCAGCGCACAGCATTCCAATGGAATATCCGTAGGCAACTTGTCCAGCGCGGGCCTTGTGAATCATGGCGTCAACTTCCTTTGCATACAGTTTTGCATGCATTAATGAATTCTTTGCCTTTTTGGCGAAACCGTCAAGTGTGCCAAAGATCGCCAAAAATAAGGGTTTTTTGGAATTGAAGGGCTTGCGCCCAGACTCGTTTGCATGCAATAGTGCATGCATGACTGATTTTCGGTTCGTTCCTAGCGACCAGGTAATCACGCCGTTCTCCATGCTGGCCCAGGATGGAACCCTGACTGGCGAGCCCGTAATGAACGACGAGCAGGTTCTCGAAGCGCTTCGCCTAATGATCTTGACTCGTACTTTTGATGAAAAAGCGACGGCTATGCAGCGCCAAGGTCGGTTTGGCACATTCTCGTCGGTTCGCGGACAAGAAGCTTCAGTCGTCGGTTGCTCGTTCGCGTTGGACCCTGAGAAGGATTGGCTCGCTCCGCAATACCGTGAGTTGCCAGCTTTGCTTCGTCATGGATATCCGATGGAAAACTTTGCGTTGTACTTCATGGGTAACCCACGAGGTGGTGCGATTCCTGAAAACGTGAACATGCTGCCGCTTCAGATCTCACTCGCCGCACAGATTCCACAAGCAACTGGCGTGGCATGGGGTTTGAAACTTCAAGGCAGTGATGGTGTAGTTGTCACTTTCTTTGGCGATGGTGCGTCGTCCGAGGGTGACGTACACGAAAGCATGAACCTTGCAGGTGTCACAAAGGCACCCGTCATTTTCTTCTTGCAAAACAATGGTTGGGCCATTTCAACTCCGCGCAAGAATCAAACAGCGGCGCGTTCGTTCGCTGAACGTGCTTTGGGTTACGGCATTCACGGCGTGACTGTTGATGGCAATGATTTGCTTGCAGTTCATCAAGTAACTGCGGAAGCAGTTGCGCGCGCTCGTGCAGGTGAAGGTGCGACACTCATTGAGTCCGTCACTTATCGCACTGGCGCTCACAACACTGCGGATGATCCTTCGCGGTATATCGATCAAGCCGAATTGGATGAATGGGTCAAGAAAGATCCGATCGAACGTGTTGAAAATTATTTGCGCGCCAAAGGTGTGTGGTCGGATGAAACTGCGCAGGCTATGCGTGAAGATTGCGCCGCTGAAATTGATGCTGCGATGACTAAGGCTCGCGCGGTACCACTTGCCGGACCTGAAGCTCTCTTTGATCACGTGTATGTCGATCCGCCGCAGCGAATGACGATGCAACGACAATCGTGGATTGAACGAACGGCAGGTGCATGATGTCCGAAAAGACAATGGTCGAAGCCATTCGTGAATGTATGCGACAAGAAATGGAAGCCAACGACAAGATCGTTGTCATTGGCGAAGATGTCGGCAAGCTGGGTGGCGTGTTCCGTGCAACGGACGGTTTACAGGCTCAGTTTGGCGACCAACGTGTCGTTGATATGCCATTAGCCGAAGGCGTCATTATCGGATCCGGAATTGGTTTAGCAATCAGTGGCCTGCGTCCAATCATTGAATTGCAGTTCCTCGGATTTGGTCACCAGGCGTTCCATCAAATAGGTCAGCAGGT
>CAITJH010000066.1 GCA_903892635.1 uncultured Actinomycetes bacterium | reverse complement strand
TACTGCCAAGTAGGTCAGCGTGGCCATACGGCAACTGTTCTACTGCGCGAAAAAGGGCTGCGCGCCGTCAACCTCGATGGTGGGTTTAAGACGTGGGTGGCATCAAAGAAGATTCACAATTCAGAACTCATTTCGAAGTAACTAAAGGAGTACACAATGTGTCGTCAAGTAATGTGCAAGAACTGCAAGAAGATCACATGGTCCGGATGCGGCCAGCACGTCAACCAGGTAATGGCCGGAGTGCCAAAGCAAAACCGTTGTACTTGCTACCCAAAAGTGAAGTCAGCATCTTCAAGTGGATTTTTTAGCAAACTGTTTGGACGGTAAAGAAATTTATAATTGGTTTGTTGAACTGAACTAGTCCACTCCCAACTGCAGCCCTCAAGCGAATAGTGTTGAGCGTGTGAACAAGAATCTCATCGCGCGAATTGCCCCAGCTGCATTCGTATTCATTTGGAGTACGGGATTCATTGGCGCTAAGTACGGCTTGCCGTACGGTGGGCCATTCACAATTCTTGGTTATCGCATGGTGGTTGCTAGCGCCCTACTTGCCATCATTGCTGCATTCAATAAGACCCAGCGACTAACTTCATGGAATCAAGTAGGTCGCTCAGCTCTAGTTGGAATCTTCTTTCATGCTGGATATCTAGGAGGCGTCTTTTTTGCGATTAGCCAACATTTTCCGGTGAGTGTTAGTGCGTTGGTTGTTTCACTCCAGCCGGTGATTGTTGCAGCGCTGAGTAAGCCGCTGTTGAACCATACTTTGGTTCCTAAGCAGTGGCTCGGAATTATTCTCGGCTTTGCTGGCGTAACAATCGCGCTCATTCCCGGACTTACTTCACACAAAGCTGACCAGCATTTTAAAACGAGCGCATTGATCGCTGAGTTGATTGCGCTTGCATCAACAACGACAGCGACGCTACTTCAAAAACGACATGGTGGCGGAATTCCACCGATTGGTGGAACTTCGATTCAGTATCTTGCGGCTGCTGTTGTACTTTTGCCGCTCGCATTCCTGACAGAAGACATGACAATTCAATGGACTCCACAGTTCATTGCAACATTCTTGTGGTTGATTGGTGCCCTGTCGCTTGGCGCTGTTCTCATTTTGTATTGGTTACTGCGCCAAGGAACTGCGGCGAGTGTGTCGAGCTTGTATTACCTTGTGCCACCAACCACGCTCTTGATGTCATTCATACTTTTCGGAGAGCGCCTACAGCACTTGGCATTAATTGGATTCGCTGTGGCTTCAGCCGGTGTGGCTTTAGTACGTGACCCGAAGCCTGCAGTTACGTAATAGTCGATATTCATTCTGAATTTTGTTAGCAATACTCTCGAGTAATTCGCTTTGACACGATAAATTTTGTCTCAACGCTATGGAGGCAACATGGATCTCGGAACAATTAATTGGGTAGGAGTACTTATCGCTGCACTCGTTAACTTCATCGCAGGCTTCATTTGGTTTAGTCCGATTGGTTTTTACCCAGCATGGTGGCGTGCCATCGGCCGCGACCCAAGCCAAGAGCCTGGCCAAGGTCAAAAAATGGGTGCAGTTTTCGGCATGGTGACTGTGGCCGTATTCGTTCAGGCGATTGTTCTAGCTTTACTTGCTGGCTTGTATCAATCAGCCAACGGTGATGTTTCTTTTGGTGCCGGTCTGGCGCTCGGTGTTGTTGTTGGCGTTATTGGTGCTGCCGCGTCACTTGGCCACCGATTGTTTTCCAATCAAGGCATCAAGGTGTGGATTATCGAAGTTGCCAGCGATGTTTTGAATATCGCTCTCATGGGTGTTGTCTTCAGTTTCTTTTACTAGGACATCTCAGCACTTAAATATTGCGAATAGAGCGCATCTCGCACATAGTTAAGTGGTGTCCGCGTTACAAGATCGTCTCGGTGTTCGATTTCGCCGAATTATTACCAGCTCCTCCGATGGCGTTCCGCCATGGCTTGATGATGTAGCCGCTGGTGATGATGCCGGGCTATACAAACCAACAGATGCGCCTTGGATCGTGCATGCAAATTTCACGACTTTAGTCGGTGGAATTCGCGCACTGTTGATGCAGGCACTTCATCCGGGAAGCCTTGCTGGCGTCGAACAACATTCACGTTACGAAGTCGATGCGCTCGGGCGTCTTGCTGGTACAACAAAGTGGCTAACAATCCTGACTTTTGGATCGAAGAGCGCAATCGCCAAAGAGTCTGCTCGCGTAAATGGCATGCATTCGCGCGTGAAAGGCGAATACACCGCGGGCACAGGTGAAGTTAAGCCGTATCGAGCTGCCGATCCTGATCTACTGTTGTGGGTACACATCGCATTTACAGATTCATTTCTTGTAACGCACCAGTTGTATTCAGGCGCAGACATACCTGGTGGTGCAGATGCGTATGTGTCCCTTTGGTCCAAAGCTGTCGAGCCGCTTGGCTTAAGTGAATGCCCGATGTCGCAAGCAGAACTGACCTCAGCAATTGAGTCATTTGATTCCCAAGGACTTTTAGTTGTGAACGAAACGACATTGCGTGTTGTGGAATTTATCAAGCATCCGCCGCTTTCTCGAACAGCTCGCTTTGCATATGCATTCCTTTTTCAGGCCGCAGTTGCATCCATGCCTGAAAAATATCGGGATCGCCTGGGGTTGAAGTGCCTACCGTTGTGGCTGATCCAGCCCGTGACAAAAGGTCTATTGGGAATGATGCGACTAGCAGTCGGGGACCATTCTCCGATCGAAGAAGCAGCGTTGGAACGCCTAGCCCGTATTGGCCAATCTGCC
>CAITJH010000065.1 GCA_903892635.1 uncultured Actinomycetes bacterium | reverse complement strand
GTTTTTGATTACCTTGTGCTCGACAACACCAAAACCAGTTTCGGCAACTGCCTTGGATGCGAAATCTTGCGCATGATGTGCGAGTGCTTGCGCAGCTGCCTCAACAATTCGGTTAACACTTGCAGCGTCGTAACGTGCGTATGACCGTCCAGCCCAGTCAGCACGCTCGACCATCGCACGTCCACGTGGAACGCCGGCTGGTTCGACCATCAACGGTTCGTATTCTGTGCTCATAATTAACGCACCGAACCCTTCACTTCAGCCCACGCCTTGCCGATAGCAAGTTCAGTGCGGTCAAGCATTTCTTCGGCCACTTCTGGTTTCAGCAATAGGCCAGGCTTGTACTGCAATACGCGTGGATCAAGCGTCGAGAAAATGGCCCAAACACCGTTTTCGTACAAGTGACGCATGACGTACTTTGCACCTTGTGGGTGATTGAATTCCAAGCCGAGGATGACACCGTTCTGACGAATGCCAGTGAACCAGTCTGGATAAATTTCTTGGATCTCGCGAAGGCGACGACCAACGAAGTCTGCGATGTAGTGAACCATCGAACGAGTTTCTTCGCGGCTGCAGATTTCAAGTGTCTTCATCGCAGCGATACATCCGAGTTCAGCGCCACCGAATGTCGAGATGTGACCGAAGCCGTCTTCGTGCAACCAGCCCGACGCTGCATCCGTTGCAAGAACTGCAGCGATTGGATACATGCCACCCGAAATACCCTTGCCGGTCACCATAATGTCTGGAGTGATGCCGTGCTTAGTGATGCCCCAGAGTTCTCCGGTACGCATCAAGCCAGTTTGTACTTCGTCAGCGATATACAGCGCATCGTACTTTTCACACAACGCCTTGACTGCTTCGAGGTAACCAGGATTTGGCAATGGGAAACCGTACGTCGCTGGAATTGTTTCCATGATGACTGCGGCAACATCGCGACCGCGTAACGCATCTTCCATTGCTTCGAGATCATTGAACGGAACGTGCGGGAAATCTTCAGGCTGATCAGCGAGGAATAATTTTGAGAAGCGATCGTCGCCAGTACCAACAGCCAAACCAGTGTGACCGTGATAGGCCTTGATGATTGAAACGATCTTGCGCTTTTGGGTTGCATGACGCGCAGTCTTCAAAGCGATGTCGATCGCTTCACCGCCACCAGAGCCATACATGACCTTGTTCAAACCAGCCGGTGCACTCTTCACAAGAGCTTCGGCAAGTGCGGTACGTGCAAGTGACGGGAAGTGATGGTTGCCGACATCGAAGTGCTGCATTGCCATCGTGACGGCTTGCACGACTTCGGAGTTGCGGTGTCCAAGGTTGTAGGTGCCACCGTTGAGGTGAGCATCAATCAGGCGCTTACCTGACATGTCATAGATGAAGTACTCTTCGCGACGGTCGATGACCAACGGCACTCCGGAGTCGATCCAGAACTGGGTCTTGCCCGGGTTCCAGAATTCCTTGGCCTTATCGAGTACCTCTTGTTTGGACTCGAATGAGAAAACGCCGTAGTCGAATTCGGGCTTAGTCGCCTGATTTTCGGCCATTGCGCACCTCCCTAAAGCAGCTTCGTGAGTCATCACTTCAATGACGTCTGCTCATCATTACACAAAATTAGACCAAAACGCCATACCAATAAGAAAATTTTGGTTGAACTTTGGTCTTTTCCGATTTTCCCTTATGGAATAAGGTGAAATTGAATTCGCGACTGCCACTGCTACCTTTTATGGCATATTGGATCCAATTTTTCAGATGTTTGAAACCAAAAAATAACAAATAAATGTCCCAAAACCGTTGTGATTGGTTCTTGGCTGTGGCAGTCTGCCTAGCAATGTGTGACACGCCTCACCGCCGTGGTGATGCAAGAAACGTAGGGGCAGAAATGCTTCCACACGACAAACGAAAGGGTCGAACGAATGTCGACAACTGACAGCGGAGCGCCATCAGCGCTTCCAGGAGATCACCAAGTAAAAGATAAGGGCCTTCGTAAGGGCGCTATCGGCTTGGTCTCCGTTCTATTCATGGCGATTGCAAATGCCGCACCTATTACAGCGATGAGCTTCAACGTTCCTGTTGGCCTTGGTTGGGGTAACGGCATCGGCGTTCCTGGTGGCTTCTTGTTCGCAACCATCGTTTTGACGATCTTCACGATCGGTTTCGCAGCGATGTCCAAGCACATCACCACAACCGGAGCGTTCTACGGCTTCATCTCACATGGTCTTGGCCAGGTGTGGGGTATGGCTGCAGGTCTGCTTGCCGCTCTTGGTTATGTACTTTTCGAAGGCACCCTCATCGGTGGTTTCTCATACTTCGCTTCGGACACGCTTAAGAGCATGGCTGACATCAGCATCGGTTGGTTGCCAATCGCTATCGGTGGCATGTTGTTGATTTGGGTACTCACCTACTTCGACATCACGCTCGCTGCAGCAGTACTTAGCGTCACCCTAGTCTGTGAAGTTCTCTTGCTTCTTGCATTCGGTATCTCGGTACTAATCAAGGGTGGACCTGATGGTTTCATGACCGCAGACACCATCAACCCACTTGCAGGTTTCAATAACCTCACTGAAGGTGCTTACGGCTCATCCGTAGGCGCTGGCGTTGCAGCACTCGGTATCTTCTTCGCATTCTGGTCATGGATCGGTTACGAAACCACAGCTGTTTACGGTGAAGAATCAAAGGATCCAAAGACAATCGTTCCTAAGGCAACGTTGATCGCTGTTATCGGCCTTGGCTTGTTCTACTCATTCACTTCATGGATGGCAGTAGTAGCTAACGGTGCAAAGACTGCAGTTGAAACCGCAGCCGGCGCAGCACCTGTTGATGTGTGGTTGGTTCCGGTGAAGGCAAATCTTGGTGAATTGCCATACGGTCTGTACCGCATCCTGCTTGTTGTTGGTTCATTCGCTTGTGCAATGGCTTTCCACAATGCTGGCTCACGTTACATCTACGCAATCGGTCGCGAACTTCCATCACAGAAGCTTCGCGCAAGCATCGGTGGCGTAAGTGCAAAGCACCAATCACCAGCAGTTGCATCATCAATTGCAACCGCATTCAACATCATTATGGTGCTGCTGTTCGCAACGTTGTCGACTGCATACATTACTGATGCTTCAGGTAACGCGGTTTCTGAGCCAACATTGATTCCCTACCAGGTCATCTACACCGTGCCATCACTTGTTGGTACTGCGTTCATCTTGGTAGTTCAGGTTCTCTGTTCACTTGCTGTGATCGGCTTCTTCTGGAAGAAGAAGGTCCACAAGGGCAGTGTTCTTTCAACGCTCGTAGCGCCACTAATTGGTGCCGCTGGCATGGTTTACGTATTGGTGCTTCTGTTCAAAAACCTTGCATTCGCTGCAGGCTTCCAGTCAGGTGCGCTGATGGTTAAGTACTTGCCATACGAAATTGCTGGCACACTCCTCCTCGGTTTGCTTTACGCATACTGGGTTAAGGCAAAGCATCCAGCAACCTACGACGAAATCGGTCGTACCACGTTGGAAGAAGCACACGAGCGCGCTTAATCGCGACACTGTAATTAAGGGTGTGGAGCTTAGGCTTCACACCCTTAATTCTTTTCTTAACAAATTTCGAGTCGCGTGTGACATCAAATACTGCGTAATCGGTTGAGAGTGAATCTGATTCACACAACAATGAAGACATACCCACAAAGGAGTAAACGTGAGCGAGAACTTTGACGTATGCACATGGGCGCCAGATCCTGACGCCGATCCCAGCACTTTCGCCTATACCTTTGGTGGCCAAGCTCCTGTTGTCAGCGTGAAGCCCGGCACGATCATCGACTCGTGGTCATTCGACTGTTTCGGTGGACGCGTGCAATCAACGAGCGACATGTCGACTGCAGTATGTGATCCACGGTTCTTGAATCCTCAGACGGGTCCGTTTTTTATCGAAGGCGCGCAGCCAGGTGACACACTCGCGGTTCACTTCGTCTCCATCGAACCGCGCAATACCTGGGGCGTCAGCACAACCGTTCCGTTCTTTGGCGCTCTCACGTCGACTGGCACGACCTCAACGTTGCAGCCAGCGTTGTTGGAGCGCACTTGGATTTATGAACTTGATCTTCAGGAACGTCTTGTTCGTTATGCCGCTGCTGACACCAAGTTCACCGCCGCACTCCCCCTTGATCCAATGCACGGAACTGTTGGCGTTGCGCCGGCACTTGGTGAAGTACGTTCGTCGCTCACCCCTGGCGATTGGGGCGGCAACATGGATACGCCTGAAATGCGTACCGGCGTGACGTGTTACCTCAATGTGAATGTTGAAGGCGCACTGTTCTCGTTTGGTGATGGACATGCTCGCCAAGGTGAAGGTGAAACCTGTGGCGTCGCGGTTGAATGCGCAATGGACACCGTAATCATCGTTGACTTGATCAAGGGTCAGCCAACACCGTGGCCACGTATCGAATCCGATGAGTACATCATCACGACTGGCTCGACCAAGCCACTCGAAGATGCATTCCGCATTGCACACACGCAGATGGTGCATTGGGTCAGCGATCTGACGGGCCAATCAACAATCGATAGCTACCAGTTCGTTTCACAAACTGCGCTCACTCCAGTTGCCAACGTGGTCGATACGAATTACACAATGGTTGCCAAAGTTGCCAAGGAACATTTGGGCAACGTCACAGTCATGAACAACATGCACGCAAAAATGCGCGCGAAGGCTGCCGCCTGGCGTGCTCAGAATGGGAGAAAGTAATGCCACGAGTTGAACGCATGGAAATAGATCTCGCACTTGCCATCGCAATGATTGACGCTGCGATGGCCAAGGCAAAAGAGATCGGTGCACCAATGTCGATTGCTGTGCTTGATCATGGCGCAAACATGTTGGCGTTTAGCCGCATGGACGGTGCTGAACTTGCTGGTCCAAACCTCGCAGTCGACAAGGCCTATACCTCTGTTACGAATCGTATTGCTACCGCGGAACTCAAGGCGCGGTTTGCACCTGATGGCGACTTACCTGGCATGAGTGCAAACGGCAACGGACGCTACATCGCATTTGCCGGCGGCATTCCTTGTTGGGATGGCAATCGAGTTGTTGGCGCTATCGGCGTTAGCGGCGGTTCGTGGGAAGAAGATCAAGTATGCGCCGAAGCTGCCATCGTGGTCTTTGACGAAGCTGCCCGCGCATGAGCGAACAACCCATTGGCCGATTTCGGTTCATGGATCAGCAAAACGTCAACCTCGATGGCTTTGCGACACCTGATGCCGAACTTGGACTGATTGCATTTGATTCACCACATGATCCAACACCATCAATTTCTATTCACAATGGCGAAGTTGTCTCGATGGATGGCAAGACCATCGATGAGTTCGACACGATCGATGAATTTATTGCACTGCACGGATTAGATCTTTCGATTGCCGAAGAAGCAATGGCGATCGATAGCCTGCAGTTTGCTCGCGAACTTGTTGATCCGAACGTGGCACGTGCACGCATCGTGAAACTTGCTTCGGGCATGACGCCTGCGAAACTTGCTGAGGTACTTGCAAAACTAAGTGCGGCTGAACTCGTTATTGCCATGACGAAATTGCGCGCACGTCGCACTCCGAGCAATCAGGCGCACGTGACAAATCGGTCGGATGATCCGCTGTTACTTGCTGCTGATGCTGCGACCGCTGCCGCATTTGGTTTCCGCGAAATCGAAACAACTGTTCCTGTCGCCGGGGATGCACCTTCAAATGCGATCGCTGTTTCTATCGGCGCAGCTGTAGCTTCGCCAGGAATGCTCGTACAGTGCTCGGTTGAAGAAGCTGCCGAACTCGCCATGGGTATGCGCGGCTTGGTGTCTTACGCCGAGACTGTGTCGCTTTACGGAACCGAACAGATCTTTGTTGATGGCGATGACACACCATGGTCGAAGGCGTTCTTAACGAGTGCCTATGCATCGCGCGGCATCAAAATGCGCGTGACATCCGGTGGTGGCGCAGAAGCCCTGATGGGTGGCGCGCAAAAGTGCAGCATGTTTTATCTGGAAGCACGCTGTGTTTCGCTAGCTCGCGCGATTGGTTCACAAGGCGTGCAAAACGGTGGCATTGACTCAGCATCAGTTGCAGGTTCTGTTCCTGGTGGCGTGCGTTCATTGATGGCCGAGAACTTGATGGTCATGGTGCGCAATCTTGAAGCGTGCACTGGTAACGACGCGCTGATGAGCGAATCCGATGTTCGTCGCACCTCTCGTACTCACCCGATTTTCATTGCCGGTTCGGACTTCATCTGCAGCGGCTTTGGATCCATTCAGCGCTACGACAACATGTTTGGTCCAAGCCAATGGAACTCGGAAGACATCGACGACTTCCTTGCGATGCAACGCGACTGGGGTGTCGATGGTGGTTTGCGCACTGCGCAGGAGCCTGATGTGGCTGCCGCACGTCGTAGAGCAACAGAAGCTGTGACTGCCGTCTACAAGTGGCTGGGTCTTGGCGACTTCACGTCAGCATGGGCCGAGCAAGCGATTGATGCTGCCGGATCCAAAGATGTCCCAGATGCAGACTTAATGTTGCCGCTAAGTGCCTCACGCACAATTCTCGACACCAACGTCACGATGCTCGATGTGATTGCCGCATTGGCTGAAACCGGATTCGATGTTGAAGCGGAGCGTTGCTTGGACATGTTGAAGGCGCGAGTTGCAGGTGACTACTTGCAGACGGCTGCGATCTTTGATGAAGAAATGAATGTGCTTTCGCTCGTCACAGATCCCAATATCTATTCCGGGCCTGGAACTGGTTATCGCCCGAGCGAAAAGCGCCAAAAGGAAATCGACACAATTCGTCAGCAAAAATCAGTGAGCGATATTCGAAACGAACAAGCGACCTATCGCACCGAGGATCTGGTAGCGACAGGCAACGCAGATGTCAGCCACGATCCGCGCGATGTTGTGATCGGTGTATCGCCTGCTACCGGCCGAGAAATTTGGCAAACACTGTCTGGCATCTCGGTGTCGGATGCTTTGCGCGAACTACTTGCTGGGCTTGAAGAAGAAGGTTGCGTTGGTCGCATTGTGCGCATTAACGACACCGTTGACCTTGGCATGCTTGGACTGCAGGCGGCACGGATGTCGGGCTCTGGAATCAGCATCGGACTGCAAGCAAAAGGTACGGCATTGATTCATCGTCGCGACCTAGCTCCTCTTGCCAACCTAGAGCTGTATTCAGTTGCACCGACATTGGACAAAGAGTTGTATCGATTGATGGGCATTAATGCAGGACGCCACGCAAAGGGTGCAACACCTGAACCTATGCGCAACCCGTATTCAGATGAAGCAATCGAAGCTCGCTATCACACACGTGTTGTTGGACTCGTCGCAATTGAGCGTGAATGCTCGAGCGACACGGCACCAGAAGCAATGGAGGTCACGCGATGACACAAGGATTCTCAGGTAAGAATTCGAATGACGTCACCGTTGCCGCAATTCGCCAAGGTGACATCACGATTGACGATGTTCGCATTCACCCCGAAACACTCGAGCACCAAGCGCAAGTCGCTGAGCAACACGGCAATCCGCAACTCGCGGCAAATTTTCGTCGTGCTGCCGAATTGACCAGCATGGCCGATGACGAAGTGTTGGCGCTGTATGACGCGCTGCGGCCTGGTCGGTCATCGCAAGAACAGCTAGTGGCACACGCAGAATCTCTTGAGGCTCGCGGCGCAGTGCGCAACGCGGAATTATTCCGCCAAGCGGCCAGCGCATACGCACGTCGCGGTCTTACTGCAAAGTAGTCCTATGACGTTTTTGGCCGGAGTAGATATCGGTAACTCAACGACCGAAATCGTTATCTGCGACGGCGCAACACCCGTGGCCTGGGATCGTCGACCAACTCGTGGCGCAAAAGGTTCAATCGCAAGCGTCCAAGCAGCTCAGGCGTTGTTGCGCAGCATTGAGCGCGAACACAACATCACCGCCGACCGCGTCATCGTTGCTCCGTGGCACCCAGTCCAGAGTGACACCGCAACCGTTCATGAAACTCCGCCGAACACTGGACGTCTTGCCATTTTGGATTGCGCTAGCCATAGCGTGACCGGCGATGGTTTCGCAGTCGGTATTCCTTGGGACATTCGCACAACAGTCCCAACGAATCGCGCTCTGATTGCAGTCGTGCCCATTAGTGTGACATTTAAAGAAGCCGCCGCAATTTTGAACGATGCATTTGATGGTGGCGCCAATGTCGTCGGCATCGTGGTTGAACGAGACGAGGCCGTTTTGATTTCGGCTCGTATCAATCGCGCAGTCCCTGTTGTCGATCACGTTGACATTGTGGCTGCGTTGCAAGCAGAGCGACTCTTCATTGAAGTTCGCCCAGTGGGAACCAGCGTGACGACGGCAACCGATGTTTGGGCATTAACTGCGCAACTCGAAGTTTCAGATGAGAGCGAATCAATGTCATTGATTTCGCGATGGGTACGTGATGAACGTGCTGTTGTCATTGCTGTCAATGCGCATGCATCTCCATCGGCACAGAGCCCTGACATTGCACTGATCCACCACGCCTCACGCGGATGGCTTGAACTTTTTGACGTTGTCGAGTCAATTTTCGGCATCGGTGAATACAACCAACTCAATCTTGGCGCGGAAGGCACCGAACTCAATGACGTGTGGGCTGTCGATATTTCTTCGGCCCTGATGCAACGAGGGTTGCGCCTTCGTAGTCACACTCGAACGCTTGCTCTTGCGAGCTTGGCAGCTTCGCCTTCGAATTCAACAATCAATCTCGAAGAAGTTTTTGGGCGTCCAGTAACCGTTACGCACAGCGAAGCGCACGCTGCTGCGTTGGGTGCGCGCACTACACCTGGTGCATCCAGCAATGCGCTCGTCATTGACATCGGTGGCGGAACGATTGATTTGATTAGCGAATCGACGGCTTCAGTTGCTGGCGCAGGTGACATGTTGACGGCTGCCATTGCGCATGTCTTAGATGTGCCTCGTGGCGCGGCCGATTGGATTAAGCGTGGACCTGCGATGCGGGTTGAAGCTCCGACAGTTGTATTAACCGAGACTCGTGGCAAATCTTTTGTCGGCGATGATGCGAACATTCCCGCGACTTTGACAGGTTCGCTGATTGCCGAAGGGCCCAGCGGCTACTTGCCGTTTGGTAGCGATCTGGCACCGGCGGAATGGCGCATCATGCGTCAGGGTTTGAAGTCGAGCGTGTTGGCTGCCAACGTCACTCGATTGTTAGCGGCATCGGGTGTTACTGAGCCGGCTGACGTCATAGTGGTCGGCGGGCCGGCTGCCGATGACGAACTCATTCCGCAGCTCGCTCAACTTCCACTTATTGCTGGCATTGGCCGTGGCAATGTTGCTGGCACTTTAGGTCATCGTTTTTCCGTTGCCTATGGGCTGACTCAGACTCAAAATTAAAAATCCGGACATTCCCCCGCAATCGTTGAGCGACTGCTACTAGCCTGAAGCGGAACGATCGATTCAAAGGATGAAACATGTCTGAACTCACCGTGTGGCACAACGGCAACGTATGGATCAACAAAGACGAACGAAGCGACGCGATCGCTGCACGAGATGGACACATTGTTGCGCATGGTTCACAAGCAGTGACGTTAATTGCAGAAGCTACACACGTGATCGATCTGAATGGTCACACTGTGGCACCTGGCTTTGGTGATGGACATGCTCACCCGGTATTCGGCGGGATCGAAACCCTATTCGCAGACGTACGTGGCCATGAAACGTTGGACGACTTACTCGCCTCGGTCAAGAAGTGGGCTGATGAAAATCCCGACGCCGAATGGGTTCGCGGCGAAGGTTATGACCCAAGCCTTGCGCCGCGTGGTGAGTTTGATGCACGGTGGTTAGATGCAATCGTGCCAGATCGTCCCGTTGTATTACGTGCGATGGATTACCACACCGCATGGGTGAATACTCGAGCACTCGAGATTGCAGGAATCACCAAGGACACACCCCAACCATCAGATGGCGACATCACATTGCGTGAAGACGGCACTCCGATGGGCACGCTTCGCGAGTGGGGCGCGTGGGGAATGATCTACGAAAAACTTCCTGAACTTGATCGCGAACAACGCATCGCTGCAGTAGCTGCTGCATCAAAGGCGTACGGGCTAGGTGGAGTGACGTGGGCGCAAGATGCGTGGGTTGAACCCGACACGCTCGACACATGGCTCGAGGGCGCGAAAGCAGGCGCACTCACATTCCGTGCAAACCTTGCGTGGCTTGCCGAGCCTGCCGGTCGCTGGCGTCGCACCTTCCCCACTTTTCCTGCACTAAAAGAACGCGTCGACAATGAATGTCCTGAATTGCTCACGGCTCATACCATCAAGTTCTTCGCGGACGGCATTCTCGAAGGTGGCACGGCTGCGGTACTCGAGGCGTATTGCGACTGCCCTACTTCACATGGCATTCCTAACTGGACTCGCGAAGAATTAATTGAAGCCGTGAGTGAATGCGTTGCGATGGGATTCCAACCGCACATCCACGCCATTGGAGATGCTGGCGTGCGCGATGCACTCGATGCTTTCGAAAATGCCATCAAGGTCCATGGCACTGCAAATAATCCGATCATGGCTCACTGCCAACTCGTTGATCCTGAAGACCTCGATCGTTACCGAGAACTCGGAGTCATCGCGAACTTCGAGCCGCTATGGGCACAACTAGAAAATGAACAGACTGTGTTGACCATCCCTCGGTTGGGTCAAGAGCGCGCAGATCGCCAATATCCGATTGCAACGTTGCTTCGCGGTGGTGCGAAAGTGTCGTTTGGTTCTGACTGGCCAGTTACTTCACAGATTCCGATGAAAGGCATCGGCATTGCCATTACCCGCCAGACCGATCATGGTGTTCCCGCCGAAGGTTGGGTGACAAGCGAAAAGATCACTTTGGACGAAGCGCTTGACGCTTACACCCGCGGTGTAGCCGTGCAGGCTGGTGAAGAAATGCTGTGGGGCGATCTTGGAATTGGTAAACGAGCCGATGTGGTGATGTTCGAGACCGACATTCACGCCTTGAAACCATTTGATGTTCGTCGAGTAAAGGTTGAAGGAACGTGGCTTGGTGGCGTTCGAGTCTTTGGTTAGTACACACTTGTACTTGTGGAACTAACACCAAGTGAGCAAGATCGACTACTGATCTTCACGGCTGCCCAGTTAGCGCAGTCTCGCAGAGATCGAGGGCTGAAACTCAATCACCCTGAAGCTGTTGCGTTGATTTGTCATGCAGTTATCGAAGCTGCTCGCGATGGAGCCTCGCACTCGCAAGCACTCGCGATTGGTCAGTCAGTTGTACGCAGTGATGAACTCCTGCCCGGTGTTGCTTCGATGCTATTCGGTGTCGCTGTTGAAGCAGTCTTTGACGATGGACGACGACTTGTCGTCGTAGATTTCCCCGGTTCAGACACTGACGTTCCCGGTCAAGTCACTCGATTGTCATCATCCCCCACCGTTACTCCGTCTGATGTTGTGACGCTCGATGTTCACAACGATTCCTCCGTGCAGATTTCTGTAACAACACACATGCATTTCTTTGAAGTTAATCCTCGGCTTCGCTTTGATCGCGAAAAGGCATACGGCCGTCACTTAAATATTCCAGCCGGCGAACACGTCGACTTCCCAGCAGGAAGTACGGTGTCGGTAAAACTCCTGCCCATCACTGGCGAACGCGTCATGATCGGATTTGCTGGTCTCGTTGATGGGTCTCTAGATGCACCAGGTGCTAAAGCCCAAGCAATGGAAAAAGCAAAGAAGCTTGGTTATCTCGATGGAGGTGCATCGTGACACCAGATGAGTTACGCGAGATTGACCAAGATATCGCCGTACATGGCGCTCGAGCCGGAGATTTCGTACGCCTTGGCGATACCGATCTTGTAGTGCGGGTCGAATCGGATGATCGACAAATCGGAAACGAACTTCAAATTGGTTTCGGTAAGAATGCGCGAGATGGCATAGGCATGCGATCGGTTCGTTCAGACGAATCCTGTGACGTTGTTATCACGAATGTTTTAGTCATTGATGCACTACAAGGAATTCGAGTGACATCAATTGGTATACGTAATGGTCGCATCAGTGCCATCGGGCGAAGCGGAAACCCCGACACAATGGACAACATCGACGTCATCGTAGGAAGTGGCACAGTAATCATTCCGGGCGAAGGCTTAATCGCAACTGCTGGTGGAATCGATTCACATGTTCATGCGATGTCGCCGCGAGTATGTGATGCAGCACTTTCGAGTGGTGTCACGACATTGATCGCGCAAGAGTTCGGGCCCTTCTGGGGCGTTGGTGTTGGTTCATCTTGGGCGCTTCAGCATGGCCATAACTCCTTTGCCTCTTGGCCACTCAATGTTGGCATCTTAGGTCGCGCTGCTGGATCAACTACTGCACCGCTGTTTGAAGCTCTCGAAGGCGGCGTCTGTGGCTTCAAGATTCACGAAGACACCGGCGCACATCCACGTACTCTCGACACCGCACTAACTTTTGCTGACGAGCATGACATCGCTATCGCCCTACATACTGACGGCCTGAACGAGATGATGAACGTTGATGACACCATCAACGTGATCGCTGGTCGTGCAGTTCACGCGTATCACGTCGAAGGTTGTGGCGGCGGCCATGCTCCCGACGTGCTGCGGATGGCAGGACACGACAACATCTTGGCGTCGTCAACAAACCCAACACTTGCTTACGGCGTGAACGCAGCCGACGAGCACATTGCGATGATCATTTCGGCGCACGGCATGAACCCTGAATTGCCAAGCGACGTTGAAATTGCTCGTCGTCGTGTGCGCAATGCAACGATGGCAGCGGAAAATCGTCTTCATGACATGGGCGTCATTCCCGTAACGTCCTCGGATGCACTTGGCATGGGTCGCGCTGATGACACTTGGCGAAAAACATTCGCCATGGCAAGCATGTTTGCTGACCGCGCGATTCTTGATGGCACAGTCGAAGCTGACAAAGTTGTTACAAGTAACGAACGCGTACTTCGTCACGTAGCAAAAATTACGATTAACCCAGCACTCGTCCACGGCCTGTCACATGAAGTTGGAGCAATCAAGGAAGGTTTGCTGGCCGACATCGTGTTGTGGCCATACAAGTCATTCGCTAGCAAGCCCAATATGGTCATTAAGGGCGGCATTCCCTCATGGGGTGTTGTTGGCGATCCTGGTGCAACTGTCGCGAACGCTCAACCACTCGTTATCGGCCCACAGTTCGGAGCATTCGGAGTTGCTCCGGCAGATTTGGGCGTGCACTTCACCAATAGCGCTTCAACTGTAACTGTCGCCGGTCGTCGAAGTGTTCCAGTCAAGAACACGCGCACGGTTCGAGGCCACCAAATGCTGCATCACGGCGTGCTCGGTGAAGTGAACGTGGATCCCACTGGACACACCGTGACATTTAATGGCGAAATCGTCACCAGCGATCCGATTTCCACGTCATCATTAACTCGTACCTACTTGCTTTAGGAGCATCATGATCGTCACTGCTTCGGGAACAGGCGCCGAACGCGGTGCGCAGATTGGTGGACAACTTCAACCACAACTCCATCTCGCATGGGATCGATGGGTTGGCCACTTCACAGCACGTGGTCACGATGCGCACGACTTGGCACAGCGACTCACTGATGTTGGTGGTTGGGATACCGCGGAGAAATATTGCCCTGACTTAGTTGCCGAACTCGAAGTCATGGCCGAAGTTGCTGACATGCCGTGGTACCAAGTTGCTGGACTCATGATGTTGGACGAATCGTGGGCGATCACTGGTGGCATTGGTTGTACTGCAATCGCAATCACACGACCTGATGCTCGAGCTGCTGGGCAAAACATGGATCTACCTGGCTGGACCAAAGGGTTGCAAACTGTGCTGAACGTTCGCGATGAAAATGGGCTTGGCGTTGTCGCAGCAACCTACCCTGGTTCACTCGCCACGATGGGCATGAATTCCAACGGAGTAGTTGTTGTTGTCAATGCACTCGACTTAGTTACGAACTTGACCGGCATGCCAGTTGCATTCGTCACGCGCGGCGCCTTGCACCAACCGACCGCACAGGACGCTATCGATTTCATCCGCGAAATTCCTCACGCTGTTGGCCAGAACTACACCGTTCTTGATGCAAAAGATTTGTTCATGGTCGAAGCTGATGCCAGCGATGTGAAAGATGTCCCGCTTCACCCGACAGTCTCCACGCATACAAATCACGCATTCACGCGCGAATACACCGGCAGCGAAGGTTCGTATGTCCGAATTCAAGCTGTCGAAAAAGCTCGCGATGAATTGCATACTGCCCAAGACATTCAGTCGGCACTTCTCGACCAAGAGTCAGGTGTGTGCTTCAACCTTGGCCGCTGGAGTGAGGACATGTATTCATTCATGGGGCTTGTTGGCGATGCAATGAATAAGCGCGTACGGGTCAATAGTGGTCCAGCCGACGGTCGCACCTACGAAGAAGTTCCGTTCATCACGATCTAGTTGGTTAGTCCGACAACGTTGTCGTACAGGCTTTAGGCTACGGGTATGGCAACTTCAAACAATGTGACAGTTATTGGTGGCGGCATTATTGGCTTGGCCAGTGCGTGGCAACTCGCAGTTGATGGCGCTGACGTCACCGTCGTTGATCAAGGTGCACCAACTAATACCACCTCGGTTGTTAATGCCGGCTGGATTACGCCGAGCCACATCATTCCACTGGCAGCTCCAGGCATGGTTGCTACTGGAATGAAGAACCTGATCGGACGAACTGGTGCATTTGCAATCAGCCCGAGTGCCGGTCCAGCTATCGCACCTTGGCTTGCCAAGTTCGCTGCGAAGTGCACCGCTGAGCATGTTGAACATTCAGCGCCCGCTCTCAAGGAACTCGTCGAACTTTCTATCAACATCGTAGATGGACTCATCGCAAACGATGGATTGCTTCGCACCAAAGACAAACTGTGGATGCTTTTCACTTCAGACAACGCCGAACACGAAGCAAAGCATGAAGTTGAATTAATGGAGCACTTCGGTGTTAATGCTTACGAAATTGATGCGGCAACGTGCTCGCAACAAGAACCAATCTTGAAGAACAACATCAAGGCTGCAGTCGAGTTTGCAACAGACTTTGGTGTGGATCCTCGCCAGTTCAATGAAATCTTTAAAAAGAAGTGCGTCGATGCTGGCGTGAAGTTCGTTAGTGACACAGTTGTCGGCCTAGATGCACAGACAAACGGAGTTACCATCACCACGAAGAATGATTCGTGGTCGAGTGACTACATCGTGCTGTCTGCAGGTATCTGGTCACGCGAACTTGTAAAGTTTGTTGGCGGCAATTTGCCAATGATGGCCGCCAAGGGTCAATCCGTCACGTTACCCAACATTGAGAACATGCCAACTCACCCGATGATGTTGTCCGATCAGCGCATCACGCTTAATCCACTCAGTTGGGGACTTCGCATCAGCACGGGTTACAAGCTCACAAGCTCAAATGACTTGTCAATCGAGAAAAAGGCAATCGACAAACTCATCGCACGTACTCGAACCGTTGTGAACTTGCCTGAAGAATTGCCAGTGAAGAACGAACTCATGGGCATGCGCCCTGCATCACCGGATGGCCTGCCATTCATTGGCGCCTTGCCAAACAATCCACGCGTTGTTGTTGCCACGGGACACAACATGCTCGGCTTAATGATGGCTCCAGGCACCGGCCGATTCGTCGCGGACATTGTCGCTGGCCGTCCAGTAAGCCGCGAAATTTTGAAATTCTCACCAGCTCGGCCAATTTAGTACCCACAAACACGTGCTGCGGTGAATTCGACTAACCCGAGTTCACCGCAGTTTTTTCGGCAAAAATGCTGATTTGGGCACCGTAGACGACGGATTTCGTTGCATAACCACCGCTTAACAACATCACAAGTTTCGCCGAGGTAACGATTTCGAATATCTCACTACAGAATTCAACGAATTACCTCATTTTCACGGCAAAAACGAGGCATTATGTGACTAAGCCAAAGACAGCCGTAAAGGACTCTTTTCGTGTCATTTCTTCAGATCGACCACGTCAGCAAATCCTTCGTCACTCCCGAGGGTGGAGAAGTCCACGCACTCAATGACGTTTCAGTCGGAATTGAAGCAGGCGAATTCTTCGTCATGCTTGGCCCATCAGGCTGTGGCAAGACAACACTGTTGCGTTCTATCGCAGGTCTGGAATATCCAGATAGCGGAGTAATTTCTGTTGACGGTCAACGCATCGATGACATTCCTGCTTATGAGCGTCCTGTTAACACTGTCTTTCAGTCGTATGCGCTGTTTCCTCACATGACCGTTGGCGAAAACATCGCTTTTGGACTTGAAATGGAAAAAGTCGACAAAAACGAAATTGCAAAGCGTGTTGATGAAGCATTGGCACAAGTCAAGCTCGATGGATTGGCAAAGCGTCGTCCGGCACAACTCTCTGGTGGTCAACAGCAGCGCGTTGCGCTTGCTCGTGCATTGGCGAAGAAGCCAAAGGTCCTTCTTCTCGATGAACCACTCAGCGCACTCGATCTTAAATTACGTCGTGGAATGCAGATCGAATTAAAGCGACTACAGCAAGATACCGGCATCACCTTCGTCTTTGTCACTCATGATCAAGAAGAAGCGATGTCAATGGGCGATCGTATTGCAGTGTTTAAAGACGGCAAGATTGTGCAACTTGATACGCCACGCGAAATCTACCGTCGCCCAGTCAATGCATTCGTTGCAGACTTCATTGGTGAAACAAATCTGATTGAAGGCCAAGCGACTCCGACAGGAATTCATATTCCTGGTGGCGGATTCATTGCTCGCAATCACATCGCGCCTGATTGCACCTTTGGTGATAGTGGCACTGTCACGGTTGCCATTCGTCCAGAAGATTTTCAGCTTTCTGAAACAGAAGGTTCGATCCATGGCACAGTTCGCGACGTGATTTTCACTGGCGACTCAGTTCGTGTTCACGTCCAACTAGATTCAACTGAAGTTGTTGCAAGTCTTGCTTCCTACGGTGTTCGCGTTCCAAACCGTGGCGAAAAGATTTCACTGAATACGTTGGAGCATTCAGCTCGCACGGTGGCCTCATGAGCAAGAAAGTAAAAAAGCTCGAGGGACGACCTGGTCAAACCAGTCCCCTTTTGGCTTTGCCAACTGTCCTTTTTTTAACCATCGGAATTGGTATTCCTTTGGTTTTGACAGTTGTCTACTCGTTCCTTGATCGCGCAACAGTTGGCATGGGCGTGAAGTGGCACTTCAATCCGACCTCGTACAAACACTTATTTGTGATCGAGAACCTTGATGGCACCACTGGTTTTGATACCCGCTGGATCAAAGTGTTGTGGAACTCATTCCTCTACTCAGGTGTCACAACTGTGGTCACCACATTCTTATCAATTCCAATCGCCATGTGGATCGCCACTCGCGACGAGAACAAGCGCAACATTTTGCTTGCAGCAGTGACCTTGCCGTTTTGGATCAGCATTCTGATTCGTACTTACGGTATCCGTCAGATCATTGACGACAATGGTCCAATCGGAACCATCATGCACAAGCTGGGGTATGCGCACTATCACATCATCTACACGCCGACTGCGACGTTAATCGGATTAGTGTACGTATTCCTGCCGTTCATGATTTTGCCGATCTACTCAAGTGCAGAACGCTTTGATTTCCGCATGGCCGAAGCTGCCTACGATCTTGGCGCACGACGCTGGACTGTGTTGCGTCGAATCGTTTTGCCAGCTATTCGTCCCGGAATCATTGCGGGTATTGCGCTGGTTTTCATTCCCGCACTTGGCTCTTTCTTGCAGTCAGACATGCTCGGTGGCGGTAAGACAAACATGATCGCAAACGTCATCGCTTTGAACTTCGGTCAAGCTCGCAACTGGCCATTTGGTTGTGCACTCTCGGTACTTCTGATCGCACTGACTCTTGTCTTTGTGAAGCTCATTCAGTGGATTGGCAAAAAGACAACTGGAGAGCAGGTGAACTTCGTATGACAACAACACATGCCGCACCAAAGCGCCGTCGTTTGGTCAACCTTCGAAATTTCCCATCGTTCACAGCAGTGTCGTGGGCTGTGCTGTTCTTCTTGTACATCCCCCTTGCATACGTTTTGTTCTACTCATTTAACTCAAGTCGTATCGCAACAATCTGGCAGAGTTTTTCACTTCACTGGTACTCCGTCACTTTTCACGATCCAAACATTCAACGAGCTTTGGGCAACTCGATCAAGATTGCTGTTGGCGCAACAATCATGTCGACGTTCCTTGCCGTTATCGCAGCTCTTGGCTTACTGAGAATGAAACGTGCTGGCAGCACTTTTGCGTGGGCACTCATCGGTGCGCCGTTGATCATCGCAGAAGTAGTTCTTGCCGTGGGTACTCTGGGATTCTTCATGGCAGTGGGAATTCCACTTGGCATCACTGGCATGACGATCGCTCACACCGCTTTTTGTGTTCCATTCGCGTTGATTCCAATCCGTGCTCGCCTCGGTCAATTGGAAGCAGCTCCGTTTGAAGCGGCAGCAGATCTTGGCGCAAACGAGACTCAAATCTTGCGCAGAATCACCTTGCCGCTGCTTGCGCCCGCGATTATTTCCGGCGCCCTTTTGGCTTTTGCAATCTCGATCGACGATTTCATTACGTCGTTCTTCCTCTCCGGTCCAGGGTCAACTACCCTGCCGGTCTACATTTTCGGCATGATCCGGTCAACAGTTACACCTGAAGTGGATGCGATATCCTCTTTGCTGTTGCTGTTCTCTGGAACCGTGTTGATTAGTTCCTATGTTCTCAATCGGAGAAGGAGATAGATATG
>CAITJH010000064.1 GCA_903892635.1 uncultured Actinomycetes bacterium | reverse complement strand
GAGCAACAGTAAAAGTTCATGATCCTTACAACTTGTACTTCACGCCGGATGGTAAGCATGCAGTTGTCATGGCAAGCGCCGATCGCCAGATTGTATTTCGCGATCCGCACACTATGGCAGTAGATAAAACTGTGCCAGTTCCGTGCCAAGGCGTGAATCACGCAGATTGGTCAGCCGATGGCAAGTACTTTGTAGTGTCGTGCGAATTCAGCGGCTCACTTTTACTGGTGGATACCGTCAATATGAAGGTGCTGAAGGAAGCCAAGATTCCGACGACTTACCTGAAGCCCAGCACGATGCATCCGACTCCAATGCCGCAGGATGTCAAGATTTCTCCAGATGGCAAGACGTATTACATCGCGGACATGATGTCGGATGGTCTCTGGGTGATGAGTTCGGATCCAGCAAAGTTTGGTGAGTTCACCTACATACATACGGGTAAGGGCGCGCACGGCTTGTATGTCACTCGCGATTCGCAGGAGCTCGTCATCTCAAATCGTGAAGAGGGAAGCATTTCAATGCTTCGTTTCTCAGACAACACGATTGTCCATAAGTGGAAGATTCCTGGCGGCGGCTCACCTGACATGGGAAGCATTAGCGCAGATGGCAAAGATTTTTGGGTCTCGGGACGCTATTCCGATGTTGTGTATGTCATTCAACTATCTGACGGAAAACTCTTGGCGAAAATCAAAGTGGGTCTTGGCCCACATGGTTTGTCGTTCTATCCGCAACCTGGGCGATACTCGCTCGGTCACACCGGAATTTTCCGCTAGTAATGGCGAAGGCTCGGTGCCGCTACTTATGCCGATGAAGCAGCGAAACCTAGCCTTCACAATCAGGATAACTCTCAATTGTTAGAGGGGTGTTACGACAGAGTGCAGATCTCGTGACGATTTGATGAATACACCTAATAGGCTCGCTCTATGATTTCTTGGCCAAGCAGTGTTCCGACCTTGATGGATGGCGAATTGATGCTGCGCCCATGGGCAGAGTCAGACATGGATTCTGTCTTTGAGATTTGTCAGGATCCAACAATTCAATTACTCACGACAGTGCCTGTTCCATATGAGCGTTCAACCGCCGATGATTTCTTTGTGCATCAAGCTCGTGGATTTGATCTGCAAGATTCCATTTCATTTGCAGGCATAGTCAATGGGGAAGTAGTTGGCAGTTTTGCCTTGCATCACTGCATCCACTTCGATCACTTTTGTGAACTTGGGTATTGGATCGCACCGGATGCTCGAGGACACGGCTATGCGCATCTTGGAGCAAAGTTAGCCACGAGTTTCGCATTCTCAATTGGATTTCGCCGTGTTCAGGCGGTGACACTTCCAGAGAATGTTGGTTCGCAAAAGGTCTTGCTCAAAGCAGGTTTTGAGATGGAGACTGTATTGCGTCAAGGTATGACGCGACGTGATGGAACTCAGACTGATGCAGTGATGTTTGCAAAGTTTCCTGAAGTCATAGTTGAGATGTAATTCATTAAGTCTCTTATAGGTTAACCTGCGACGAAATCGCCTTCAGCGTTCACAACATCAATGCCGAGACCTTCGAGGTAAGCGATTGCTGCATCAATCTGCTCGTGTGAACCTTGTAAGTCCATGATCATCCAGCCAAAGTGATTTTCGATTGATGCGCGACGAATGCTCGGGACGACATCGAATTCTTTGACGATCTTGTAGATCACAGGTTCCTGAACTTGAGTTTCAGGAAAGGTCAGGCGATAACGGTGATGCTGCATGCCTAAATACTAACGATGCCTAGGTCGAATTGACCTAGGCATCGTTGGCAATTGAATAAGTTTTGCAATTAACCGCGAATTGCTCGGTTCACTGCGGACACAACCGCTTTGAGAGACGATGTCACGATTGACGAATCAATACCGACGCCCCAAAGCATGGTGCCGTTAACAGCACATTCAAGGTAGGCAGCAGCCTGTGCATCGCCACCGCTGCTCATAGCGTGCTCGTTGTAATCAAGAACGCGTACGTCGACACCAACATGCGACATGGCATCGCAGAACGCCGCAATCGGACCATTACCAACACCTTCGATATCAACTTCTCCAGTTGGTGAGGTGGTGTCTCCCATAGTGACCTTGACGCGAGAATCGCCATCAACATCGCTGTCGACTGCCACAGACTTCAACTTGAAACGACCCCATGGTTTTTCATTGTTGGGCAAGTATTCGTCTTGGAAGATCGACCACATCTGAGCCGGTGACACTTCGCCGCCAGCATCATCGGTGTGCTTTTGGATAACAGCACTGAATTCGATCTGGAGTCGGCGGGGTAGATCAAGTTTGTTCTCGGTGCGCATGATGTAAGCAACACCGCCCTTGCCGGACTGTGAGTTCACACGGATCACGGCTTCGTAGCTACGGCCAACGTCCTTTGGATCAATCGGCAAGTAAGGAACTTCCCAACGGAAATCATCAATTGCAACTCCGGCTGCTTCAGCATCACGCTTCATCGCGGCCAAGCCCTTGTTGATCGCATCTTGATGAGAGCCTGAGAACGCGGTGAAGACCAGGTCTCCGCCATAAGGATGGCGTTCGGCAACTGGAAGTTGGTTGCAGTATTCGACTGTACGACGGATTTCATCGATGTTGCGGAAATCAATCTGTGGGTCGATTCCTTGGCTCATCAGGTTCATACCCAAAGTCACAAGGCACACGTTTCCGGTGCGCTCACCGTTTCCGAACAAGCAACCTTCGATGCGATCAGCGCCAGCCAAGTAGCCAAGTTCAGCAGCAGCAACACCAGTGCCACGGTCGTTGTGAGGGTGCAGGCTGATCACAATGGAATCGCGGTACTTCAAATTGCGGTGCATGTATTCAATGCTGTCGGCATACAAATTTGGCGTTGTCATTTCGACGGTCGCAGGAAGGTTCACGATGACCTTGCGATTAGGTGTTGGCTTCCAGATATCGTTGACTGCATCGACGACTTCGATGGCGTAATCAAGTTCTGTGCCCGTGAAAGATTCAGGGGAGTATTCGAAGTACACATCGGTACCTTCGATTTGCTCGGCGTACTTGAGGCAGAGTTCAGCACCGCGAACAGCGATTTCCTTGATGCCTTCTTTATCCAAATCAAAAACGACGCGACGCTGCAGCGTTGATGTCGAGTTGTAGAGGTGAACGATTGCTTGGGGTGCACCTTCGATGGCTTCAAAGGTTCGTTCAATCAAATGTTCGCGAGCTTGAGTCAACACCTGAATGACGACATCATCCGGAATGAGATTCTCTTCGATCAGCATGCGCACAAAGTCAAAGTCAGTCTGGCTCGCAGAAGGAAAACCAACTTCAATTTCTTTGTAACCCATTTTCACGAGCAATTCGAACATGCGGCGCTTACGATCTGGCGTCATCGGATCGATGAGTGCCTGATTGCCGTCGCGCAGATCCACAGCACACCAACGAGGTGCTTGAGTGATCGACTTGTTGGGCCACGTGCGATCAGGTAGATCGACTGGCTTGAAAGCTGAGTAGCGATGAAAAGCCATCGGTGATGGCTTCTGGCTGTTGCGTTGTTCGTATGAGTTAGTCATAAGACTTCAGGAATCCTTTAGTGATGTACGAGCGATGTGGGGTGGAGCAATTGTGAGCGCATCCGGCAAGCAGAGATTCACCGCAACGAGAGGGCCGGTTGTCTTAGGCCTCGTTGCGGCTGCGAAGGAGCAGGCTCGCGTACATTGCTTCCAGCCTAGCAGCGCAAGGGATTTCGCCCAAGTTCGTCCCGTTCCACATCGCAAGATGGGTTTTCACTAGATGAGACGGTGGCACTAGCCTTGAACGCATGGCACGCAACATTAAATTGGCAGTAATCCCTGGCGACGGTATCGGCACTGAAGTAGTGGCCGAGGGTCTTAAAGTTCTTGAGGCAGTTGCCCCAAGTGTCGGTCTGACGTTCTCGACGACGGAATACGACCTCGGTGCTCGACGATACAACGCAACTGGTGAAACGTTGCCAGAGAGCGTTATTGCCGAGTTGAAGCAACAAGACGTCATCCTGCTCGGAGCTATCGGCGATCCATCAGTCAAGCCTGGCATTCTCGAACGCGGAGTGTTGTTGCCATTGCGCTTTGAACTTGATCATCACGTCAATCTTCGTCCAGTGAAGTTGTTCGAAGGTGTCGAATCTCCGCTTGCCGGAAAAACTTCGAAGGACATCGACTTCGTTGTATGCCGTGAAGGAACCGAAGGACCATATGTTGGTGCCGGTGGCTACCTACGCAAGAACACAGAACATGAAGTGGCTACTGAAGTCAGTTTGAATACCCGTTTCGGAGCCGAGCGTATTATTCGCGATGCATTCGAGCGGGCATCACGTCGTCGTGGCAAAGTCACTTTGGTTCACAAGACCAACGTGCTGGTGTACGCCGGTGATATGTGGAACCGCGCGTTTCTTGATGTGGCCTCGGAGTATCCAAACATCGAAACTGACTACTGCCACGTTGATGCAGCAAGCATGTTCTTTTTGACTCAGCCAGAGCGATTTGATGTTGTTGTTACTGATAACTTGTTTGGCGATATCTTGACCGACATCGGCGCAGCAATTGCTGGTGGTATTGGCCTAGCAGCCTCAGGCAACATCGATCCAAGTCGAAAGAACCCAAGCATGTTCGAGCCAGTCCACGGAAGTGCACCTGACATCGCTGGTCAAGGCAAGGCGGACCCAACAGCAACAGTGCTCAGTGTTGCCATGCTGCTTGACCACATCGGTGAACCAGATGCTGCAAAGAAAGTCGAGTACGCGGTCGCCACTGACCTTGCTGCTCGCACCGGCACCCGATCCACAAGCCAAATTGGCGATGCGCTCGCTGCGCTCGTTACGGGCTAAACATTTCAAGCAACGAGTAAGAGCAGGTAGCGTTAAGCCATGAGTCAGTACATTCATCCCGGTCTCGATGTCACAGCAGCTGAGGTTGTTAATTCAGGTGCTCCGCTTTACCCAGCCGTAGAGCGTGTGAGTAACACAGGTGCATTTGATGTAAAAGTCAGTGACCATCCTGCGAGCCAGGCTGCTCGGGACGAGATTCTTGCCGCTCCAGGTTTTGGAAAGTACTTCACCGATCACGTCGCGCGCGTGTCTTGGAATGCAGACAAGGGTTGGCACAACGCAGAAATCGTCGCAAGCGATGCGTCTGCTGGTGGTTATGCCATGAACGCTCTGCACTATGGCCAATCCATCTTCGAAGGCCTTAAGGCTTATCGTTTCGAGGATGGTGGCATCTACACGTTCCGCCCAGAAGCAAATGCTCTTCGATTCCAACGATCTGCTTATCGTTTGGCGCTGCCTCCGGTTCCAACGGATTTATTTATCGGTTCGATCGATGCGTTGGTTCGACAGGATCAAGCGTGGGTCTCAGAGGACCCTGAAAAGTCTTTGTACCTTCGCCCGTTCGAGTACGGCGCTGAACCTGCACTTGGTGTAAAGCCATCTGGAGAAGTTGCATATGTCCTGTTGGCATCACCTGTAGGCGCTTACTTCCCGCAAGGAGTAAAGCCAGTCTCGGTGTGGATTTCGGATGACTTTGTGCGGGCGGCTCCGGGTGGAACTGGCGAAGCAAAGTGCTCAGGTAATTACGCCGGAAGTTTGCTTGCACAAACTGAAGCGGCACAAAACGGTTGCGACCAAGTTGTGTGGATCGATGCAATCGAACGAAAGTACATCGAGGAAATGGGCGGAATGAACATGTTCTTCGTCTATGGAACTGGTGCAAATGCTCGCCTTATTACTCCACGTCTGACTGGCACTTTGTTGCCGGGTGTTACGCGCGACTCACTGCTCACGCTGGCAAACGACCTTGGCTACGAAGCCTCGGAAGGTACCTTGACCATCGACGAGTGGCGTGAAGGATGCGCATCAGGAGAGATCAGTGAAGTGTTCGCCTGTGGCACGGCTGCGGTTATCACTCCGGTTGGTCGCGTTGATAGTAAGAACAGTGGCGCTTGGACAATTGGCGATGGTGAACCTGGCGAAGTAACAATGAAGCTTCGTAAGGCACTTGTCGATATTCAAACTGGCCGCGCTGCGGATACTCATAACTGGATGCATCGGATCGTTTAATGACTAACACTGGCGTCACTGACGCATTTCACGTTTACGACACCACGCTTCGCGATGGTGCTCAACGTGAGGGCATCACATACTCAGTCGAAGACAAGCTTGCCGTAACGCGAATTCTTGATGACTTCGGTGTTGGATTCATCGAGGGTGGCTGGCCCGGAGCATTACCAAAGGACACTGAATTCTTCGCGCGCATGGCAGCTGGCGAAGTTCAGTTGAAGAATGCGAAGTTGGTCGCCTTCGGCGCGACTCGCAAGGCTGGCATCTCAGCTGAGGACGATCCGCAGGTTCGCGCACTTATTGATTCACAGGCTCCGGTCATCACGTTGGTGGCTAAGAGCGACGTGTGGCACGTTGAGCAGGCTCTAAAGACGACTAAGGAAGAAAACCTCGCGATGATTCGCGATACGGTGTCGCTTCTCGTTGCACTAGGTCGTCGCGTATTCGTGGACTTCGAACATTTCTTCGATGGCTATAAGCATGATGCTGATTACGGTGTCGCTGCCGTAAAAACGGCTATCGATGCAGGGGCCGATGTAGCCGTATTGTGCGACACAAACGGCGGTATGTTGCCAAGTGGAATTAGCGCAATCGTGACCGATGTGAAAGAGCGTACTGGCGCTCGTCTTGGTATTCATTGCCAAGACGACACGGGATGTGCAATCGCCAACTCAATCGCTGCTGTTGAAGCTGGCGCTACTCATGTTCAGTGCACTGCAAATGGTTATGGTGAGCGCACCGGAAATGCCGACCTCTTTGTTGTTGTCGCCAACATCGAACTCAAGCTTGGAATGCATGTTCTGCCTGAAGGAAAGTTGGCGGACATGCAGCGCGTTTCGCATGCTTTAGCTGAAATTGCCAACCTGCCACCAGATACGCATCAGCCGTATGTTGGAGTCTCGTCGTTTGCGCACAAAGCAGGCTTGCACGCTAGCGCGATCAAGGTGAGCCCTGAACTGTATAACCACATTGATGCATCTGTCGTAGGCAACGATATGCGCGTTCTGGTTACCGAGATGGCCGGTCGTGCCTCGATTGAACTCAAGGGTAAAGAACTTGGTTATGACCTAACTGAAAAACCTGAAGCAATCGGCAAGGTTGTCGAGCAAGTGAAAAATCTTGAGTCCAAAGGTTGGTCATTCGAGGCTGCTGACGCCTCGTTCGAACTGTTGTTGCTCTCTGCGATTTCAGGTGACGCTGTCAACAAGTTCACTGTCGAGTCATGGCGAACAATTGTCGAACAGCGTGAAGACGGCCTAGTTGTTAGTGAAGCTACTGTGAAGTTGTACGTTGATGGTGAACGCTTGATCGCCACCAGCGAAGGTAATGGCCCAGTGAATGCGCTTGATAACGCATTGCGTTCGGCACTTGTTCAACGTTTCCCTGAATTAGCTAATCTCGAACTAATTGATTACAAGGTGCGCATTCTTGATGGCGGCCAAGGCACAGGCGCGGTCACTCGTGTTCTGATCGAAACAGCCGACAAGGGACGTCGCTGGAACACAGTCGGTGTTCACGAGAACGTTATTGCTGCTTCGTGGTTGGCGCTTGAGGACGCGATTTCGTACGGCTTGCTCGGTAAGCAGATTAAACAGTAATTACTGTGAAGAATCTGGCCAGATCTCTTCGATAAGTTCATCCACTGAATCTGGCGCATCTGTTGGCAACTTGGCTTCGAGGCGCTCTAGGCGAACACGTTCCTTCTCTTCATCAACACGCTTGGCGATGTCATCGGCGCTATCTGCTCGGACCATGAGGCGAACTCCGTAGGTCAACAGGGCGATGATGATTGCTGTGGTGATAATTCCGCCGAAGACTCCGGGAATGGCCGTTGCCTTGTAGACAATGGCGCCGACGATCGCTGCGCTTGGCAACGTGAAGACCCAAGCCACAACCATGTTGCGAATTGTTTGGAAATGGATCTTGTGGCCCGAACCTACGCCTGAACCAATCACTGATGATGCAGCTGCGTGAGTTGTTGAAATTGGGATACCGAGGTGTGTTGCACCGTTGATAGAGGTGATCGCGCCAAGGTTAGCTGCAAGTCCTGAAGCTCGAGTAATTCGTGTGAGACGAATACCCATTGTCTCGATGATTCGCCAACCGCCGTAAAAGGTGCCAATTGCGATGGCAATCTGCGCAGCGAAGATTACCCATGTTGGTGGGGTCAGTTTCGCGCTGTCACTTGCCACGAGGTAGCCGCCTGAATAGAGAGTGGCTGCAATAACGCCCATTGTTTTTTGTGCGTCGTTTGTTCCGTGACCCCACGACACGAATGCACTTGAAATGATTTGTCCCCAGCGGAAAACTTCATGATCTTCATCAAGCTTGAATGCCTTTTGAACTCCTTTGACGATGAACGTTGCCAAGTAAGCAATGAGGAATGCAATGAGGGGAGAGGCAAAAATAGCAATTGCAGTTTTTTGCACTGTACTCCACGAGATAACGCTCGTGCCACCAGCAGAAATACCTGCACCGATTAATCCACCGATCAAGGCATGAGAAGACGATGATGGCATTCCGAGTGCCCACGTGAAAAAGTTCCAGAAAATCGCACCGAGGAGCGCCGCCAACGTCACTTTGATGCCAACAGGTATGACACCAGTAGAAACTGCAGCAAGCTTGTCCATCGACACAGTCTTAGAAATTGTGTTCGCTACAGCGGTGCCGATAACAAAGGCTGGCAAGAAGTTGAAGATCGACGAAACGATGACAGCTTGGCGCGGTGTCAACGACTTTGTTGCGATAACTGTTGACGTCGCGTTGGCTGCATCATGAAAGCCATTCGTGAAGTCGAAAAGTAGAGCAAGACCGACGGTGACAACTGTTGCGATGAGAATCAAATCCACGGACATAACTATGTCAGTTACCCTGCGGTCGTGTGCCATTAACTCCCCGTTTATGAATCGAGATGGTGCGAGGAATTTTCCGGCTGTGAAGTGGGTGGGTTCCAAACGGGGATAAAAGCGCCTTTCGGTGTTTCGGTAGGCTATTTCTATGCGTATTGCTCGAGTTTCCGTGCCTGATGTTCCCGGTCCTGTATTTGGTGTTGTGAACGGCACTCAAATCGCCCTCTTAAAGGGACATCCCTATGGGGATCTTGACCCGGTAGGCGTTGCGCTGGAATTAGATGACGTCAAAATCTTGTCGCCAGTGCTTCCCAGCAAAGTTGTATGCGTAGGTAAAAACTATGCTGATCACGCCGCTGAAATGGGTGGAGAAGTTCCAGCTGAGCCAGTGATTTTCATTAAGCCTTCAACAACTGTGATTGGCGAGGGCGATGCCATCGTTTTGCCACCGCAATCGAACAATGTGCATTACGAGGCAGAGCTAGCAATTGTGATCGGCGCTCTCTGTAAGAACGTCGCAGTCGAGCGCGCAGGCGAAGTGATCTTGGGCTACACAATCGCTAATGATGTGACCGCAAGAGATTTACAACACTCGGATGGACAATGGACTCGAGCAAAGAGTTTCGATACCTTTTGCCCACTTGGACCATGGATTGAAACGGAGTTAGATCCAACTAATCTTGACATCTCGTGCGAAGTCAATGGTGAAGTTAAGCAGTCAAGCAATACGAGTCAGCTTGTGCGATCGGCTCACGAAATGGTGGCGTGGATTTCGCAGGTCATGACGCTGTTGCCAGGTGATGTGATTTTGACAGGCACGCCAGCAGGAGTCGGACCACTGTCGAACGGTGACGTTGTTGATGTCACGATCGAAGGAATTGGCACACTGTCGAATCCAGTAGTCTTGCGATAATCCACTTTCAAGGAGTCTTGTGTCTGACGTTCGCGTTCGATTCTGTCCCTCGCCAACCGGTAATCCGCACGTTGGCATGGTGCGTACCGCACTGTTCAACTGGGCTTACGCACGTCACACAGGCGGCACATTTATTTTTCGGATTGAAGATACTGACACCCAGCGCGATAGTGAGCAGTCGTACAACGATCTGTTGGCGTCTTTGCGTTGGCTCGGAATGGATTGGGACGAAGGCCCCGAAGTAGGTGGCCCGCACGGACCATATCGCCAGTCACAGCGCATGGAGATTTACGCCGACATTGCGGCTCAGTTGCTTGCCGCTGGTCATGCGTATCGCTGTTACTGCTCGCAGGAAGAACTTGAAGAGCGTCGCGAAGCTGCGCGTGCTGCAAATAAGACACCTGGTTACGACGGTGCATGTCGCACTTTGAGTGACGAGCAAATTTCAGGGTATGAAGCTGAAGGTCGTAAGCCTGTTATTCGTATGCGCATGCCAGACACCGACTGGACTTGGAATGACCTCGTTCGCGGTGATGTCACTTTCGCTGCCGAGCATGTTCCTGATTATGTGATTGTTCGTGCAACAGGTGAACCGCTTTACACGTTGACCAACCCAGTTGATGACGTGTTGATGGAAGTCACTCACGTTCTTCGCGGTGAAGATCTTTTGAGTAGCACACCTCGACAGCTTGCGTTGTACGACGCGTTGCTTGCGATCGGCGTTGCCAAGGGTGCGCGACCAATGTACGGCCACTTGCCGTACGTCATGGGCGAAGGTAACAAAAAGCTTTCCAAGCGTGATCCTGAATCAAGTTTGATGATGTATCGCGAAGAAGGTTATTTGCCTGAAGGTTTAATTAATTACCTGGCATTGCTTGGATGGTCGTTTGGTGACGACATTGAATTCTTCTCGAAAGAGCAGATGGCAGAGCGTTTTGATGTTGCTCGAGTCAACGCCAATCCAGCGCGCTTTGATTTGAAGAAGTGCACAGCGATCAACGCAGAATGGATGCGTGCGCTCGACCCTGAAGATTTAGCACAGCGACTCATTCCGTACCTCAAGAGCGAAGGCGTATTGACGGCGGATCCAACTGACGTTCAGCTTGCAACTTTGCGCGCTGCTGTGCCACATGTTCAGGAGCGTATGGAAACGTTGAAGCAAGGTGTCGCGATGACAGCTTTCTTGTTCTATGGCGATGCAGGAAGTCCGGCATTCTCGGTTGATCCTGATGAAGCCGCAAAGGTCTTGACTGATGATGCGCGGCCAGTAATTCAAGAAGCAATGAATGCGCTCAACGCCGTAGGCGAGTGGACCACCGAAGCAATTGAGGAAGCCTTGCGCGTGGCGTTGATCGACGGTCTCGGGCTCAAGCCCAAGCTGGCTTTTGGCCCAGTTCGAGTTGCAGTCACCGGTCGCCGAGTGTCGCCACCGCTCTTTGAATCCCTTGAAATCTTGGGCCGTGAGCGTGCGCTCTCGCGCCTGCAATTGGCACTCGCCTAAGGAATTGTTGGTTTTCGGCGATTTCACCCAACTGCAGGTGCTGGGCTACAATCGTCAAGCGCGAAAGCGTGAAATGCCAAATGGGGTATGGGGTAATTGGCAGCCCAAGTGATTCTGGTTCATTTAGTCTAGGTTCGAGTCCTGGTACCCCAGCGAAAGAAGGATCCCTCCGGGGTCCTTTTTGCTAGGGCCCCGTTGTGTAGTGGCCTAGCACGCCGCCCTCTCAAGGCGGTAGCGCGGGTTCGAATCCCGTCGGGGCTACAAAACATATCTGCCACTCTTCGGAGTGGCTTTTGTGTTTTGTAGCCCACGACAAGTCGGGGCAGTATTTATTTGCGAGAAATTCCAAGTGAATTTCTCGTTCCTGTTTTACGACTGTGAACGTTTTCTTACGGGTTCGTGGCTTTTTCATTTGTAGCCCACGACAAGTCGGGGGCAGTGTTTAACGACAGCTACATGTGAGAAGTGTTAACCGCGAGCGGCGAGAAGTTCACTGATCTTGGCTGCAGCGGCCATCACTGCTGGACCGTGAAGTCGACCGGGCTGACGAGTGAGTCGCTCAATCGGTCCAGAGATAGATACTGCGGCGAGCACTTTGCCACCTTGGCCACGCACTGGCGCTGACACCGATGCGACACCTGCTTCACGCTCGCCAACCGATTGTGCCCAGCCGCGTCGTCGAACTCCGGCGAGATCAACGGCTGTGAACTTCGCACCATGAACTCCGCGATGCATGCGATCAGGTTCTTCCCATGCGAGCAAAATTTGTGCCGCGGATCCAGCGTGCATAGTAAGCACTGCACCAATCGGCACTGTGTCGCGCAGCCCTGTCATGCGCTCGGCGCCACCGACACAGATGCGCTGGTCACCCTGTCGGCGATACAGCTGTGCGCTTTCCTTCGTTGCGTCACGAAGTGCAATTAATACGGGTCCAGCAACAGCGAGAAGTTTGTCTTCGCCAGCGGATACGGCCAACTCTGCAATACGAGGGCCGAGCACGAATCGACCGTTCAGGTCGCGCGTCACGAGGCGATGGTGTTCTAAGGCGGTGGCTAAGCGGTGCGCGGTGGGGCGGGCTAGTCCAGTGGCAGAAACGAGTGCAGCGAGCGTCATTGGGCCGGCTTCGAGTGCGTCCAAAATGTGGGCAGCCTTGTCAAGGACACCTACACCGCTACTACTATCGTCCATGTAGTGATATTGCCATCTCACAATTCGAGATGCAACAGGAACTCAAAGAGGAGTGCCCATGGGACTGACCCTGGCTGAAAAAGTATGGCGCGATCACGTTGTGCGCAGCGCCGATGGCGAACCAGACCTGCTGTACATCGACTTGCACCTCGTGCACGAAGTCACGAGTCCACAGGCATTCGATGGATTGCGCGACAGCGGCCGAAAAGTTCGTCGCCCAGATCTCACACTTGCCACTGAAGATCACAACGTTCCAACGTTGAACATCGATCAACCGATCGCTGATCCAATCAGTGCAGCTCAAGTGAATGCACTCCGAAAGAATTGCGAAGAATTTGGTGTCCCAATCTATTCATTGGGAAATGCAGAACAAGGCATCGTGCACGTTGTTGGTCCTCAACTCGGATTGACTCAGCCGGGCATGACAGTTGTCTGTGGCGATTCACATACCTCGACTCACGGTGCGTTCGGTGCTTTGGCATTCGGCATTGGCACGAGCGAAGTTGAGCATGTACTGGCAACTCAGACACTTCCGCTTAAGCCGTTCAAGACCATGGCAATCACAGTCAATGGCACTTTGCCAGCAGGTGTCACGGCGAAAGACATCATCCTTGCCATCATCACCAAGATCGGTACCGGCGGTGGCCAAGGCTACGTGCTCGAATATCGCGGTGAAGCAATTCGCGCGCTATCGATGGAAGGTCGCATGACGATCTGCAACATGAGCATCGAAGCAGGCGCACGCGCCGGCATGATTGCACCGGATCAAACAACTTTTGATTACATCGAAGGTCGCGATCGCGCGCCGAAGGGTGCTGACTGGGATGCTGCGGTTTCCTACTGGAAGACCCTTCATACTGACGACGATGCTCGCTTTGACGCCGAAGTCGTCATTGATGCGTCAACGTTGAGTCCGTTTGTCACATGGGGAACAAACCCTGGTCAAGGTGCGCCGCTAACGGCAAATGTCCCTGGTCCTGATGACTTTGAGGATGCTTCGGAAAAGCTTGCGGCTGAAAAGGCGCTCGCGTACATGGACCTTCAGGCTGGTACTCCGATCAAGAACATCAAGATCGACACCGTATTCCTTGGATCGTGCACCAACGGCCGCATTGAGGACCTTCGTGCTGCAGCTGCAGTGTTGAAGGGTCACAAGGTTGCCGAAGGAACACGCATGCTTGTAGTTCCCGGATCAGTACGTGTTCGCCTTGAAGCAATGGCCGAAGGCTTAGACAAGGTCTTCGTTGAAGCGGGTGCCGAATGGCGAGAAGCTGGTTGCTCAATGTGTTTGGCGATGAACCCAGACAAGTTGACCCCTGGCGAACGCAGCGCATCGACATCAAACCGAAACTTCGAAGGTCGGCAGGGCCCTGGTGGTCGTACTCACCTTGTATCCCCAGCAGTCGCTGCCGCTACAGCAGTGCGCGGCACACTGTCGTCACCAGCAGATCTGAACTAAGGAGCACTTGATGGATAAGTTCACAGTTCACACTGGCACCGCAGTCCCATTGCGTGCCAGCAACGTTGATACCGACCAGATCATTCCAGCGGAATACCTCAAGCGCATTACGCGACATGGTTTCGAAGATGGCTTGTTCTCGGCTTGGCGCAAGAATCCAGACTTCGTGCTCAATCAACCACAATTTGATGGTGCATCAGTTTTGATCGCAGGACCGGACTTTGGTACTGGGTCCTCACGTGAGCACGCAGTGTGGGCGTTGATGGATTACGGATTCAAGGTAGTGATCTCGTCACGATTCGCCGATATTTTCCGCGGAAACTCAGGTAAGCAGGGATTACTGACCGCGCTTGTCGATCAAGATGTCGTAGATCAGTTGTGGAAAGAGATTGAAAATCACCCAGACACTAAAGTCACGGTTGATTTGGAATCTCGCACCATCACCGCAGGTGGCCTGACCGCAACCTTCGACGTTGATGAATACGTTCGTTGGCGTTTGATGGAGGGTCTGGATGATGTCGGACTGACGTTGAAGCACGTGGACACAATTACCGAGTTCGAGGGCAAACGCCCGGCGTACAAGCCTGCAACTGCCTAATATAAGTGCCTTACTCGAAGCCCGTCAGCCTTGCGGTTGGCGGGCTTTGTGCTGTGGATAAGTTGCCTTTGGGGACGATTTTGGAAATAAACAGCCTTTTTTGGGCATTTTTCGGCGTGTCGTAGCGTGGCGTACCAATAAACCCTTGATTTTGCGCCATAAAGTGAGTGATGAGCCAGACGGGGAAGTCTGGAACAACTCACAAAGCTATAAGGCAAAGCGTTTTATAGCCCTCCGGCTTTCTTAGCGGAAATGTCGGGCCTAAACATGGAGGACCCAATGAACAAGGCAGAACTAATTGATCTAGTGGCCGAGCGTGCCGACATCAGCAAGAAGGACGCAACCGCAGCAGTAGATGCAGTACTAGACAGCGTAAAGTCCGCTGTTGCTAAGGGTGACAAGGTTTCACTCTCAGGCTTCGGCATCTTCGAAAAGTCAGACCGTGCAGCTCGCACAGGCCGCAACCCACAGACTGGTGCACCTGTAACCATCGCAGCTACCTCGGTTCCAAAGTTCCGCGCTGGCGCTGAATTCAAGAAGATCGTTTCAGGCAAGTAAGCCAAAGCGTTTAAGCGGTCGGGCTCGAGAAATCGGGTCCGACCGCTTCTTCATTTCCCTTGAGTTACCAGCGGCCGCAAAAGCCGCAACATTTTTTATGTCAGGATTGACCCCGTGAGCAAACGCAAAGCCCAGTCAAAGCAAGGTGGCTCGTACACCTTTGTGACTACTGTGCTGCGTCCATTCATGATGTGGTTGACCAAGCGCGAATGGCAAGGCGGCGAATACCTGCATCGCGAGGGCGGCATCATTGTCGCGATGAACCACCTTTCGTGGTTCGACCCATTTGCAGCGGGCCACTTTGTTCATGACAACGGTCGTCCAGCTCGATTCTTGGGCAAAGTTCAGATTTTTAAGATTCCAGTTTTAGGCAAGCTACTTCTTAATGCTGGCCAAATTCCCGTGTCTCGGGGAACAGCAGCAGCAGTCTCGTCGTTGCACGCTGCTATCGAAGCAGTCAACAAGGGCGAATGTGTTGTCATCTACCCCGAAGGCACTTTGACGCGCGACAAAAACCTATGGCCAATGTCGGCTAAAAACGGTGTTGCGCGCATTGCGCTCACGACCGGTGCTCCTGTGATTCCAGCTGCGCAATGGGGACCTCAAGAGGTGCTCAGTCCGTATTCCAAAATGCCACATCTCTTCCCGCGCAAAACTATGCATGTGCATGCAGGGCCTCCAGTCAATCTGGATGATTTGCGCAGCCAACCATTGACGGCAACAGTTCTTAAGGAAGCAACCGATCGCATCATGGCTGCGATCATCGAGTTGTTGGCGCAGATTCGTGGCGAAACAGCACCAACCGAGATTTTGAACCGCGACGAAGCACTGGGAATTAAGAAGCCAGAGGAGAACTCGTAATGCGTACTGCTGTTATGGGTGCCGGATCATGGGGATCAGTCTTTGCCATGATTTTGGCTGATGCTGGTTGCGACGTCGCAATTTGGGCTCGTTCCGAAGCCATTGCGGATGAAATCAATTCGCGACACACAAACTCACAATATTGCGATGACATGGCGTTGCCTGCATCAATTACTGCGTCAACGAATGCCGCCGAAGTGTTGGCCGATGTTGAACTCGTCGTGCTGGCAATCCCTGCCCAGCGTCTGCGCGAAAACCTAGAACAGTGGAAAGACTTAATTCCATCAACTGCAGTAGTGGCATCGTTGATGAAGGGTATTGAGTTGGGCACAACAATGCGTATGAGTGAAGTAATTGCGCAAGTTGCAGGTGTTAGTCCCGAGCGCATTGCAGTTGTATCCGGCCCCAACTTGGCGCACGAAATCGCTGCTCGCGAACCAGCAGCGACAACGGTTGCCTGTATTGACGACGAGTCAGCACGGCGATTGCAGGATGCGTGCACGACTGATTACTTCCGCCCTTATTACACAACTGATGTGACGGGCGTAGAAATTGCAGGCGCGGTGAAAAACGTCATTGCCCTTGCTAACGGTATGGCTGTTGGTTTGGGTTACGGTGAAAATTCTCAGTCGGCTTTAATGACGCGCGGGCTTGCTGAAATGACTCGCCTTGGTGTTGCTCTTGGCGCGAACCCGTTGACGTTTGCCGGACTTGCAGGCGTTGGCGACCTTGTCGCAACGTGCCAATCGCCATTGTCACGAAACCGAACGATCGGTGAATATCTTGGCCGCGGCATGACGATTGATCAGGCTGTCGAAAAGACTAAGACCACTTCCGAGGGTGTGAAGAGTTGTCAGCCATTGTTCGAACTGGCTAAGCGCTATGACGTAGACATGCCGATCACTGAGCAAGTTGTGAACGTCGTGCATTCCGGATTGAGTCCTGAACTTGTTTTAACTGCTTTTATGGCTCGACCTGCACGAGCTGAAGCTGATCCAGAAGCGATGGAGCACGAGTAGTCGTTACGAGGTCGCTTCCAGCGCCATACGAATTCCAAATCCGATTAGCGCAATACCTGAAATGCGTTCGAGCCACGTTCGCACGTTTGTTTGAGCAAAAAACTCACGGGCCAAGTTGGTTCCCCAAATGAGGACACTGAACCAGACTAAGCATTCAAGATTATGAATGGTCGCCAAGAGCAAACCGCCTGCGATGGGACTTAAATCCTCGGGCAAAAACTGCGGAAGTATGGCGACGTAGAAAGCACCGTTCTTTGGATTGGTAAATGTAACGAAAAATGCGCGACTAAATTCGCGGCGGCCTCGTCCAGTGTCGATGCTGTGGTTAGGTGCTACCAGCGGCTCTATGTGTCGCGAGTCCAACAGCATGCGAGTGCCTAGATAGAGCAGGTAACTCGCACTGACTACTAGAAAGCCTTGATAGAGCACGTGGGACGCTAAGAGCAATGCACTAATTCCAATTGCAGCAGCGGCTCCCCAAAGCCACACGCCGGCCATGATTCCAAAAACAGTTGCATAAGCCGAACGTGGTCCGTTTAACGTAGCGGCACGCAAAATCTGAGCGGTATCGATACCCGGCAACATAGTGAGCAATCCAGCAAGAACAGCGAACCCGATTAGATCGTGTGTCATTTGTTGTCCTTTGCGATTGCTGTGCTGGCATCAGTTTAATGAGCCTCAAGATGCCTTGCGGTGGTTGCTTCAACTACATTTACCGTTGCGTCAGATAGCGTTGAGTCATGACAAATCGCCTGCGCGTTGCCGTAATCTTCGGAGGCCGCAGTAGCGAGCATGAAATTTCATGTATTTCTGCAGGTAGTGTGCTGCGTGCGATAGATCGAAACGCGTATGACGTTGTAGCGATCGGAATCACCAAGCAAGGTCAATGGGTGCTCGAATCCGATGATCCTGATCGACTCTCGGTAATTGATGGAGTATTTCCTCAAGTCAACGATGCTGCGGATCCGATTTTGTTTACCCCAGATCCCACGGCGCAAGAACTTGTGGTTCAGTCCCAAATACCTAGCGTGCTTACTCAAGTTGATGTTGCGTTTTCTGTTCTGCACGGTCCGTTTGGCGAAGATGGAACGATTCAAGGTTTGTTCGAGCTTGCAGGAATTCCTTATGTAGGTTCTGGCGTGTTTTCGTCCGCCGCATGCATGGATAAGGCGCACATGAAAGCCATGTTGCGAGCTTCAGGTTTGCCTGTTGGTCCTTACGAAGTCATTACCAACCACGAATGGAAGACGCAACGCGAAAGCTCGCTAGAACGTATTCACCAACTTGGACTTCCAGTATTTGTGAAGCCGAGCCGCGCCGGTTCTTCGGTGGGTATCACCAAGGTGAAGGACTGGTTAGAACTTGAACATGCCATTGAGTTAGCGCGACATCACGATCCAAAAGTTGTCATTGAAGCAAGTATCGAAGGCAATCGTGAAATTGAATGTGGCGTGCTGGGTGGAATCGATGGACCATCAGCAAGCGTTGTCGCTGAAATTGTGGTTCGTGAAGGACATGATTTCTATGACTACGAAGCAAAGTACGTCGATGATTCAGTTGAATTAGTAGTCCCTGCCAATTTGCCAGAGGAATTGTCGACAAAGATTCGTGCAATTGCCTGCGAAGCATTTACTGCACTTGATTGCGAAGGCCTAGCCCGAGTTGACCTTTTCATTAACGGAAGCGAATTGCTCGTTAACGAAATCAACACGATGCCTGGCTTTACTCCAATTTCGATGTTCCCTCGAATGTGGCAGAGCACCGGGAAGTCATACTCAGAACTCGTTGATGAATTGATTCAAGATGCGATTCGTCGAGGCACTGGTCTTCGTTAAGGCTTCACGTACTTTGCAAGTGCTGGCGAAATGTCGGCGAGTGCATTTGTTTCAGGTGCATATTCTGAAGGAACTGTGACAGATAAAGGGACAACAAGCCCTTGTGCGAAGAATTGGTATCCATGCGAGAGCTGTAGTGGTCGCCATGTGATGCCGTCAACCACAAGATCACCATCGACTGGAATGTATCCGGCAGGTGCGGCTAGCCCACACTTCATTGCAATTACTGGATCTCCCCACACCGCTGAATAATCGTCAATGTGTGAAGTCGTTGGCTCAACAACTCGGCGTCCTTGCGTGGCAACCTCGCCCGGCATCGCGGCAATCAACGACCTACATTGCGCGGTATCGCTTGCTGCGATTGAGTAATCATCAATGGCAACTGTTGGAGCACCGCACCCTGTGAGGACTGAACTGCATACAGCAACAGCCACAGCAAGCATGGTCATTCGCGGTTTCAGGTGCACGTGACTATTCAAGCATTAGTGTCGAACACCGTGAGCCCGCACCAACCGGCAATGGAATCGACAGGCTAGCGTTAAGGCATGAGCGGCGAACAGACCATTGCAGAGATCGGCGAATTTGCGCTGATCGAACTGATTGCCTCGAGATTGCGCACGGCAGATTCAAACACCGTTCCAGTAGGTATTGGTGATGATTCCGCTGTGGTGCGAGCGCGCGGAAACCACGTTGTTGCGTGTTTAGACATGTTGAGCCAAGGCGTTCATTTCAGGCTGGATTGGTCAAGCGCTAATGACATTGGTCGAAAAGCAGCTGCGGCAAATTTGGCAGACATCTATGCCATGGGAGCAACGCCAACCGCATTGTTGGTTGGTCTGAGTTTGCCTGGAAGCACGCCGGTGAACTGGGTGCTCGAACTTGCAGACGGTTTGAGTGCCGAAGCTGAGCAAGTCAACGTCTCTGTTGTGGGTGGCGATGTTGTTCGTGGCGAAGCGATCACAATCAGTGTGACAGCCCTTGGCGAACTTGAAGGCCGTGAACCAATTGTCCGCAGCGGTGCTCAAGTCGGTGACGTTGTGGCTTTTGCCGGACGATTGGGTTTTGCGCAAGCTGGACTGTTGATGTTGCAACGCGGATTTCGTTCACCGCGTAATCTGGTGGCGGCTCATCGTGTGCCAACTCCGCCATACGCGCTCGCACAATCAGGACGCAATGCTCACGCCATGATTGATGTCAGTGATGGATTGATCTCAGACCTTGGTCATATTGCCAAAGCGTCTGGCGTTGCAATCACGATCGACACCTCGTCATTTGAGGTCCCAGAAGAACTTACGGCTACTGCTTCGGCGTTCGCAGGCGATGCGATGGAGTGGATTTTGACTGGGGGAGAAGATCATGCGTTCGTGGCTACGTTTGGCAACGCTCTTGAGGTTCCCTCAGGTTGGCACATCATTGGTCACGTGACTGATCAGATGGCTGGCGTTTATGTCGATGGTGAACTCAAGAGTGCCGGTGGCTGGGATCACTTTTCGCATTAGTTTCAAAGCAATAAAAAACCCGCCTCGGAAATAAGGCGGGTTTTTTTAAGTTCGTAATTAAGCGCGGACGACCTTGCCGGCCTTGATGCACGAGGTGCATACATTCAGACGCTTAGGTGTCTTGCCGACCAACGCACGCACTGACTGGATGTTTGGGTTGAATCGACGATTGGTACGACGATGCGAGTGCGAAATGTTGTGGCCAAAGCCTGGGCCCTTGGCGCAGACGTCACATACAGCAGCCACTTTGACTCCTTGGATAGAAAGATTAGATAGCCCGCTAAGAATACCTGCGAATAGGGCAAAAGTTCAATTTGAGCTCAGGGACGAGGTCCAAGAGGCTCAAGCAGATACCCTAAAGATGTGCGAAACAAGGGATCGGCCAGTGAGGTCAGCGTCATTGACGCACCTATGTTTCGCCGGATAATTCGGCGGTTTTACGCCCTTTTGCAGGCAAATGAGCAGTTGCTCAATGATTTGAACGTGTTTCCAGTGCCAGATGGCGATACCGGCACCAATTCAGTCCTGACGATCCAATCTGGCCTTGGGGTGCTCGAGAAGGGTCGATCGGATCTCTCGGTGGTCAGTAACGCTCTGGCCCGCGAAGTTGGAATGGGCGCACGCGGAAACTCTGGGGTGATCTTGGCTGAGTACCTCCATGGTTTTGCGTCTCGCAGCGAACCCACGATGTCGGCGCATCAATGGCATGAAGCACTCGTTACGGCAGCGACTATGGCAGGGGAATCTGTTTCGGTGCCACGTGATGGCACGATGCTGTCGATTGCCCGAGCTGCTGCCGAACAAATTCCAGGTACAGACTTTGCGCAATATGTGTCAGCTATTGCACTTGCAGTTCGCGAAGCTGTCACGCGCACGACCGAGCAACTACCTGAACTGACGGCTGCAGGTGTGGTGGACTCTGGCGCCTTGGCGCTGTCGTACCTTCATGAAGCAGTGGCCAATGAACTTGCAGGTCTTGAAATTCCTGACATTGAACTTGCTCAGCGAACCTGCGATGTCACAGCCATTGAATATCTAGGTCCATCACACGAGGTCATGTTCTTATTCGATGGCGATGCTGACTCACTTCGTGACGAACTTGGAGTGATCGGTGAGTCAGTAACGATTACTGGTCGGGCGAATCCATTTAATGTTCACGTTCATGTCGATCACCCAGGTGAGGCACTCAGTGAAGCAATGCGACACGGGCGTGCGTATCGCATTTCAATTACACAGCTAATTGGAACAAGTGATGTTGCCGCCAATGGCGAACTTTCTGGTATCGGAGTAGTCATGGCCGGCGAAGGCCGCGGTTTGGGACGAATTGTGGAGGCTGCAGGAGCGACGTTTATTCCTAAGCCACCCATGAGCGCGCTATCGACGATCGATTTTGTACGAGCAATCAGAAAAACCAATTGCGCTCATGTGATTGTGTTGCCGAGTTATCTCGATTGCCATGCCAGTGTCGCGCTTGCGGCGCATCAAGTGCGAGCCGAGGGAATCACGGTCCACATGATTGGCACGTCAAACGTTCCAAGTTCACTTGCTTCGCTTGCCGTGTGTGATGCTACTTCTGATGTGGCACATGCGCTCGATGCGATGACCAAGGCTGCCCAAACAACTCGCGAAGGTGCAGTCAAAGTTTCCACGCGTTCGAGCATGACGGCTGCCGGATTGTGTCACGAAGGCGACATCATTGGGTTGATCTCAAATGTTCCGGTAGAAATTTCGACGACAGCTTCGGTGCATGACATGGCAGCGCATGTCGTTGACAAGATGCTTGACCACGGTGGGGACTTAGTTACGGTACTTGTTGGAAAAGGCGGCGACGATCTGATTGGTGATCGGCTTGCTGCGGAGTACCCCGGAATTGAGTTCAACGTTTTGCGTGCCGATCAAACGACACACACATATCTCATCGGAGTCGAATGATGACGACGCTCGATGACGAACTGTCTCAAGTACTTGGCGCGAAAGAGGCAAAGGCCTTAGAAGCTTCATTCGGCATGCGCCGAGTTGAAGACTTGGTCCGTGCGTATCCGCGACGTTACGACCGCCGAGGTGCCTTAACGGATCTTGCGCGGCTTCAGGTTGGCGATCACGTCACTGTTCAGGCAGAAGTCGTATCTTTTACGTCGTTAAAAAATAAATCAAAAGCTGGAACTCGACAAGAAGTCATCATCACCGATGGCACTGGAAAACTGACGCTCATATTTTTCAACCAACATTGGCGCGTAAACGAGTTAACCGAAGGTGCGCGTGGATTATTCTCTGGCCAGATCACAGTCTTTAATAACAAACGTCAACTTGCGCATCCCGACTATGAACTCTTAGGAGCAACTGATCAGGTTGATGCCAATGATTACGTGGACGAGTACTTGCCTGTTTATGCCGCAACTGCAAAAGTGCAGTCGTGGACAATCGCAAAATGTGTTGCCAAGGTATTAGCAAGTCTCGAAGTAACTGCGGATCCGCTTCCAGAATCGTTGCGAAAAGAACGTCATTTGATTGATTTACGAGACGCTTTGCAATGGATCCACAAACCGTCAAACGATGAACAGCTCGAGCAAGCTCGCATTCGATTGAAATGGGATGAAGCGCTGGCTCTGCAGATTGTTTTGGCAAAGCAAAGACACGAAGAGCGAAGTTGGCCGGCGGTGCCCCGTGTTGAAAAATCAGACGGTCTTCTGGCTGCGTTTGACGCGAGTTTGCCGTTTACGTTGACTCAGGGTCAGCAAGATGTTTCTGCAACTATCAGTGCTGAACTTGCTGCTGGACATCCAATGCACCGCCTTTTGCAAGGTGAAGTGGGTTCCGGAAAAACCGTTTTGGCTTTGCGAGCAATGCTCACCGTGGTTGATTCCGGTGGTCAGGCGGCGTTACTTGCACCAACAGAAGTGCTGGCCGCCCAGCATTATCGGGCGATTACGAAATTACTCGGCCCGCTTGCTGAACGGGGCAAGCTCGGATCTCATGACGAAGGCACCGGCGTGACTTTACTGACCGGGTCATTAAATACGGCTTCCCGACGACAAGCGCTTTTGGATATCACTACGGGACAAGCCGGCATCGTTATCGGCACACATGCGTTGCTCGAAGATCGCGTGGATTTTTTTGATCTGGGCCTAGTTGTGATTGACGAGCAACATCGCTTTGGCGTCGAACAACGCGCGACATTGGTTGCTAAAGCAGGTAGCGATCGGCGACCTCATGTGCTCGTGATGACTGCGACTCCGATTCCGCGCACGGTAGCGATGACTGCTTTCGGCGCATTGGACATTTCAACATTGAAGGAACTTCCTGGTGGACGCTCGCCGATCACAACTCATGTTGTGTACGCGGCTGAAAAACCTGCCCACCTCGATCGTGCTTGGCAACGAGCTGTTGAAGAAGTAAAGAATGGCCATCAGGTGTACGTTGTTGTCCCGCGAATCGCTTCTCAAGAAGATAAGCCGGCTGATAAGAACCAACGGCCAGCGATTGCATTGGAAGACCTTGCACCTGCGTTGATGGAAGGTCCATTAAAAGATGTCCGCGTTGGAATCATGCATGGTGGACTTTCTGGTGCGGATAAAGACGATGTGATGCGCCGCTTTGCTCTTGGACCATCATCACCAGATGGCATTGACGTCATGATCTCAACGACCGTGATCGAAGTCGGCGTCGACGTGCCTAATGCGACGATGATGATCATCATGGATGCAGACCGATTTGGCATCAGTCAGTTGCATCAATTGCGTGGACGTGTAGGGCGTGGCTCTGCGCCGGGATTGTGCTTGCTTGTATCTGAAGCTGGGAAATTTAGTTCGTCTCGCGAGCGTCTTGATGCAGTTGCTTCGACTACCGATGGTTTCAAACTCGCCGAGCTCGATCTTGAACAACGACGTGAAGGCGATATTCTGGGGCGTGATCAATCTGGGGTTCGTTCAAGTTTGCACTTAGTGAGCGTGTTAAAGGATGAGGAATTGCTTGACGAGGCTCGTCGTGAAGCAGAAAAGATTTTTGACAGTGATCCACACTTGGAACAACACTCAGCCTTAGAGCGTGCGATCTCGTCACTGGTTAATAACGATCGAGCGGAGTATGTGAAGAAGTCATGACACGCATCATCGCCGGAACCTTGAAAGGTCGATCGCTTAAAGTTCCACCATCAGTAACGCGACCCACTTCAAGTCGAGTGCGCGAAGCAGTTTTTTCAAGCCTTGAACATGCCCACGGGGGACTCGAGGGCATGCGAGTGCTCGATCTGTTTGCTGGATCGGGAGCACTTGCGATCGAGGCGCTATCTCGTGGTGCCGTCTATGCCGAACTTCTCGAGAACGACGCTAAAGCAATCGCCGTCATCAAAGACAATGTGAAGGCAGTTGCTGCACACGCGCAAATAGTTGGCGGCGATTTATTTTCACATCTTGCAAGTGGTCCTTCGGGTGAACCATTCGACGTAGTGTTCGTTGATCCTCCGTACGACATCACGGATGAGCGCATCACTTATTTGCTCGAACTATTACGTGACAAGAATTGGCTTACTGAGGATGCTGTCGTTGTTATCGAACGGAGCAAGCGCAGTGTGACGCACTGGCCGTTTGGATATTCAGACGTTGAACAACGTTCGTACGGCGATACAGTTATTTGGTACGGTCATTTCATTGGAAGCGAAGTGGAGAAGCCATGACCAAAGCAATTTGCCCTGGATCGTTTGATCCGGTCACGAACGGTCATCTCGATGTTTTCACTCGCGCTTCCGTACTGTTTGACGAAGTCACCGTGGCTGTTTTGATAAATAGCACCAAGGCTGGACTCTTTTCTGTTGAAAAACGAATGGACATGATTCGCGAAGCAACGGCCGCCTATCCAAACATCACAGTTGATTCGTTTCACGGGCTGCTTGCCGACTACTGCAAAGCCGAAGGCGTCGGAGCAATCGTCAAGGGCCTACGCGCAGTTTCAGACTTTGATTACGAGCTACAGATGTCACAGATGAACTCGCAATTAGGCGTCGAGACTTTCTTTGTTGCAACAAATCCGGAGTACAGCTTCTTGTCCTCCAGCCTGATTAAAGAGGTCGCAAAATACGGTGGCGACGTCTCGGCAATGGTGCCTGCGAACGTCAACGAAGCCTTAAAAGCGCACTTTTCGGCCAATCGTCCTGCTTAAGCCTTGATTTCTCGGGATTTTCCCGATTTGGGTAGGGCCTAAAAACCTTGCTAATCTTGCACTTGGTCTTTGCAAGGCCAAATGAGCCAGACTTCCAGCGAGGATTTGTATGACTTCCCTCGACCCACGCTCGCCGTTGGTTCTCGATACTCGAGAGCTCGGTCGACGCGCGGGCGCGATGAAGCAGATGCAATTCTCGGTGGCAGCACCGGCTGATCTTGGCGTTGCAATGGTTGCGGTCCCACCCGGATCTGAAATCGATTTCGATATTCGACTCGAATCGGTGATGGATGGGGTCCTCGTTACTGGAACTGCGTTAGTCACAGTGGCAGGGGAATGCGCACGGTGCTTGGAACCGTTGGCTTTCGATATGGAAGTAGACATTCAAGAACTGTTCGAACATCCTGAAACAGATTCACGTGGGCGAACGATCGAAGGATCGCTCGACGATGACGAGTTGCCGAAGCTTGATTCTGATTTATTGGATCTCGAGCCGACGTTACGCGATGCAGTTGTGCTGGCCCTACCGCCAGTACCGTTGTGCCAACCGGATTGTTTAGGTTTGTGTGTCGAATGCGGCGCTAATCTGAATGACGAACCGGAACATAAGCATGATGTGATCGACGCTCGTTGGTCTGCACTTGCTGACTTGGTTGCCAAGGATGGCGACGAAGAGGAATAGTTGAGACCGCAAGGTTCAACCTGAGAAAGAAGGATGGCAGACCGTGGCCGTTCCAAAGCGAAAGACTTCACGCAGCAACACCCGTCACCGCCGTTCGGCATGGAAGACAACTGCTGCCAACTTGGCAACATGCGATCGTTGCCGTGCGCCAAAGTTGCAGCACACTGCGTGCCCAACATGTGGCACTTACAACAAGCACCAGGTTCTTAGCGTCTGATTCCCGTGTCACAGTCGTACGAAAAACTATTCGCGCGGCTGGGTATCGCGCTTGATGATTCACTCATCGAGCTCGCGCTCACACACAGGTCGTACGCCTACGAGTCAGGTGGACTACCAACTAATGAGCGCCTTGAGTTCCTTGGTGATTCAGTTCTCGGCATTGTTATTACCGATGCGTTGTATAACCGGCACGTTGATTATTCCGAAGGTCAGTTAGCCAAGCTGCGTTCCGCAGTCGTGAGCGCGCGCGCCCTGTCAGGTCTGGCCCGAGAAATTGGGATTGGTGAATACCTGCTCCTAGGCAAAGGTGAAGAAACCACCGGCGGTCGTGACAAGTCGTCGATTTTGGCAGACACTTTCGAAGCCATTCTTGGTGCTATTTATTTACAGCACGGAATTGATGTGTCGCGCAAAGTCATTCTCGAACTTTTTGACAAGATGCTGGCCGATTCAGCCACGATGGGCGCTGGCTTGGACTGGAAAACTTCACTGCAAGAACTCACTGCCGAGTACGGTCTCGGTGTGCCTGCGTATGCCATCACTGAAGATGGTCCGGATCACGCAAAAACTTTCGAGGCTCAAGTTGTCCTTGGCGATCAGCATTATGGTCACGGTGCCGGAAGCAACAAAAAGGAAGCAGAGCAACATGCTGCAGCTTCTGCATACGCTGAACTCAAAGCCGAACGCGAAGTCGCCGATTCGATCGTTCAGTAACAGACTTGTTCTATGCCCGAGTTACCTGAAGTTGAAGTAGTTCGACGCGGACTTGATCAATGGGTGACTCACCGTCAGATTGAATCAGTTGAAGTACTGCATTCGCGTGCAGTTCGAAATCATCTGGCTGGCGGTAAGGATTTTTGCCGTCGGTTGTCGGGCAGAACGATCAATGCAGTTAGCCGCCGCGGAAAGTTCATGTGGTTTGCGTTGGACGACGACCATGCTGTCGTGACGCACCTTGGTATGAGCGGGCAGGTACTAGTTCAAGAGCCAGAAGCCGAACGAGAAAAACACTTGCGCATTCGCGTCACTTTCCAAGACGGTGGCCGAGCAATGCACTTTGTTGATCAGCGAACTTTTGGTGGTATGGCCATCGAAGAGTTAGTTGAAGTTGAACATGGGCAGCGAATTCCAGTCAGCGTTTTGCACATTGCTCGCGATCCTCTTGATCCGCTATTTGATCCTCGAACTTTCGTCGATGGAATTCGGGCGAAGAATACGCAAGTGAAGCGAGCGCTTTTAGATCAGAATTTGATCAGTGGCATTGGCAACATCTATGCCGACGAAACTCTCTGGCGAAGCGAGATTCACTGGGCGCTGCCAACATCGCGAGTAACGAAGGTGCAAGCGGAAACGTTACTGAGAAACTCCATCGATGTGATGAGTGAGGCGCTGGCCCAAGGCGGGACATCGTTTGATTCCTTGTATGTCAATGTCAATGGCGAAAGTGGCTATTTTTCACGAGACCTCAACGCCTATGGCCGAGAAGGTGAACCCTGTGACCGATGCGGTTCGATCATGGTGAGGGAATCCTTTGCCAACCGTTCGTCATTTCGTTGCCCTCGATGCCAACCCAAACCACGGGGAATCCAGTTGGATTAGCGCTCCAGCGGACTCCCACGCGAGTTCTAGACCGGGTGTGAATTGGAAATGGGCAAAAGGTAGACTGACAGTGCCTTACAGGCATCAGAATTCCCCGCTGATCCACACCTGCTAGACGAAAGAATGGCGTGTACCTCAAGAGTTTGACGATCCGCGGCTTTAAGTCGTTTGCGTCGTCCACGACCCTTAATTTCGAACAGGGCATTACAGCTGTTGTTGGACCAAATGGTTCCGGTAAATCAAACGTTATCGATGCAATTGCATGGGTAATGGGTGAACAAGGCGCCAAGAGTCTTCGTGGCGGCAAGATGGAAGACGTTATCTTCTCTGGATCTTCGGGACGCGCTCCGCTTGGTCGTGCAGAAGTGCTGCTTACAATCGATAATTCTGATGGCGCCTTGCCAATTGACTACGCCGAAGTGACAATTTCGCGAACGATGTTCCGTAATGGCGGCTCGGAATACGCAATTAATGGAACTCCATCACGCCTTCTCGATATTCAAGAACTGCTGAGCGACTCGGGCATCGGTCGCGAGATGCACGTAATCGTCGGCCAGAACCAACTTCGCGAAGTTCTTCTTGCGACTCCCGAAACTCGTCGTCATTACATCGAAGAAGCTGCGGGAGTTCTCAAGCATCGCAAGCGTAAAGAAAAAGCGGTTCGCAAACTTGAAGCAATGGAAGTCAACCTCAATCGCCTTGAGGACCTTACGAATGAATTGCGTCGTCAACTAAAGCCACTTGGTCGCCAAGCTGAGGTAGCTCGTCGCGCCAACGTTATTCAGTCTGATGTGCGTGATGCGCGACTTCGTATTCTTGCCGATGATCTAGCGACAATGCGGGTTGCTCTCGAAGCTGAAATTGCGGATGAAACTGCAATTCGAGAGCGTCGTGCAAAAGTCGAAGCCGACCTGGCTGCAGTGCAGGCTCGCGAAGCGGCCCTCGAAGTTCAAATTGCCGCTTCGGCGCCAGCAGTCGACGCTGCAAATAACACGTTCTACGAACTTGGATCGTTGCAAGAGCGCATGCGTTCAACCTTGGCGCTTGCGCGTGAACGAGTTCGCATGGGTGAAGTCGAAGACGAAGAAACTCAGCGAGGTCGCGATCCGGAAGAAATTGATCGTGAAGCCCGCGAATTACGTGGCCAAGAATCACAGTTGCAATCAAAGAACGAACAAGATCGCGCAGTACTCGCAACTTTGATCAACGAGCGTGTGGCCGCCGAGGCCTCACTGGCTGCCGAGGAATTACGTTTAGCAAATGCAACACGTGCGGTTGCCGATCGTCGTGAAGGTTTAGCTCGGCTTGCTGGTCAAGTAAATGCCGCTATGTCGCGCGTTGAGGTTCGAGAATCTGAAATTGCACGTTTGCAGGAATCGCTTGTTGATGCGCGCGCTCGCGAAGAACGAGCAATGGCTGATTTCGCAGTACTCGAAGGTTCAGTTGCAGGCTTGGCAGAAGGCGAAGAAGGCCTTGATGCTGCCTATGAACGTGCGCTCTCCGAATTACATGCAGCTGAAGAAAGCATTGCCGCTGCAAAGAACGAAGAAAATGACTCTGAGCGAGATCGAATCGGACTAGTTGCACGACTCGAAGCTCTTGAGCAGGGCATGGCTCGACGTGATGGTGGCGCTGCAGTACTTGCAGCTACTAATTCAATGTCGGGAATTCTTGGTTCTGTCGCAGCACTTATGCAAATCGAAGCTGGCTACGAAACAGCGATTGCTGCAGCTCTTGGTGCAGCTGCCGATGCAGTCGCGGTTGCTTCACCTGAAGCTGCTCACAACGCAGTCCGGATGTTGCGCCGTGATGAAGCTGGTCGCGCAGCATTGGTCGTTGTTGGGCAAGAGCAAGCGGACAATTCGCCATGGCCAACTTTGCCATTTAGTCAGCGTTATGCAATCGATTTAATTTCGTGTGACGATGCACTTCGCACCAGTCTGCGCGGCATCCTCAACCGTGTTGTCGTAGCTGAGTCAATGGATCAAGCACAACAAATCGTCGCTAGTAGTTCACAGTTGCGTGCAGTGACTCGTGATGGTGATGTGCTTGGAACAGGCTTTGTGCAGGGTGGTTCCAACACCAGCAACAGCCTCATCGAAATCCAAGCCGCATTCGATGAAACGCAGGCAAAACTTGAAGCATCTGTGCATCGTCTTGATCGTGCACGTTTCGCACTTGCCGCAGCAACTCAGTCATTTGCAGATGCTGAAATCAAGGTCGCTCATGCTCTCGAGCGCTTGCATGAATCTGATGCAGGTATGGCTGCTGTTGCTGAGCAGCTCGGTGCATTGCAGGCCGTAGTACGTAATGCCAAGAATGACGCCGAAACTTTAGAGACCTCGATTGCAGCGGCTACAAAAGCGCGTGAAGATGACCTTCGCAACGTACAAGAATTGCAGGCGAGACAAACTGCCGCCGAGAACGAGTCTGTTGAAGATATCGATCTTGACGAAGAGCAACGAAATGCTCTGCTCATCAGTGTCGAGACAATTCGCCAAAGTGAATTGGATCAGCGACTCCTCGTTCGCACTGGCGAAGAACGTGCGCGCGCGTTAACTGCGCAAGCCGAGCAGCTCGAACATGCAGCAAACCTTGAACGCACGGCACGAGCTCGTGCACTAGAAATTCGCGAACGACGTTTGCGAGAGGCTCAGATTGCTCGTGCAGTTGTCGCGGCCTCTGAAACTGCAATCGAATTGTTGACTCAGTCGATCAATTTGGCTCAGTTCCGACGGGATGAAGCGGTAACAGCTCGTCGCAGTCAAGAAACTGAAGTGAAGTCGATTCGCGATCGCATGCGCGAACTCTCCAGCGAACTCGAAGTATTGACCGATAGTGTGCATCGCGACGAGGTTGCTCGAGCTGAACAGCGTTTGCGGATCGAAGCGCTTGAGAACAAGGCGCTTGAAGACTTCGGTGTTGACCCAGCCGCATTGCTTGAAGAATACGGTCCTGACGTGCTGGTGCCACCTTCTCCGGCAGCACCTGGCGACGACATCGATCCCAATGCTCCCGAACCAGAACCGTACCCGTTTGTGCGAGCGCAGCAAGAAACCCGACTGGCTGCAGCAGAACGTTCGCTGGCACTTTTGGGCAAAGTCAACCCATTGGCATTGGAAGAGTTCTCGGCACTCGAAGAACGTCACAAGTTCCTTGGTGAACAACTTGAAGATTTGCGTAAGTCACGAGTTGACTTGCTGACTGTTATTCGAGATGTCGATCATCGAGTTCAACAAGTATTTGCCGAAGCATTCGAAGATACCCATCGCGAATTCCAAAGTGGATTCTCACGCTTGTTCCCAGGCGGTGAAGCACGCATGGTGCTCACAGATCCTAACGACTTGCTGAATTCAGGCGTTGAAATCGAAGCGCGCCCACCGGGCAAAACGTACAAGCGCTTGTCGCTGCTCTCGGGTGGCGAGCAGTCATTAACGGCCGTAGCGTTCCTTGTTGCTCTATTCAAGGCGCGTCCAAGTCCGTTCTACATCCTTGACGAAGTTGAAGCCGCGCTTGATGATGTCAACCTCGGTCGTTTGCTTGAAATCTTGGCCGAACTGCGCCAAGGTTCACAGCTGATCATCATCACGCACCAAAAGCGAACAATGGAGATCGCCGATGCACTGTACGGCGTATCGATGCGTGGCGATGGTGTAACTCAGGTAATAAGTCAGCGGATCACCGTCGAAGATCGAGCCGGACGTGAAACGCCTGAACAAGCAGCCGATGCTGCAATGGCGAATAACTAACAACTCATGAGCGCGGCATTTATCGGTGAAGTTGCCGTTGGCATTCTTGCCATCGGTGGAATCGCTGTCGTAATTGGTAAGCGTGGCGGCACTCAGAAGGATTCAACTTATTCTTCGATCCGACAAATTGGTAAGTCTCAGTCATCGAACCAGGACGACGCTTCACTTGCTTCGAACAAGTTTGATTCACACATCGTTGAATCTGAAGTGCGTCCAGCGCCGGAATCGGCTATCGAGCGGCCACTATCGACAGAATCACCGGAGAGTGTGGTTGAGCGTTCCTCACGATTGCGAGATCGTTTTGGCAAGTCTCAGTCGAGTATTTCTCTAGCATTTAGACAAGTGTTCTCAAGTGGTGTCGACAACGATGTCGCATGGGAAGAACTTGAAGACACTCTCATCATCGCTGACCTTGGTGCGCGCGCTGCAACCCAGATCGTAGATGAACTCAAGCAGGCACTTCGAAAAGCCGGCCCCAACGAAGACATCAAGTCCGTAGTTCGCGACCATCTAGTTCGCCTCATCGATGGTGGTTTCTCGCGGGAATTAGCCACAACACGTCATGAAGATCGCCCAGCTGTTGTGTTGACGGTCGGGGTGAATGGCACTGGAAAAACAACGACTACCGGCAAACTTGCGCGACTGCTTGTTGCCCAAGATAAAGAAGTTCTTTTGGGCGCAGCCGACACTTTCCGCGCAGCCGCAACTCACCAATTGCAAACGTGGGGCGAACGTGTAGGCGCAATAGTTGTTAGTGGTCCCGAAGGAGGCGACCCAGCATCTGTTGCGTTCGATGCAGTTAACGCAGGCGTCGACGGTGAGGTCGATGTTGTGTTGATTGATACCGCTGGCCGACTTCACACTAAGCAAGGTTTGATGGATGAACTCGGAAAGGTTTATCGAGTGGCATCCAAAGCAGCAACAGTAGACGAAGTGCTGCTTGTTATTGATGCAACGACGGGACAGAACGGTCTGACTCAAGCACGAGTATTCAGTGAGGTTGTTCCCGTCACGGGCATCGTTCTGACAAAACTCGATGGCACTGCAAAAGGCGGAATCGTTGTTGCGGTTCAACAAGAGCTTGGCGTCCCAGTCAAGCTCGTTGGGCTTGGTGAAGGTCCTGATGATCTCGCCGTATTCGATCCGATTGCCTTTGTCGATGGACTCATTAATTAACTATTAAGTTCACGGTAGCCTCGCGATTCACGTGGGAGAAAAATCCACCATTTCGAAGTGAAGTCGCTACTGAGCAGGGAATACCTAGAGAATCGCTTCTGCGTGTCCTTGAGTTTGCCACTGCAAAATTCGGACATTCGGGTAGTGTTTCGGCAAGGTTCCATTTACGGCTAACTATTGGAGTATTGCTGTGTCAGCACCATCGAATGAAACATCATTGTCGGCTATAGAAAGTCGTCACATCGATTATGTTCCAGAATCTGAACGTCACGGAAAAGTATGGCGACAAGGACCATTTTGGTTCCTTGGTAACTTCCAGACTTTCACCTTGGCGATTGGTCTACTTGGTCCCGTTTTTGGACTGAATTTATTGTGGACGTTTATCGCAACTGTTGCTGGAATGCTTTTTGGAACATTGTTCATGGCAGCGCACGCTGCTCAGGGTCCAAAGCTTGGCTTGCCACAGATGATTCAATCGCGAGCACAGTTCGGTTATAGCGGTGTTCTTATTCCCTTGATCGCGACTACATTCACTTTTGCGGGATTCCTTGTTGTCGACACAGTGCTCATCAAGCTAGGTATCAACGGCATCTTCGGATGGAATAAGACACTTGTCGCTGTGGTTTTGTCAGTTGCATCAGGACTACTTGCCATCTACGGCCACGATTGGGTGCACCGCGTATTCATCGTGCTGTTCTGGCTCTCTGTCCCATGCTGGTTATTGCTCACTATTGGTGTTGTTTCGGGCAAAGTTCATGGAACCCCGATGACTGATCCTTTGGGATACAACTTCACAGGATTCATTGCGATGTTTGCCACGGTTGCGTCGTACAACATCACATATGCACCGTACGTATCGGATTACACGCGCTACCTTCCAAAAGAAACTCCAGCGCGCGCTGTTATCAATTCAGTTTTCTGGGGTGCAGCAGGTTCGCCAACATGGTTGATTCCACTCGGTGCTTGGTTGGCAATCCAGTTCGGTGCAACAGATGCGCTTGTCGGTTTGCATGACGCAGGCAATCAATACATCAGTAACTTAGGTACCGTTCTGTCGATTCTCTCGGTCCTGGCACTTGTTGCAACAATGGGTATGGGCGCTTACAGCGGTATGTTGTCTATCGTTACGGCAATTGACTCGTTCAAGCCGGTATCCACCGGCAGCCGCCTTCGCATCGTTGTGATTATTCTTCTGACTGTTGTCACACTTGGACTTGCGCTTGTTCTTGATAACGCCATTACAGCGCTCTACGCTGCGTTAACAATCATGTTGTACTTGCTGGCTCCTTGGACCGCAATTAACTTGATTGACTTCTATTCAGTTCGTCACGGCAAGTATGCGATTACTGATTTGTTCACCCCCAAGGGCATTTACGGAAACTGGGGCAAAAATGGCCTAATCGCTTATGCGGTTGGTATCGCATTTGAGTTGCCTTTCATCTATGTCATTGGGTACTACGAATCCCCAGGTGCAACAAAGCTCAACGGCGTGGATATTTCGTGGATGCTGGGTCTGCTGGTTGGTGGACTCGTTTACTGGGCATTGACCCGTTCGCTCGATGTAACTTCTGAAGCTTCAGCAATCGAAGCCAGTGAAGCAACATTGCGCGCCACTGGATCAGCGCGCTAAACAATGAGTATCGAGCAAGAAGTGAAGGCTGCAGCGGCTTCGGTCGTTGCAGCCTTCGGCTCTCATAATTCAGAAGAATATTTTGCATCATTTGCGCCTTCGGCAACTTTTCTTTTTCACAATGCGCCAGCGCTGTTAGGCAGTCGCTCTGAGTATGAAAAAGAATGGCGTGCTTGGGAAGTCGACGGATTTAAAGTTCTTGGCTGCCAGTCAAGCAATGGTCGTGTTGATGTGCTCAATTCTGAAACTGCCGTATTCACTCACACAGTGCGCACCCAACTTGCTGATGGCGAGGGTGGAACGATTGAAACGGGAGAGCGCGAAACAATCGTGTTTTCGTTGATTGCAGGTCAGTGGCTTGGTGTTCACGAACACTTAAGTGTTGACCCGACCTACACCGCGTCGTAGTAATGGCGACTGTCGGTCCGATTCAACGAGTTGCACAAGCTGTCGCAAGCGGACAGGTCAGTGCAGTTAGTGTCGTTAGTGAAGCTTTAGAGCGAATTGAACGTCTTGATAGTGATTTACAGTCAGTCGTGTTGGTATGCGCAGATGAAGCTTTGGAGCAGGCATCGCTTGTTGATCGACATGAAGTTTCCGGTCCACTCGCTGGCGTACCCAACTTAATCAAAGACCTCGAAGATGTTGCAGGGTTACCAACTCGCAAGGGCAGTTTGGCATTCGAAGGACTTCCTGTTGCTACGGGCGATGGAGTAGTGACTTCTCGATTGAAGGCTGCCGGCTCAATTGTTGTTGGCAAGTCAACACTTCCCGAGTTCGCTCTTGAGGGATACACCGCGAGTCGAGCGACCGGAATAACTCGCAACCCTTGGAACACTGAACTCTCACCTGGTGGCTCCAGTGGCGGATCCGCTGCGGCCATAGCCGCTGGGCTAGTACCGATCGCAACAGCTACTGATGGCGGTGGATCAGTGCGAATTCCGGCAGCGTTTTGCGGGTTGGTTGGACTTAAGCCAACTAATGGTGTGATCGGTCGTTGGCCTACGCCGGACTGGATCGACATGTCGACCGATGGGCCATTCGCAACAACTGTGTCGGATCTTCGACTGTTGATGGAAATTCTTGCCGGTCCTGTTGCAGGAGATCCAGGTGCATTTCTGCGAAGTGACTTGACCAGTTTTTCACGAGAGCGTCCAACTCGAATCTTTGCTGCGTATCGAACGTCAGATTTTGGAGGACTTCCTGCGGAGTTAGAAGGTCACTTTGAGGCTGGAGTTTCTGCACTTGCCGATCTATTAAATCTTCCTGTGAGTTGGATTGAGCCGGGAACTCTCTTTGGTTCGGATGATCCCGACGTCGATTGGTTCACAGTGGCAACCGCCGAGCATGTGAATTCACTCGGTCGTGCTTGGATCGCAGAGCACTTCGATGAACTGCATGCATCTAGTCAAGAATTTCTGACTCAGGGTCTCAGCGTCAGAATCGACGACTACATTCAGGCCAGACGGCGCAGATTCTCTTATGTACGAATTATGGATGAGTTGCTTACAGGCCCATCGCTTCTAGTAACACCGACTGTTGCCGAGATAGGTTGGCTGGCCGATGGGCGTCTAAGTGACGAAAGTGTGCCCGGCTCGCTGCCGCCGGAAGTGTATTCAACAGCGTTGCAAAATGTAGTCGGACTCCCAGCAATTTCAGTGCCGTGGGGACGAATGTCGAATGGACTTCCAGGCTCATTGCAAATCACTGGACCGCGATTGAGCGACTCACTGTTGATTGACGTTGCCCAGCAATGGGAAACGACTCACCCCTGGCAACTTACTGCGCCAGGGTATGAGCCGTTCGATTCCTTCTTGGATTAGTTACTTATGACTTCGGTGCCATTGCGCTGAGCAACTCGTAGATAACGTGGGACGCTGCAACGCCAGTCATTTGCGCGTGGTC
>CAITJH010000063.1 GCA_903892635.1 uncultured Actinomycetes bacterium | reverse complement strand
GGCCAGGTTTCGTGCGTGATTTGCTCGACATAAACTTCGAGGATTCCGCCACAAGTTAGTCCAACAGCAAAGGCATCGTCATTACTGATGCCGTAGGTTTCGTAGCGCACTTCGCCGTCTTTGATGACGTCACCGCTCAGTTCATAAACCGCGCCTTCGACACAACCGCCGCTGATTGATCCAACAGCTTCGCCTGACTCCGTGACGAGCATCGAGGCACCCGCTGGCCGAGGCGCAGAGCGCCATGTCCGCACAACTGTTGCTAGCGCGGATGGTTTGCCGGACTCAAAGGCATCCAGGAGTTCGTCGAGAACTTCCTTCATGTGCGGCTCCTAGTGACAAAGGGTGTTTCTCAAGCCTAGGGGTTATGGCAGATTTAGCCACCGCACGAGATCGCCGGCTTCGGCGCCTCCTGCAGGAATTAGGGCGTATCCGTCGGCTGCCACAAATCCACGCAACATTGAGGACTCTAGATGATCAACTGGCTGCGCCTGAAGACCGTTTAGCGTGCATAGTGCCAGGCGGATTTCGCGAGGGGGAGCTTTGGCTTTGCCTGACATTTCGACCGTGGGCAGATCAGGCAGTGGCTGGTCGACAGCGCCACGAAGGAATGCGTCGCCCAGGGTCAATAATCCGATGATTGCCGATTGCGGATTACCAGGCAGGCCGAGCAGGAACTGTCCTGGGAGTTTGGCGAACAATTGATGGTAGCCAGGTCGTACAAGGACTGCATCGATGGCAAATTCTCCATCGCAATCGACGATGGCTTGATGAAGGTGATCTACCGGTCCAGCGGCAGTGCCTCCGGTAGTAATGATCAAATCTGCAACTGAATTCTTAATGGCGTTTGTGTGTGCTTCAAGTGTGTCCTCGACATGTGTGACGTTGAGCAGACGTGCACCGAGTTGATGGATCCAAGCCGGCAGTTGTGGACCAAGTGAGTCTCGTACTTTTCCATCGCGCGAAGGACCTGAGGTCAGTAACTCATCGCCAAACACGAGGACGTCGACAGTGACCTGTCGGTATACCGAAACGTTGTCGTGGCCACCGCCAGCAATCACGCCGATGATGCCGGGCGTGATTCGAGTGCCTCGTCGCACCAGCACGTCGCCTTCACGTGCCTCGTATCCACTTGGTCGAACGTCATGTTGATCGGGGAGTGCTGCGTCAATCAAAATGCCAACTGCGCCATGTGCTGCTGACACGATGTTGTCGTCAAGGAGTGATTCTTCGTCCTTGAGGCAACCTGTTGCGCCAACGGGCAAGACTGCTCCGGTAGCAATGTGAGTGCACTGGCCCGGATCTAGTTTCACATCACTGTCATGGCCTGCAGTGACATCACCGATTACGGTCCATGGTCCCGAGCCTGCGACCGCCCAACCGTCAATGCGTGACGCAGCGAAGGGTGGCATATCGCCCAGTGCGAGTACATCTGTGGCAACAATTCGGCCAACTGCTGATTCCAACTCTGCGCGTTCAGCATCCACTCGTGGTGCCAACCCGTGCACGATCGAACGCGCTTCGTCCCATTGCGCTTCGAACAATCCTTCACTCATGACCCCATTGTCCTAGAGAATCTTGAAGTTGGCACACGATGTGGTACTCCGCAGGTGGCGAAGTGCTGGAAACCCGTTCATAATGAACTAATGAGCAAAGTTGCGCACGTCTCGGTTACTACCGAAGCAATTTCTGTT
>CAITJH010000062.1 GCA_903892635.1 uncultured Actinomycetes bacterium | reverse complement strand
TAGAACGAACCGATAATACGGAGAGAATTAAATTCTCAAGACTTACGCGCGTATCGAAAATCGCAATACGCTGCGCCTTTCATGATGGTTTGAGTCTGAGTCAATTCAATGTTCGGATCGTAGCCTTCGATAAATTCAAAGTCTCGTGTGCACGAAAGCAATGAACCGATGTCTTCAAGACCCATCTCTTTGTACATCTCGGCGTATGCGCATCGAGTCACGTTGTAGTTGAACACGTCATCGGTTTCTTCGAGCGTCTCGGTAATGAGCGCGTCATCTTTCTTCCACAGTTCTTGAATGCCGATGAATGTGCGCAAGTTTGCACCACCTGTTTCTTGGGCAGCGAAACGTTCACCTGCTTTGTGTGCATCTTCAGTTATTGCCTCGCGAATAATGTCGGCTGCACGTTCTTGACCAATCTCGGCGACCATGGCTCGGTAAATCGGCGCAATAATGTTGGCTTCGATTCTGCGGCGTTGCAGGATCGGCAACTGGTCATCTTGATGAGCAACCATTCGTTCTACTCGTCATCCCAGTCAACGTTGTTGCATACACACAGGTCCTCAGGGGCTAAGCCATCAAAGAGTCCATCCAGATGCTCGCCGCAGCCGGTCCACGTGATTTTCCCGCACAACGTGCATTTGATTTGGCTACACATGGTCGCTCACTCTCAAGTTGCTGATAGTTGAAAATTAAACTATCTTAGAAATACATAATAAACATACCGAGGATTTCACTATGACAAAGTCAATTGACCAAGCTGCACAAGAGCTGCTTTTCACGCAAGCAAACACCCCAGCGAACTTCACCGATGCACCCGTTTCTGATTCGGACATTCATGCTGCTTACGAACTCATGAAGTGGGCGCCAACTGCTTTCAACGCTCAGCCGCTTCGCATTGTGCTCGTGAACTCACCCGACAACCGCGCCGCATTGGTTGAACGCGTTATGGAAGGAAACCAAACGCGCGTGCGTACCGCACCTCAGGTCGCGATCATCGCGGCCGATACAAAGTTCTACGAGCACATGCCGGTTATCAATCCAGGTATGGCAGGTGTTCCACTGTGGCAAAACTCTGAATTCACCAACAACTTAGCTAACTCGCAGTCATGGCTTCAGTTAGGTTACTTGATCCTCGCGCTGCGTTCAGAAGGACTTGGCGTGTATCCAATGACTGGAATTCACAATGCCAAGATCAACGAACATTTCTTTGCCGATGGAGTTTTGCAGACGCTTGCAGTTGTTGCAATCGGACATATCGACGAGTCTGCTGCACGACCACGCAATCCACGTCACGAAATCGAAACAGCTGTGAAGTCGATCTAGGCATTTCTCTATCAAGGGGGGGGTCCAAACGGACTCGCCCTTTGTCATGCGCCAACACCAGTAAGGCAATAGCGTGTGACATGGGGGATTTACTTATCAGGAGATTTAAGTGAAACTTCCATCGGTTCTTGTAGCAGCTGCCTTAGTCGTAGCGGGATTCTCAGTTCCAGCTCAGGCCAGTACAAACCATTCAAGTAGTCCTCGGCAAGCGTGTTTGTTGGATGACTGTCACTATGCGCGAGAAAGCTATCCAATCGACATTGCGGGACTTTCTGGCATGGAATCGAACCTTCAGCACGTCATCACCGCATCAGATGGAAAAGTCTGGTTTCTTGGAATTCCTTATGGCTCAAATGACAACTTTGTGGGTTACATCAAACCGTGGGATACGGTAGCCGGAGTTCATGTATGTTCCAATGCACTCTTAGGAACCAGCCCAAACAAGATTGAGCCGACAGTACTCGTTGCGGAAAATGACGGACGAGTGCAAGCGATTGCAAGTCCCGGCAAAGTCATTACGTATAACTCAGATTGCACCTCAGCGACTTATTCAACAACAACACAATTAACTTCCGCTCTAGTGGCGGCGCGCGATGCGCGCGGTCATATTTGGGTTAGCGATTACAACTCGAGCACTGTCGTAGACATAACAGCAAGTGCATCGGTCCAAAGTGTTATGGCGGTAGGTATTGAAAGTGGTCCGGATGGACAAATGTGGGCTATTGACCAGATAGCTAACCAAGTTGTCAACTGGGATCCCGCAAATCCAGCAGGCGCAACTGCGACCTCTTTGAGTGGTGCATGTTCACCGAGGGCAATTGCAAGCGACTCAAGTCGTTATCTCTGGATTACCTGTGACATCTCCGATGTCCTTGTCCGTGTTGATCCACAAACTACGCCCCCGACATTGCAGTACTGGGGCGTTCCAACTGGTGGGCCAACGGGGCTGCCAGGTATTGCGATCTCTCGCGATGCAAATGCGTGGCTGACTGATCAAGGCGATGGGCAAGTGCGTGCCTTTGTACTTGCCAACGCATCGCCACTTCAACAAATTGACTATTTCAACTACGAATTTCCTTCGTGGAGCACGACGGCCCCACATTTAGCGGGGATCACTACTGATTTTGACAGCAATGCCTGGTTCCTGAACGCAAAGGACTCGACAATCAATTTCATTGGAGTTAATCCAGTAGGGCCGAACCCAAATCCAAGTTCATGTTCGAGTTCGGCAAGTTGGACGGTCTATTTCGCAATTCGTTCGGCCAAGTTATCGCCAAGTACGAAAGCTACATTGGACTGTGTTGCCAGCCTTGCCTCAAGCGCAAAATCGATCAAGATTTACGGCTACACGATGACGAACAATAAGTCCGAGACATCGAAGTCTGCGAACAAGGCTTTGGCGAAGCGGCGTGCCAACGCCGTCAAGGCGTACTTGCGGGCGCACGGCGTGACGGCCAAGATCGTGGTTATTGCTAAGGGTGCAGTCCATCCGGCCAGCTTGACGAATCAAGCAAAGAATCGCCGAGTGGTTGTCGTGCCAAAGTTCTTGCGCCTTTTGACGAACTAAGCGGCTTTAAGGCCTTTGTCACCCGCCTTTTATGTGGGTGACAAAGGTTGTGCCAAAAACCCTTGACCACGGTGTCTGGCGGCCTCATACTTGCCTTAATTGTAAATTGTTAACAATTTGAGGAGCACCAGCAATGGGAACAGCAGTCATCACCGGAGCCGGCAGCGGCATGGGTCGGGCAACCGCAGAGCTGTATCTAAGCCGCGACTGGAAAGTCATTGCAATCGACGTGGCTGACAACCCAGGGCTCGAATTACCCAGCCTGACGTGGGTCAAAGCCGATGTACGCAATCGCGCCGAGCTCGATGCCAAAATCGCTGAAGCTGTTGTCGGCGGAACAATTGACGCTGTCGCCAACATCGCGGGTGTCTTCCCACCAACAACCCTCGAAACCTACACCGAGGAAAACTTTAACTTCATCTTTGGCGTCAATGTACTGGGAGTTCTCAACGTCACTGCTGCATGTGTTCCACACATGAATTCAGGCTCGTCGGTTGTGAACTTTGCATCTGTCGATGGTTTCACTGTCTCACGAGGACAGTTGCTTTACGGTGCATCAAAGTCTGCCGTCATCATGATCACCAAGTCACTCGCTCTCGAACTTGCTCCGAAAGGCATTCGCGTGAATGGCATCGCCCCAGGTTGGGTGGCCACTCCGGGCAATGCTGCAACTGGCCGCATGGAAGAAGCCGCAAAGTCGATCCCGATTGGTCGAGTCGCTCAACCATCTGAAATTGCGGAATGGGTGTACTTGCTTACTGATCCAACAAAGGCTGGATTTGTCGATGGCGAAACAATCGTC
>CAITJH010000061.1 GCA_903892635.1 uncultured Actinomycetes bacterium | reverse complement strand
CTCACCCCTGGCAACTTACTGCGCCAGGGTATGAGCCGTTCGATTCCTTCTTGGATTAGTTACTTATGACTTCGGTGCCATTGCGCTGAGCAACTCGTAGATAACGTGGGACGCTGCAACGCCAGTCATTTGCGCGTGGTCATAGGCGGGGGCTACTTCGACGACATCAGCACCAACGATGTTGAGGTTGGCAAAGGATCGGATGACTGCAAGTAGTTCTCGCGATGTCATACCGCCAGCTTCTGGTGTGCCGGTACCTGGAGCATGTGAAGGATCAAGGACGTCAATGTCGATCGACACATACATCGGACGATTCTGCACGCGAGCTTGAATCTTCTCGATTGCGCCCTTGACTCCAAGGTCGTCAAATTCGATACTCGAAAAGATTTCAAAGCCCAAGCTCTTGTCTTGGTCCAAGTCCTTTGATGAATACAGGGGTCCACGAATACCAACGTGCATAGACCCTTCGCGATCGATGAGTCCTTCTTCAGATGCGCGTCTAAATGGTGTTCCGTGTGTGTAGTCCTCGCCGAAGTATGAATCCCATGTATCAAGATGCGCGTCAAAGTGCACCACGCTGATAGGACCATGCTTTGCAGCCATCGTGCGGAGCAACGGCAAGGCGATTGTGTGATCGCCACCAATTGAAATCAACCGACCTGCGCGTTCGTGAAGTGATCGGCTTCCGTGTTCGATTTGTCGCAGGGCTTCGTCGATGTGGAATGGGTTGACAGCAATATCGCCAGCATCAACAACTTGCTGTGTAGCAAATGGTTCTTTGCCTACGGATGGATTAAATGGACGAAGCAATCGTGACGAGTCGCGAACGTGATTTGGACCAAAGCGCGCGCCAGGACGGTAACTCACGCCAGTATCAAACGGGATACCAACGAGTGCAACATCAACGTTAGAAACTTCATCGATCATTGGCAGGCGCGCGAAAGTGTTGATGCCTGCATAACGGGGAACTTGAGTGGCATCCACTTGGCCAAGAATGTCTCCGGTATGGATTCGGGGGATAGACGTATCGGACATGTTGCTCCTCTGAGGAAGTTGCACAATAAAACGGAAGTTATTCAACTTTATGCGTAAACCTCGATTTATGCCGTCTTTAGACCGGCTAGGTTCCGCGAAAAGACATGGCGTGTCGTTCTGAATTTGGTGCAGGCTTGCTGAGTACTGATTATGCTGACGATTAGTTAGTACCCCCTACTTACATCAAGGATGTTCAATGTCGAACAACTCCGAATTGCACACGGCTCATACTGATGCCGATCACACACTAAAACGTGAATTTACTTTGTGGTCGTCATTTGCTTTTGCATTTGCTTACATTTCGCCGATTGTGGCACTGTATGGAATTTTTGGTCTTGCATACTCAACTGCTGGACCGAGTTTCTGGTGGAACTTCTTGATCGTCTTTGGCGGGCAGCTACTTGTTGCTTTGGTCTTTGCTGAATGTGTGTCACGTTGGCCAATTGAAGGTTCGGTATACCAATGGGCAAGTCACCTCATCGGTAAAGGTTGGGGCTGGATGGCAGGTTGGCTCTACATGTGGACAATCGTCGTTGCTATGGCCACGGTTGCGATCGGTGCAGGTGGCTTCGTTGCACGAGTCGTCAACCAGGATCCACTAGCGACTGCGTTTAATCTCGGCAGCATTGCGATGTCGAAGCAAGTTGCAATCGGCCTCATTATTTTGGTGCTTGGAACCATTGCTAACGTCACTGGTCGTCAGGTTCTCAAGGTGTTGATGACGGGTTCGATCATCGCCGAAGTGCTGGGCTCGATCGGCCTTGGACTTCTGCTTCTCATTGGACACCGCAATAATGACTTCTCAGTAATCACAAGCGGTTTCTCGACCGAACATTACTTGTCACTTTCGGGTCCGTTCCTCATCACGATGGCGTTTGTTGGTTTCTCTTTCGTTGGTTTCGAAAGCGCCGGTTCAATTGCGGAAGAAGTAAAGAACCCTCGTGAGACTTTGCCAAAGGCCGTTATTCTCTCGCTGTCAATCGTTGCGCTTGTCGTAATCTTTGCTTCGCTCTCGATCATCTTGTCGATCCCTGCAGACATTGCGGCAAATAGCACTGATCCTGTGTACGACACTTTAAAGACAGAGTTGGGCACCGGAGCAGCGAAGTTTGCTGAAGTCTTGTTCACAGTTGGATTCTTGGCTTCGTTCTTGGCGCTACAAACATCTGCCTCGCGCATCATGTGGGCGTTCTCTCGCGATAACGCGCTTCCAGCTCACCGTTCAATCAGTCGATTGAGCAAGGGCCAAAAGCAGCCAGTCGTAGCGTTAACTATCGCTACTGTTATCGGCGCGATCATGATGGTGTTGAGTCAAGCGACTCCAAATTTCTATACGTTGATGCTTAACTTCACAACCGGTGGATTCTTCCTCGCGTTCTTGTTCCCATTGACAGGATCTTTCATTTCCAAGGTTCGTAAAACATGGGAGCCAGGTCCATTCAACTTTGGTCGCTGGTCGTTCTTCGTATCAACTGTTGCTTTGGTATGGGCCATCTTTATGTTCCTGAACATCTCGTGGCCACGCCCGGTCTACCCAGATACGCGCTACTTAGATTTCTCGGTGTGGATTGCAGCAGCGGGCTTGATAGCTATCGGAACAGTTGTGTATTTCTCTTTGCGTTCCAAAATGACATCCGTTGATTTGGATGACATTCGCAAATCCGAGGCTCAGTAGTTCTGAATGGCTGACAAAGTTGCCATCGTCACCGGTGCTGCCAGTGGAATTGGTGCGGCAACGATGGCGGAACTTCGAAGCCGTGGTTGGAAGGTTGCAGGATTTGATTTAAAGCCTGCAACTTCGGACTGCGATTGCGTTGTTGATGTATCAAACATCGATTCAGTGGCTGACGCTGTGAAGACGGTTCAAGGAACACTGGGTCTAATTGATGCAGTCGTCAGTGCTGCTGGGCACTACGAGATCATCCCGATTGCTGACATTGATCAACCAACGTGGACACGCATGTTGCATGTGCATTTAGGCGGCGCATTTAACTTGGCTCGAGAAGTCTTGCCTTCGATGGTGCAACGCAAGACTGGATCCATTGTGTTCGTCACTTCTGAGCTGGCTATTGGCGGCGGCGATCAGGATTCGCACTATGCATCCGCAAAGGGAGCGATTATCGGATTGATTCGCAGCCTTGCCGCGGAAATGGCGCCTCATGGAATTCGCGTTAATGGAGTAGCGCCCGGTCCAACTGATACGCCATTGTTATCGGCAGATTCCCCATGGCGTGATCCGCAATATCTATCGACGTTACCAAGTCGCGGATTGTGCAAGCCCGAAGAGGTGGCTCTCATCGCTGGGTTCCTAGTTGATGAAGGAACATTTGCTGTGGGAGAAATCATCTCGCCTAACTCGGGAGCGGTGATTTAAATGACCAGTCCTCGTTTTGATGGCAAGCTCGTGCTCGTTACTGGTGCTGCGCAAGGAATGGGCAGTGTGATTGCTCAACACTTTGCCTCGCTTGGCGCACGTGTTGCTGTAAATGACCGGCAAGCAGATGAGCGACTTGATGCGTTGGCTTCGAAGATAGGCGGCGTAACTGCAGTCGCTGACGTCTCTGACCCGCAGCAAGTGTCTGACATGATCGCGAAATTGAAAAGCGATGTTGGTGATGTAGATGTCTTAGTGAGCAACCACGCTTACATGACGATGAATTCATTTTTGGACTACGACGCCGATGAGTGGTGGCGCGTTATCGACACAAATCTCGGTGGCACATTCTCACTTATTCAAAATGTCCTTCCAGGAATGCGGCGTCAAGGTGCCGGTCGAATCGTAGTTACTTCGTCGATTTGGGGTGTGTGTGGTTGGCCAGAGGCCACCGCTTATTCAGCATCCAAGGCCGGATTAATTTCGTTGGTGAAAACTCTTGGACGTGAACTTGGTCCAGAAAATATTGTGGTGAACGCTGTTGCTCCGGGTGTGATTGATACTCCTCAGCTACAAGTCGATGCAGATGCTGCGGGAATGCCACTTTCTGACATGCATGCTGTATACGCCGAAGGTATTCCACTTGGACGTATCGGCCAGCCGATAGAAATCGCAGCAACGATCGCCATGCTTGCGGATTTCAGACTTCGGTCGTTAGTAGGTCAAACCATACAAATAAATGGTGGAGAAATCCGTTCGCGCGTGTAACGTCAAGGTACGTGCTCTCAACGAAAGCGAAATAACATGACGGCTCAAGAACTTGTACCAGCTACTCCTATCGAATGGCCGGAAGGTAAGAAGGCGGCTGCTTCGTTTTCTTTTGACATTGACGCCGAATCTGCAATCTTGTTTGCGGCGCCAGGTTCAGAGCATCGATTTGGTGTCATGAGCCACCAAGCGTATGGTCCGCTAACGGGTGTGCCACGCCTACTCAACATGTTGGAGCGTCAACGAGTACGCTCAACATTTTTCATTCCGGGTTACACAGCATTGCGCTATCCCAATGTTGTGCGGGACATCAAAGCTGCAGGTCACGAAATTGCTCATCATGGATTTATGCATGAAGCGCTCGAAGGTGTTTCTGTTGAGGATGAAATTCGCTACATGGAACGAGGTTTGGACGCTCTTGAGAAAGTTGCAGGAGTGCGTCCAGTTGGATATCGCGCACCGATGTGGGAACCGTCGTATGCCACCATGGAAATTTTGCTTGACCGTGGTTTCTTATACGACTCGAACATGATGGACGCAGATCATCCTTATGAGCTTGCCGTTGCTGGTGGACGCTCCATTGTTGAGTTACCAATTCAGTGGGCGCTTGATGATTGGGAGCAGTACTGCTTCTTGCCTGATATTTCAGGTGTGGGACTTATTGAAAGTCCAACGAAAGTCATCGAAATGTGGAATCTCGAATTCGAAGCGCTTCGAGATGACGGTGGATTATTTGTGCTGACAAATCACCCATTCTTAAGCGGGCGTCCATCGCGCGCAAAGGCACTAGAAGGATTTATTGAGCGAGTGGTATCAGATTCTTCAGTGTGGGTGACGGCAATGGAAGACATTGCTACGCATGTTCGCAGCCTCAACCTCACGCCTCGATCCTTGCCAGCACCAATCGTCGATCCTGAATATCGACAGTCCTAACAAAGCCGACGCAGGCAGATTCTGTCGAAATATGTGCCCTCGCAGGACAAGTGCGCTGAACAGGCTTAAAGTGTGATCATGTCGCAAATGGGTTCGTTCTCTGCCATGTGGGCCGATTGGGCGATGATGTCCATCTTGATGATGAGCCCACTTGTGCTTATTGTGTCTTGGCGACAAAAGCGAGGACCACGATTCTTGCTGGCCTCGTTTGTTGGCTTTGTTGCAGTGTGGATTGTTGCTGGATTGCCTGCGATTGCCATCGTCGATGCAGCATCGAGCTTAAATTCGATTTATGTGACTTTTGCACTGTGCGGAGTCGCCGGCGCATACCAATTTTCGCAATTGCATGACCATGCGGTGAATCAATGTATGAACGTTGCAGATAGCACAGGCATTACCCATGGAATTCGAGTTGCATGGAACTGTGTTCTAGCATGCGGACCGCTCATGGTTGCAGCATTTTGGGTTATGCCAACAACGATTGCTCCGATGGTTGCACTGGCAGTGCTAATGATTTTTGAATTTGTGAGCTCGCACAACATCTTTGTATCTCGCGGCATGGGACTAGCCGCAGGCATTTTCGCATTCGGTGTCTTGTTCTTAGCTGGACCAATGCCAGATGTAGCGAATTTAGTAATTCACCAGCACGGTTAAGGACGAAAGTCCAAATCGTCGCCACTTGCAACGTCGCTGACCTCAATCTCGTGGACCTCATCGTTATGCGTCGCAAGAAAATGTCGTGCTCCGGCATCGCCAGAGACGCTTGATGCCAACTCGCCCCAATGCTGGCGATTGAATGCCACCGGATGTCCGCGAGTACCACCGTACGTTGCAACGGAGATTGATGAGTCATCGTGCGCAACTCGTTCGATTGCTTCACTGGTAAGTCCGGGTAAGTCTAAGAGCGTCACGAGCACTCGATCATGGGATGAGTTGTGCGTGATTTGAGTTAGACCAGATGTCAAAGAGGAAGCCATTCCAGTTTTCCAGTCAGGGTTCTCGATGACCTGTGCATGAGGGACTTCATCGATCCAAGCTCCAAGTACGACAAATACTTCAGCAGCCCCAGCTTCACGTAGTACGCGCACGGCACGATCAACGAGTCGCTCATCACCTAAAACATAAGGAGCTTTTGGTCCGCCAAAGCGTTTGCCTTCACCTGCAGCGAGAACGAGTCCGACAAAATCAGTCATCGAGCAGCGCCAGGGTGAATGGCGCCTTCTGTTGCATTCAGATTGCGACCGGTGCCGCCCCAGTGTGCTTGCACAATTTCGGCGGCAATCGAAATAGCAGTCTCTTCTGGAGTTCGGGCGCCTAGGTCAAGCCCGATAGGAGACTTGATGCGTTCTATGTCTTGATCGGTAGCACCGGCTTCAATCAGGCGAGCAACACGATCGTCATGTGTGCGTCGTGAACCCATTGCGCCGATGTAGGCCGCAGGAGTTTTCAGTGCTTCAAGCAACACAGGTACATCAAACTTTGGATCGTGAGTGAGCACGCACATAACAGTTCGTGAATCTACCTGCTGGGTTTGCAGCCAACGGTGTGGCCAGTCGATGACCACTTCATCGGCATCTGGGAATCGCTTTTTCGTGGCAAAAATTTCACGAGCATCGCACACGGTCACGTGATAGCCGAGGAATTTTCCAACCTTGGCTACAGCAGCAGCAAAATCAATTGCTCCAAAAACAAACATGCGTGGCTTTGGTGCAAAGCTTGAGACAAATATTTCTAGTTCATCTCCACGGCGTTCACCATCAGAGCCGTAGTGCAAGAAACCTGTAGTTCCTGACTCCAAGAGACCAAGTACGTCATCTCCGACCGCGTCATTGAGTCGCTGTGAACCAAGATCGCCTTCTCGTCGATCTGGCCAGATGACCATGTGATTGCCAACGTGAAGCGGACCACGCACAACGGTTGCAACGGCAACGGGTTCGTCAGCTCGAACACTGGCAGCTAGAGCGGGGAGCTCTGGCCAGGTTTCGTGCGTGATTTGCTCGACATAAACTTCGAGGATTCCGCCACAAGTTAGTCCAACAGCAAAGGCATCGTCATTACTGATGCCGTAGGTTTCGTAGCGCACTTCGCCGTCTTTGATGACATCGCCACTGAGTTCGTAGACTGCACCTTCAACACAACCGCCGCTGATCGATCCGACGGCTTCGCCTGATTCTGTGACGAGCATGGATGCTCCAGCAGGGCGCGGGGCTGAACGCCACGTGCGAACCACGGTTGCCAATGCGGATGGCTTTCCAGATTCAAACGCCGCAAGGAGTTCGTCAAGAACTTCCTTCATGGGCTACTCCTAGTGAGAACAGATCGTTCTATAAGCCTAGGCGTTATGGCAGATTTAGCCACCGCACGAGATCGCCTGCTTGCGCACCGCCGGGTGGAATGAGCGCAAAGCCATCGGCATCAACAAAGCCACGCAACATTGAAGAATCAAGGTATTCCACTGGAGACAGAGTGCGATCGCGCAAAGTGCATAAGGCGAGTCGGGTCTCGCGTGGTGGGCCTTTAATGTCTCCGGCAACTGGATAAGTGGCAAGTTCGGGTAGTGCGACGCCATGCGACCCGTTTATAAATGCTGTGGCAAGAGTGAGCAACCCAATCACAGCCGATTGCGGATTTCCGGGTAGCCCTAACAAGAACTGGTTGGGTAGTTGCGCGAAGAGTTGGTGATAGCCAGGTCGTACAAGTACCGCATCGATCACGAAATCACCGTCGCAATCGATGATTGCTTGATGCAGATGATCTACTGGTCCCGCGGCAGTTCCGCCTGTAGTGACGATGAGATCCGCAGTCGTTTCACGAATCGCACGAGTGTGGGCCCCGAGTGTGTCTTCAACATGCCGAACTGTAAGAACAGTTGCGCCAAGTTGCTTAATCCATGCTGGTAACTGTGGGCCGAGTGAATCGCGAACTTTTCCATCGCGCGACGGACCATCGTTGAGTAGTTCGTCTCCGAAGATCAGGATGTCAACGGTTAATGTGCGAAAGACTTCGACAGTGTCATAGCCCGCTGCCGCAATGACTCCAATAATTCCAGGCGTGATAGTTGTGCCATGTGCAACAAGGACGTCGCCCTTGGCAGCTTCGTAGCCACTAGGGCGCACATCGTGAAAGTGGGGGAGCGCACCATCGACGAGAATTCCAACGGCTCCATGAGTCGCTGCAACTACACCGTCCTCATTCAGTGATTCTTCATCCTTGAGGCATGCAGTTGCGCCAGTGGGTAACACAGCACCGGTAGCGATGTGACTGCATTGGCCTTCCGACAGTGAAATGGTGCTGTCATGGCCAGCGGTGATGTCACCGACTGCGGTCCAAGGCCCTTGACCACAGACCGCCCAGCCATCAATTCGTGATGCTGCAAATGGAGGCATGTCACCAAGCGCAAGAATGTCGTGCGCAAGAACCCGATAGGCAGATTCGCTGACCGAAATAGATTCAGCGTCCAACATTGGGGCGAGGGAATGCACGATTTCGCGTGCTTCGTCCCAACCTGCTTCGAACACCGATGTGACCATGGCTCCATTGTTCCCGAGTTTTCTGAGATTGGCACACCATGTGGTACTCGGTGAGTGGTGAAGTGCTGGAAACCCGTTCATAATGAACTAATGAGCAAAGTTGCGCACGTCTCGGTTACTACCGAAGCAATTTCTGTTGCGCAACTTTCGACTTGTGTGGCGACTCCTGCAGCTGGAGCCTTCGTGTCGTTTAGTGGTGACGTTCGGGATAACGACCACGGACGCGCAGTCGCAAGTCTCGAATATGAGGCACATCCTTCCGCTCAAGGAATACTTGAAAAAGTCTGTGCAGAGATCGTGACGCGCCACGACGTAGAAGCTGTTGCAGTTGCTCATCGACATGGACCGATTGCGATTGGCGAAGCGGCACTTGTTGTGTGTGTTTCGGCTAAGCACCGCCAGTCGGCATTTGCTGCATGTAGTGAACTCGTCGATGGAGTGAAACTTCAAATCCCAATATGGAAACACCAAGTATTTACTGACGGAACTGACGAATGGGTGAATTGCGCATGACACTCGTAGATTCTTATGGGCGCATCCATCGCGATATTCGAGTTTCACTCACGGATCGCTGTAATCTTCGATGCACTTATTGCATGCCCCATGACTTTGCTGCATGGATGCCCTCGGATGAACTTCTCACAACCGAAGAGCTAATGACTGTTCTTGAGATCGGCGTCAGTCTTGGCATCGAAGAAGTTCGACTGACTGGTGGCGAGCCATTGTTGCGACCCGACATTGTTGACATTGTTGCGCGCATTAACTCACTTCCAAATCCCCCCAAGCTTTCATTGACGACAAACGGAATTCGCTTGGCCGAACTTGCTCAACCTCTGAAAGATGCAGGGCTGGAACGTGTGAACGTCAGCCTCGATACTTTGGATGCAGAGCGATTCAAGAAAATGACTTTTCGTGATCGCTTTGACGATGTCATGAAGGGCCTCAAGGCCGCCAAGGATGCCGAACTCGCTCCAGTCAAGATCAATACTGTGCTTATGCCAGGTGTTAATGATGACGAAGCAGTTGCCCTTGTGAAGTGGTCGTTAGATGAAGGATTCAAGCTGCGTTTCATCGAGCAGATGCCACTTGATGCTGGCGGCATCTGGGATCGACTCACAATGAAAACCGCGGACGATATTTTCGCTGCTCTCAATCCGGTCTTTTCTCTGACGCCGGTCGAGACACGAGGCTCTGCGCCGGCCGAAGAATTCTTGATTAATGGCGGACCAGAAACAGTCGGCATCATCGCTAGCGTTACTCGACCATTCTGTGGTGCGTGTGATCGCTTGCGATTGACTGCCGATGGGCAATTGCGCTCATGTTTGTTTGCTACCAAAGAAATGGATCTTCGCGATGTTCTTCGCAGTACTGAACTGACTGAGGAACAGAAGCGCAGTGAAATCGAAGCGCGTTTTTCAAAGACGGTCATCAGCAAGCTGCCCGGTCACGGAATTAATGATCCGTCATTCATTCAACCGGCTCGTCCCATGTCTGCCATCGGCGGTTAGTCATGGCCGTGACAGTTCGCTTATTCGCAGCGGCTCGATCTGCGGCTGGTACATCGCAAGTGCAGTGCTCAACTGGAACTTTGCGCGAGATTTTGCAGGAACTCACTGATTCGTTTCCAGCAATCTCGCAGGTGCTTCCGCAATGCAGCTTTCTTGTGAATGAAGTGTCGTGTAAAGATTTGGACGCAGTGTTGTTGGACGAATCCATGCTGGATGTATTGCCACCATTTGCTGGGGGATAAATAACGCAGAATTGACTGAAAATTACTCAGGTAGATGCGTATTTTCGGTTCTTTCGATGCGACATAACCGTATTTGCGGTGTATAGTTCTCAAATATGCCGAACTTACGGATTTCTGAAGTAGCCGAACTTCTCGCAGTTAGCGATGACACTGTCCGGCGCTGGGTCGAGACCGGCAAATTAGCCGCAACCACCGACGATTCAAATCGTCAGGTTATCGACGGGGAAGTGCTGGCACATTTCGCAATTGAGCAGGCAAAGAATTTGGCTGCTCAACGTACAAATAGTGTCAGTGCGCGAAATCGGTTTGTCGGCATTGTCACCAAGATTCAAATTGAAGGGCTGGTTGCACAAGTCGAAGTGCAATCAGGTCCGCACCACTTCGTCAGTCTGATTACTGCGGATGCCGCTCGTGCGCTTTCGCTTGAAGTGGGTTCACGAACTGTCGTCAGTATCAAATCAACAAATGTTGGAATCGAGACCGAATAATGAATAAGAAAATTGCTGCAGTCGTTGCTCTAGTACTTGCAATTACCGTCAGCTGGCAGCTTCATCAAAAGCAAAATCGTGATGCAGCGAATGCCGGCACAAAGTCGGATTCTGCTGTGACTGGTGACATTAATGTTTTCGCTGCATCGAGCCTGACTGAAACATTCACGATGCTCGGGAAAGAGTATGAAGCCAGCCACCCAGGTGTAAAAGTGAATTTCACATTTGGATCGTCGAGCACATTGGCGCAACAAATAGTTGCCGGCGCCCCTGTAGATGTGTTCGCCTCCGCCTCGAAAAAGTCGATGGATTCGGCTGGAGATCGAATGATTACCAAGGCTGACTTTGTCATGAATCACGTTGTCGTTGCTTACAAGGCCAAGGATCAGTCGAGCATTCCTGCCGGAACAACCGCCGCGCAATTATTGAATGGCTCTAGCGTGTGGATCCAATGCGCGCACGAGGCACCATGCGGGGCGGCTGCTGACAAGGCAATCACTGCCGAAGGGGTGACAACACAGCCAAAGTCACTCGAACCCGATGTGAAGAGTGTGCTCGCTAAATTGCTCGCAGGTGAAGTAGATTTCGCGATCGTGTATCACACTGATGTTGTCGCGCATTCCGAATTAAGCGAAGTTGAGTTCGTTGACAAAACAGCAGCCGTCACTGATTATTCAATCGGGCAGGTGCAAGGCAGCAATCCTGCAACTTCAGATTTTTTGACGTACTTAAAGTCTCCTCATGCTTTGGAGTTGTATAGCAAAGCTGGATTTGGCATCCCTGGACAATGAAACGACAGCATGTAAGTCTCCCAATCGCTGTGGTCGCGGCTGTTGGCAGCATTTTCATTGTTGCGCCGGTGATGGCTTTACTTGTGCGAGTTCCGTGGGGACACTTGCTGACTGAACTGTCATCCCAAGACAGTGTTAATGCGCTGCGAATCTCATTGATGTCGTCGCTACTGGCGACACTCTTGGCGGTAGCGCTGGGTGTTCCACTTGCTTGGATGCTTGCACGCGGCCCCAGATCTCTAACCCAATTCATACGACCTCTCGTCACTTTGCCGCTTGTGTTGCCACCTACTGTTGCTGGTCTTGCATTACTGGCACTTTTGGGGCGAAATGGCGTTATTGGCTCATTGATATTTCAGGCCACTGGTTGGGCGATGCCATTTACTTTCATGGCGGTCGTCGCTGCTGGTGTTTTTGTGGGCATGCCATTTCTCGTTCTCGTCGTCGAATCCGGTTTTGCCCAACTGCCTCGAGAAGTTGAGGAAGCTGCTGAAACTGATGGGGCGCAAGCCAATCAAATTTTTCTCAATGTGGCAGTTCCTCAAGTGCGTGGATCAATTGTCACTGGAGCAATTCTTGCTTGGGCTCGAGCGCTGGGAGAGTTTGGAGCAGCACTGACATTTGCTGGATCCATGCCAGGTATCACGCGAACTCTTCCTATGCAGGTCTATGTTGCGCTCGAATCCAATCTCGCAAACGCCTACGCACTGAGTGTCGTTCTAATTGTTGTTTCAGTGACTGTGCTTTACGTCATGCGAAGTGAATTGATGTCCGTCTTTAGAAATGCCTAGAGCCCTTTACTCCCAATGAGAGAGCGGGCCGCTGCGATCGAACTTATACTTTCGATATGTTTGACATTGCTTTGAGTGTGAGTGCGTTCGTTCGATCTAAGACCCGCGCCGATGTTGCCTGGATGGTGTCACCGAACCCAAGCACCGAGGCTCTAGCCCTCACGCCAGGCGGAGGCCGAATTGGGTCGGTAGCCCAAGGAGTTTTCGATTCGGCACTTGCTGACATTGCTAACTTAAAGCTTTCTCAAGGACGGCTTGTCTCGTTCACGGTTGGCGCTTTTGAATCGTCAATTTCAGGATTTAGCGAAGGCGCACAGACTGAATTTCTCGTGGTTCCTGTTGACCAGTTCCCAGAACACACGTGGAGCTGTTTGCTTAATCGAGAGCCAGTGGCTGTGGTGTGCACGATTGATTCAGGCGATGTCACGGCAATCGACACTTACACATCTGACACGATTTCTAGTGCCAGCGAACGTGTCGCGGAACTTTTTGGACAAGGTGCCTCAAGTGTGTCGGTGCATGAGAATCAAGTCATCACAGTTCTTGTCCCAACGACGAAACTTGTTATCGCCGGTAGTGGCCCGATAGCGGAAGCTTTATCGAACATTGCGACCACGATGGGATGGAATGTTCGAATGGAGACCCGTAACGATGTCGTCGCAGGCTATGTGGCGGATATGTCAGACATGGATGGCGTTGTCATCATGGGTCACAACGTCGAGCAATCTGGACGAAGTTTGGAACTCGCACTTGAAAGCAGCGCGGGGTACATCGGAGCTCTGGGCTCGCTCAAGATGCAAGAAGCTCGAGCTGATTGGTTGGCCTACCGAGATGTAACAGATTTATCACGAGTCCATGGACCGGCTGGTCTAAACATTCAAGCCAGCACGCCAAACGAAGTAGCAATTTCAATATTGGCAGAAATGATCGCGGTACTAAAGGGACTTTGAGTTCTCGCACGCTCACGGGTACTCAAATGTGCTGCTGTGCGTAGCACTGAACATTGAACTTCGCATCTTGAAAATAGTTGCAACATTTTTGCTGTTTCTCTTGCGAGGTATCTACGGCGGTGTTACGTTCAGTCCATACCTCACAACGAAGAGAGGATCTTTGGCATGGCTGTCGAGTCCACAGGCAATGAACGCGGAAACCCACGCTTGTATGCATTGATCGAAAACACTCCGAAGACCGGCAAAAGCCCAACAGTTTGGGCATGGCCACAATTCACAGACTTCCTCAAGGTAGCTAGCCAACCTGTACAAGGTCCTTGGCCCCCAGATCAGACGCCTCGTCCGGATCCCGATGCTGACTCAATGCCAGTAGCAGTTCCAGACAACAAGTAAGACAACCTCAAACTTAAATAAGAGAAGTTAGCGAAAGGTAACGAGTATGTACCCATCACGCTTTGGATATGAATCGCCAAAGACAGTCGAAGAGGCTATTGCGATTCTTGATGCCAGCGGTGGCGACGCAAAGATTTTGGCTGGTGGCCAGAGCCTGGTCCCAATGCTGAAGCTGCGCTTTGCTGCACCTGAAATGCTTGTAGACATCAACAACATCGATGGTTTGCGTTACATCAATGTCGAAGCTGATGGCACAGTGCGCATTGGTGCGCTGACCCGCCACGAAGATCTTGAATACTCAGACGAATTGCCAACTGCATCGCCAGTTCTCGCTGCTGCTGCTCACCTCGTAGCCGATCCAATCGTGCGTACACGTGGAACCTTCGTGGGCTCGGTATGTCACGCAGATCCACAAGGTGACTGGGCCGCTGCAATGACCGCATTGGGCGGCCACATTGTTGCCCAAGGTCCAAACGGAAAGCGCACAATTGAAGTCAAGGACTTCGTGATTGGTCCATTCCAAAACGCTCTTGCCTACAACGAGATTGCAATCGAAGCCGTTATCCCTGCCCCTAAGGGCAAGTCAACTGGTAGTTACCTAAAGCTTGAACGTCGAGTCGGCGACTTCGCTACAGCATCTGTTGCAGTCTCTCTCGACATGGTGGGCGACGTTGTTGCTCGCGCCGGTTCAGCACTTGCTGGTGTTGGCGGTCGCACGATTGATGCAACCGATGCCGTCGCATCACTCGTTGGCCAAAAGCTCACCGAAGAAAACATTAAGACCGCTGCTGAAGCAGTTGCTGCTGCAGCAGAACCTCGCTCTGACCATCGTGGAACCTCGGACTACAAGCGTCAGATCGTTAAGACATTCGTCATTCGTATTTTGACCGGTCTAGCCGAGTCATCACAGAAAGTAGCCTGATTATGTCGAGCCTTTACGATGAAGTAGCTCCTGCACCCGCCGAGGGCGTGCCAACCCGCCGCATCACAGTCACTGTGAACGGTGAGCCACGCACAATTGATGTCGAGCCACGTTTGCTCTTGGCGCACATGTTGCGTCAGGGCCTCAAGCTAACGGGCACCCACTCAGGTTGCGACACATCAAACTGTGGCGCCTGCACAATCTTGTTCGAAGGTCGTCCAATCAAGAGCTGCACAATGCTTGCAGTTCAGGCTGACGGTCACAGCATCGAGACAGTAGAAGGCTTGGCAACATCAAGCGAACTTCACCCAATTCAAGAAGGCTTCAAGGAAGAGCATGGTCTGCATTGTGGTTTCTGCACCCCAGGCATGATGATGGCTTCGAAGGCACTTCTTGAAAAGAATCCAAACCCAACCGAAGACGAAGTACGTTGGGCACTTTCTGGAAACCTATGCCGTTGCACCGGTTACCAGAACATCGTTAAATCCGTTCTCTGGGCCGCTGAAAAAATGCGCGCAGAATCTAACTAGGTCGGAGAATCACAATGGCATTAGATGAAATCAAGATTGGCGGAATGGGCGCAAGACGCCGTCGCGTAGAAGACAACCGCTTCATCCGAGGCAAGGGCAACTATGTCGATGACATCGTGTTGCAAGGCATGTTGCACATGGAGATCTTGCGTAGCCCAATGGCGCACGCACGTATCAAGTCAATTGACGTCAGTAAGGCCTACGAGATCCCAGGCGTACGCCTAGTTCTCACCGGCGAGATGATGGCAGCTCGCAACCTTGCATGGATGCCGACCTTGTCCTACGACACCCAGGCAGTACTTGCAACTGACAAGGTGCGTTTCCAGGGCCAGGAAGTCGCTGCAGTTATTGCTGACGATCCATACATCGCTAAAGATGCTTGCCAGGCAATCGTTGTTGAATACGAAGCCTTGCCAGTAATCGTGAACCCACTTCAGGCCATGGCCTCTGATGCGACTGTCATCCGCGATGACAAGGAAAATCAGCCAGGCAACAAGGTATTCGATTGGGAAATCGGCGATCGTGAAGCAACGGACAAGGCATTTGCTGAAGCCGATGTCATTTCAAAGATGGAACTTCACTACCCACGTTCACACCCATCGCCAATGGAAACCTGTGGTTCAATCGCAGACTTCAACCGTGCAACGGGCAAGCTCACCGTGTACATGACCTCACAGGCTCCACACATTGTGCGCGCCGCTGTGGCCATGGTTGCGGAACTTCCTGAACACATGATCCGCATCGTTTCGCCTGACCTCGGTGGTGGCTTTGGAAACAAGGTGCCGATTTACCCTGGTTACGTTATTTCGATCTTGGCTTCAATCTTGACCGAACGTCCTGTGAAGTGGATTGAAGATAAGACCGGCAACTTGATCTCCACCGGCTTTGGTCGCGACGTTTACCTCAAGGGTGAAATGGCGCTTCGCAAGGACGGCAAGATCCTCGGTATGCGCATGAACACGATTTCTGATCATGGTGCGTTCTACGCAGATGCTCAGCCATCGAAGTTCAAGATCGGTCTGATGCACTCGACATTCGCGTGCTACGACTTGCCAGCTGCGCACTTGACCTCAACCGGTTACTACACGAACAAGGCTCCTGGTGGCGTTGCTTACCGTTGTTCATTCCGTGTGACCGAAGCGATGTTCTTCCAAGAGCGCATGATTCACGCGGCAGCTGATGACTTGGGCATGGACCAAGCAGAGTTCCGCCGCATGAACTTGGTCAAGGACGACATGTTCCCGTACCGCACCGCCTTCGGTTTCTTGACCGACTCGGGCCAGTACGAAAAGTGCCTCAACGTAGGAATGGAAGCAATCGGCTACTCGACCTTCAAGCAAGAGCAAGAAGAAGCCCGCAAGCGCGGCAAGCTTCTTGGTATCGGCATCTCAACAATGACCGAGCCTCTTGGTGCTGGTAACAGCCGCGAGTACGACATTTTGGGTATCAAGATGTTTGACTCAGCTGAACTTCGCGTTCACATGACCGGTAAGGCAATTTTGCGCACCGGTGCAATGAACCAGGGTCAGGGTCACCAGACCACATGGGCACAGATTGTTGCTCACGAACTCGGTATTCCAGCTGATGACATCACAGTCGAAGAAGGCGACACCGACACCGCACCATTCGGTATGGGTACCTACGCATCGCGTAGTACACCTGTTGCCGGTGCTGCAGTGGCAATGGTTTCTCGCAAGATTCGCGCGAAGGCTCGCAAGATCGCAGCACACTTGCTCGAAGTATCTGAAGAAGATATCGAGTGGGAGTTGGGTCGTTTCTACGTACGTTCAAACAAGGAACGTGGCGTAACGATTCAGGACTGCGCACTTGCTGCCTACAGCAACATGCCAGATGGCATGGAGCCAGGTCTTGAGAACAACGCGTACTACGACCCACCGAACCTCACATGGCCGTTCGCTGCATACTTCGTCAAGGTTGAAGTAGATGCAGAAACCGGCGTATGGGATGTTCTCAACGTTGTTGCAGTCGATGACTGTGGCGTTCGCATCAACCCAATGATCGTCGAAGGACAGATCATGGGTGGTCTGACCGAGGCTTACGCCATGGCCAGCATGCAGTACATCACCTTCGATGAAGAAGGTAACTGCATTGGTTCGAACTACATGGATTACTTGCTTCCAACGGCGTGGGAAACTCCAGGCTTTGAATTGCACGAAGTTGTCACACCATGTCCTCACCACCCAATCGGTGCAAAGGGTATTGGCGAATGTGCAACCGTTGCAGGTCCAGCCGCTTTCGTTAACGCAGTCGTGAATGCAGTAAGCCACACCGGCGTACGCAACATTGACATGCCGATGATGCCTAACCGCGTCTACGAAGCATTGACAACCGGTAAGGACGTCAGCGGTATGCCTCCTGTGAGGATCTCTGAGTAATGAATAACCGTCCGCTTGAAGGCAGCAGCGTCATGCAGCTGGCAGTAGAAATGATGAACGAAGGTACTTCGTTTGCCATGGCTACTGTCGTGTGGCGCCAGCCGCCATCATCCGGACAGTATGGTTCGCGCGCAATCGTCACCGCCGACGGAGAAATCTTCGGTTGGATCGGTGGCGCTTGCGCAGAGCCTGTCATTATTCGCGAAGCAAAGCGCATCATCGAAGAGGGAACTCCTCGCTTGTTGTGGCTCGGACAAGAAGCCGACTTCCAAGGAATGCATGTTCCTTCCGGCGTCGCTACTGTTCCGATGTCATGCCAAAGCGAAGGCGCTCTTCAGATTTATGTAGAGCCAATGCAGGCTGCTCCTAAAGTGTTAATTGTTGGCCGTTCGCCAATGGCATTAACACTTAAGGAATTGACGCAGGCTATGGACTGGCGAGTTCAACTTGTTAGTTCCGAAGACTTTGCAACTTCGCAGATTGATTCTTCGACGATCGTGATCATTGCAACCCAAGGTCACGGCGATGAAGACGCTCTCGAAATCGCACTCACTGCCGAGCCGTTCTATGTCGGACTTGTCGCCTCCCGCAAGCGTGGGGAAGTAGTCATGGACTTCATGAAGGATCGTGGCATCTCGGACGAGAAGCTTGGCCGCGTAAAAGTCCCTATCGGAATCGATCTCGGCCACACTTCTCATCGCGAAATCGCAGTGTCGATTCTTGCGCAGCTCGTTGCGTTGCGTGCTTCTGGAGAGTTGACTCCAGCAGCCGTAGTTACCAAGCCTGCTGTCGAGGAAGTTATCGACCTCGTATGCGGCATGACGGTAGAAGCAGTTCCTGCCAACCGTCCATTTGAATTCGAGGGTGTGACGTACTACTTCTGTGCGCCAGGCTGTCGAAAAGTGTTCGAAAAAGATCCAAGCTCGTTCCTAATAAGGAGGCCTTATGCTGATCTCCCAATCGTTTGATATCGCTCAGCCGATTGATGCGGTCTGGAAGTTCTTTGACGATATTCCACAGGTAGCTGCATCAATTCCTGGTGCAAACCTCACGAATGAAATCACCAAAGAACATTACGAAGGCGATGTCATCGTCTCCGCCGGTCCGGTCAAGCTCGAATTCGCTGGTACCGCATTGGTGAAGAGCCGTGACGATGCCAAGAAGGTTCTTGTGCTCGATGCATCAGGCGCTGACAAGAAGGGTCGCGGTGCTGCTTCAGCGCTTCTGACTGCCTCACTGTCGCCGATTGCTAATGGCACCAAGGTTTCGCTGTCACTTGATCTGACAATCTCGGGTGCTGCTGCGCAGTACGGCCGCGGTTTGGTCAACGATGTGACTGCAGTCCTTGTGAACTCAGCAGCGGTCAACATGAGTAACCGAATGGACGCGATCTCAAAGGGTCTCGATCCAGACTCTGTTGGTGGCGCAAAGTCAGCAAGTGGTCTTTCGATCGGTTTGAATGCCGCAAAGCGTGCCGCAAGCCGCGTCTTTGCTCGATTCTTCCTTCCGTACAAGCCAGTAGCGCGACGATAGGTAAAGGGGTACAACTATGAGTCTTTGGGCAATTGGAAACCTAGTTCTATTACTAGTCATCGTTCCAGTTCTTGTTGCACTGCTTAACCGCGTGCTTGGAGCGCTAGAGCGTATTCGTGGAGCAGCAGACGATGCACTCGCCGGTGGCGTTGCATTGATCGGTGAACTCGACACCACACCAGCGTTGTTGGAAACGACAGACGCCGTCATCGCAGATGTAGCTAACGGTGCGGTCCGGTACGCCGGTTCCGTCGCAAAGTTGCTGGGATAAGGACTAGGACATGCAAACAGTAGCTGTAGTAAGCCTCGTGCTTTTCACACTCATCATCGCGGCAGCAGCCCTTGGCTTAATCCGCGTGATCCTTCACCTTCGTTCAGTTGTCAAGACTCTTGACGCTCTCGATGGTGGCGTTCAAGTCATCGTTGCTAAGACTGCAACAGTCAGTAGCACCGTAGATTCCGTCAATGCCAGCTTGGCTCCAGTGCGTAGTTTCGCAGAGTCGATCTAAGGAGACGAACATGATTGATTTCGCAGGACATACCGGTTGGCAACTGGGTTACATCATCGGTCTAGTCGTTGTACTAGTCGTTGTTGCGCTCGTTGTTCCAATCTTGTTACTCGCCGCCAAAATCGGTGGCCAGGCACAAAGCATCAACTCAGGTCTTCAGGCTGCTGAAACGAATACAGCAGGCTTGGCGAAGCTGAACGAAACAATCGCATCGGCCTTGGCGATTATCGCTGGGCTCAATCGCGGTCGCAAGAAGCTAGGAGGCTGACCATGGACAGCAACGTAGAAACATTGTGGCGTCTAGCCAACATCTTGGGCATTGTCGTTGTCGTTGCAGTTGCAGCACTTCTCACAATCTTGGTGTTGCTCGTAGCCAAAATTGATAAGCGAGTGAAGGCCATCAAGGCAACACTCGAAGCCGCTAAGGCCAACACTGCAGATACTGCACTGATCGGTATCACTGCCGGTGGAGTTGAAGCAGTTCTAGCCGAAGGTCTGGAACATCACTTGTTCCTAGGCCGCGTTCTCGAGAAGGTGCGCTCATGAGCTCAAACACTTTGATCACTTGGACAGTCATCGACATTGTCGCTCTGATTGCTGGTCTAGCCGTGTACTTGTACATCGTTGGTCGCCAGCTCACCAAGGTTGCGGACACTCTTGAAGAAGCAGCCGACATCGTGTGGGAAATCAAGAAGGATGCCGAGCCAATCGAATCCGGACTGATTCACATCAACACAACCGGCAACATTGTTGCTGGCGCTCTACCTTTGCTCTACAACATGGCTGAAGGCATCGTTGTTGGCGCGACTTATGTTCCTGAAGAGGCACACGAGCCAGTTCCAGCGAAGCCAGCAATGGGCACACGTCGCTCACGCTTGTTCGATGGTGTTGGAGTAAAAATCAACTAATTAGTTGGACGAATTTGGATCACGATCAGTGGTCAATGGGTCGGTGACTGGCGTTTGGTAGTCACCGATCCATTCGTCTTTCCAGGCCTTATCAAATTTCTCAGTGTTACAACTTGGGTCATAAATCGCCATCAGTTCGCGACACATTTGTTCGCGGTGTGAAGCTCGTCCACCGGGAATTTCATACCAGGCGATGTGCAAGTTGAATTTAGTTCCTGCGCGGGCAATCCAAGCTGCTGAGCGCGGGTGGCGGAACGGAAAGCCTTCTTGGCTTAGATCGTCGCCGTGGCCAACATAAATCACGCTGTACTGCTGTGGCTTACCTTCAATGTCGTTGCGAGCGAGAATCACATAAACGGCAGGCGCAGCAGGTGCGGTCCATCCTGCAAGTGCGCGAGGACCTTCAAAGGGATAGCCAGCGAGGCTGCCAAGACGGATCATTCGATGATCAGATCCAAGTCTTCGTAGTCGTCATCTTCGCTCATGGCATGGGCTGTTGTAACCGGCCAGAACGGCAGGGAAGTCTTTTGAACGGCAGCTTCGAACATCTTGCGACCTTCTTCAACGGCATCTGCTGAGTTCTCGGCGTCAACCATGATCTGGGCGCCATAAGACATTGTTCCCATGCCTGATGCGATGCCGTTCATGCCAGCTACGGCATCTGCAAGTTCCACAATTTCATCGAGAGTCATTTCGCGATCACCTTCGGCGACCAAAGACACGCTGTACTGCATCGTTACTTACCTCATTCTCGTGAGTTCTGAAGCAAACGTTTCCAGGCTCTTGTAGTTGTGTCCTGAATAGATTGCGTCGATGAAAGGTTCGGCGACGATCATGCCAATTGTGCTTGGCTTGAAATCGAGATTGTCGCCTTTATGAGGATTCACCCAGACGACGCGGTGCGCAAGTCGAGAGAGTGTTTCCATGGACTTTTCTAGGACAGCAGGATCGCCTTGATCCAAGCCGTCGGAGCAGATCACAACGATGGCACCACGGCCAAGCCGGGCACGGCGAGATTCCTTCACGAATTGAGTGAGAGCATCACCAATACGAGTTCCACCATCCCAGTCCAGCACGCTTTCGCCGGCAAGGCGCATCGCATCATCCGGTGTGCGCTTATCGAGTGAGCGCGTGATGCGTGTTAGACGTGTGCCGAAGCAAAATACTTCAACTTTTTGATTTGCTCGCCGTGCGGAATAGGCAAGTTGCAGCAGGTTGCGCGAGTAGTCGGCCATCGAACCAGAGACATCGAGAATGAACACGACTGAACGAAGCTTCTCTTTACGCGCCATGAAGACCAGTTCTTTTGGCTCGCCAAGTGTGCGCATGGTGTCGCGTGCCATACGGCGCATGTCGAGCATTGGGCCGTTCTTAGTGACCTGGGTGCGAAAGGTTCGGCGCTTTGGAGGGGATAAGCGCATCAGCGAAATCAGCTTGCGGAATCGATTGAGTTCTTCATCGCTACATTCGGAAAATGCCTTGCTTCGCCAGATTTCTGAGGCAGAGGCCATGTAACCCATCTTGGTTTCATCTTCACTGGTTTCGCCAGGCAGGCTGTTGTCCACGTTAGGAACTTCCAGCGTGGTGCCGGCAACTGCCGAAGACTTGAGTTTGATCTTGCGAACATCTGTCTCAGTCTCGGACAAGTTAAAAAAGAAGGCTTGGAAGCGTTCGTTGTACAGCGGAATGTGATCGCGTTTACGGACCAATGTTGTGCGGCCAGCCCAGTAGACATCCATGATGTCGGTTGGATCAAGAGTGGTTAGTGAGCGACAAAAAGTAATGACGTCATCTGAGCCAACGATGAGCCCATGCGAGCGAAGGTCTTGTCCGAATTCAACGAAGAGTTCGTCAAGGCCATCAACCTCAGGAGCTTGGGACGATGACATTCAGATTCTTTGAGGTGTACTCAAGGTCGTCGCGGTCCTTGATGACAGCGCCGAGGGTTTCTGAAGCAGTAGCGGCGTTGAGGTCCGTGGCGCCAATGGCATCCAAGGATTCAACCCAGTCGATCGTTTCGGCAACGCCAGGTACTTTTTCAAGGTCCATTCCACGAAGAGTGTTAACTGCTTCAACAACTTGTTCGCTAAGGCGTTCGCTGATGCCTGGAACGCGGGAGCGCACAATGTCGATTTCGCGATCAGCTGGTGGGAAACCGATCCACGTGTACAAGCAACGGCGCTTCAACGCGTCGTGGAGTTCTCGAGTGCGGTTGGAAGTCAGGATCACGATTGGCCGTGTCTTGGCAGCCACGGTTCCAATTTCAGGAATGGTGACTTGGAAGTCGGAGAGCAATTCGAGCAAGAATGCCTCGAATTCATCATCCGCACGGTCGACTTCGTCAATGAGAAGTACGCTCTGGTCGCCAGCGCGGACTGCCTTGAGCAATGGGCGCTCGAGCAAGAACTTGTCGCTAAACAATTGCTCGTCAGTTCCTTGACCAAGTTCAGCCTGGGAGAGTGAACGGATGTGCAGCATTTGGCGGGCGTAATCCCATTCGTACAGTGCATGGTTGGTATCAATACCTTCGTAGCACTGCAGGCGAATGAGTTCGCGGTTGAAAAGTGTTGCAAGAGTTTTGGCTAGTTCGGTCTTACCAACGCCAACTTCACCTTCGAGAAGTAGTGGCTTACCTAACTTGAGCGAGATAAAGATTGAGGTGGCCAGACCGCGATCGGCGATGTAGCCAAGATCGCGAAGGTCATCTGTGAGTTTTTCGACGGTGAGGTCGTTGAAGAGTTCAGTGCGTGACATGTCTGTTCGTGTGGTTCTGCGTGCTAGTTCTGGTTGCCTAGAACTAGGTCGGCGATGGTGTTGCCGGTAGCAAGTTTGCCTTCACGAGCCAGCTTGGCCTTCCAAGCGGAGGCTACGTCGCCACCCTCTTCGCCGAAGCCTTCGAAGGATACTTCCTTCATGTTGCGACAAATTTTGTTTGGATTGCACTCTTCGTCGAGTTCAACAAGTTGATCGGGGTTTTGCTGCCAAATTGAACGCAAAACTTCGCCGGCTGAGTCGTTGGTGTCAGACATGTAATCCTCCTGCTGAAAACCTGCAAATGGCTTATCAGTTCTACTCCGACGGTATCAGGCATTAAGGTCCCTCGCACTCTGGAACGGGGCTTTATCGGGCACTGATGCCTTTAAGGGCAGTCAAGTTTCCCAAGTAGAATCAAAGCCATGTTCGCATCCCTGTCAGACCGCTTGTCGGCTACTTTCAAGCAGCTGCGCGGTAAGGGACGCCTCACTGAACAGGATATCGACGAGACTGTACGGGAAATCCGGATTGCGCTTCTCGATGCTGACGTGGCGCTTCCGGTCGTTCGTGAGTTCTGTGCTCGGATCAAGGAAAGGTCGCTAGGCGCCGAGGTTTCAGCGGCCCTGAATCCAGCTCAGCAAATCGTCAAGATCGTCAATGAAGAGCTCGTTGCCATCCTGGGTGGCGAAACTCGTCGTATCCGTCTGGCGAAGACTGCCCCAACCGTAATTTTGCTAGCTGGCCTCCAAGGTGCGGGTAAGACAACGTTGGCAGGAAAACTCGCAGCGCATTTGCGATCGCAAGGTCACCAGCCACTTCTCATCGCCGCAGACTTACAGCGCCCCAATGCCGTTGATCAACTCAAGATTGTTGGTCAACAGGCCAATGCCGTTGTGTTTGCGCCGGAACCAGGTAACGGCGTTGGAGATCCCCTCAAAGTCACTCGTGATGGCATCAAGTTCGCCAAAGACAAACTTCACGACATAGTTATCGTCGATACTGCCGGTCGATTGGCTATCGATGCCGACCTGATGAAGCAACTTAAGAAGGTCAAGAGCGAAGCTCAGCCAGACGAAACATTGCTCGTCATCGACGCTATGACTGGTCAAGACGCGGTCAACACAGCTCAAACTTTCGCCGATGAAATCGGCATTGACGCAGTTGTACTGACAAAGCTCGATGGTGATGCTCGCGGTGGTACTGCACTTTCTGTTCGCACGGTAACCGGTAAGCCGATCATGTTTGCGTCGACCGGCGAGAAACTGACTGACTTTGAAATCTTCCATCCAGATCGCATGGCCTCGCGAATTTTGGACATGGGCGATGTGCTCACGCTCATTGAGCAAGCTGAGCAGAATCTCGATAAAGATACGACCGAGAAGTTTGCTAAGAAGTTGCAAACCGGCCAGGACTTCACGCTGACGTTAGGCTCTCCTGTGGCGTTCGTTGACCCTCCCACATACACCTACTACGCGGAGCTCTCGAACATAGACTACAGCCCGGTGCTCCACACGATAAACCTGAGGATATACGCCCAGCCGAACCTGCCGAGGCACAGCGCGGG
>CAITJH010000060.1 GCA_903892635.1 uncultured Actinomycetes bacterium | reverse complement strand
TTGGTAAGTCCGCTTGGTACTTACTGTGGGTATTGCTTCCGATCATTGGTTGGATCGTTTTGCTGGTTGCTTACGTCACCGAAAGCAAACCAGAGGACAACGTCTACGGACCTGGCCCTCGCTAGTTCTCGACCTAAACACAATTGGCGGGTGACCCTTTCGGTCCCCGCCAATTGTGTTTGACACTTAGCTCACACAGAGCGGCAACTTGAACGGCTGATTCTTGGAATTTCGAACTGTTGAAAAATGCTTAAAGTCAGTCGTCAAAATTGTGTCATCTTCGTAGTGGTCAGCGAGCACCACGAGAGAAGCGTCGGTAAGTCCGATCGGAGTATCGAGATAGCGTTCGGAAATTCGGACCGCCTTCTTGATATCGGCAGCGTCAAGTGTAGCGATCGTAAATGCTCCGCTTGCAATGTCTAACATTGCTTGTATATCTGGTTCAGGGCCAAACCTCGATTGAATCATGTAGTCAAGTTCAGCTAATACGAGCGGACTAACTACGAGAAGTCCATCGTGATTAGCGATGAGCGAGATCACTTCAGCATGAACTTTTTCGTCAGGGTTGTAGGCAGCAATGAGTGCACTCGTGTCAACGATCAATTTTCTTCACCAAACCCAACAAGAAGTGAATCGAGGTCGTCAAGTAAAACTTGACCTCCGCCGAGCAATCCAAATTTGGGTAGGGGTCGTTTAATAGTTGTGTTCAATTTGGCCTCCAAGGCACCTCGAATAATTTCGGCCTCGGAACAGTTCTCGACCTTGGCCTGGCTTTTGATTGCATCCGCTAGCTCGTCAGTCAGGTAAACAGTCGTCTTCTTCATAAACGTATGGTAAAACGTATGGCACTATGTGGTCAAGTAATTCTTGAGGAATTCGCCTTATGCCAATGCCAGTTCTCGGTAGAGAGCCTTACTCGCTCACAACTTTGCCTCGCACAAACGTGCCTTCCCATTCGCATTCGGTGCAGCCATGTTTGGGATCAAGGCCATCGCCTTGAACCATGCAACCTCCGATGATGAAGTCGCCTGATTCAAAGGCTTCCACCGTTGGCATGCCCCAGAGAATCTTTCGAATAGTTCCGACCTTGCCGCATTCAGGACACACTGCGGTGGTCATCCATTTTTCCAAAGTCCTCACCTTTCAAATTTGCAATGAACTTGCCGACATTCGCAACAATACTGTCGCGATCTGACAAGCTTGCTTCATGGCGTATTGGTGGGTAAATCAGAATCAAACTTATGAGCACGAAATTAAGGGGTTTTTGTGGTCGCCTATTAGAAACGCAAATGGTGCAAGAAATCAGTTTTATGACAATATGACTTTAGTTCAGCCAGGAGACGTGATCTTTTCTTTCAAGGATACGTTAATTGCTGCAGTGGGAGTAGCTGTTTCAGGAGTTCAACCTTCCCCAAAGCCAAATTTTGGCCGGGCGGGAACAAATTGGCATAACGACGGTTGGCTCGTTGAAGTTGAATTTACAGAATTGCACAATCGCATACGTCCGAAGAACTTCATTGACCTCATTGCGCCGCACCTGCCAAGTAAGTACAGTCCACTTCAGCAAAATGGAAATGGCATTCAATCTGTGTACTTAGCATCAGTGCCGAGTGCGATGGCATCAGTCTTAATTGGGCTTATTGGCCCTGAGTTTTTGCAAATTGTCGACTCGATTGAGGCTGAGGCCATCGACGAGTCGTCCGAAAATGTTATTGAGCGCGAATTATCTATGCGATTGGACATTACTGAAACCGAAAAGATTCAGCTCGTTAAGTCCCGAAAAGGGCAAGGACTGTTTAAGTCAAATGTAAGGATTGTAGAGAGTCATTGCCGTGTAACAGGCGTGACTCAACTAAATATGTTGAGAGCCAGTCACATAAAGCCATGGAGCGTTTCGAATAACGATGAAAGAATCGACGGCTTTAACGGTTTATTACTAGCTCCACATGTCGATCACTTATTTGATCGAGGATTCGTATCCTTCGATTCCAGTGGTGAAATGCTGGTGTCTCCAAGGCTTGAAGTGGAAGTACTTAGCCACTGGCACATTCCCCACAAACTAAACGTTGGGAAATTTAACGCGGATCAATCGACTTATCTCGAATTTCACCAAGAATCGGTTTTTCACGCATCAGCGTAAACATTCAATTCTTTGTGAGGATTCTTCTCGGAGATGTGTTGGAACTTCGAGATACTGAAAACTCGCGGACTCAGTTACTCAAGGTTGAGATTACTTTCGATACTTGATTGATAGTTCTCAGGAAGATCATCACGCTCGAGCAGTTTGTTCCAGATTGTTCGAGCTTCTTCTTTGTAGCCAACCCACCATGCATTAATGGCCCATTCGAAATCAAACGCCCACTCATACATCCAGCTCTCAACAAACAAGCGTTCATGCGTTGGATCCATGGTTGCCTTCGCGCGATCAAGTAGGGCAAATGCGGTCTGGTGTGCTCCAAGTTCGCGCAAGCCCATCGATGCCCGAACCAAAGGCTCAACCCGAACTGGGCGATAATCCCACGCAAGCAAGTACCCACTCAGTGCTGTGCTCCAATCCCCAAGAGATCGATAAATCTCAGCGATTTGATACATCGACCAAAAGACTTCTTCTTCCCAGCCACCCATTTCGATTCGACTGCGATACGCAGAAATTGCGCCGGAGAAGTCGCCAAGATTTTGGCGCGTTTGAGCAAGGTAGAACAAAGTGCGCGGGTCATCCGGATGCGCCGCAAGTTCAGTTTCAAGAAGCGCCAAGTCGCGAGTGAATTTCTCTGCCTTTGATCCGCCATCGCCATGATGGCGAAATTCAACATTGTCCAGGCGCGCCGTCTTCACTTCAGAATGTGGGGGAGCGCTGAGGTATTCATGAGTTGCGCCAACATATCGCCAACCAAAATCGTTTCTCACGACATAAGGAAAGAAGTATTCCAACCCGCCCGTGACTCGAACATCGTATGAATCCTGAGTGAGCGTAGCCCAGTCAAAATCTTCAGGGATTCTTACTTCGATGTCAGCATCGAGCAAGATCAAGTAATCAGACGTGCCTGCTGCAAGATCTAGAAGCTCGTTGCGGTTATGTCCAAAGTTGACCCACGTGCGTTCATAAAGAGCGCCGGGTATTCCTTGGAGTTCATTACGAATGATCTCAACAGTGTTATCCGTAGATCCGGTATCAACAATGGTCCACACATCAACGAAGTCTTTAACGCTGTTAAGCGCTCGAGAGATCACAGCGGATTCGTTGCGCACAATCATGGCTAGCCCAACTGTGGGTTTAGATGAAGTTGGTTCCACGGTGTTAATGACGTTTTCAGTCACATCGAGTCGAGACTAATTAGCGACCGTTGTAGCCTGCAGGACCTGTTGGGCCATCGTTACCATCTGGACCTGTCGGTCCGGTTGGACCGTTGTAGCCTGCAGGACCTGTTGGGCCATCGTTACCATCTGGACCTGCTGGGCCTGTTGGACCCTGTGGTCCTTGAGCACCGGTATTTGTGGCAGTTCCTGGCATACCTGTTGCTCCCGAAGATCCGGTTGCTCCAGCAGGTCCGGTTGCGCCGTTCTTTCCGTTGGCTCCAGTTGAACCATCAACACCAGCTGGGCCGGTGGCTCCATTCGTTCCGTTGATTCCGTTAGAGCCGGCAGGACCTTGTTCACCAGGTGCGCCGGTTGCTCCAACTTCGCCGTTCCCGCCAAAGACGTATCCGGTTACGCCGCCGCCAAGTGCTCCGGCTACGAGTGAGATCACTCCAGTGGTAATGAGTGAGCGACGAACGCCGTCAGGACCCATTTGTGACATAGCAACCACCTCGATTAAAGATTAATTAGACAGTATCGGGTAATCCCCAAAAATGGAGAAGTTTTTGAATTTCCTGTAGGTCAATTCTCAATAAATGTGCGGTTTTGTCGTTTTGTCCGAATGACACCAGAACCTCAGGCCCAACAATGGCAAGCCCCGCTGCATATTCCAAGCATTCGCCGACGAGGCTAAAAGGTTCGCTCATCGCCAGCCCGTTTGAATCGTCGATGACCACAAAGCGGTGAGAATATCGGCGAGCTGGCCCGCCTAATTTCGTTGGCCAAGTATGCGTTCGCGACACTTCATGAACGATTCCCAGTCGCCCAATAGGTGTGTTCACAAACGGCGTGCTGCCGCGTAAGCCATGCACATTCATGACCTGTGGCTTACCCAGCTTTGGCGCAACGTTACCTGTCAGCCAATCCCACTCAACGACCACTAACGGGTCGGTCGACCACACAAATTCTTGTCGAACCGATTCCGACGGCATAGCCATCCAATTCTTTTCGTGAACCCGTGCGATGTTCGTTGCCCACGGAGTCACAGGGCTAGCCATGATGCTGACGTCTTCGAGCGACTGACTCTGAATATTTAACTTGGCAATGATCTGTCGACAGTGTCCATGCGAATCATGTTGGCGAATCGTTCCCGTTACGATCCACTGCGTGCCGTCGAATGCAAGACGCATATCTTCGATGCCATGCACTGGAAACTTTGGTTCGTTGAGCACGATGTCAGGCTCATTAATCCAAAACGAATCAATCACATTGAGATCGCTATCAAGTGTGAGGCACTGCGTTCGAGTTTTGATTGTGTCGCTGCCATCGATGTTCGTGTAGGTGTAGCCATCAATGTCGTAGTTCGATGATCGAATCAAACACAGAATCGTTCCGTTGTTGTCTGTTGCGATAGATGGATTGAATGTTGACCATCCCGGTAACCACGCGGTGACTGAGGCAAGGTCCGTGACTGTGGCCAACGAGGTGTGAACCAACGCGGGAAGCGCTGTGGATACTGAAACTTGCCCGTCAGGTTGTCCAGAAGTGTTCTGCGCATCACTTTGAGTGAACGACTCGAAAAGGCATTGATGAATACCGTCCACGGTTGCGGCTCGAACATCGTGAAGAGCAATTTGACTGAGAACTAACTCGTCGGTGGGCGCGATTTCGTGCGCGATGAAGTCATCAACGATCTGCCACCACAAGTCACGAAACTCTTCAGCAAATGCCGAACGCACTGCAAACATTCCGCCAGCAGCTACAGGCCAGTTTCTTTCGTAAGAGATGCGATCGTCGGTTGGTAGTTGGTTGATGTGATCAATCAGCCGGTAGTCGCAAGCGATTACGCAACTTGCTGCATCCGGAATTGCCACAGCCTGATCCCGGACGATAGGCGATATGTGAGAAATTCCAAGATCGATCCACCACAGATCCGAATCATCGGTGAGATTCGAGGCGTGATGAATCCAATCTGCTTTGGATAGTTGGATCCCAAAATAATCGGCGGAATCTCGGTGCGGATTCTTGAGGACGCCTGGAATCTTTCCTGTGTTCAAGAGCCCTTGAAGTTTCGACATGCGGTCTGCCGATGTGAGGTGCTGCTCGGTTGGAACGAAGGTCACGCTCGCACTGAGTTCATCAGCCAACGCTTCAAGTTGTTGTTGAATCGACGAGTCAACAAAAGCGATGATCGGGTAGCCGAGTGAGAAAACGTGTCGCGCAAGCAGTACATACTCATCGCTTGTGCGAACAGTGAAATGTGGTTCACGCTGAGTCGAAACCCATGCGGTCACCAAGGTCGTCATGTTAGTTCGATTCAAGAATCGAGATAGTGCAAGAAAGTCCCGTGGTTTCTTGAATGGAATGCTGAAGCGCAGCAAGGTGCCGTTCGAGACTCGCCGAGGCGGACTTCATGTCGTGATGACCGGCCAACTTCAAGGCATCCGAGAAATCAAGAGTCAGCACACCGTTCTCGAGTGAAACCAACCGGCCATCAAACATCGCCATCCATGCGATGCGATTCGTGGACTCGAGGTGATTGAG
>CAITJH010000059.1 GCA_903892635.1 uncultured Actinomycetes bacterium | reverse complement strand
GGCATGCATTTCTTTAATCCTGCACCAGTACAAAAATTTGTCGAAGTAATCTCTACTGATGCATCACACCAGGACATTGTTCACGCAGTCACAGAGTTGGCACGTTCATTAGGAAAGTCTCCGGCAGCCGTGTCAGACAAGCCAGGATTCATTGTTAACAAGTTGCTGTTGACTTATTTGAACCATGCGGTCCGACTTCTTGACGATGGCGTTGCCACCCGTGAAGACATTGATAGTGCGATGCGAGAGATTGCGAAGTTCCCGATGGGTCCACTGGAGCTACTTGATCTCATTGGCCTGGATACCTCAGTTGAAGTCTTGAATACGATTTATGCTGATACTCAGAATCCTTTGGATGCGCCGGCAAAGAGTTTGGCCAATCTCATTTCGTCTGGAAATAAGGGTAGAAAATCTGGATCAGGCTTTTACAGCTATGCCGACAAGCATGACGCCCCAACAAGTGACAATGACTCAATCAAGACGCAGGTATACACAACTTTGATGCGAGACTACTTAGATAGTGCACAGGAAATGCATGCCAGCGGTTATGCATCTAAAGCAGACATCGATATGGGAATGAAGCTCGGTTGCGGTCTGCCTGAAGGACCATTCGAAACTCTGCTGCATTTTGCTGGATAAAGTTAACTCATGGGTCGGCGTAATCGCAGAGAAGAAATACCTGAGCCTGGCGAGATTAAGCTCGGCGGGTTTCGCCGTTCCGAAAGTCACAGTGATGGCGAATGGATCGTTCAGCAACTCACAGGATCAAGTGCGACCAAGCCATATCGATGTCCGGGATGCGATCATGAAATCGCTATTGGAGTTCCACACATTGTGGCGTGGCGTGACGCAGACGTGGACGGACGCCGGCACTGGCACAAGGCATGTTGGGGTAATCGACACAATCGACGAGCAGGTGGCCGATAATGACTGAACTCGCACCAAATTCTGTTCTCCCAGCTCGCCGAGATGCGATTACGTTAACAACGGCTGATGGTTTGACATTGGTTGGTGAACTAGCGCTTCCCGAATCAGGTGAACCATCGGCGACATTGGTATTACTGCATCCCAATCCAACTGGTGGCGGAATGATGGACAGTCATTTGTATCGCAAAGCTGCGTGGCGATTACCTGCGTTGGCAAATGTTGCGGTACTTCGGTTCAATACTCGAGGCACCACGAGTGCTGCTGGCACTAGCGAAGGCACATACGACAAGGGTGTTGCTGAGGGGCTCGATCTCGCAGCCGCGTTGAAGTTTGCTAGTGAACGTGGATTGCCGCACATTTGGCTTGTCGGTTGGTCTTTTGGAACAGATGTTGTTTTGATGCATGGAAATGTTGATCCTGTTGAGGGCGCAGTACTACTCAGCCCACCTTTGATGTGGAGCGCTGAATCTGACCTAGAAAATTGGGCACGGACAGGTCGACCGTTAGTTGCCCTTGTTCCCGAGCTTGATGACTATTTGAAGCCTGATGAAGCAGCTGCTCGATTTGCTGTTGTTCCGCAGTGTGAAGTGATTGACATTCCAGAATGTAAACATTTATGGGTTGGTGAAAAGTTTGTACGAATTGCGTGGAATGAAGTTGTGAAGCGCGTCAGGCCCGACCTTGAACAGTTGTCGTGGACGTGGGATGGACCAATCCAGAAGTGGGACGATCTTGCTGGACGGATGGTCTAGTTAGTGAGCGTGCTCGACTAGCTCAACGAGAACGCCACCGGCATCTTTGGGGTGAATGAAGTTAATGCGGCTTTGGTGAGTACCGATTCGCGCCTCAGGGTAAATGAGGCGAATGTTTGCTTGAGTTAAATCGTGCATAGCCTGATCGATGCTGGAAACTGTAAAGGCAATTTGCTGGAGACCTTCACCGTTTTTATCGAGAAATTTAGCGATCGTTGTATCGGGTCCAAGTGGAGCGATCAACTGAATAAAGATGTCGTTTGGCAAAGCGACCATAGCCTCGTCAATGCCTTGTTCGATGTTTCGCTCTTGATGCACACTCGATAATCCGAGAGTCTTCCAATCGTTCAGACTGTCGTCGAGATCGTTCACGGCAAGTCCGACATGGTCTAAACCCATGAAGTTTGAGCCCAAAATCTCGCGTAATGGAACCATGGTTTCTCCGTAACGAACGAACGAGGGATAATGAGAAGCGACGTGGTTGTGGCTTCTCATAACCATTCTATGTTCGACATGAAGGGTCAAAGATGACTGTCATAGCTGGTGGCGCACGTACGGGAATTGGTCGATTCATGGGTTCTCTCAAGGACCTATCGGCGACGGATCTTGGTGGTATCGCGATCCGCGGTGCAATTGAAAACTCCGGGATCTCAGCAAGCGATGTTGACTACGTCATCATGGGACACGTACTTCAGGCAGGTGCTGGTCAAAATTCGGCACGTCAAGCAGCGCTCAAGGGTGGACTTTCGATGGACGTACCGGCCATCACGATTAACAAGCTTTGTCTGTCGGGCATTAATGCCATTGCACTTGCGGCTCAGATGATTCGTGCAGGTGAAGCCGATGTCGTGATCGCAGGTGGAATGGAAAGCATGTCGAATGCTCCTCACTTGCTCATTGGCAGTCGAGAAGGAATTAAGTACGGCGACTGGACAATGAAAGACTCGCTAGCCTTCGACGGTCTCTTATGTGCAATCGATAACCTGGGAATGGGCGAAGCAACAGAAAAATACACTGCTCAAACAGCGATGACTCGAGCTCAGCAAGATGAATTTAGTGCCGTTTCACATCAACGTGCAGCGGCAGCTATGGCAAGCGGAGTTTTTGCGCAAGAAATTGTTCCCGTAATGATTCCGCAGCGAAAAGGTGAGCCAGTGGCATTCGCTACTGATGAAGGTATCCGCTCTGATACGACATCCGAGACTCTTGGCAATCTTCGTCCGGCGTTTGCCAAGGATGGCTTGATAACGGCTGGTTCGTCGTCACAAATTTCTGATGGTGCAGCAGCTGTAGTTGTCATGAGCGAAGCCAAGGCCAAGGAACTAGGAATTGACTTCCTCGCGCACATTGGTGCTCATGGCATGGTTGCAGGTCCTGATGCATCTTTGTTAACACAACCAGCCCGTGCCATTGCGCGAGCTTGTGACAAAGAAGGAATTGCACCGACGGATCTCTCTGTTCTGGAAATTAATGAAGCATTTGCTTCCGTATCACTTGCCAGCATCGAGCAACTTGGCGTGAGCTCGGACAAGGTGAATGTACATGGTGGCGCTATCGCTGTAGGTCATCCCATTGGCATGTCGGGTGCCCGAATCGTGCTGCATCTTGCGCTTGAACTGAAGCGCCGCGGTGGCGGCAGTGGTGCTGCAGCACTCTGCGGCGGTGGCGGTCAAGGTGACGCGCTAATTTTGCACGCTTAGGGAGTTGGCGTTGCACTGTGAAGTGCAATCGCATATTCCAGTGCAGCTCGTCCGATCAGTTCTTCATCGACGGCCGCTTGCGCTCCACCGTTAATACCGAACAGGTGCTTTGACCACAACAGCCAAATCACGGCAGCAATGTTGATAACCAGAGCACCTGCTTTGAGGAATGTCACGGTGTGCAGCAATTCATACACTTCAATCGGAATAAATGCACTCGTTGCAACGACTGTTAAATACTCTGCCCATCTTTTTTGCTTCCACAATCCGACGCACTCGGTGAGTTGAAGGGCTCCGTAGCCCGACAGTGCGATGGCGATGATCCACAAAGTATGTGGTGCTGCATTCACGAAAAGATCAAGGATGTGAATCACTCGGGAATTATTAATGTCCCAACCGATTTGATCGGCGAAAGGCTTGAGCAATGGCAATGATTTTTGAAGCTGGACTTCAAGAGATTCTTGTGAATTCTTCAAATGCATAAGCGCAATGCCAATGAGAAGGACAATCAGTCCACGCACGCCTCGTTCGACGGCCAGCGTTCGAATGATGACTCGATCTCGAATTTGGCGCGAGTGAAGAACTGCAGGTGCATCCTCAATTGCTCCTCGTCCATGTGGCTCGCCAGGAATAAATGCGCCACAACGAAGGCACTTCCAAGCCGTACCAGCATGGGTGGCCGCTGAGAGTTTTGAAGCATATTCGTCGTGCGATGGGGCATAGGTGAGGTGGCCGTTGCGGGCGCATGCTCTCGAACTCCAGTCCATAGTTCGCAATTGTACGCTTCGCGAGACAATAGAGATGTGACTCAACGATCCATGAATCTGCAGGGGGCAATCGACCTTGCTGCATTAGCTAAAGTTCGTGAAGCGGCTACCGCGCCGGCTGCGACTAATCCACGTAACCCGTTTGTTTTAGATGTGACGACAGAGTCCTTCGAAGCGGAAGTTCTACAACAGTCCATGACTGTGCCAGTCATTGTTGATCTATGGGCAGAGTGGTGCGCTCCCTGCAAAGCACTGTCACCAATCTTGGAAAACCTTGCGCAGGAATATGCCGGCAAATTTGTTTTGGCAAAAATTGATATCGACAAAGAACAACAACTCGCGGCAGCATTCCAAGTTCAATCAATTCCAATGGTGCTGGCATTCGTTGCAGGACAACCTTTAGGACTATTTCAAGAGGCGCTTCCAGAGCAGCAAGTCCGTGGAGTCATTGATCAAGTTCTAGCTGCGGCTGTGAGCGCCGGTGTCACTGGCGTGGCAACGGGTGCAACTGCAGATCAAGCCGACGAGCCGGAAGTAATTAGCGATCCTCGGTTTGATGCCGCCGAAGCAGCCCTTGAGGCTGGCGATTGGGATGCAGCGCGAGCCGCGTATAACGAAGTGCTCAAGGCAACTCCCAGCGATCCAATTGCGAAAATTGGATTGCTGAATGTGGAACTGCTGGCACGAACCGAGGGGCTCGACTTTGATGATGTGCTCAGCCGGACTGAAGCAGATGCACCTACTCAAATGCAGATTGCAGATGTCGAGTTCATCTGTAATGAGTTTGAAGCCGCGTTTGCTCGACTAACTGCTGTGATTCGCGAACAGCCCGATGCTCGACCAGTTGTTCGCGAGCGGCTACTCCAACTCTTTGACATCGCTGGACCTCACGATCCGCAAGTGGTCAAAGCGCGAGTTGCTCTGAGTAACGCATTGTTCTAGGCCCATTGTGGGGCGACGTTGACGTGCAGACTTGCCAAGGTGCGTGACGATCAAGTCGCGGTCTGACTAATCTTGAGGTGTGCCTGAATTTATTCGCGTTGAGTCCGTTGGACGAGTAGCAGTTGTTCATTTAGATCGTCCGAAAATGAATGTGCTCTCTCGAGCAATGCAAGATGAAATCGCTCAAGTTGCCACTGAGTTGTCAAAGAACCCCGAAGTGCGCGCAGTAGTTTTCTATGGCGGCGAAAAGACTTTCGCGGCTGGTGCTGATGTCAAAGAAATGGTGCACTGGGATAACGCAACGGCGCATTCGCAAGCACCTGGACTCCAAGCAGCGTTCAACGCAGTTGCAGCCATCGGCGTGCCAACGATTGCTGCGATCACTGGCTATGCATTAGGTGGCGGATTTGAACTTGCAATGGCCTGTGACTTACGTATTGCTGCAAGCGATGCCACATTGGGACAACCAGAAATTCTTTTGGGCATCATTCCCGGCGCGGGTGGCACTCAACGATTGGCTCGTCTGATTGGAGTGTCTCGTGCCAAAGATATTATTTTGACTGGTCGATTTGTCGCCGCAGATGAAGCGTTGGCGATGGGAATGGTAAACGAAGTTGTAGCACCGCAGGATGTGTACAGCAGGGCTCTCGAGTTAGCGACCAAGTTGGCGAGCGGCCCGCGTGCAGCAATGATTGCTGCAAAGGCAGCGATAGAGAACGGTTCTGAACAAAGTCTTGCTGATGGTTTGGTGACTGAGCAACGAGCGTTTGCTGAACTGTTCGGAACTACCGACCAAATTGTCGGAATGCAGAGCTTTATAGAACACGGCCCCGGTAAGGCCCAATTTGAATAAGCCCTCTGCCTGCTAATCACACTCAGATTGGATACAATTTGAAGAGTTAGTTTGGCATCTAGAAACCATAGGCAAAGGAGCCACCAGTAGTGAACATCTGTGTGTGCGTCAAGCAAGTTCCCGATAGTTGGGCCGAAAAGAAGCTTTCTGCAAGCGATAGCACGTTGGATCGTGCCGCTGCCGAGCGTGTGATCAACGAACTTGATGAATACGCGATCGAAGAAGCTCTTCGCATTGTCGAAGCGCACGGTGGGGAAGTCACTATCTTGTCGATGGGACCTGCCGAGGCAACAGACAGTGTGCGCAAGGCGATCTCGATGGGTGCCAATTCAGGAATTCACATTGTTGATGATGTTCTACATGGTTCTGATGCAGTTGCGACATCACTCGTACTTGCCAAGGCTCTTGAGGGACGTAATTTTGATCTCATCATGTTCGGGTGCGAGTCAACAGATGCGCGCATGAGCGTTGTTCCAGCGATGGTTGCGGCTCGTTTGAATCTTCCACAGATGACATTCGCGTCCAAAGTTGAAGTCAATGGAACAGAACTACGTATCCATCGCGCAACTGATTATGGTTACGACGAAGTTGTTTCAGCGCTACCAGCGGTCGTTTCAGTCGTCGAAAAAATCAACGAACCTCGTTACCCGTCGTTTAAGAACATCATGGCTGCCAAGAAAGCCCCACTAGATACTTTGTCGCTCTCTGACATTGGCGTTGACGCTGGAGCGGTTGGACTGGCAACAGCATGGTCGCAGGTAGCGTCATTTGCTGATCGCCCAGCTAAGGCCGCTGGAACTGTAGTAACCGATGAAGGAACTGGCGCTGCGAAGATCGCCGAGTTCCTCACCACCCAGAAGTTTGCATAGGAGTTTGTTATGACTGAAGTACTCGTGGTAGTTGAACATTCCAATGGCGACGTCAAGCGCGTCTCTCTCGAGCTTCTTGCAATGGCTGCAGGTATCGGCACTCCTTCTGCAGTTGTTGCAGGTCCAGGCGCGAGTAACGCGTTAGCAACACTAACCGCGCACGGAGCGGAAACGATTTACGTCTGTGACGATGCCGCCATAGCAAATCACGTTGTCGTTCCGATGGTCGACCTATTGGCCCAGCTAGTGAATGACAAGTCGCCTTCTGCTGTACTTATTCCGTCATCAATTGATGGCAAGGAGATTGCAGGTCGTCTCGCGATTGCTGTGAATTCAGGAATCATTACTGACGCAGTTGCTGTCAGCTCTGACTGCACGGCAACTCAGAATGTTTTTGGTGGAGCCACAATTGTGCAAGCAAAGGTGACGCACGGAACTCCGATCATCACTGTGCGACCAAATTCAATCGCACCGAATGAAGCGGCTGGCGCAGGAACTCGAGTAGATGTTTCGGTTGCCATTAGCGAAGCTGCACGCGCTACAACGGTTACTAATCGTGTATCTGTTGAAAAGAGTGGCCGTCCGGATCTGTCAGAAGCGTCGATAGTTGTTTCTGGTGGTCGTGGTGTTGGTGGCGAAGAAGGCTTTGCAAACGTTATTGAGCCGCTCGCAGACGCGCTTGGTGCGGCAGTTGGTGCATCCCGTGCAGCAACAGATGCAGGTTGGTACCCACATCAGTTCCAAGTTGGTCAGACTGGTAAAACGGTTTCGCCACAGTTGTATGTTGCCAACGGTATTTCTGGAGCAATCCAACACCGCGCTGGCATGCAAACGTCAAAGACAGTGGTTGTCGTCAATAAGGATGCAGAAGCTCCAATCTTTGATCTTGCTGACTTTGGTGTTGTAGGCGATCTCCATGCTGTGTTGCCAGAGCTCACAAAGTTGTTGCAATCACGCTAGTTTTAAACCATGACTGCGGTGCTGGCTCTTGATCAAGGGACATCTGGCACTAAAGCCTTAGTTGTTGACGAAGCAGGAAATGTACTGTCCTGCGTGGAACTTCCAGTGACTCCGACATATGGCCACGGTGGCCTCGTCGAGCAGGATCCGATGGCACTATTGGCATCCGTTATCGATACGGGGCGCCAAGCTGTTTCACAAGCTGGAGTTGAGATTTCGGCCATAGGTCTTGCTAACCAAGGCGAGACAGTGCTGGCGTGGGATCCGGCAACAGGTGAGCCACTCACGCCGATGATCGTGTGGCAGGACAGCCGAGCTCAAAATATTTGTGACGAGTTAGACGATCGAAGTAAACACATTGCTGCTGTCACAGGCTTGGCCAACGAGCCTTACTTCGCTGCGGCAAAGATGGCATGGTTGCGTCGGTCGATGACAACTAGTGGAGTTGTCACAACGAGCGATTCATGGTTGCTTCATCAACTCACTGGCGAGTTTGTCACCGATGTCTCGACCGCTTCGCGAACTGGTTTATTGGATCTTGACTCACGTTCGTGGTCTCAAGACATGCTTACTCTTTATTCGTTAAGCGATGAAATGTTGCCGCGAATCGCAACATGTAGTGAGCATGTCGGATCAACTGCGCTATTCGGTTCTGACATACCTGTTACGGGCCTTGCAGTTGATCAGCAATCAGCACTTTTTGCGCAAGGGTGTCTTGCTGGCGGGCAAGCTAAATGTACATACGGTACGGGCGCATTCTTGTTAGCCAACATTGGCGAAACTCCAGCGCGTTCACGCCATGGGCTGACGACATCCGTTGCGTGGGACGCAGCCGGCAATCACTCATATGTTGTTGACGGTCAAGTATTCACTGTCGGATCGATGATGCGTTGGCTTACATCAGTTGGAATACTCGATGGTCCAGAGCGCATTGATGATCTTGTACGCGGTGTTGCGACGAGCGAAGGAGTCGTAGTTGTTCCTTCGCTAGCAGGACTTGGCGCGCCACATTCTGATTCAAGTGCACGAGCAGTGATCTCTGGATTGTCGTTAAACACCTCTCAAGCTCATATTGTTCGTGCAACTCTCGAAGGAATAGCAATCCAAGTACTCGACATCTTGGATGCGATTGCTGCAGATGGTGGCGCTCCTGTTGAAATCTTGCGGGTTGATGGTGGACTAACTCGTTCACATGAGTTGATGCAGATCCAGGCGGACCTTGCAGGACGGCCAGTCGAAGTATTTGCCTCGCCACATGCGACAGCGTTGGGCGTTGCCGGCCTTGCAGTCCTTGGACTTAAGTCTGGCGATTTCAATGATGGAGTACTTGAAAAGCGAAAACTTGCGCGATACGAACCGCAAATGTCTCAGGATCAAGCGGCTGAAGTGATTGCTAACCATCGCCACGTTATGAGCAGCATTTATGGAAACTGAAATGTATGACGTTGCCATTATTGGTGCAGGTCTAGTCGGCACCGCCATTGCACGCCAAATCAGTGGTGGCGATTTGCGAGTTGTTGTGCTCGAGTCGCATGACGATGTAGGAAATGGCACATCAAAGGCGAATACTGCAATCTGGCATACGGGATTTGATTGCACTCCTGGAACTCTTGAGTCGCGTTTAGTGCGACGAGGCCATGCGCTTCTTGGCGAATACGCGCAACGAGCCAACATTGCATTGGAACGCACAGGCGCGATCATGGTTGCGTGGAATCAAGAGGAACTTGCCGCTCTTCCCAAGCTTCAGGCCAAAGCAATCGAGAACGGCTATGACAACTCTCAAATACTTTCTGCCGATCAAGTTCGTGATTACGAGCAACACTTAGGTGAAGGTGTCCTTGGTGGATTGATGATTCCTGACGAGGGAATTATGTGCACATGGACTACATCAATTGCCTTTGCTACTCAAGCGCTCAGCAACGGTGTTGAGTTCAAATTCTTGTGGCAAGCCGAGTCATTCATTCGCCAAACCGATGATTCATGGCTCGTGATTGATAAAGAAGGAAGATCGCTGACAACGCGCTACATCATTAATTCTGCAGGATTACACAGCGATGACATCAATCGTTCCTTTGGACATGGCGAATTCAATATCACCGCGCGTAAAGGTCAATTATTGGTATTCGACAAGCTGTCCAACAATTTGGTTTCTCACATCATCCTGCCAATTCCTACGAAAATGGGTAAAGGTGTTCTGGTTTCGCCAACGGTATATGGCAACGTCATTGTTGGACCGACAGCAGAAGATCAAATTGATAAATCCGATAGAAGTATTACGGCACATGGCATTGATTTTCTCTTAAACAAAGCTGCTACTTTGATGCCCGAGTTGTTGAATTTTGAAGTCACTGCCATGTATGCCGGGTTGCGCGCCGCGACCGAACATTCCGATTATCAAATTTCAAGTCATCCAGAGCAGAACTATGTGTGCGTCGGTGGAATTCGCTCGACCGGATTAACTGCCTCGATGTCAATCGCTGAATATGTTGCTGAGTTGCTCACTGCAATGGGTGTGGAATCTCGCGAGCCAGATGCCACGACGATTCCAGTGATGCCAACAATTGGTGAACGATTTGTTCGTCCATTTCAGCGCGATGACATGATTGAGCGCGATAAGGCATATGGCGAAATAGTCTGCCACTGTGAGCATGTTTCGCGCGGTGAAATTCGTGACGCGTTAAATAGTCCGATTCCGGCTCGTTCTCTGGACGGTGTAAAGCGTCGCACTCGAGCAACGTTAGGTCGTTGCCAAGGGTTTTATTGCAAGGCTCAAGTACGTGCCATGATCGAAGGCAAACAATGAGTGCCGATTCAGCTGTTGACGTTGTCATCATTGGCGGGGGACCAGCAGGACTCACTCTCGCTCATGAGTTAGCAACGACTCATGATTTGTCTGTTGTTGTCTATGACCGAGAGCAACAAGCAGGTGGAATTCCGCGCCATTCGAAACATCTCGGCTACGGCGTAAGAGACTTGCATTTAATTTTCTCTGGCCCTGCTTATGCTGAACGTTTAGTGAACCGAGCCGTAAAAGCTGGTGTCGTGGTACATACAGGGTCCTCCGTGACACAAGTGACTTCAGTTGAAGGCACACATGAAATTCGTGGTGTTGATGGAAATGGAACATTCCACATGACGGCTACGGCTGTTGTACTAGCAACAGGTGTTCGTGAGCGACCTCGTACTGCTCGAGTCATTCCGGGTTCGCGAGTTCAAGGCGTGTACACGACCGGTGAATTGCAACAGTCGGTATTTATTCACCATCAAAGCATTGGACAACGAGCAGTCGTTCTAGGCGCCGAGCATGTGAGTTATTCAGCCGTGATGACGTTGGCTCATGCAGGAGTAAAAACGGCAGCGCTGATTACACCTTGGCGCAAACACCAAACGTGGAGAATCGCACATCTCTTTGCCCGACTTCGTTATCGATTCACAGTGAAGACAAACGCTTACATAACCGACATCATCGGAAGTGATCGAGTCACTGCGGTTGAAGTGACTTATCGCAATGGTCAAAAAGAGTTAGTTGCATGCGATGTTGTCGTATGCTCCGGTGATTGGATTGCCGATCATGAACTTGCAATGCGCATGGGTGTGGAAATGAGCAAGGAATCAACAGGTCCAGCGGTCGACACTGCAGCTCGAACCTCTCGGGCAGGTGTTTTTGCTATCGGCAATCTGGTGCATCCAGCGATTCCAGCAGATGCGGTTGCCCTTAATGCACGAGCCATAGCTGATGGAGTTGCTCATTATGTGGGTTATGGCAAGTGGGGCACAGGCATTGACGTAGCTGTCAGTGATCCATTTTCATATGTGTGGCCACAGCGAGTGGTTCCAAACGAAATGCCTGCCAATAATCGATTCATTCTGTGGGCACAAGATTTTGCTCGAGCAAGCCAAGTCGTCGTTCGTCAAGGTGATCGGGAGTTGGCACGTGCCACCGTTAAGCCTGATGGCGTCATTCCAGCCCGCCATCTTTGGATAGATGGTACGTGGGTTACTCAAGTAGATCCTGCAGGGCCACGGATCACGATAAGCCTCTTGCCCTCATACTGATCTAGACTGCCTATGTGGCGTATTTAGATCACGCAGCTACCACTCCGATGTTTCCGGAAGCAGTTGCGGCAATGACAGAACTGCTGGCCGAGCCCGGCAATCCATCGTCGTTGCACGCCTCAGGTCGGTTGTCGCGACGTCACGTGGAAGAAGCTCGTGAAACCGTGGCTCGAGTACTGGGTGCTCGTGCTGGCGAAATTGTCTTTACAGCTGGTGGTACCGAAGCTGACAACATCGGACTCAAAGGCATCGCATGGTCCGAGCGCAATTTCTATCCTCACAAGCGACGCGTATTGGTGAGCTCAGTTGAGCATCATGCAATCCTTGATCCTGCTGAGTGGTTAAGTGGTGACGACGGTTTTGAATTGACCCTCATTGCTTCCGATGCGCGAGGTCGAATTACCCCTGAAGCACTTCGGGAAGCTTTGGGTGATGATCCAAGTGATGTCGCAGTCGTCAGCATCATGTTGGCAAATAACGAAGTGGGAACCGTTAATGACATTTCATCGCTTACTGAAGTAACTCGAGAGTTCGGTATTCGCTTTCACACTGACGCAGTTCAAGCACCAGCATGGTTGCCAGTCCAGTTCTCGGAACTTGGAGTGTGTGCGATGACAGTGTCGGGACACAAAGTTGGTGGACCACACGGCGTTGGTGCTTTAGTAATCAGTCGTGATTGCAAAGTTACGCCGTTGGTGCATGGTGGTGGTCAAGAGCGTGATGTGCGGTCAGGAACTCTAGATACTCCAGCCATCGTTGCATTTGCTAAGGCGCTTGAGATCGTTGAGTTGCGACGCGATCAAGAAGTAGCGCGCATAAGTGCACTGCGGGATCAACTCGTGCAGCGGGTTCTCGAGATTGATGACAGTGCTGTCTACAACGGAGATCATGTTGGCAGACTTGCGAATAATGCACACTTTACTTTTCCAGGATGCCTTGGCGACTCGTTGTTGATGTTGCTTGATGCTCAAGGAGTGGAGTGCTCTGTTGGCTCTGCGTGCAATGCGGGAGTTCCACAGCCCTCCCACGTGTTGTTGGCTATGGGTGCGAATGACAACGATGCCCGCTCTACTTTGCGTTTTACATTGGGATATAGCTCGACTCAAGAAGATGTCGATGCTTTAATTGCTGCTCTACCTAGTGCGATTGAGCGTGCCCGCCGAGCCGGAATGCCAAAGTCATGAAAGTTCTCGCAGCACTCTCAGGTGGAGTTGATTCAGCGGTAGCCGCAGCACGTGCTGCTGACGCCGGTCATGATGTCACCGCCGTCCATTTAGCTCTGTCCCGTAATCCACAGTCCCATCGAACTGGTGCCCGCGGTTGCTGCACCATTGAAGATTCAAACGATGCTTTCCGTGCTGCCGACATGATTGGTGCGCCTTTTTACGTCTGGGATTTGTCGGCTGAATTCCAAGAGAAAGTCATCGAGGATTTCATCTCGGAGTATTCGCAGGGTCGTACACCAAACCCCTGTTTGAGGTGCAATGAAAGTATCAAATTTGAGGCTGTACTTGAACGAGCTATGAATCTTGGCTTTGATGCTGTTGTCACTGGGCACTATGCACGTGTTATCAACGGTCCTCATGGAGCTGAACTTCACCGAGCAGTTGATCCAGATAAGGATCAGTCATACGTCCTCGGTGTGATGACGGCTGAGCAAATTTCACATTCGTTGTTTCCGTTAGGTGACAGCACAAAAACACAAGTACGTGCTGAAGCGGCTGAACGTGGAATTTTGGTCGCTGCGAAGCCTGATAGTCATGACATTTGTTTTATTCCGGACGGTGACACTGCCGGCTGGCTTGCACGTCAGATTGAAACGACGCCGGGCGACGTGATCGATGCGGAAACCGGAAATAAAGTTGGCACTCACAAAGGTGCACAAGCTTTCACGGTAGGTCAGCGACGTGGACTCGCGCTTGGTAATCCAACCGGTGATGGTGAACGTCGATACGTTGTCGACGTAGATGTGAAACAAAACGTCGTCATGATTGGTCCACCAACGTTGCTCGATATCAACGTGATTGAAGCTATTAATCCTCGTTGGTCTGGTCCACTGCCACACAATGGCCAAAACATCGAAGTGCAAGTTCGCGCGCATGGTGAATCTTTGCCGGCGACAGTGTCGGTTACTGACTCTGGTGTAACGATTACACTCAAGGATTTTCTCCGTGGTGTAGCAGCTGGTCAAGCAGCCGTAATGTACGACGGAACTCGCGTCATCGGTTCAGCGACGATTTCACGCTCGCGCCGGGAGGCGTAAGTGCAACCAGCTTCGGTCACTGGCATTGGAGCTTGGCCCGGCATAGATGTTCATGAAGCCGCAGTTGTGATGCGCGATTCTTGCTCGGGAATTTTGCATTTGCCAGAGTTGCCCGAACGTGGTCCGGGTGCTGACATGATCGGTCGGACTATGGGAATGGTGTCGGCAGTCGTGGATGATTTTGCTGTCGAGACTGTGCCAAACGGTTGGCGGTTAACCTCAGCGCGAGGTCGCGACATGCGACGTGCGGATTCTCACTTTGGCGAAGACTTGGACACTATCGAAAAAGTCTGTGAAGGCTACGACGGCGACTTCAAAATTCAATTCATGGGGCCATGGACTTTAGCTGCAAGTGTTGAAGATCGAGCAGGGGAGCGCATATTGCGCGATGTCGGAGCGGTGCGCGATCTCACTCAAGCCTTACGTCACACGATTGCAGTCAATGTGGCAGAGGTGAGCCGACGACTGCCACAAGCTCGAATAATCGTTCAAATTGATGAGCCATATGTAGTTGATGTCTTGCGAGGATCTGTAAAGACTCAAAGTAAATGGTCTGCCTATTCGCCAGTTGAAGAGGTAGTTGTTGAGGACGCGTTACGTACGGTGCGTGAAACGCATCATGGTGTGACGGTTTTGCATTGTTGTGCCGAAGAATACCCATTTGGCATTGTGCGAAATGCGGGATTCTCAGCGCCGTCATGGGATGTGGCTCTTGTTGGCTCCCAGGCAAATGACTTCATCGGCGAAAACATCGACGCTGGAGGTTTTGTCGTTTTGGGATTTGAGCCCACTTCGATAAGGGCAGGCGTTGAGTCTGTCGTGTCCTTAGGAAACCGTGTGGGTTACCACGGCAAAGAGTGGAACTCTAAAATTGTCTTAACGCCGCCATGCGATCTGATTAACATGTCTTTGTCTCAGGCACGCGTCAGAATAGAGACACTCAATAAAGTGGCAATGGAACTTCGCGAAGGTGAATAGTGGTAATTTCGTCTAAAGACCGTGCGCGACGGGATGCTCTAGTCTCGGCTATCGAAGATGCACGTACTGCTTATTACCAGCATGATGAGCCAACTATCTCTGATGCAGAATACGACATGCTTTTTAAGGAACTTGTTGATCTCGAGGTTGCACACCCAGAACTGGTAACCGCTGACTCACCAACACAAAGCGTAGGTGGCGAAGCTTCGGAAACTTTTGGGGAATTTACGCACCCAACAAAGATGTGGTCGCTGGACAATGTGTTCGACGATGCAGAACTCGATGCTTGGCTAGCGCGCGTGGGAAATCACAATTTCTTGTGCGAACTCAAAATTGACGGACTCGCAATTAATGCGGTTTATCGCAATGGAGTTCTAGAAACGTTGGCTACGCGTGGAAGCGGTGCAGTTGGCGAAAATGTCATGTCAAACATCGAGTACATGACATGTGTGCCGCAGAAGCTAACAGCGATTAAAGGCCAAGCATTTCCAGAATTACTCGAAGTTCGGGGTGAAGTTTATTTTTCATTGGCCGACTTCGATCAAATTAATCTCGAAGTAACCGCAACAGGTAGAACTGCCTTTGCTAATCCAAGAAACGCTGCAGCAGGTACTTTGCGACAACGGATGGACAATCGAGTAGTCGCAGTCGCTGAGGCGAAATCTGCGTCATCGAGGGAAAAGAAGCAAGAGGAGTTAGACCGCGCGGCAAAGGCTCTCGGCCGCCTTGGCTTAATTGTCCACGGCATTGGAGCGCATGATGGTCTTGATATCACGGCACAGTCACATGCATACGACTTGCTAAAAAAATGGGGCCTACCAACTTCGGACCGCGTAAAAGTTGTGGACAGTGCCAAGGCTGTTCACGATTACATTGAATACTTTGGACTTCATCGTCACGAACTTGAACATGATATTGACGGTGTCGTTATTAAAGTCGATGATCTTGCCGAACAAGATGAACTGGGCTTTACCGCTCGTGCACCACGGTGGGCTATTGCTTTTAAGTATCCACCAACAGTGGTTCGCACGAAGCTTGTCGACATCGGCGTGCAAGTTGGTCGTACAGGTCGGGTAACGCCACGTGCGCAAGTTGAGCCGGTACTGGTTGCGGGTTCGACGGTAACTTTTGCGACGCTTCACAATGGTTTTGAAGTTTCGCGCAAAGGTGTACGCATTGGTGACATGATCTTCCTGCGTAAAGCTGGCGATGTTATTCCAGAAATTCTTGGACCGGTTGTCGAGAGTCGCGATGGTTCAGAACGTGAGTTTGTGATGCCAACCAATTGCCCAGAGTGTGGTTCGGTATTGGCTCCTGAAAAAGAAGATGACAAAGACTTGCGATGCCCGAATGCACGCACATGCCCTGCCCAACTCCGCGGGCGACTTGAGCACCTAGGCTCGCGTGCTGTTCTAGATATTGAAGGCTTGGGCGAAAAGGCAGCTCGGGCGTTGTTGGAAGATAACGTCATCGAAGATGAAGGCGACTTGTTCTCGCTCACCAGTGAGGACTTAAGCAAAAGTGATTTCTTCGTCAAAGGTGCAAAAAGAGAACTTGGTAAGAATGCTGAAGTTCTCCTTGAGCAGCTCGAGTTAGCGAAATCTAAGCCGCTGTGGCGCGTAATTTCTGCACTCTCAATTCGCCATGTTGGTCCACCTACAGCGCAAGCTATTGCACGAGCATTCCCCAACCTCACTGATCTGCAGACTGCGTCACAAGACGAGATCGCAAGTGTTGAGGGAATCGGGCAAGTTATTGCCGCTTCAATTATCGAATGGTTTGCCGAGCCATGGCACAGGAACATTGTCACCAAGTGGCAGCGCGCAGGTGTGCGAATGCAGGATGAGGCAGTAGATAGCGGTCCTCAAACTTTGTCCGGCATCACAGTTGTGGTTACGGGAACTCTGGATGATTTCTCCCGCGAAGGCGCTGCGGAGGCCATCACATCGCGCGGCGGTAAATCAGCAAGTTCGGTTTCGAAGAACACAGATTTTGTTGTTGTTGGTCCAGGTGCTGGTTCAAAGGCTGCCAAAGCCGAGGAGCTTGGTCGTCCAATACTCGACGAAGCCGGATTCAAGGTATTGCTTGAGGATGGGCCAGAGGCTGCACTGAAACATCTGGGGCTGGCATAGTCCAATAGAATTGGGTCATGTCCGCAATTTCCCGTGATGATGTCGTTCATTTGGCACATCTAGCTCGTATCGACATTCCTTCGGATCAACTGGATCATTACGCTTCGCAATTGGATGCAATTCTTGAAGCGGTGGCCACTGTATCTGCAGTTGATACCGACAATGTTGTCCCAATGAGCCATCCAGTCCCTAGTACGAATGTGTTTCGCGAGGACGTGCCCGGACAATCGCTAACTGCCAACGAGGCACTTGCAGGAGCGCCCGCAGTTGAAGATGATCGTTTCCGAGTGCCACGTATTTTGGATGAAGAGTAATGAGCGAATTAGTCCGTAAAGACGCTTCAGAACTGTCCGCATTGCTTTCAGCTGGTGAGGTATCTGCAGTCGAAGTAACACAAGCCCACCTTGATCGCATTACTCAAGTTGATGGTGCTATCCATGCCTTCTTGCACATTGATACTGAAGGTGCTCTACAAGCTGCATCGGTTGTTGATTCCAAGCGTGCTGCTGGTGAAACAGTAGGGTCACTAGCTGGCGTTCCACTTGGTCTCAAAGACATTCTTGCCACAAAGGGTTTGCCAACAACCGTCGGTTCCAAAATGTTGGAAAACTGGATCCCGCCTTATGACGCTACCGTTGTGACTCGTTTGCGCGAGGCTGGCATTGTCATTCTTGGCAAGACGAACATGGATGAATTTGCCATGGGTTCTTCGACCGAACATTCAGCTTTTGGTCCAACGCACAACCCGTGGGATCTTGAGCGCATTCCTGGCGGTTCAGGTGGCGGTTCAAGCGCGTGCCTTGCAGCGTTCGAAGCACCACTAGCAATCGGTACCGACACAGGCGGTTCAATTCGACAGCCTGCTGCAGTGACAGGAACAGTTGGAGTTAAGCCCACTTATGGTGGTGTGAGCCGATACGGCGCAGTCGCTTTGGCTTCCTCGCTTGATCAAATTGGTCCATGTGCTCGAACTGTTCTTGACACCGCATTACTTCACGAGGTCATTGCTGGTTTCGATCCGATGGATCAAACATCCATCAATGCTCCGGTACCTGCAGTTGTTGCGGCGGCAAAACGTGGCGACATTAAAGGCATGAAGATCGGCGTGGTCCGTGAACTTGGTGGCGAGGGCTATCAAGCCGGAGTGCGTCAACGTTTCGACGAAGCTGTCGTAATCCTTGAATCACTCGGTGCCGAAATTGTTGAAGTTTCGTGCCCAAGTTTTGATTACGCGCTTGCGGCGTACTACTTGATTCTTCCGAGCGAATGTTCGAGCAACTTGGCAAAGTTTGACGGCATTCGGTTTGGCTTACGCGTCGGCGATGACGGCTCACGATCTGTGGAGCAGGTTATGAGTCAGACTCGCGCAGCAGGTTTTGGCGATGAAGTTATTCGTCGCATCATGCTTGGCACATACGCTTTGTCGGCAGGTTATTACGATGCGTACTACGGTCAGGCGCAAAAGATCCGCACTCTCGTCGCACAAGATTTTGCCAAGGCATTTAGCCAAGTTGATGTTCTCATCTCACCAACTGCTCCAACAACGGCATTCAAGATTGGCGAGAAGTTAGATGATCCAATGGCTATGTACCTCAATGACATCGCAACTATTCCGGTAAACCTTGCTGGATTGCCAGGTATGTCGTTGCCGATTGGTTTGGCGCCAGAGGATAACTTGCCTGTTGGTATGCAGATCATGGCTCCAGCGATGGCGGATGATCGCTTGTATAACGTAGGCGCAGCTTTAGAGCGAGCTTTGGTAGCCCAATGGGGCGCACCGATCTTGAATTCGATGGCAGGTGTGTAATGAGTGAAGCAGTAATTTCTTACGACGAAGTCCTCGAACAATTTGATCCAGTGATGGGTCTCGAAGTTCACGTAGAACTTGGAACACGCACAAAGATGTTTTGTGGTTGCAGCACCGAGTTTGGTGCCGAGCCAAATACACATGTATGTCCCGTGTGTCTGGGTCTGCCTGGCGCACTGCCAGCATTGAACAAAATCGGTGTCGAGTCAGCTATCCGAATCGGACTTGCTCTCAATTGCAAGATTGCTGAATGGTGTCGATTTGCCCGTAAGAATTATTTCTACCCAGATATGCCAAAAAACTTCCAAACCTCGCAGTATGACGAGCCAATTTGTTACGACGGTTATTTAGACGTCGACATTGACACCGACGAAGGTCGTAAGACATTCCGCGTGAACATTGAACGTGCTCACATGGAAGAAGACACTGGCAAGAACACTCACATGGGTGGAGCTACTGGCCGAATTCATGGTGCTGACTATTCGCTCGTTGATTACAACCGTGCGGGTATTCCGTTGATCGAAATCGTGACCAAGCCAATCGAAGGTGCTGGAAAGTATGCGCCAGAAGTGGCAAAGGCTTATGTAGCTGCGTTGCGCGATATCTTGCGTAACCTTGGAGTGAGTGACGTCAAGATGGAGCAAGGTTCACTTCGTTGTGATGTGAACTTATCCCTGCGTCGCACACCGCAAGACGAATTGGGCATTCGTTCAGAAACAAAAAATGTGAACTCGTTGCGTTCCGTTGAACGAGCTGTTCGTTATGAAATGACTCGTCATGCAGCACGGTTGCTTGCCGGTGAACGCGTGATTCAAGAAACACGTCACTGGCATGAAGACACGGGCGTTACTACGTCAGGTCGTTCAAAGTCGGATGCTGAGGATTATCGTTATTTCCCTGAACCTGATCTCGTGCCGATCGCGCCATCGCGTGAATGGGTTGAACAGTTGCGCGCTGCGCTTCCAGAAAACCCTGCCGTTCGCCGTGCTCGCATGCAAGAGCTCTGGAATTTGAGCGACATCGACATGCAAACGTTGATCAATGCCGAACTTCTCGATTTGGTTGAAGAAGCCGTAGCCGCTGGCGTGAGTGTTGATGCTGCTCGTAAGTGGTACACCGGTGAACTCTCGCGTGTAGCCAATGAACGGGAAGTTGACGTTGCCGAACTAGGCATAACTCCAGCAATGCTTGCCCGCATCGAAGAATTGATTTCAACCGGCGCACTAAACGACAAATTGGCTCGCCAAGTGCTCGAAGGTATTCTTGCCGGCGAAGGTGACGTCGATGGCGTTATTGCCTCACGTGGCCTCGCTGTTGTGTCCGACGACGGACCATTGCTCGAAGCGATCAAGGATGCACTTGCTGCAGATCCGAGCGTTGCAGAAACAATTGCCTCTGGAAAGTTGCAGGCAGCAGGATCAGTTGTTGGCGCTGTCATGAAGGCCACGCGCGGTCAAGCCGATGCAGCCCGGGTACGCGAGTTACTTCTTGAACACTTAGGCGTCTCCGAGTAAAAGGTTCAACAAAAAAGTGGTGGCTGCCGATTTCTCGACAGCCACCACTTTTTTGTTGTGTTGATTATTTGATCTTTATCTTTGCGGTCTTGCTCCAAGAACTGTAGAGCTTTTTACCGCTCGCACTGCGAACAGAGCGAATCTTGCAAGTCCAAGTTCCCTTAGTGAGCTTGATCGATGCGATGGCGTAACCCGCCATGTAATCGTTGCTCACTTTAGATTTGCTTCCCTTAGTGCATTTAGTTTGAATTCCCGTGGCGAAATTACTGGGATTCACGGTAATGATTGCAAATTTGCCGTTTACTCGTTTGCTTGCGATGCTCGAAACCCCAGGCTTAGAAAGTTTGAAGTTCGTGATCTTAATCTTCACATTTGGATGACTCTTAGAAAAGTTGGATGGACTCGCAACATTTCGTGGAGAAAGACCCGAGATTAGTTGAGCAACGGTTGAGACATTGACGTAGGTCACGATGCTTGGTACTGAAATTAGAATTCCAGGAAAGCTGCCATCTACTTCTTTGATCGTTGCTTGAACGTTGGATGTTTGAGACCCATCTGTTCGGGTCACGGTGAAGTTGCTTGATCCAGTAATTGAACTTGGCTCAATTCCATAGCTTGCTCGCAAAACAGAATCGGGGATGAAAGTTTGCGAAAAGATTGTGTTGGGCGAGCCGTCAGATGCTTTTACGGGTGGTCCTGCGTAATCACGAGAAATAGTCATTGTGGTCGAATCAATTGAAGGGCTAGTACCTCCTGTTGCATTGTCTGCAACCCACACACCTGCTTGCGGGGAACTATCCGGTGCAGTTGCATCTGTTCCATCGGTAGCGCCAAGTGAAATTTGTGCGTACGACGAATAGTCGATTTCGCTCAGTGGATGCTCGCAGTAGTCGTAGGTTGTGCCGTCTTGATCCTGCCAGGGGTCGCTGAAAGGAGTGCAGTGAAGCGCGAATGTAAATGGAACCGTTTGAAGGTCGATCGAAAGGTGCCATTGGCCGTTAATTTTGGTCGTATCCCATTTAATGATCTTTGCTGTTGCATTGGAAAAATCAACACGTGGATTCCAGTTTCCCAAATTAAATTCGAGCCGAATTTTTGAGCCTGCTGGAATTTCGGGCGCTAGCTCTTGCTGGCTACCACTTCCATTTGTATTCAATACGTTGAAAGTGAGCGAAGGAACTGTGCTTGTGTCGTAACCGTAGTAGAAATAGGCTTGCACATTCATTTCACTTGGCGGGGCTGTCCAAGTAGGGATCTCATTGTCGCCTGTGTGTGTTACGTCGGCTTGCTCAGTAACGATGCACATTGTTGTGACTTGTGAAGTGCAAGGAGTAAATGGGTGT
>CAITJH010000058.1 GCA_903892635.1 uncultured Actinomycetes bacterium | reverse complement strand
TTTTGCGGGACGACCTTTGAGAAGCGAAGCTTCAATCTCGCGCATTTGGGGTAAGTATTCGCCAGATCCAACGAGCGCTATCGGGCCAAATAATTTCACTGGGTAATCGTACTTACTATGAGCAATCTATTGCTGTGAGCTACCACGAGAAATAATCCCGTCACGCTTTGATTCAAAAGATGCAGCATCAAAACGCTCCTTCATCCAGCGCCGGCTCCACTTTGCTTCTTCGAGGTAGGCGTCATCATCAGAGCGGTTACCGAGTGTTTCGTACATTGTCCTGATTTCTCTTACAGAATGTGGGTCAATCTCTGCAATGGTCTTTGCCTGCTCCATAACTCTGGTCATCAAACTGTCGTGCTCGCAGACCTCATTAACAAGCCCCCATTGGTACGCGGTTGCTGCATCAATGAAGTTCCCGGTGAATGACATCTGTCGTGCACGATTAATCCCAATGAGCTGGGGAAGTCGAATAGTCATTCCACCACCGGGCATAACGCCAACGCGTGCGTGGGTATCAGCGAAAGAGGCTTTTTCTGAAGCAATCAACCAGTCGCACCCAAGTGCAACTTCGAGCCCACCCGTTACCGCGGCTCCATTGATGGCCCCAATGATTGGCTTACTTGTTCTTGGAAGGAGCCCATGTTGTTGGGTGCTGCCTTCAGCGCTGAGACGAATGTCCTTATACGTTGTGGCTAGATCTTTTAGGTCTAGTCCTGCACAGAATGCCGGGTCCTGTCCAGTGACGACAATGACGTTGATGTCACTGCTGGCGTCGAGTTCTTGGACGTTTCTAAAGAGGTCCTGCATCATCTGAGCGGTAAGTGCATTACGCGCTGCTGGCCGTGCGAGAGTGACAATGCCAACTTTGCCCTGGTGTTCAACTTCAATCATCGTGGCCCCCTGAACCTTTAGCTAAAACCTACTTGTAGATGAGGTCGGCGTGCTTCGGCGAGCAATTCGTTGCGATGTTGTTGTCTTTGCAGTTCTCACAGAGCAGGATTAGTTTGCGACACGCCAAGTTCGCGCAGTTGTAGAACTTGCTGGTTGGTGCAGAGCAGTGATCACATTCACCAAGAGTCTTTGGATCCTTGCCGAATTCTTGGTTCATTCGCTTGTCGAATATGTAGAGCGAACCCTCCCAAAGACCGTCACTACCGAATTCTTCGGCGTAACGGACAATGCCACCATCTATTTGATACACCTCTTTGAATCCACGATTCTTCATAACGCTTGAAAGCACTTCACAGCGAATCCCACCGGTGCAGTAACTAACGATGGGCCGGTCCTTTAGGTGGTCGTACTTTCCACTTTCGAGCTCAGCAACAAATTCACGGGTGGTTGCAACTTCTGGAACAATGGCATTTTTGAATTTTCCAATTCGCGCTTCAAACTGGTTTCGTCCATCAAAAAATACAACTTCATCACCGCGTTCTTCGACAAGTTGGTTCACTTGCTTCGGTTTCAAATGGATTCCACCACCTACAACGCCATTTTCATCGACGATGAGCTCATCAGGTGCACCAAATGAAACAACTTCATCACGAACTTTGATCATCAGTCGAGGGAAGTCGTCGCCGGTTCCTTCAGACCACTTGAAGTCAATCTTTTTGAAGGGGAGATATTTACGAGTCTGCTTGA
>CAITJH010000057.1 GCA_903892635.1 uncultured Actinomycetes bacterium | reverse complement strand
GCCATTGACTTACCACTACGTCGACGATCGGTTTCAAGTTTTGTTTCACCTGGACCACGTGTTCCGATACCACCGGACTGACGTGACAATGCAGCACCCCAACCACGCAAACGGGGCAACATGTACTGCATTTGGGCCAAGGCAACCTGCGCCTTACCTTCACGACTTCGGGCATGCTGGGCAAAGATATCCAAGATGAGCCACGTGCGATCTACGACCTTAACTTTGACGACTTCTTCCATCTGACGAAGTTGACCAGGTGACAACTCACCATTACATACGACGGTATCTGCACCAGTAGCTACAACTATTTGTCGCAGCTCTTGCAGTTTGCCCGAGCCAATGAACGTTGCGGGATCAGGTCGATCGCGTCGTTGAATCAACGCATCGAGCACCTGTGAACCAGCGGTCTCTGCAAGTAGCGCCAATTCGGCCATCGATCGCTCTTCTGCTTCAAGCGTGCCATTGACCCACACGCCGATGAGGACAACGCGTTCAAGACGCAACTGGCGATATTCAACCTCGGTGACGTCTTCGAGTTCCGTCGACAAACCGGCAACACGGCGTAAGCCCGCACGGGCGTCAAGATCTAGCGACAGTTCTTCTTCGTCAAAGTGTGAGGAACTCAAAAAACCAACTCGGGACTAATGATGCCGCTTGCAACAAAACGAGCTGGACCGCGCAATGTCACGACACCTTCGGCATCGCCATCAACGAACACGGTGCCGCCAAGAATATCTACTTGAACAGTCCATGGCGCTTCGAGGCTGTTGCGCTGCGCCCACACGCTTGCCGCAGCGCACGAACCTGAGCCACAGGCAAGAGTTTCGCCAACGCCACGTTCGTACGTGCGCATGCCAATGTGATCGCTGCCGCGCGATTCAATGAACTCGACGTTCACGCCTTCAGGAAAAACTGACGAAGGTGTTACAGCAGGAAGTTCTAGCAGCGCACCAGCTGCGTGAATGTCATCAACAACTGTGACGCAATGCGGATTTGGCATAGTGACAGCAATACCTGTCCACGATCCTGACTCCGTCGCAACGCTCGGGTCAGCATCAACTTCAATTCGTTCAGGCTTACCCATACGAATGGCGATGTTGTCGAAGTTCTTGTCTTCCGGATTCACGGTCGCCTGGACGATTCCAGCGCGTGTCACAATGTCGAAGGTTCCAGCCTTTTCAAGACCGTTTTCCACCAAAAAGCGGGCGAATACCCGAAGGCCATTGCCACACGTTTCAGCCAAGGTGCCATCTGCATTGCGGTAATCCATGAAGTACACGTCATCCTGGCGTACTACGCGAAGAATTCCATCAGCGCCGATACCGTTATGGCGATCGCAAATAGCAGCGACTTGGGCCGCAGAGAGGTCGAGTTCCCCGCCGAAATCAGCAATAACGACAAAGTCGTTCCCGGTCCCGTGGCCCTTCATAAAGGGCAGGCCGTGTGCTGAACTCATAGTGCTCCAAGTCTATTGCACGGATACTGAGCCGCTACAGAGTCAACACAAGAGCACCTCGAAGCATTCCCTACGGCAATAAATTGAACGTTACAGCGATGTCCTTGGCAGTTACGGTTGTTGCATCGAGCCAATGGATTTTT
>CAITJH010000056.1 GCA_903892635.1 uncultured Actinomycetes bacterium | reverse complement strand
GGCTTAGGTGACCACTACGCAAGCACATTGCCAAAACACCGCGTGTCCCCGCGTGTCGCGCCGTGTTGCCCAACCTAGCTGGTTGCTCAGACAATCTGGATTGCAACGGGCATAGCCTGAATGAATGAGCATTAAAGGCACCGCGATCTGGGAAGACACCGTTGAACGGCTCCAGTTCCCTGCCCTGGATTCCAACCTCGAAGTTGATCTGTGTGTCGTCGGGCTTGGAGCTTCGGGTCTGCGCGCTGTCATGCATGCTGCTGAACGTGGCCTGAAAGTCGTTGGCATTGATGGCGGCGTGATCGCCGGCGCCGCAGCTGGTCGTAACGGTGGGTTGATGTTGGCTGGCACAGCTGATTTCTATAACGATGCGTGCGAGCGTTTGGGTGACGATCGTGCTGCAAAGATTTACCAGCACACATTGGACGAAATGGCACACGTCGTGCCGTTGCTCGAGGGCAACGTACGGATGACGGGTGTCTTGCGAACAGAAGACACCGACGAGGGACTCGCAGAGGCTGCGAAACATCTGGCGGCGCTGCGTCGTGATGGCTTCCCTGTCGAGGCGTATGACGGATCGCAAGGTCAAGGAATTTTGATTCCGACGGATGGCTCGTTTCATCCAGTAGATCGCGCGATGCGGTTTGCGCAGTTGGCGACACAGATGGGTGCACAGTTGTTCGAGAGCACTGTGGCGACTGACGTGCGGCCGCATGAAGTTCGTACGGCTGACGGCGTGATCTCGGCCAGGCATGTGCTGGTGGCGACTGATGGGTTCTTGAAGCGTGTGTTGCCCGCGCTGGCTGATGGTGTTCGTCAGGTGCGCTTGCAGATGATTGCGACTGAGCCTGATGCGATTGATTTGAAGTATCCGAGTTACACGCATTTTGGTTACGACTATTGGCAGCAACGCCCAGATGGTCGTGTGGCGATCGGTGGCGGTCGACATCAGGTGAAGGAATCTGAATTCACGGATGACGATACGCCGACGCGTGAACTTTTTGAGTACCTTGAGCAGCGCTTGCGAAGCTTGGGCGTGACGGCGGCGATTACGCATCATTGGGCTGCCATCGTGTCGTACACCGACAACGAGCAGCCGATTGCGCGCGAGGTCATGCCTGGTGTGTGGGGTCTGGGTGCGTTCAACGGGACGGGCAATGTGGTTGGCACGATGTTGGGTCGGGCGCTGGTCGATCAGATGATTGATGGGCGTTCGCAGATTTTGTCGGATTTCTACGGCGAATAGTTTTGTCCGTGGGTGGGTTTAGGTTCTAAGAGCTGGTTCGGAACGGGCGTTTTCAAAAATGTCCGTGCCGAGATTTAGTTTTTGAATACGAGATTAGTGATGAGGCTGGTTCGGCAGAGCCGACGAAAAATGTCTGAGCCTTGTTGTAGTTTGATGAGCACGTTCGAGTGATGTTTTAGCGAGTTGAGCCCACCGCAGATTGCGGCGTCGGGACGCGTGAGCACTCGAGGAAATCATGTCGGTTCAACCAATTGCAGATGACGGCAATGTTGTCGTTGCGTTGGTGATGCCTGCGCGCGATCGTGTCTACGAGTTGGTGGATGCGATTGTTGAATTGCGGGCGGGTATGGGTGTGGAATTTGAAGAACGCCCTGATCATTGCCGAGCAGAAGCCGTGGATGCGCTCATGGTGCTGGAGAAGCTCGATGGATGGGTTTCGGCTGTGCGCAACGAGATTTTGGTGCACGCGTGTGGCACGGTTCCGATCAGTTTGTCCCAAGAAACCAAGGTCGGTGATCGGTCAGTTGGCGACATACGGGCAACCGAGATTGCGGCGGTAATCAATGTGTCAGCGAATCGGGCGCGCAATGTGGTGCATGATGCGCGAGTCCTTGTTTGTGAACTGAACCGAACCAATCAGATGCTCGAATCCGGCAACATCTCTGAATACAAATCGAGAATTGTTGCCGAAGGATTTACTCAGCTCTCAACGCGCTTCAAGAATTCCAAGACACCAATGCCATCTGACCTCGCATCGCGATTTGAGCGACGTGCGTTGGGTCGAGCCGAATTGCAAACGATAGGCGAACTCAAGCGAACAGTCGCAAAGAGTGTGGCTATGTTGGCGCCAGTTGACGATGCGACCATCAGGGCACAGGAACGTCTCGAGCGTCACGTGTCATTACAAGATGGACCGAACGGTATGTCGTGGTTGAATGCATACCTTCCGAGCGTAGAAGCGTCGCGCGTATATCAAGTTCTGACGCATTCGGCACGAAACGACAAGAGTCTGAGTGGTAGCCAACAAGCTCGTATGGCTGACGCGCTCATCAAGATTGTTGATGGCACTTCAGAAGTCTCCCCCGAACTTCGGAATCGAGCCGCAGAACTACAGGTCATGGTCTCCTACGAAAACCTCGAAGGTGTTGCAACCGGAAATCCAGAGGCTCGTCTAGTTGGCGAAATTGCCTCAACAGGGCTGCTTGTCGAGGGTCAGGAACTTTTGGACTTGGTAGGCGATGCAAAGTTCCGTCGTTTGGTATTCGATCCCGTAACAGGGCAACTCTTGGATTTCGGAAGAACGACTTACCAACCTCCGGCAAATCTCAGAGATCATGTAACGGCTCGTGACGTGTCGTGTCGAACGCCTGGATGCGATAGGCCAGCGCGCTATTGCGATGTCGACCACATCGTTGCCTACGATGATGGCGGCGAGACGAAGGATTTAAATCTCGCAACGCTCTGCCGTACACATCATCTGATGAAAACGCATGGTGAATGGCGATATGAATTGGATGACCAAGGCCGAGCTCAGTGGAAATTACCGGGGTCAATCTCAACGACCAAGCTGCTCGATAATCACTTCAATGATTTAGCTTTGAGTGCTGCAACGTTGGCAACGATGAATGGGCCGATGTATCGAGATGGAAACGATCGGATTTACGACAGTTCCACGAGACTTGGCTCGATGGCGATTCGAGACGAAAGTTCGAATTCTGAAAATGCCGGCAAAGATGATCCCCCACCGTTTTGAGATTCGCGTGCAATACAAAGCGCCCTCACATCACACCTTCGCTTCCCTATCCAGCCTGCGCCATAACGCGGCCGAACGTTGGTGTGGACGTGAGAGCGCCCGAGTATTCGTTTGTTGCTTAAGTAGTTACTTAACGACAGGAACGATGATCTGCTGACCGGCAGTGACTGCACTGGTCTTGAGGCCGTTGATCTTTTCAATGTTGTAAATCGTCTCTCGTGGATCGACCTTTGGTGCGATGTGCTTGGCAATGTCCCACATGCTCTGACCGGGCTGAACTGTCACAGTTTGCATAGTTGGTCGTGGCGTCGTGTGATCTGAAGCTTGAGCACTATGGGTGCCCATCAACCAGAAGATCGCGACAATCGGGAGTAGCGCCAAGATCGCTACAACCCGACGGCCGCGTCGAGTGAGTACCAATGGCGCGGAGGAAGATGCGGTGGCCATGATGTCTCCTAATGAGAAGTAGTTGGGAAGATATTCAGTTGTACAGGTGCCATTTGGCCCTTTGTTGTCGGGTTATTCACCCTTTCGGTCTATTCGAACGTCTGTTCGATTCGAACGCATGTTTGAAATGTATACCCTTGCTCCGACACTTTGCAAGTTTTTTCGAACAAATGTTTGCTTTTGGGTCAAAACTGGCGTATCTTGGGCGTAAAGCAAGAGAAATGTACGAATTTTCGGCGTTTCTTGGGCCTACTGCACAGTGATCCCCATGGCAGTTGTGAACGAAAGAGGTCATTCATGAGTAGCAATGATGAGTCGACAAGCAATGTCTCGCAAGGCGCTGGCATCGATGCCACTGTGGTTGCCTTGCCAGAAACACCTGCCGACATGGAAGGTTTGACCCTTCGTCAGCGCAAGATTCTCGAGTTCATCAGCGCCACAACAGCTGATCGTGGATATCCACCAAGTGTGCGCGAAATTGGCGATGCAGTTGGATTATCAAGTTCATCAAGTGTGCAGCACCAACTCGGTCAGCTAGTGGCCAAGGGCTTCATCAACCGTGATGCAACTCGTGCCCGTGCTCTCGATGTTCGTACACCTGAACCAACAACTAGCGAAGTTGTAGGCCTGCCTGAACATCTACTTGAGGGTGACTCTTCGCCAACAGCTACCTATGTTCCACTTGTTGGACAGATTGCCGCCGGTGGTCCGATTCTTGCTGAGCAAGCAGTTGAAGAAATCTTCCCGCTGCCTAAGTCACTTGTTGGTGATGGCGAACTATTCATGCTCAAGGTCAAGGGCGATTCCATGATCGATGCCGCGATTTGCGATGGGGACTTCGTAGTGATTCGCCGTCAGAACACATGCGACAACGGCGACATCGTAGCTGCATTGATTGATGACGAAGCTACTGTCAAGACTTTCAAGCAGCGCGACGGACATGTATGGCTAATGCCGCACAATCCTGCTTATGAACCAATTCTGGGTGACCACGCACAAATTATGGGCAAGGTTGTTTCAGTCTTACGCAAGGTCTGAACCGAGCGCTCTTAGCCAGCGCTTGCATCCAAATTACGTAATGAATTAACAACGGCTGCTTTGTCGTTTGTATACCAAAGTGGAGGCAGGCTCTTGCGCAATGTTGACCCATAACCCTTTGTTGCAAGTCGACTATCAAGAATTGCTACAACTCCCCTGTCATCCGTTGTTCTAATCAGACGTCCAACGCCCTGTGCTAACAACAAGGCGGCCCGAGGTACAGACACTGAGTTAAAGCCAGATCCGCCCGCAGCGTCAACACGTGCTGATCGTGCAGACATCACCGGATCGTCTGGTCGAGGGAAGGGCAATCGATCTATCGTGACCAACGTGCAAGTGTTTCCCGGCACATCAATGCCCTGCCACAGCGAGACGGTTCCCAACAAACTAGCTCTTGGTTCAGCTTTGAACTTACGAACGAGGTCAGACACACTGTCCCCACGTTGGGCAACAATGAGTGGCCGATCATCGCGACCACGGAAACGAAGTTCGAGATACTCGGCAGCTCGCTCAACACCACGCCACGACGAAAACAATGACAGCGTTCGTCCTCCAGCAGCATCAATCAACTCGGCCAACTCGTCCAATACTTCTTCGGCAACACCAGAGGACGTAGGTGCCGGCAGATGTGCTGCACAATACAAGATGCCCTGTCTTTCATAGGCGAATGGACTACCAACATCAAGCGAGACATACTCGATGGCGCTACCAGCATTCTTACCCTTGCGGTCACTTGCATACTTATTAGTTCTCTTGCCAGTGGCTGGCGCCGAGGGTTCTGCGCCCGCAGGTAGTCCCCAAGGATCTACATCCGGTTGCTCTGAGGGAACAAATGAGTCTGAGGGAACATCAACCTCGTCGTAGTCGGTTATGTCGTCGACAGTCGGCTTCAGGGCATCCATGCGCGGATCAGGTAACAAACCAACTTGCTTAGCCATCGCATCCATTGAGCCTGAGACAGCCAAAGTTGCACTGGTCATGACAACCGTCGTTTGACCAAACAATGTGTCACGAAGATAAGTGGCGACAGAAAGCGGTGCATAATGCAGCACTGGCGTCTTCGTGGTGTCTAACCACACGACGCTATAGGCATCCGCATTGAGTAAGTTACCTGCCATCGAGAAGATGTCTTGGATCTCGGCTTTTGCACGCTTCTTTGCGGCGGCCACTTCTGCTTCGTCGGTTGACGATGTGCCGATCTCGTTATTAGCAATTTTGCAGATATCGCGAAGTGCAGTGACAGCGACATGCAACGAACCAGTTAACTCTTCGAGCCGGGTAACAGTTCCATAAGTGTCGGCAGTCTCGAAAGCCCGACCTAGATCATCGGCCGCATCGAGCAATCGATCATGGGTCGCGCCACCGATGTACTTGCGAGCCAGTCCTGCGGCACGTTCAACTGCGCGCACATCCAGAGAACCAGCAAGCGCGTTCGTCGTGCGATCAACGAGTTCGTGGGCCTCGTCCACCACAACAGTGTCGTGTTCGGGCAGAATCGGTAAACCTTCGATGACGTCAAGGACAAGAAGTGCGTGATTTGTGATCACGATGTCGCTGGCTTGAGCCGTAGCGCGAGCTCTTTCTGCAAAACAATCCTGGCCCCATGCGCATTTTGCAGCACCAATACATTCGCGACCCGAGACCGTTATCGAACGCCATAAACGACCATCGACATCATCGGTGTAATCGTCACGATCGCCAGTCTCGGTTGACGTAACCCAAGCTCGCAATTTCTTCGCTTGACGACCAAGCTTTGTTGTTGGCGAATCAAACAAGGCCATATCGGCATCGTCTTCAGATTGTGAATCACGATGGAATTTATCGAGACAGACATAGTTATGACGGCCTTTAAGTACGGCGTAAGTAACATCCGCACCAACATGATCACGCAGCGCCTCAATGGCAGCAGGAAGATCTTCTTCGATCAACTGGCGTTGCAGAGCCAACGTTGCAGTTGCCACAATGGTGCGGTTTTGGCCATCGTCTGTAACGCCCTTAGCTGCTCGAACGATTGCAGGAACCAGATAGCCAAGCGACTTGCCAGTACCAGTGCCAGCTTGAACAACGAGGTGCTTGTGCGATGACATAGCCGTTGCAACTGCGTTAGCCATCTGGTGTTGTCCCTCGCGCTTTGCTCCCCCGAGCTTTGCTACAACGACATCAAGAGCATCATCAATTGGAGTTGCCACGATTACACATCCATGGCTTCGATAGCTGCGGCGATACTTTGAGGCACACGGGCGACCACAACAGTTCCCTGCTCGGTATCAGTACGTGAGAGAACTTGACCTTCGCGATACACCTTGGCCAGCAATTCACCACGGTCGTAAGGAATAGTCGCCTTAATGTCGACCTGAGGCCATGGCAACTTCGCTTCAACCGCTTGAAGCAACAAATCAATGTTCAAACCAGTGGCAGCACTCACTGCGATTGAATCTGGATATTTCCGAAGCATCTCATCAATCGTGAGGGGGTCAGCAATGTCTGCTTTGTTGAACACGATGAGTTCAGGCAAGTGCGTGGCATCGATTTCGGCGAGCACCTCGCGCACTGCGCGAATCTGACCCTCGGGATCCGGATCACTGCCGTCAACAACGTGAAGGATCAGATCGGAGGCTGAAACTTCTTCCAGAGTTGAACGAAAAGCCTCTACAAGTTGGTGAGGTAGATCGCGAACAAAACCGACAGTATCGCTGAGTGTGAATTCACGACCTGTTGATGTGCGCGCTTGACGCACAGTTGGATCCAGTGTTGCGAACAAGGCATTTTCAACCAGAACACCGGCCGACGTAATGCGGTTCAATAGTGAAGACTTACCGGCGTTTGTGTAGCCAGTGATGGCAACGCTTGGAACATTTGCTTTACGTCGGGCTTGTCGCTGAGTTGTGCGCGACTTTTCCATGTCTGCAATCTCGCGACGCAGTTTAGCCATTGACTTACCAATACGTCGACGATCGGTTTCAAGTTTTGTTTCGCCGGGACCACGTGTTCCGATACCACCGGACTGACGTGACAATGCAGCACCCCAACCGCGAAGACGCGGAAGCATATATTGCATCTGGGCAAGGGCTACTTGCGCCTTACCTTCGCGGCTGCGGGCATGCTGGGCAAAGATATCCAGGATGAGCCATGTTCGATCAACGACTTTGACCATCACAACTTCTTCCATCTGACGAAGTTGACCAGGTGACAACTCACCATTACACACGACGGTATCTGCACCAGTAGCTACAACTATTTGTCGCAGCTCTTGCAGTTTGCCCGAGCCAATGAACGTTGCGGGATCAGGTCGATCGCGTCGTTGAATCAACGCATCGAGCACCTGTGAACCAGCGGTCTTTGCAAGTAGCGCCAATTCGGCCATCGATCGCTCTTCTGCTTCAAGCGTGCCATTGACCCACACGCCGATCAGTACCACGCGCTCTAGCCGAAGTTGTCGATACTCGACTTCGGTGACGTCCTCGAGTTCAGTTGATAGACCTGCAATGCGTCGTAAGCCTGCACGTGCATCAAGATCTAGCGACAGTTCTTCTTCGTCGTAGTGTCCGGCGCTCAGAATGCCACCAACTCAGAATCGATAACGCCAGATGCAACGAAACGAGCTGGTCCTCGCAGAGTAACCGAGCCGTCTTCATTGCCATCCACGAAGACGGTGCCGCCAAGAATATCTACTTGAACAGTCCATGGCGAAGTCAAATCATTGCGATTCGCCCACACACTTGCGGCGGCGCAAGCTCCGGAACCACACGCCAAAGTTTCACCGACTCCGCGTTCAAATGTGCGCATTCCAATGTGATCGCTGCCGCGCGATTCAATGAACTCCACATTCACGCCATCAGGAAAAACCTCAGCTGGAGTGACGATTGGCAATGAAAGCAGTGCACCCGCAGATTTCATGTCATCAACCACAGTGACGCAATGGGGATTAGGCATAGCAACAGCAACAGCATTCCATGATCCTGTTTCGGTTTTGACTACAGGCTGAAGCGAGGTTGATAAGAATTCGGGCGCACCCATGTTGATGGCAATGTTGTCGAAGTTCAGATCGTCTTTGCCGACAGTGGCCTGAACAACACCGGCTCGCGTACGGATGGAGAAAGCCCCAGTCTTTTCCAAGCCGTTCTCTACCAAGAATCGAGCAAAGACTCGAAGTCCGTTGCCACATGTTTCTGCGAGGCTTCCATCAGCGTTGCGATAGTCCATGAAATACATTCCGCCTTGGCGTACTACGCGGAGTAATCCGTCGGCGCCAATCCCACGATGTCGATCACAAATCGAAGAAACTTGTTGAGGTGTCAAAGTTAAGGTGTCGTCAAAATCAGCAACTACGACAAAGTCGTTGCCAGTCCCGTGTCCTTTAAGAAAAGGCAGGCCCTCGTGCGGATTCATAATGCTCCAAGTCTATTGCACGGATACTGAGCCGCTACAGAGTCAACACAAGAGCACCTCGAAGCATTCCCTACGGCAATAAATTGAACGTTACAGCGATGTCCTTGGCAGTTACGGTTGTTGCATCGAGCCAATGGATTTTT
>CAITJH010000055.1 GCA_903892635.1 uncultured Actinomycetes bacterium | reverse complement strand
GCACTTATCAACAACATTTCGGTGTGGTGGCACGTTTTTGGTGCGGCAATCGTCATCGTCATCATGTTTGTGGTTCCAGATCAGCATCAGTCGTTGAAGTGGATCTTCACAGAGCGCATCAATAACTCTGGCTTCAGCGATAACTCGTTCTGGTTCTATGTATTGCCACTTGGTTTCTTGTTGACGCAGTACACAATTACTGGTTTCGATGCTTCGGCTCACTTGGCTGAAGAAACTCACAATGCTGAGATGTCGACCGCTCGCGGTATTTGGCAGTCAATTTTGTATTCAGCCATTGGTGGTTGGGTGCTCCTCTTGTCGTTCCTTTGGGCAGCATCACACACTGACATCATCAATTCATTCGATCCAACCGTGAATCCATACGGCGGCGGTTCGATCATCTCGGTTCTCTGGACCGCATTGCCAAAGGGATTCTTCCTCTTGGTCATGGCGATCACGACAATCGGTCAGATCTACTGTGCAACGGCATGTCTGACAAGCTGTGCTCGAATGATGTATGCATTTAGTCGCGACGGTGCGATCCCACAAAGCAAGCGTTTGAGCAAGATCAGCTCGAACAAGGCTCCTCGCAATGCGGTACTTACCTCAGCCGTTATCGGCGTGATCATCACGTTGCCTGCATTGTGGAAGTCGCCAACAGGCGCACCTACTGCGTTCTATGCAGTTGTATCTGTGTCCGTCATCGGCTTGTACCTTGCGTTTGCGATTCCAATTTTCTTGCGTTGGAAGAATCCTGAGAAGTTCGTTGCAGGTCCTTGGAACAATGGTGACAAGTACAAGTGGATGAACCTCTTGGCAGTTCTAGAAATTGCAATCGTGTCAATTTACTTTGTTTTGCCATTCACCCCAACTGGTGTGCCAGGCAATGAAGGCTTCACATGGTTAGCAGTGAACTACGCACCGATCTTGACGTTCGGTACGTTGATCATCCTAGAAATCTGGTGGCAACTTTCTGCAAAGAAGTGGTTCACCGGACCGAAGCACACTATCTAGCGATACACATCTCAATTGGGCGGCGAGTCACTACTCGTCGCCCAATTGTTTTCCCTAATTCTGATGATTGCTGAATTCACATACGCGGGATTGGATACAATCGGGACATGGCTGGCGCACTTGATGGCATTGTTGTTGCGGATTTCACTCGCGTTCTCGCTGGCCCATATTCCACAATGTTGCTCGGCGACATGGGTGCCGAAGTTATCAAAGTTGAACGTCCCGAAGTCGGTGACGACACTCGTCATTGGGGTCCACCTTTTGATCCAGCTGGACGTGCTACTTATTTCGAAGCAATCAACCGCAATAAAACTTCAGTTGCAATCGATATGACCAGTGCCGATGGATTGGCGCAGGCACATGAACTTGCCGCGCGTGCTGACATTGTTATGCATAACTTCCCTCCAGCAACGGCAAAGAAGTTTGGCGTGGACTACCAAAGTGTTTCGGCTGCCAACCCGACTGTGATTTACGCGCAGATTACTGGATTTGGTTCCGGTCTCGGAGCAGCAATGCCAGGGTATGACTTGCTGGTTCAAGCTATGGGTGGCTTGATGAGTGTGACTGGACCAGCCCCGGGTGAACCAACAAAAGTTGGAGTAGCACTCGTTGACGTGATCACAGGTATGCACGCAACCATTGGTGTACTTGCTGCTCTTCAGCATCGCACTGTGACGGGCGAAGGTCAAAGCATCGAAGTGAATTTGCTGTCCTCGCTTTTATCTGCATTAGTTAATCAAGCAAGCAGTTTTGTTTCGGGCGCAGTCGTCCCTGGAATTTTAGGAAATGCTCACCCATCGATAAGTCCATACGAGGTGTATCAGGCTTCGGATCGACCAATTGTCATTGCTGTTGGAAACGATGGACAATTTGCAAAGTTGTGCGAGGTGCTTGGACTTCCTGAAATACCAAGTGATGATCGATTTTCAACTAACTCGTCACGCGTTGCTAATCGCGAATCTTTAAACACGCAATTACTTGCTGCATTTGGCTCAAATACCGCTGATCATTGGTGGAAGGCACTCACCGAAGCCGGTGTACCTTCTGGACCAATCAACTCAATCGATCAAGCGTTTGCCTTTGCGCAGTCACTTGATCTACACCCGATCATTGAGATCGAGAACGATGGTCAGGTGCGACGCCAAGTCGCTAACCCGATCACTTTCTCAAAGACTCCAGTTGAATATCGAAGTGCGCCACCTGCGATTGGCGAACAGTTGTGAGTACGTTAACTGCGCAAGAACAAGTGCTTCGAGAGGTTCGTCAACTTATTGCAAATGGAACTCTCAAAGCCGGTCAACAAGTCAAGCAAGACACGTTGTCGGCACAGCTTGGTGTCAGTCGTGTGCCGTTGCGTGAAGCGCTCAAGGTGCTCGAAGGTGAAGGCCAAGTTGTCTATCATCCGCATCGTGGATATTTCGTTGCCGAGTTAAGCGTGAGTGACTTAGTTGAGGTCTATCGAATTCGTGCGCTACTCGAAGAAGAGGCGTTGTCTGTAGCTATCCCGCAAATGACCGACGAAGACGTAGATTACATTTCTGATCTTGCTGACGAAGTGCGAGTAGCTTCAAGTACCGCTGATGTTGCTGCAATTTCGGCGGCGAACCGACGGTTTCACTTCGCAATGTTTGATTGCAGCAGCATGCCCCGCCTTGTGCGCATTATTCGTACGTTATGGGATTCCACAGATGCTTATCGCTCGGTATATATGGCGAGTTCGATCAACCTTGAACACATGAATGCTGAACATGACGAGATGATTGCAGCGCTACGCCAACGAGATGTAGCGCGCAGTATTCAACTACAAGCAGAACATCGTGAAAATTCTGTGACCGCAGTTAGCAAAGTCATTTCTCGCTAGGCAACAAGGTTTTTAGGCGAAAGCCGGTCCGTACGAAAATGTGTTGTCGCCATCAACAATGAAGGCAGACCAATTCGGCAGTGACTTAAACCAATCTAAGCCTGCCCGTCCAGCGATCAATAGAGCTGTGGCCAATGCATCAGCAGTTGCACAGTCTGGACCAATGACAGTTGCGCTCGCAGCCATCATTACATGGTGCATTGGAACATTGATGTGGTCGCCGCGTTCGTATAAGCCGCTTGTTGCAACTGCGCCGTTGGCTACGCGAACCGACTCGCAAATCTGTCCCTCAAGATATGGATGTTGAATTCCGATAACCCATTGTTCGTTAACTGCCGCTTTGCCACGTACGGCAACATCGCCACCTGCATTGATCATGAAATCCTTGAGGCCATGTCCCGTAAGAATATCGGCCGCGCGATCGGCAGCCCAACCTTTTACAAGTCCGGAAGGATCAAACCCGCCTTCAACTGACCACGGATCAAAAAGTCCATCAGTCAATTCGCGCATACGTTCACATCGCGCGATGACATCAGCAACGCCAGCATCAACATCGTCAAAAGTCATACGACCATCGCGAAGTTGGCTAATAACGCTGTCTTTTTTAAAAGTACTAAAAACAGTATCGACATCTTTGAGCCAGGTGACGACTTCTTCGACACCAGTTTGAGCTACTGATCGCGTTGCACGATGAAGGCGGACGTCAATCGTGACGACTGTTCCCCAAATATGCTCGGCATGCACAATGCGATCGTTAGACATTACTTAATTCCGAGCTTGTCCAAAGCGGATTGCAACGATTGCTGGTAGCCACCTGATGTATACGTCGCTCCACTGACGCCGCTGATGTTTGCAGATTGCGCCTGAAGTGCTTGCTGCTTGAGCATAGGTTCAACTGCGCTAGAAATTTGCATTGAGCGACCATCTTGATCAGGCAATTGAACTGCAACGATATCAGTAATTTTTCCGTTCTTCGCAGTGACCTTGAGTTGCACATTTCCGTAGCGAACAAATACGGCATCGCCTGTCACAGCCTTACTTACTCCTGAGGAACTACTTGTTGATGCAGTCGGAGTTGGTGATGTCTTTGTGGTTGATGTGGTGTTGCTAGACGAAGAGGTATCAGATGTGGTCGAATCGCTTGGGGCTGGAGTCGATGAGTCGCTTGTTGTTGTATCGCTCGCGTTTACGGTTGCAAAGTTTGTACCTTGCGGATTGAGTGCGAGCACGCCTGCCACACCGGCAACGGTGCTGAGAAGTACAAGTGGAGTGCGTTTCATCAGTAGTCCTTAAAAAGCGAATGCTTCGTCGTGAATGTGGCTATCGGGAACGCCGAGGATAACCGCGGCATGGTGAATCTGTTTGCGCATTTCTTCTGGCCCACAGAAGTACAGATCGCTGGATTTGATGTGTGGCGCCAGGCGAAGTAGCGAACGAGGATCAAGCGGGTGTTCTTTGCGCGATCCCACAAGATATTTCACAGTAGTGTTTGGTCGCTCTGACAACACGTCGAGCTCGTGGCGATGAACGACTTCATCATCACGGCGTGCGCGATAAAGCACGTCGACTTGTGCGAACGCTGGCAACTCTTCCAGGATTGCGCGAATTGGAGTGATGCCAACACCAGCAGCAATCAACACAACACGATCACCATGTCGTCGTGCGGCGGTGAATGCACCGTATGGTCCTTCGGCAAATACGCGAGTGCCAGGGTTAATGTGCGCAAGAGCCGCGCTGTGATCGCCAAGGTTTTTCACTGTGATGCGCAAGAACTTTCCATCTGGTGGCGCCGAAAGTGAGTACGGATGTGCATGCCACCACAACTCTGGAGTCATAAAGCGCCAGCAGAAAAATTGTCCGCCTGAAACCTTCATGCGCTTGAGGTTGCGTCCAGTGAGCCACACGCTGACGACATCTGGGCCTTCGTTAACCACAGCATGGACCTTGAGGTTGTACAAAGCGCCGCGAACAACTGGCATGATCCAACGGAACACAAGCAGCGAACCTACCGCGAGCAAGGTGAACGTGAGCCACAGCTTGGCAGCAAGTGGATGAGTGATGAACGCATTACCAAGAAGAACTTGATGGGCGTACGACAAAGCTAGAGCCAGATAGGTGTACAAGTGAATGACCCACCAGGTTTCGTACGACATACGACTGCGCGCTCGTTTATATGAAGTAACACCCGCGGTCATAAACAAAATAAAGCCAGCGATTGCCGGAAGAATCCATCGAGTATGACGCGTGAGATGCCACAGCTCACCTAAGTACGAATGACTGTCGGTCATTGAGTAGCCGATCAGAATAAAAACGACATGCAAGCCGACGAGAAGCAGCGCGTATGGAGCAATCTTGCGATGCCACCACACGGTGCGATCAAGTCCAACTTCGCGTTCAAGCCAAGGGATACGTGCAATGAGAAAAAGCGTGATGATGATCCCGTAAGTACCGACCATGCCACAGACTCGACCGAGCAAAGTAAACAGCGCGGCCGAGTCCGTGAAGGATTTCATCGAAACGTTTTGCAACTCGCTAATGAGTGCAACGCCCAGTCCAAGTCCTGCAAGTGTGGACATCACATTTCCGACAGTGTGGCTTTTGCCTTGTGCCGGAGTCGTGGCCACTGCGCGCGATGCGGAGGTTGCGCGCTTGCGAGGGCTCTGGGTACGGGAGGACATGCATAAATCGTCTCGCATAAATGTAAAGAGCGCGTCCTGCTGGATGTAAAGGCAGTGTTAAGACCAAGGTCAGTCGTTTTCTCTTTATCTAGTGGGTTTCGCTAGATTGGGGTTATGACTCCCCAAGATTTGAGCGCACACCTTCATTCCTGTGTGCATGCGGCGATCTCGGTGGGCCAGTTAAACCTTGATATCAATGAGGTTCCGCACGAAATTGTGGTGGAACGGCCAAAGAATCCAGAGCACGGCGACTGGGCTACCAACGTGGCTTTGCAAATCGGCAAGAAAGCTGGTTTGAATCCTCGAGCAGCAGCCGAAATCCTGTTGCCCTACGTATTGGATATTGATGGAATTGTCAGCGCAGACATTGCCGGCCCAGGCTTCATCAACATCACGCTTTCTGCTGCAAGCCAAGGAGCTTTAGCAAAAGACATTGTCGAAGCCGGCGCTGCATATGGTCGTGGCACTTCTCTTTCCGGGAAAAAAATCAACGTCGAGTTCATTTCAGCAAACCCAACAGGCCCGCTGCATTTGGGACACACTCGCTGGGCAGCTGTCGGTGATGTGATTGCACGGCTATTTCAGGCGCATGGCGCTGATGCCCAGCGTGAGTTCTACATCAATGACCGTGGTGTGCAGATGGACAAATTCGGTGCATCAACCAAGGCGGCTGCAATCGGCGAAGCAATTCCCGAAGACGGTTATCACGGAGCATACATTCCGGTTCTTGCATCCCAGATCGTTGCCACCGATCCATCGATTGTTGAGCTGCCTGAACCGCAACGCACCGAAGCTTTCCGTGAGGCTGCTTATGCATTACAGCTAGCTGATCAACAACGAGTACTCGATTTATTCAACACTCATTTCGATGTGTGGTACTCCGAGCGAACTCTTCATGAATCAGGCGCAGTCGATCGGGCCTTTGAAAAGTTGCGCGAACAAGGCCACATGTTTGACGAAGGTGGCGCTGTGTGGTTGCGCACAACTGACTTCGATGACGACAAAGATCGCGTTCTGATCAAGGCCGATGGCGAATTGACGTATTTTGCATCTGATACTGCTTATTACGTTGACAAGCGTGCCCGCGGATTTGATTTGTGTATCTATTTGCTTGGGGCCGATCATCACGGTTACGTCAATCGATTGCGTGCCGTTGCAGCGTGTGCTGGTGACGAACCAGACGAGCACATCGAATTGTTGATTGGCCAGATGGTCAAGATGATGAAGGGCGGACAAGAAGTGCGCCTCTCAAAGCGTGCCGGCAACATCATCACGCTTGAAGATCTCGTTGATGAAGTTGGAGTGGATGCAGCGCGCTATGCATTGTTGCGCTACCCAGTTGAGTCACCACTCGTTCTAGACCTTGACTTGCTGGTACAACGCACGAACGACAATCCGGTTTATTACGTGCAGTACGCGCATGCGCGCATTGCATCGGTATTGCGCAATGCAGCCGAACTTGGAATTGTTCCCGCTGAAATGTCTGAATGGGAAACTGTGCCGTTTGATCCTTCGCAGTTAACCCACGAACGCGAAGGCCAACTTCTGGGCGCACTTGCTGAGTATCCGCGTGTTGTTGCTGCAGCTGTCGAGCTGCGCGAACCTCATCGAATTGCGCGGTATTTAGAAGAACTAGCGACCAACTATCACCAGTTCTATGCAGCTTGTCGAGTATTGCCTCAAGGCGATGAAGAAGTTTCAGACTTGCATCGTGCACGTTTGTGGCTCTGTGCGGCAACTCGCCAAACTGTGTTCAATGGCCTTGATTTACTTGGAGTTTCGGCGCCAGATCGAATGTAGTGAAAATGCTTGTTCGCGCATTCGAGCGCTGATAGACACTACTTATGAGTTACACATGGACCAACTGGGTTGGCAACCAATCTTTCACGGCGCAAGAACTCGTCAAGCCAGTTGATGAGCAAGGCGTAATTGATGCAGTCAAGCGAGCAGCCAGTGCCGACCAGCACGTGCGCGTGTTGGCGACAGGTCATTCGTTCACTCCGATTGTTCAAACAGATGGCATGCTGCTCGACCTTGCTGCAATCAATGGCGTCTATTCCGTTGACACCGCAACAAAGCGCGCAGTCGTAGGGTCGGGCACTCAAATCAAACAAATGGGTGATCCGTTGTGGGAACTTGGACTTGGCTTGCGCAATCAAGGTGACATCGACGACCAACGCATTGCGGGTGCAATCTCGACTGGAACTCATGGTTCAGGAACTCGCTTTGGATCTTTCTCATCGACACTCAAGCGTGCCCGCATCGTCACTGCAACTGGTGACGTGCTCGAGGTCAATGAATCCACTCCTGACTTGCTGTACGCAGCTCAAGTGAGCGTCGGCATGCTCGGCGTGATGACAGAAATGGAACTTCAAGTCACGGATCGTTACCGACTTGGCGAAGCGATCACACACGAGTCTTTCGAAGATGTGATGAGCACGTTCTACGAGCGCGTTGAACAAAACCGCAACTTTGGTTTCTTCTGGTTCCCCAGTGAAGCATCTGCCGAGTTGTACAACATTGAGATTCCAGCAGGCCAGCAAGCAACCGATACCTGTCATGTGAAAACTTTCAATGAAGTTGCTGATGATGTTCCCGACAGTGCGATCGAGCATCATCGGGTAGATCGCTCATACAAGATTTACGTGATGGAATATTCACCAAACTTCCATGAACTTGAATACTTCGTCCCACTTGAAAAAGGTGCCGATGCTATTCGCGCACTCCGTGAGTTCATGTTTACTCAACTTCCCATCAGTATTTTTCCGATGGAAGTTCGCACAGTCGGGAAAGAAGAAGGTTGGCTGTCTTCGCAGTATGGTCGCGACACAGTTGTGATCTCGGTTTCTGGCCAACCTGGCACCGAATACTGGGATTACCTTCGCTCGGTTGATAAATTGCTCGGTGAATTCGATGCCCGTGTGCACTGGGGCAAGCTGCATTTCTTGACGCGTGATCAACTGTTCGATCGTTATCCAAAAGCGCAAGAGTTCATCGATATCCGTCGCCAGTATGATCCCAAAGGCATGTTCCTGAATGATCACTTACGTCCGCTGTTTAGTTAACTTACGTGCTTGGCTCGCGTAGGCCGTGAGGTTCGCCAAAACCCCATCGATTCTGCGAGAATTGCCAAATGACGACGGACCTTAATCGCACAATCTGGCCGGCGACGGCTGTGCGGGATGACTCCGGCGTCATCACTGTTGGCGGTGTCACGGTGACGGATCTTGTTGCCGAATATGGTTCACCGCTTTTCATTTTCGACGAAGCCGATGTGCGCGAGCGAGCACGCAACTATGTCAAAGCATTCAAAGCCGACGATATTCACGTTGCAGTTCACTACGCCGGTAAAGCATTTTTAACGACGCGGGTTGCCAAGTGGATTTCTGAAGAAGGTTTGGGAATCGACGTCGCCAGTGTTGGTGAACTCGAGATTGCGCTTCGAGCTGGGATCAATCCATTACACATTGTCATGCATGGCAACAACAAGAGTGTTGCTGATCTCGAACGCGCGGTTGAAGTTGGTGTCGGTCGTATCGTCATCGACAGTTTGATTGAAATTGATCGGCTTAATGAAGTTGCGGCCCGTGCCGGAATCGTGCAGCAAGTTTTAATTCGACTAACCGTTGGCGTTGAAGCTCACACTCACGAAGCAATTTCAACAGCTCACGAAGATCAAAAGTTCGGACTCAGTATTGCCTCGGGCATGGCGATGGCCGCAGTCGAAAACATTCTGGATTGTGATGCAGTGTCGCTTGCTGGTTTGCATTCACACATCGGTTCACAGATTTTTGATGCGTCGGGATTTGAAATTGCGACGCAACGCGTTGTTGATTTTGCTGTAGCAATTCGCGACCAACACGGCATCACAGTGAGCGAGCTTGATGTTGGCGGCGGTATGGGTATTGCGTATGTCGAGAGTGACGATCCACTCGATGTCGATCACATGGCAAGGGCAATTCTCGACATCATTCGCACTGAATGCACGCGCGTGCATTT
>CAITJH010000054.1 GCA_903892635.1 uncultured Actinomycetes bacterium | reverse complement strand
GCATTGGTGAATTCGATGCCTCACACCTTGGTGGGCCAAAAGAACTTCGTCGATTCGACCCATTCACACTTTACGGATTAATGGCCGCTCAAGAAGCTTGGGATCAAAGTGGGCTTTCAGGACCAATCATCGATGGTGGGTCAATCGTAACTACTGGCATTGGTGGGCTACAGACAGTCCTCGAGCAATTTCGAGTGCTCACTGAAAAAGGTCCGGACCGTGTTTCTCCGTTCATGGTGCCAATGATGATGCCAAACGCAGCTACTGCTGCGGTGTCTATGCGCTTTGGTCTCGGAGGGCCAGCCGAAACCGTAACAACAGCATGTGCCGCAGGGACACACGCCATTGGAAATGCTGCAAGATTAATTGCATCAGGCCGTTGCAGCATGGTTGTTGCTGGTGGAGCTGAAGCAGTTATGGTTCCACTTTCTGAAGCTGGTTTTAAAAACATGACAGCACTCAGCAACGAAGAAATCTCTCGCCCCTTTGACGTGAACCGTAATGGTTTTGTTATGGGTGAAGGCGCTGGAATCTTGATCCTTGAAGACTGGGACCAAGCTATTGCTCGTGGTGCAACAATCCTCGCCGAAGTAATTGGCGCAGCTTCAACCGCCGATGCTCACCACATCACTGCACCAGACCCAGAAGGAAACGGTGCGGCTCGATGCATGGAACTGGCACTAAGTGATGCGGGTATTAGCCCTGAGGATGTATCTCACATCAATGCACACGGAACCTCAACTCCACTTAACGACCTTGGTGAGTCTTTTGCTATGAAGCGTGTCTTTACAAAAGGTGTGCCACCAATCACTTCGATTAAGGGCCACCTTGGACACTCATTATCGGCTGCTGGTGCGCTTGAAGGCGTTGCATCTGTGCTCACGCTTTTGAATCAATCAATTCCACCAACTGCTGGAACAACGCAAGTTGATCCAGAGATTGGTCTGGATGTTGTTCTTGGTTCACCACGAAAAACTGAACTTGAGGTTGTGCTCTCTAACTCATTTGGCTTTGGCGGTCACAACGGAAGCGTTATCTTTCGTCGCTTTCGCGCCTAAAGACTGAACCACTCGTCATTTCTGCGCGGAACCAAACTGTTTTCAAACGCCCACTTTGCGTTACCAATAAACGCACCAAGTCGTGCAGGGTCTTTTACCCCGGGAGTTGATTCAACACCAGAGCGAACATCTACTCCCCACACCGCATAATTCTGGACAACGTCCGCCACATTTAGATCACTTAGCCCACCTCCAACGATGATTGGTGTTCGAAGCGCTTCATCAGAAAAAACTTCTAGACAGTCAACGAGGTTCTCATAGTCATCAACATCGGGCATAAGTAAATAGTCGGCTTCGGGAATTGGAACACCTGATGCGTAGTCAAAATCACTTGACACGCTTCTGATAATCGTGTTTACGCGTTCTGAAATGTACTGAAGCTGCGAATGACTACATGGTCCATCAATTTGAACCATGTTGAGTCCAATCGTGTTCGCAATTTCGACAATACGTTCAGGAAGTTCATTACGAAATACACCGACTGAAATTGCACCACTGGGTAGTCGTCGGACAATGTCATGAGCATGTGAAGGTGAAATTTGCCATGGTGATGGCAGGAAATCAAAACTGATTGCACTTGCACCAAGCCCTATAGAAAAAAGTGCATCTTCTTCTGTAGTGATTCCTGAGATCTTTATAAAAAGGTCATCACGGAGAAGTCGCATAACTAGAAATCAGCCTCAAAGTGAACATCTACAAATTGTGCGAGTACATCAGGATTAAGAAGTGTTCGATGAACAATCGCAAGAGCTTGTATGCCACTCTGTGTGTGCACACTGCTCGTTATCCCCTTAGGACCTTCTGGTCCCTTTAATAAAACTGCCTCGTTGATGCGTTCGATGCTCGGTCCCGTGACACGAACCAGTCTCCATGGGACACTTGATCCTCGAGCGTCAAGTCGACCAACAAGTTCTTGTCCGGTGAAGCAGCCCTTAGTAAAAGATATGGATTCAGTGACGATCCTTGATCCGTAACACTGAGGTGTCAATGACAACTCACATTCCTTGGCGCCAATCCACCCAGAAGAGATTTGATCAGAAAGAACAGCAAAGGGACCAGCATCTATTTCGTTCACTTCAATTGTGCATTTAACTCGCAAGTGAAATCTTCGCAGTCGTGCAACTGAGCTCTCGGCGAGCTGT
>CAITJH010000053.1 GCA_903892635.1 uncultured Actinomycetes bacterium | reverse complement strand
TTGCAGCGCGAGCTGATGCTGCGGCTTGTTCACGCTCTGTGCGTGAACCCAAAGCTTCACCCTTGTAGATCCAAACCTTGACGCCAATGCGACCGAAAGTGGTACGTGCTTCGTAGAAGCCGTAATCAATGTCAGCGCGCAATGTGTGCAATGGAACGCGGCCTTCGCGGTAGAACTCGCGACGGCTCATTTCAGCGCCACCAAGACGACCTGAAACCTGAACACGAATTCCCTTTGCACCTGACTTAAGAGCACTTTGGATGCCCTTCTTCATAGCGCGACGGAAGGACACACGACTTGCAAGCTGTTCTGCAATTCCCTGAGCAACAAGTTGTGCATCGATTTCTGGGTTCTTAACTTCCAGAACGTTCAACTGAACCTGCTTGCCAGTTAACTTTTCAAGGCGACCGCGGATCAAGTCTGCTTCTTGGCCACGACGACCAATAACAATTCCTGGACGAGCGGTGTGAATGTCAACGCGTACACGATCACGAGTACGTTCGATTTCAACGCGAGAAATACCGGCGCGCTCCATACCTTCGGTCATGAGCTTGCGGATCTTTACATCCTCAGCAACATAATCGCGGTAGCGCTCGCCCTTCTTCTGCGAATCGGCGAACCACTTCGAACGGTAGTCCGTGGTGATACCGAGGCGGAAACCATAAGGATTAATTTTCTGACCCATGATTAACCCTTCTTTCCTGCGCCAGCTGGAACTGACTCAACGATTACTGTGATGTGGCTTGTGCGCTTCAAGATCTGGCTCGCACGGCCCTGAGCACGTGGACGGAAACGCTTCATGGTTGGACCTTCATCAACAAATGCTTCCTTGATGACGAGTGTGCGTGCATCAAGGTTGTAGTTGTTGGTGGCGTTCGCAATCGCGCTATCGAGCACCTTGCCAATTGGTTCGCTTGCAGCCTGAGGTGCAAAGCGCAACAAAGTCTGAGCTTCAGAGGCATCCATGCCACGGATCAAGTCCACAACGCGACGCGCCTTTTGAGGCGTGACGCGCACGAACTTAGCCTGTGCACGTGCTGTGTTATCAGCGGTTGACATCTCTTGTCCCCTTACTTCTTCTTCGACTTGCGATCGTCCTTGACGTGACCCTTGAAGGTACGTGTAGGAGCGAACTCGCCAAGCTTGTGTCCAACCATGTCTTCAGTGACGAACACTGGAACATGCTTGCGACCATCGTGGACGGCCAAGGTATGACCGAGCATTGCTGGAGAGATAACCGAACGACGTGACCAGGTCTTGATCACGTTCTTGGTTCCCTTGGTGTTCTGATCATCGACTTTCTTCTGGAGATGACCGTCGATGAACGGACCCTTTTTAAGACTGCGTGGCACTTTCGATATCTCCTAGCGCTTCTTACCGGTCTTGCGACGGCGGACGATCATCTTGTCGCTGGCCTTATTGGCTGCGCGGGTACGGCCTTCTGGCTTACCGTTCGGGTTAACCGGGTGACGACCACCTGAGGTTTTACCTTCACCACCACCGTGTGGGTGATCAACAGGGTTCATGGCTACACCACGGACGGTTGGGCGCTTGCCCTTCCAACGCATACGGCCGGCCTTACCCCAGTTGATGTTGCTCTGCTCTGCGTTACCGACTTCACCGATGGTGGCGCGGCAACGAGCATCAACGTTGCGGATTTCGCCTGATGGCATACGCAACTGTGCGTATGGTCCATCCTTAGCGACGAGCTGAACACTTGTTCCTGCGGAACGAGCGATCTTTGCGCCGCCACCTGGGCGAAGTTCGATTGCGTGAATGACGGTACCGACTGGGATGTTGCGCAGAGCAAGGTTGTTACCTGGCTTGATGTCTGCACCTGGACCAGTCTCAATGCGGTCACCCTGCTTGAGCTTGTTAGGAGCGATGATGTAGCGCTTTTCGCCATCTGCATAGTGAAGCAGCGCGATACGAGCGGTACGGTTCGGGTCGTACTCGATGTGAGCGACCTTCGCTGGTACGCCATCCTTGTCAGCGCGACGGAAGTCGATAACACGGTAGGCACGCTTGTGACCGCCACCTTGGTGACGAACGGTTACGCGACCTGACGAGTTACGACCACCCTTGCTGTGCAATGGACGAACGAGTGACTTCTCCGGCGTAGACCGGGTGATCTCGACGAAGTCGGCGACACTGGAGCCACGACGGCCCGGCGTAGTCGGCTTGTACTTACGGATTCCCATTTCTTCTTGTCCTTTTCTCGCCGGTTACGAAACCGGGCCACCAAAGATGTCGATACGGTCACCAGCGGCGACGGTGACGATTGCGCGCTTGGTGTTTGCACGACGACCGAAACCTGAGCGGGTACGAACCTGCTTGCCTTGGCGGTTAATGATGTTGACTCCAAGTACCTTGACGCCGAATACTTCTGCGACTGCGATCTTGATCTGAGTCTTGTTAGCATCTGGACGCACGATGAACGTGTACTTGTTTTCATCTAGCAAGCCATAGCTCTTTTCAGAGATGACTGGCGAGATAAGAATGTCGCGTGGATCTGCAATGTTCATGGCTTATGCCTCTGCTTCATCTGAAGACGCAACAGCCTTAGCTGACTTGCCACGAGCTGGACCTGCAACGAAAGCATCAAGTGCTGCCTTGGTGAAGATCACATCATCGCTAACGAGTACGTCATAGGTGTTGAGCTGATCGACTGCGATCAAGTGCACGCTTGGTGCATTGCGCAAGCTCTTCCAGCTTGTGAAGTCGGTGCGGTCCACAACAACAAGAACGTTGCCTGAGGTTGTGACTGCATTGATTGCTGCAAGAGCAACCTTTGTCGATGGAGTGTTGCCTTCGACCAAAGCCGACACAACGTGAACCTGACCATTGCGAGCACGATCCGACAATGCGCCGCGCAATGCAGCTGCCTTCATCTTCTTAGGTGTGCGCTGATCGTAATCACGAGGCTGTGGACCATGGACAACGCCACCGCCACGGTACTGAGGTGCACGAATCGAACCCTGACGAGCGCGACCGGTTCCCTTCTGCTTGAAAGGCTTCTTACCCGAACCACTTACTTCACCGCGACGCTTAACGTCGTGGGTGCCCTGACGAGCAGCAGCAAGCTGACCGACAACGACCTGGTGGATCAGTGGAATGTTTGCCTGAACATCGAAGATGTCGTTCGGCAGTTCAACTGAACCTGCGGACTTGCCAGCTGGAGTTTTAATGTCAACGGTAGGCATTTACTTACGCTCCCTTCACGGCTTCGCGAATGAGCACGATGGCGCCCTTTGGACCAGGGATAGCACCCTTGACCAAGATCAGGCCCTTTTCAACATCTACTGCTGCAATCGAAAGATTCTGCGTGGTCTGCTTGACGCCACCCATACGGCCTGACATGCGAACACCCTTGAAAACACGACCAGGTGTTGCACAAGCGCCGATCGAACCTGGCTTGCGGTGGTTCTTGTGTGCACCGTGGGATGCGCTTACGCCGGAGAAGCCGTGACGCTTCATCGTTCCAGCAAAGCCCTTACCCTTGGTGACGCCACTGACGTCGATGCTTTGACCCTTTTCAAAAGTGTCAGCACCAAGTTCTTGACCGAGTGAGTACTCGGAAGCATTGTCGAGGCGCAATTCAACGACGTGGCGACGTGGTGTCACGCCTGCCTTAGCAAAGTGACCAAGCATTGGCTGAGTGACCTTACGAGGATCAATCTGGCCGAATGCCAACTGAACAGCTGAGTAGCCGTCTACTTCTTGAGTACGAACCTGCGTTACAACGTTTGGTCCTGCCTTGACGACAGTGACCGGAACAACGCGGTTGTTCTCGTCCCATACCTGGGTCATGCCGAGCTTTTCGCCCAGGATGCCCTTCTTATCGGTAGCCATGATGTCTTAGTCCCTAAAGCTTGATCTCAATGTCAACACCGGCAGGCAGGTCAAGACGCATAAGCGAGTCAACTGTCTTTGGTGTCGGGTCAATGATGTCGATGAGGCGCTTGTGTGTACGCATCTCGAAGTGTTCGCGCGAGTCCTTGTACTTGTGCGGCGAACGGATAACGCAGTACACGTTCTTTTCCGTAGGCAGCGGAACAGGACCGGCAACCTTCGCGCCGGTAGGCGTCACTGTCTCGACAATCTTGCGCGCCGATGAGTCAATGACTTCGTGATCATAGGCCTTGAGCCTGATACGGATCTTTTGTCCAGCCATCTTGGCTTGACCATCCTTTTCTGTAGTTACTGCCAACGTGTCTTACGGGGTCTTACTTGTTGCCTGGGGAGTTGGTGACTCGCTTAGTGCGAGTCACCAACCCTTGAACCAAACAGGGTCTTACTTGTTGATCTTGATTACGCGACCAGCGCCAACGGTGCGGCCACCTTCGCGGATAGCGAAGCGGAGGCCTTCGTCCATAGCGACTGACTGGATCAACGACACTGACATTTCAGTGTTGTCGCCAGGCATAACCATTTCTGTGCCTGCAGGAAGCTTCACAACACCGGTTACGTCGGTGGTGCGGAAGTAGAACTGCGGACGGTAGTTATCGAAGAATGGCGTGTGACGGCCGCCTTCATCCTTAGAAAGGATGTAGACCTGTGCTTCGAAGTCGGTGTGAGGTGTTACTGAGCCGACGTGGCAAACAACCTGGCCGCGCTCAACATCTTCACGCTTGGTTCCACGAAGAAGTAGACCAACGTTTTCGCCAGCCTGACCTTCGTCGAGAAGCTTGCGGAACATTTCAACACCGGTAACGGTTGTCTTCTGGATATCTGGACGGATACCGACGATTTCAACTTCTTCGTTGACCTTGACGATGCCGCGTTCGATACGACCAGTAACAACGGTTCCACGACCTGTGATGGTGAATACGTCTTCAACTGGCATAAGGAATGGGCGGTCAATTTCACGAGCTGGAGTTGGGATGTAATCGTCAACAGCCTTCATGAGGTTGAGAACTGATTCAGCCCACTTTGCATCACCATTAAGTGCTGGGAATGCAGCTACGCGAACAACTGGAATTTCGTCGCCTGGGAATTCGTAGGTGCTGAGAAGTTCGCGAACTTCCATTTCCACGAGTTCAATAAGTTCTTCGTCATCAACCATGTCGCACTTGTTAAGAGCAACAACGATCGCTGGAACGCCAACCTGACGAGCAAGTAGTACGTGCTCCTTGGTCTGTGGCATTGGGCCGTCGGTAGCAGCAACCACGAGGATTGCGCCGTCCATCTGAGCCGCGCCGGTGATCATGTTCTTGATGTAGTCAGCGTGACCTGGGCAGTCAACGTGAGCGTAGTGACGAACCTCGGTCTGGTACTCAACGTGAGCGATCGAGATCGTGATACCGCGCTGACGTTCTTCAGGGGCCTTGTCGATCATGTCGAAAGGCGTGAATGGGTTCACGTCTGGGTAAGCGTCGTGCAGCACCTTGGTGATGGCAGCAGTCAGCGTGGTCTTGCCGTGGTCAATGTGACCGATTGTGCCGATGTTTACGTGCGGTTTTGTCCGCTCAAACTTCGCCTTTGCCACTTCGGGTCCTCCTGGATCCTGATTCTTGCTGGTCAGGAGCGGTGACCTTCACCACGCCTGTTTGGTTCTTTATGGTCTTGCGACCTGTTTATTCCCCGCGTACCTTCGCGACGATTTCCGTCTGAACGTTCGATGGGACCTGAGCGTATGAGCTGAACTCCATGGAGTAGCTCGCACGACCCTGGGTGCGGCTGCGCAGATCGCCCACGTAGCCGAACATTTCTGAAAGTGGAACAAGAGCACGAACTACGCGTGAGCCAAAACGCTCATCCATAGCTTGGATCTGTCCACGTCGTGAGTTGAGGTCACCAATAACATCGCCCATGAAGTCTTCAGGGGTAGTTACTTCGACGCTCATAAGTGGTTCGAGGATTACTGGGCCAGCCTGACGTGCGCCGTCCTTGAATGCCTGGATACCTGCAAGCTTGAAGGCCAATTCTGATGAGTCAACATCGTGGTAGGCACCGTCAAGAAGTGTGATTTGAACATCAACCATTGGGTAGCCAGCGAGAACACCGTTCTGCATAGCTTCTTGGCAACCTGCGTCAACTGAAGGAATGTATTCGCGAGGGATACGTCCACCAGTGATCTTGTTGACGAATTCGTAGCCGCCTTCTGGTGCTTCCACACCTTCGGTTGGCTTGAATGGTGCCATCGCAATTTGAACCTTTGCGAACTGACCTGAACCACCAGTTTGCTTCTTGTGGGTGTAGTCAATGCGATCAACGGTCTTGGTGATTGTTTCGCGGTATGCAACCTGTGGCTTACCAACGTTGGCTTCGACGTTGAATTCGCGCTTCATACGATCAACGAGAATTTCAAGGTGAAGTTCACCCATACCCGCGATGATGGTCTGGCCGGTTTCTTCGTCAGTGTGAACGCGGAAAGTTGGATCTTCATCCGACAGACGCTGGATAGCTACACCGAGCTTGTCCTGGTCAGCCTTTGACTTTGGTTCGATAGCAACTTCGATAACTGGAGCTGGGAATGTCATCGATTCCAAGATCACAGCGTTTGAAGGATCGCACAATGTCTCACCGGTTGTGGTGTCTTTAAGACCCATCACAGCAATGATGTCGCCTGCGCCAACCGATGCAATTTCTTCACGCTTGTTCGCATGCATTCGGTAAATCTTGCCAATGCGCTCTTTACGGTTCTTGACGGAGTTAAGAACCTGTGAGCCTGCTTCTAAACGTCCCGAGTAAACGCGAACGTAAGTGAGCTTGCCAAGGTGTGGATCAGTTGCGATCTTGAATGCAAGTGCAGCAAGTGGTTCGTCATCGCTTGGGGTACGAAGAATTTCGACAGACTCGTCGTTCATCTTGGTGCCGGTAACGCCTTCGACGTCTAGTGGCGATGGAAGGTAACGGATAACTGCATCGAGCATTGGCTGTACGCCCTTGTTCTTGAATGCGGTTCCGGTAACGATTGGGACAGCTCCACCAGCAAGTGTTACGCGACGGATAGCAGCGTGGATGTCATCTTCGGTAAGTGCATCTGCATCCTCGAAGAACTTTTCCATGAATACTTCGTCGTTTTCGGCGATGGTTTCAAGCATCATCTGACGGTATTCCTCGGCCTGATCGACAAGATCGGCTGGGATTTCTTCGAGAACGTAGTCTTCACCGATTGCGGTTTCGCCACGCCACACCATTGCCTTGTTGCGAATCAAATCGACAAGACCAATGAAGTCGCCTTCGGCACCGATTGGAAGCTGAAGCACGAGTGGGTTTGCACCAAGACGATCCTTGATCATGCCAACACACATGAAGAAGTCTGCGCCGGTGCGGTCTAGCTTGTTAACGAAACAGATACGAGGAACTGAGTACTTGTTTGCCTGACGCCATACAGTTTCGGACTGTGGCTCAACACCAGCAACGCCATCGAATACTGCTACGGCACCATCGAGAACGCGAAGTGAACGCTCAACTTCAACGGTGAAGTCAACGTGACCTGGTGTGTCAATGATGTTGATGGTGTGGTTCTTCCACTCGCAGGTTGTTGCAGCAGAGGTAATGGTGATACCGCGCTCTTGTTCCTGCTCCATCCAGTCCATCGTTGCTGCACCTTCGTGCACTTCACCGATCTTGTAATTGATACCGGTGTAGAAAAGGATGCGCTCGGTAGTCGTGGTTTTACCCGCGTCAATGTGCGCCATGATGCCGATGTTGCGCACCTTGGCGAGGTCAAGCTTTGTTTCTGCAGCCATTGTCTATTTTTCTCTGTCTCGTAAGTTTCGTGATTACCAGCGGTAGTGAGCGAAGGCCTTGTTGCTTTCGGCCATCTTGTGAGTGTCTTCGCGCTTCTTTACAGCTGCGCCAAGACCGTTGGAAGCGTCAAGGATTTCGTTCATCAAACGCTCGGTCATTGTCTTTTCGCGACGTGCGCGTGAGTAGCCAACCAACCAGCGAAGAGCGAGCGTGTTTGCACGAGCTGGCTTTACTTCAACTGGAACCTGGTAGGTCGCTCCACCAACACGGCGGGAACGAACTTCAAGGGTTGGACGAACATTGTCGAGTGCGCGGCGAAGAGTCTGTACTGGATCAGTACCTGTCTTTTCGCGGCAACCTTCGAGAGCGCCGTAAACGATTGATTCTGCAGTTGACTTCTTGCCATCAAGAAGAATCTTGTTAACGAGCTGAGTAACAACTGGTGATGCGTAGACCGGATCGACAACGATTGGTCGCTTAGGAGCTGGGCCCTTACGTGGCATGACTACTTCTTCTCCATCTTTGCGCCGTAACGGGAACGTGCTTGCTTGCGGTTCTTCACACCCTGGGTGTCAAGAGCGCCGCGAATGATCTTGTAGCGGACACCAGGAAGGTCCTTCACACGACCACCACGCACAAGCACGATCGAGTGCTCCTGCAAGTTGTGGCCTTCACCTGGAATGTAGGCAGTAACTTCTGTACCACTGGTCAAACGCACACGAGCAACCTTGCGAAGCGCAGAGTTTGGCTTCTTAGGTGTCGTTGTGTAGACACGCGTGCAAACACCACGGCGCTGAGGTGAACCCTTCAGTGCAGGGGTGGTGTTCTTAGTGACCTTGTCCTGTCGGCCCTTGCGGACCAACTGCTGGATTGTTGGCACTCGTTCTCCTTTAGTCTTACTGCGCTTTTCTGGCGCAGTATTTCCTTGAGTTTTGTTGTCTGGTTTGGCACCTTTGAGTGACTCACCGTGTCCGACCCACGCGGTCGGGTGTGTCGCCCGGCAGAGCGCAAGAATCCCGTGTGTTTCCAATAAGAAACAGCTCACGAGAGCCAACTGCGCCGACGGGGAAGCCCTAGGCATAGGTGCGAAACCTGAGTTTCCTCAGGCACGAAGTCCTAATTTAGCCATACATATGCAATAAGGTCAAAACGAGGTCCTTTGCCCCACACTCTTTTCGGCGTGTCTTGGGCGTGTCGCCCAGTTTTGACTCAAAATCGGACATTTTTAGGCGATTTTGGCTCGAAAATCTACTTCTGCCACGAAACTTCCAAATCAATATTGCCGTAAGTCAACCAGGCTGGGTCATTTCCCTTTATTTGCAAGGATTTGGCACAGAAATGAGTCTGTAATCCCCTATTTTCCGCCCAAGACTGCAGCTCGAGCGGCGCTGTGCTCTTCGTCGCTGATTTTGCCTTCAAACTTCAAACGATCGAGCTCAGCAAGACGATCTTCGATTGAAGCATTGGGAGCCATCGCTTGCGATGCCAAGACTTTGTTAATGATGTCGGCCTCAGCGGTGAGTGGATTAATTCCGGACTTACGCAGCTTGATCAGATTCGTAATCCACAACACCACTACCCCAGCAGCCATGACGCACACCATCAAGAATGCGTATTTGATTTGAACTGACAATGACGGCCAATACGAAAGCATGTTTCAAAACTATTGCTGTGCGGTGACAAGAAATTGAGGCTATTCGCTCAGGAAAAGCAATCCACCTTCTTTGCGGCTATCAAGCAAAGCGAAGGGGCTGGAGAAAATCTCCAGCCCCTTCGGATTCTTAGTGCTTGGCCTCGACAGTGTTTATGCCGCGGCCGCTTCGCTTAACCGCGACGGAATTCACCGGTACCTCGGCTTTAGCCTCGGTACTGACCCAAGTCGTAGTCTTCCAAGCGAACTGCTTCGCCTGAACCCGTACCAAAGTCGCCTGCGTCGTAGTAGTCGTCGTATGACGTCATCGCCGCGTACACAGCTGACTTGGCTTCTTCGGTTGGTTCGACCTTGACGTTGCGGTAACGAGGAAGTCCAGTACCAGCAGGAATGAGCTTGCCGATAATGACGTTTTCCTTGAGACCCAACAGTGGATCGCGCTTGCCATTGATTGCAGCGTCGGTCAGGACACGAGTGGTCTCCTGGAACGATGCAGCCGATAGCCACGACTCTGTTGCAAGCGACGCCTTGGTAATACCCATGAGTTCTGGACGAGCAGATGCGGACTGGCCACCTTCTGCAACCAGACGACGGTTATCAGTTTCGTAAGCAGCACGTTCAACCAACTCACCAGTGAGGAAGTTTGAATCGCCCTGTTCAACGATGATGACGCGCTTGAGCATCTGACGAACGATGACTTCAATGTGCTTGTCGTGGATCGATACACCCTGCGAACGGTAAACCTCTTGAACTTCGTCGGTGAGGTGAACCTGAACCTGGCGTGGACCACGAATACGCAGAACTTCCTTTGGATCTGGCTTACCTGCGAGAAGCAAGTCACCGGCCTTGATGCTCTGACCATCTTCGACGATCATCTTGGCGCGCTTCGAGATTGGGTACTCGAGCTCTTCGGAACCATCGTCTGGAATAACAATGACCTTCTTGGACTTGTCAGTTTCTTCTACGCGGACACGGCCAGCAGCAGCGCTGATTGGCGAAACACCCTTAGGTGTACGAGCCTCGAAGATTTCCTGAACACGTGGAAGACCATGTGTGATGTCACCAGTATCAGATGCAGCACCACCAGTGTGGAAGGTACGCATTGTTAGCTGAGTACCAGGTTCACCGATTGACTGTGCAGCAATGATGCCGACTGCTTCACCGATGTCAACGAGCTTGCCAGTTGCAAGTGAGCGACCGTAGCAACGCGCGCAGGTTCCAACCTTGCTATCGCAAGTAAGAACTGAACGAACCTTGATTTCGGTAACGCCTGCATCAGCAATAGCTTCAACATCGAGGATGCCTAGATCTTGGCCGGCTTCGTAAGTAACGCCGCCAGCAACAACTTGGTCAACCAAGCAACGTGATGCGATTGAGGTATCGAGGTTATCTTCACGTGAGCCATCAGCCTTGACCAATGAACGTGTCAGACCACGATCGGTTCCACAATCTTCTTCACGAATGATGACATCCTGCGAAACGTCCACGAGACGACGAGTTAGGTAACCCGAGTCAGCGGTACGAAGAGCGGTATCAGCTAGACCCTTACGAGCACCGTGGGTAGAGATGAAGTACTCAAGTACTGACAGACCTTCACGGAAGTTGCTCTTGATAGGACGAGGAATAATTTCGCCCTTCGGGTTAGCCACGAGGCCACGCATACCGGCGATCTGGCGGATCTGAAGCATGTTGCCTCGAGCACCAGAGTTCACCATCATCCAGACAGGGTTAGTTGTCGGGAAGTTTTCCTGCATGCGTTCTGCCACCTTGTTTGTGGTGTCAGTCCATACCTCGATCAATTCTTGGCGACGCTCGGAGTCTGCGATCAAACCACGGTCGTACTGCTTTTGAATCTTGTCAGCCTTCTCTTCAGCTTCGGCAAGAAGTGCAGCCTTGGCAGCTGGAGCAACAACGTCGGCGAAGGAAATCGAAACGCCGGAACGAGTTGCCCAGTGGAAGCCCTTTTCCTTGAGTGCATCAAGAGTCTTGGCTACTTCTACCTTGGTGAAACGTTCTGCAAGTTCGTTAACGATTTCGCCAAGCTTTGACTTCTTGACTTCTTCGTTCACGTATGGGAACGCTGCTGGCAATGCTTCGTTGAACAACGCACGACCGAATGTGGTGTCGAGTGTGCGGGTTGCAGCCTCGCCATCAAATTCCAGAACTACGTTCTCAAGACGAATCTTGACGCTTGACTGCAATGCAATCTCATTACGGTCGTAAGCCATCTGCGCTTCTGACAGCGAGCTGAAGATACGTCCGTCACCGATCTGGCCATCGCCATTACGAGTGATCGAGTACAAGCCAAGAACCATGTCCTGAGTTGGCGAGGTGATTGGTCGGCCGTTTGCTGGCGACAAAATGTTGTTTGTCGAAAGCATGAGGACGCGAGCTTCGGCCTGCGCTTCTGCAGAAAGTGGAACGTGCACAGCCATCTGGTCACCGTCGAAGTCAGCGTTGAACGCAGTACATACGAGCGGGTGAATCTGGATTGCCTTACCTTCGATGAGCTGTGGCTCGAATGCCTGGATGCCCAGACGGTGAAGGGTCGGTGCGCGGTTCAACATAACTGGATGCTCGGTGATGACCTCTTCGAGGACATCCCACACGACTGAACGCTGACGCTCAACCATGCGCTTTGCACTCTTGATGTTTTGAGCATGGTTCAAATCAACCAAGCGCTTCATCACGAATGGCTTGAAAAGTTCAAGCGCCATCTGCTTTGGCAGACCACACTGGTGAAGCTTGAGCTGTGGACCAACAACGATGACCGAACGGCCCGAGTAGTCAACGCGCTTACCAAGAAGGTTCTGACGGAAACGACCTTGCTTGCCCTTGAGCATGTCTGACAGAGACTTCAATGGACGGTTGCCTGGACCGGTAACCGGACGACCACGACGACCGTTGTCGAACAACGCATCAACAGATTCCTGAAGCATGCGCTTTTCGTTGTTCACGATGATCTCAGGTGCACCAAGATCAAGAAGACGCTTTAGACGGTTGTTGCGGTTAATGACGCGGCGGTAAAGATCGTTGAGATCTGAAGTCGCAAAGCGTCCACCATCAAGCTGAACCATTGGACGTAGGTCTGGTGGAATGACTGGAACGGCATCGAGAACCATGGCAGCTGGTGATGCACCAGTTGTGCGGAACGCGTTGACGACCTTGAGACGCTTAAGCGCACGGGTCTTCTTCTGTCCCTTGCCGTTTGTGATGATGTCCTTGAGCTTTTCTGCTTCAGCATCAAGATCGAATGTTTCCAAACGAGCCTTGATCGCAGCAGCGCCCATGCCACCCTTGAAGTAACGGCCGAAACGATCACGCATTTCGCGGTACAACATTTCGTCACCTTCAAGATCTTGAACCTTAAGGGTGCGGAAACGATCGAATACCTTGTTGAGGCGATCAAGTTCGGTGTCAGCCTTCTTGCGAATCTGAGCGGCTTCGCGCTCTCCTGATTCACGAACCTTGCGCTTGATGTCGCTCTTCGCGCCTTCGGCTTCGAGTTCAGCGAGATCTGCTTCCATCTTCTTGAGGCGATCGTCAACAGCCTTGTCGCGACGCTTTGTGATGGTGTTGCGATCTTCGTTGAGCTTTGCTTCCAAACTTGGAAGATCTTCACGACGTGTTGCTTCATCCACCGAAGTGATCATGTAAGCAGCAAAGTAAATAACCTTTTCCAAATCCTTTGGTGCAAGGTCAAGCAAGTAACCAAGACGTGAAGGCACACCCTTGAAGTACCAGATGTGTGTTACTGGTGCTGCAAGCTCGATGTGACCCATACGTTCGCGGCGAACCTTTGAGCGAGTGACTTCAACACCACAACGCTCACAGACGATGCCCTTGAAACGTACGCGCTTGTACTTACCGCAGTAGCATTCCCAGTCACGAGTTGGACCGAAGATCTTTTCGCAGAACAAACCATCGCGCTCGGGCTTGAGTGTGCGGTAGTTGATCGTTTCAGGCTTCTTGACTTCGCCGTGTGACCACAAACGGATGTCTTCAGCACTTGCTAGGCCGATGCGCAATTCATCGAAGAAATTGACGTCTAACACTTTGTTTCCTCTATCTCTTTAAGAAGTTTCGTTTTGTCGTCTCTAACCGGCGGTTAGATTTCTTCGACGCTGAGCGACTCACGGCGCGACAGGTCGATTCCAAGTTCTTCAGCGGTACGGAAGACTTCTTCGGCAGTATCGCGCATTTCAATTGCGGTACCGTCGCTCGAAAGAACTTCCACGTTCAGACAGAGAGACTGCATTTCCTTAACAAGCACCTTGAATGATTCAGGGATACCTGGTTCAGGAATGTTTTCGCCCTTAACGATTGCTTCGTAGACACGAACACGACCAAGAACGTCGTCAGACTTGATGGTCAACAACTCTTGCAGCGCATAAGAAGCGCCGTACGCTTCAAGCGCCCACACTTCCATTTCACCGAAGCGCTGGCCACCGAACTGTGCCTTACCACCGAGTGGCTGCTGCGTGATCATTGAGTAAGGACCAGTTGAACGTGCGTGGATCTTGTCGTCTACCAAGTGGTGGAGCTTCAAGATGTACATGTAGCCAACCGCGATTTCGCCTGGGAATGGTTCGCCAGAACGACCGTCGAACAACTTGGCCTTTCCGTTTTCACCAACAAGCGTGATGTTCTCGCCCGTTACTGGATCCTTAGGTGTACGAGTAACGCTTAGCAGACCTTGGATTTCGTCTTCCTTAGCACCGTCGAACACTGGGGTTGCAAGCTTGGTGCCAGGTTCAGCGCTTGGAGCAACCTTGTTCAAGTGGTCAGCCCATTCAGGGTTGCCAACAATGTCCCAACCGCGTGATGCGATCCAGCCAAGGTGTAGTTCAAGAATCTGACCGATGTTCATACGTCCTGGAACACCGTGTGGGTTCAAGATGACATCGACAGGAGTTCCGTCTGCAAGGAATGGCATATCTTCAGGAGGAAGAATCTTGGAGATAACACCCTTGTTGCCGTGACGGCCCGCAAGCTTGTCGCCTTCAGTGATCTTGCGCTTCTGAGCGATGTAAACGCGAACGATTTCGTTAACGCCTGGAGGTAGGTCGTCGCCTTCTTCTGAAGAGAAGACGCGAACGCCAATAACCTTGCCGGATTCACCGTGGGGAACCTTGAGCGAGGTATCGCGAACTTCGCGAGCCTTTTCACCGAAGATTGCACGAAGCAAACGCTCTTCAGGTGTGAGTTCGGTTTCACCCTTAGGTGTTACCTTTCCAACCAAGATGTCGCCAGGTACTACGTCAGCACCGATACGAATGATGCCGCGCTCGTCGAGATCTGCGAGTACTTCATCCGAAAGGTTTGGAAGATCGCGCGTGATTTCCTCTGGACCCAACTTGGTATCGCGAGCATCAATTTCATGCTCTTCGATGTGGATCGAAGAAAGAACATCGTCTTGAACCAAACGCTGGTTAAGGATGATCGCATCTTCGTAGTTGTGACCTTCCCACGGCATGAATGCCACGAGCAGGTTACGGCCAAGAGCCATTTCACCGTTCTGGGTTGCAGGACCATCAGCGATGACCTGTCCAGCTTCGATCTTTTGGCCTTCTTCAACGATTGCCTTTTGGTTGTAGCAAGTGCCTTGGTTCGAGCGATCGAACTTACGCACTGCGTATGTAACGTGCTTGCCGCCATCTTCTTCGATTGTGATCGATTCGGCGGAAACTTCGCGAACAACACCTGAGCCAGTTGCAACAACAACATCGCCAGCATCCTTAGCCGCGCGGTATTCCATGCCGGTACCAACGAATGGTGATTCGCTGCGAAGCAATGGAACAGCCTGACGTTGCATGTTCGCACCCATGAGTGCGCGGTTTGCATCGTCGTGCTCGAGGAACGGAATCATTGCAGTTGCGACAGAAACCATCTGACGTGGTGAAACGTCCATGAAGTCAACGTCGTCTGGAAGAACGTAGTCAACTTCACCATGCTTGGTGCGAACGAGAACGCGCTCGTCCTTGAATGTGTTGTCATCGTTGAGCAGCGAGTTTGCCTGCGCAATAACGTGACGATCTTCTTCATCAGCAGTGATGTATTCGATCTTGTCCGTGACCTTGCCCTTGGTGACCTTGCGGTAAGGGGTCTCGACGAAACCGAATGCATTGATACGCGCGAATGACGCCAATGAACCAATCAGACCAATGTTTGGACCTTCAGGAGTTTCAATTGGGCACATACGGCCGTAGTGCGATGGGTGAACGTCGCGAACTTCGAAGCCTGCGCGCTCACGTGAAAGACCACCAGGACCAAGCGCTGAAAGACGACGCTTGTGGGTAAGGCCCGAGAGTGGGTTGGTCTGGTCCATGAACTGCGACAACTGAGAAGTTCCGAAGAATTCCTTGATTGATGCGATCACTGGACGAGTGTTGATCAGAGTGAGAGGCGTAATTGCTTCTGGATCCTGCGTTGTCATACGTTCGCGAACAACACGTTCCATGCGCGATAGGCCGGTACGGATCTGGTTCTGAATCAATTCACCAACGGTACGAAGACGACGGTTACCGAAGTGGTCAATGTCATCAACTTCAACGCGAGTTGCACCACGCGCTGAGGTGAACTCAGTTTCGCCAGCATGCAGACGAACGATGTACTCGATTGTTGCAAGAACGTCATTGATGTCCATGACTGTCTTGGCTGGATCAGTATCAAGACCAAGCTTCTTGTTGACCTTGTAGCGGCCAACCTTTGCCATGTCGTAACGCTTTTCGTTGAAGAAGAAGTTGTTCAACAAGCTACGTGATGCTTCAACTGTTGGTGGTTCACCTGGGCGAAGCTTGCGGTAGATATCAAGAAGTGCTTCATCTTGTGTTGTTGTGGTGTCCTTTTCCAAGGTCGCCATCATGGATTCGTAAGCACCGAACTGCTCACGAATTTGCTCTGTGGTCATACCAAGAGCCTTCAAGAAAACAGTGACAGGCTGCTTACGCTTACGGTCGATACGCACACCGACCATGTCCTTCTTGTCGATTTCAAACTCAAGCCACGCACCACGGCTTGGGATGATCTTCGAGGTGTAAATGTCCTTGTCAGATGCCTTGTCGAGCGAACGCTCAAAGTAGACACCTGGTGAGCGAACAAGCTGCGAAACAACGACGCGCTCGGTTCCGTTGATGATGAAAGTTCCCTTGCGGGTCATCAGTGGGAAGTCGCCCATGAATACGGTCTGGCTCTTGATTTCGCCAGTCTCGTTGTTCATGAATTCTGCGTTCACATAAAGCGGCTGTGAGTAAGTCAGGTCCTTTTCACGGCATTCATCTTCGGTGTACTTAGGGTCATCGAATGACGGCTCGGTGAAGGTCAACGACATAGTGCCGTTGTAATCCTCAATAGGGCTGATCTCTTCGAACACATCAGCAAGGCCATGTGTCTGTGGGATCTCGTCGTGACCTGATTCAAGAGCAGCAGCTACGCGCTCTTGCCAAGCCTCGTTACCGAGAAGCCAATCGAATGATTCAACCTGGAGCGCGAGAAGATCTGGAACCTCAAGTGGTTCACGAATCTTGGCGAATGAAACGCGCTTTGGGCCGGTAGAGCTGCGGGAATGTGTGCGTGAGGTGGCCAACGAAGGTCCTTCCGAGCTAGCTGTATTTACCGCGCGCAAAGGGAACCCTGTCAAACGCTAAGCGAATTTGGGGTCGGTTTTACGGCACGGCGAAATAGCAGAATACCCAGAAATGGCTTCCGCTGTCCAATGCGCTCTAAAAAACCCCGTAAACCCTCGATTTTCATCAATGGTCCCACGCTTGGCTGGACAGCTAGTTCCAGCGGGCACCACCGAGAATCATCGGTTTGCGGGGGAAGACGCACACTTTCTTGCGTGCCTATAGTCACCTAGATTTCGGCTCACGTCAAGCACCAATTGCCACATTTTGGGAATCGTTACCAACTGGGCACTTATGTGCGCTTGTGCACCACCCAAACAAAAAGTGGTGGCTCCCTTTTCAGGGAGCCAC
>CAITJH010000052.1 GCA_903892635.1 uncultured Actinomycetes bacterium | reverse complement strand
CGTATCGTCATCGACAGTTTGATTGAAATTGATCGGCTTAATGAAGTTGCGGCCCGTGCCGGAATCGTGCAGCAAGTTTTAATTCGACTAACCGTTGGCGTTGAAGCTCACACTCACGAGGCAATCTCGACTGCACATGAGGATCAAAAGTTTGGACTCAGCGTTGCCTCGGGTATGGCAATGGCTGCGGTCGAAAATATTCTTGATTGCGATGCGGTCTCACTCGCGGGTTTGCATTCGCACATCGGTTCACAAATCTTCGATGCTTCAGGTTTCGAAATTGCGACGCAACGCGTTGTAGATTTTGCTGTAGCGATTCGCGATCAGCATGGCATCACGGTGAGTGAACTTGATGTTGGCGGCGGTATGGGTATTGCGTATGTCGAGAGTGACGATCCACTCGATGTCGATCACATGGCAAGGGCAATTCTCGACATCATTCGCACTGAATGCACGCGCGTGCATTTACCTGTGCCGCGTATTTCAGTTGAGCCGGGCCGAGCAATTATCGGCAACCCAGGTATCACGGTGTATGAAGTTGGCACAGTGAAGCCCGTCGAACTCGATGGGGGACTAGTACGTCACTACATCTCGGTGGATGGTGGCATGAGCGACAACATTCGAACTGCACTGTATGACGCGCAATACACAGTGACGCTGGCATCACGGATTACAAGTTCGATTTCGGCGACATCGCGCGTTGTGGGCAAGCATTGCGAAAGCGGCGACATTGTGGTTCGCGATGCTCAGCTTCCGGCAGATATTCGTCCCGGGGACTTACTTGCGGTTGCCGCAACCGGAGCCTATTGTCGCTCGATGGCCAGCAACTACAACATGCTGGTTCGTCCAGCCGTTGTCTCGGTGCGTGAGGGAAAATCCACTGTTCTCTTGCGTCGCGAAACTCTTGAGGATCTTCTCGCACTTGATCCAGGCGCAAACTCTTAAGAGTCCTTTGCAATAACAGACTCGTTTTGGTTGCTTGTGGCTGTTTCTGCCAGACTTAGAGGGCAAACGCGATACCTATTTATAAGGAGAGCCAATGACTGCGCCGTTGACCGTAGCCCTGCTCGGTGGCGGAACCGTGGGCGCATCTGTTGCCCAACTGTTGGGTGAGCAGTCCGAAGAGTTGGCCGCGCGTATTGGACGCCCCATTGCGTTGACCGGAGTTGCCGTGCGCAACCCCGACAAAGCACGTCCGGGTGTTCCTGCTGATTTGATCACCACAGATGTCGCCGCACTTGCTGCATCGGGCGCCGACATCGTTGTTGAAGTAATCGGCGGCATCGAACCAGCAAAGACACTGATTGAAACTGCAATCAAAAATGGTTCGTCAGTTGTCACAGCGAACAAAGCTTTACTCGCGGCGCATGGTGCGTCACTTCACGCACTTGCCGAACAGCACGGTGTTGATCTTTTTTACGAAGCAGCCGTTGCTGGAGCAATTCCGTTGCTTCGTCCGCTGCGCGAATCACTTGCCGGTGACACAGTTCGTCGCGTGCTTGGCATCGTGAATGGAACGACAAACTTCATTTTGAGCAAGATGTACAACGACGGTGCAGATTATGCGAGCGTCTTGAAACAGGCTCAAGATCTTGGATTCGCTGAAGCCGATCCAACTGCGGATGTCGAGGGTTATGACTCAGCTGCTAAGGCTGCGATTCTTGCAGGTCTTGCATTCCACACCGATGTCACTCACGACGATGTTTATCGCGAAGGTATGTCGACTGTGTCGGCCGACGACATCGCGGCCGCTCGCAGCATGGACATGGTTATCAAGTTGCTCGCAATTGCCGAGCTCACAGACGATAACTCTGGCGTGATCGTGCGCGTGCATCCTGCAATGATTCCTGTGACTCATCCACTTGCGAGTGTCCGCGATGCATTCAATGCTGTTTTCGTTGAAGCCGAAGCTGCTGGTGACGTGATGTTCTATGGTCGTGGCGCCGGTGGTCATCCGACTGCAAGTTCGGTGCTCGGCGATGTTGTTGTTGCCGCTCGCAACCGTGTGTCAGGTTCTATTGATCACAGCCACAGTACATATGCAGACCTAACAGTTCGTGCCATCGGTGACGCTAAAACGTCGTATTACCTCAACCTTCAAGTAGCTGATGAACCCGGCGTTCTTGCTGCGATCGCTAACGAATTCGCGAACCATGAGGTCTCGATCCAAACTGTTCTGCAAGATGGCCACGGTAAGTCAGCAAATCTTGTTATCACGACGCACCGAGCATCGGATAAGCAACTCAGCGAAACAGTTGCTGCGCTGCGCAATCTTTCGGCAGTGCGCGAAGTCTCGGGTGTGATGCGTGTGGAAGGTCGTGCTGAGTAATGGCACATCAGTGGCGCGGCATCATCAACGAATATCGCGATCGTTTGCCGATCAATGACAGCGATGTGGTTGTCACGCTTGGCGAGGGCGGAACACCGTTGGTCTACGCGTGTTCACTTTCTGAAATTGTTGGTGCTCAGGTGTATCTCAAGGTCGAAGGCATGAACCCAACAGGTTCATTCAAGGACCGCGGTATGACGATGGCCATTACCGATGCTGCTCGTCAAGGCGCTCGCGCTGTAATTTGCGCATCGACCGGTAACACCAGTGCATCGGCTGCGGCTTATGCAACTAAAGCCGGAATGAAGAGTGCTGTGCTTGTTCCACAAGGCAAGATCGCGATGGGCAAGTTGGCTCAAGCTGTTGTTCACGGCGCCACAATCTTGCAGGTTGATGGAAACTTTGATGACTGCCTTGATCTGGCGCGTGACCTCGCCGAGCATTATCCAATCGCGCTGGTGAACTCGGTTAATCCTGCGCGTTTGCAAGGTCAAAAGACTGCGTCTTTCGAAATCGTTGATGCACTGGGTGATGCTCCAGACATTCATGTGCTGCCAGTTGGCAACGCAGGCAATATCAGTGCGTACTGGATGGGCTTCAAAGAATATTTCAACGATGGTGTTGCAACAAAGACTCCACACATGTGGGGAGTCCAAGCCGCGGGTGCTGCGCCGTTTGTTGCTGGTCATCCAATCGACAATCCTGAAACCATCGCAACTGCAATTCGTATTGGCAAGCCTGCTTCGTGGGATCTTGCGATTGCGGCGCGCGATGAATCTGGTGGCACCATCACTTCGGCAACCGATGAAAAGATTCTTGAGGCTTACCATTTCCTTGCAGCCAAAGAAGGTTTCTTTGTTGAACCTGCAAGTGCAGCAAGTGTTGCAGGATTGATTGCGAAGGCGCAGGCCGGTGAAGTGCCTAACGATGCAGTGATCACCTGCACCGTGACTGGCAATGGCTTGAAGGACACCCAGTGGGCGCTCGTTGATGCACCAGAACCAACGGTTGTTCCGATTGACGTTCACCGCGCTGCTGAAGTTTTGGGTCTGGCGTAATGTCACGCGTTGCCACGGTCAGCGTTCCAGCAACCAGTGCGAACCTTGGACCTGGCTTTGATTCAATCGGACTTGCACTAGACATTCGTGATTCGATTACCGCTCGCGTTGTTGAATCCGGTGTAACAGTTCTAATCAATGGCAATGGATCTGATTTATTACCAACCGATGTAACGCATTTAATTGCACAAGTCATTCTTGAAACTGCTGAGGACCTCGGGTCGCCAATCAGCGGGCTCGAAATTGAATGCACAAATGCAATCCCGCAGGGTAGGGGACTGGGTTCATCGGCCTCGGCGATCATTGCGGGTCTTGTTCTTGCGCGTGCACTCACGGAATCAGAAATGACTGATGAAGAGTTGTTGCAGCGCGCAAATGTTTTTGAAGGTCACGCGGACAATATCTCTGCGTGTCTCTTGGGTGGCTTGACTGGTGCTTGGTGGAACGAAATCGATGACGTTGAAGCAATTTCACTTGCAGTGCATCGTGATGTCGTGGCAATTATCGGCGTGCCCAATGCCG
>CAITJH010000051.1 GCA_903892635.1 uncultured Actinomycetes bacterium | reverse complement strand
TCATCATGCAATAGGAGCGGCTCGGGATCATCAAGGCGAATAAATACCTGGCGGCGACCTTGAGGATGCTCTTTGCCCACTAGTGCGTCGCGCCCAATGAAACCACCAGGCTTATTCATAGCAACAGTGAAATCAAGTGATGCCGTAAATGGGTCATCGACGGGGCCGATGTCATGGCCCACATGGCGGTATCCCTTTTCGGCACGCAAGCTATCGAGCGCGTGATAACCCGCACGTTTCACACCGAGATCAGCACCTGCATCCATAATCGCGTCATAAATGGACACTGCTAAGTCTGTTGTTGGATAAAGCTCATAACCAAGTTCGCCTACGAAACTCACTCGAAGACACAGCGCGTAACCATCGCCAACTTCCACTACTCGAGCACGACCCCAAGGTTGCGCCTCGTTCGAGAAGTCATTCGGCGAGATCCGCGACATTAATTCCCGGGACTTTGGTCCCATCACGGCAATAGTGGCAAAGCCTGCAGTCACGTCGATGACGGAAGCATGTTTGCCTCGTGCCGCGCGCTCGAACATCGCCATAGTCTTGGTGGCATAGGCAGTTGGAGTCACGACGAGGAATCGGTCATTCTCTAGTCGCGTTACAGTGCCATCAAGATCGATCCCACCTCGCTTGTTCAGCATCATGGTGTACACCACTCGCCCATTAGCGACATCAAGATTTGCGGTACATACTTGCTGAACGACTTCAAGGGCATCGGCACCAACGACTTCGACCTTGGTAAATGTCGAAAGGTCAAAAACTCCAACGGCTTCTCGAACAGCGCGATGCTCAGCTGCAGAATGGGCAAACCAATTTTGCCGACCATAACTGTATTCATACGTACGATCAACACCAGGCGGCGCAAACCAGTTAGCACGCTCGTACCCGATCATTTCGCCGAAGACAGCGCCTGCTTCTTCGTTGCGCTCGTGCAGCGGAGTACGTCGAACATTACGGGCAGTTCGTGGCTGCAAGTGTGGCCAATGCATCGCATAAAGCCGACCAAGGCCTTCTTTAGTTCGTTCGTTCAAGTAACGACGGCTCGCCTGCTGGCCCGCAAAGCGTTGCACGTCCACGCCGCCGATGTCTTGTGTTGGCGTCCCTTCAACGATCCACTCCGCCAATGCGCGACCGGCGCCAGGTGCATAAATGATGCCTTGACTGTTGAACCCAGCCGCAACGTAAAGTCCGTCAACCTCTGCAGTCTCGCCCAAGCAAAACGCTGCGTCTGGCGTGAATGATTCGGGAGCGTTTAGGAACCGTACATACTCGGCTTGCTTCAGAGCTGGTACACGTTCCTCCGCCAACTCCTTGATCGCTTGGAAATGTTCCCAATCTGGATCAAACTCGCCAAATGCGAAGTCTGGAGCCAACGTCTTTGGATCAAGCGGAATGCCATCTGGCTCGAAAGCGCCAACAAGCAACGCCCCGGCTGATTGTCGAACATAAAGGTAACCATCAAGATCGCGTAGCACTGGCAATGGCTCTTCAGCTCCAGCAATCGCGTTTGTGCGCACATGGACGTGAGCAGCTGGCCACAGCGGAACCTTTGCGCCCATCGTCTCAGCAAGATCGCGCGTCCACAGACCAGCGGCCAAGACAAGGTTGTCACATTCGACATCGCCGAGCGTCGTATGAACCACTGAAACTCGACCGTTGACCTTAGTCACGCCCGTGACACTGACACCTTCACGAAAAGTTGCGCCATTGTCGTGTGCGAGTTTGGCAATCGCAAGTGCACTCAGACCGGGATTTACGTGACCGTCCCGCGAGTGATACATGCCCCCGAGCAGTTTGTTAGTTGAAGCGAGCGGATGAAGTTCAACAACTTCATCGGGAGTCAGCAAACGTGTTGGAATTCCATTGTGTCGCGCAACCATATCGGAATAACGCACTTCGTCGAGTCGACCTGGTGTTCGGCATAAGGTGATTGAACCTGGTTGACGCAGGTGAACGTCCACACCAGTGCGAGCCTCCAACTGTTCATAGAAGTCGACACCGTACTTACTCAGGCTCGTTAAAAAATGAGTCCCACGGCCGCTTGCAATCAATCCGGCAGCATGCCAGCTTGTGCCCGAAGCCACACTTGCGCGTTCCAAAACGAGCACGTCTTTGTGGCCCAGTTCAGTTAAGTGGTACGCAATGCTTGAGCCGATGATGCCAGCACCTACAACAACAGTTGTGGCGCGAGAAGGAAGTGGTCGACTCGCGGCTTGCGGGTCAAACGAAGTGGCAGAGATGTCTTTTTCAAGAAGCCGATCCATCTCTTTAATGTAGTGAAACTAGCCCGTAAATACGCGCTTTACTCAGATTTGTGACGTAGCCAACTCACGGCAAGAATTAGGGCGCAGTCCATAACTGTGGTTCGTGGTGCTTCGCCACACGGCCATCACCAGATGACTTGCCAGTTAACCGTCGAGCCGCCCATGGGATTAAGAATGACGTCGTCCATTGAATGTTGGACTTCACTCGAGCACCAACTGTTTCGGGTTGCGCCTCGGGTAGCTGGTCGCGCCAATCAGAATCGTGTGGCAGACCTAAGTTGGCTAATACTGCAGCTGCCACGCGACGATGCCCGTCCTCGTTGAGATGCAATCGATCGGCTGCAATCAGACGTCTATCAAAGAACACATCGAATTGATTGCCGTCCAGCAAGAGAGCGCCAGTCTCGTGGGCTACTTCGCGCACGTTGGTATTGAATGAGCCAAATCTTTCGTTCCACAGTCGAGCGGTCTTGGTCTCTGGATTCTTTACTTCTTGCACTGTAAACAACATCAATTGCGCACCTGTGTCAGCGATGCGGACAGCAGACTCGCGGTACATCGGGAAAAGCCATGAGGGGTCATATCCGGGACGTAAGGCGTTGTTGGCTCCCGCATGAAACGAAACTAAAGTTTGAGCGCCCGTCACATATGGCATACCGAGCGGAACTTGATCGGCAACAACTTGCTCGAGTCGTTTTCCACGGACAGCCAAGTTGAAGTATTCGATACTTCCTTGAGAGAAAGCTAAAGCTTCTGCGACCCGATCCGCCCATCCTCGAAATCCGCCGAGTGGATGTGGATCACACAAACCCTCAGTAATCGAGTCACCGAAGGCAATGAATCGTTCAAAATGTGGCACGGCACCATTCTTTCTCATGAAGGACTGTGATCTACACTCGCATCATGAGTAGATCAGATCTCCAAAGTGAGGCTCAAGAACGTTGGGGCGATACTGATGCTTATCAAGAATCTGCACGGCGGACGAAGAACTATTCCGCAGAGGATTTTGCGCTTTCTAACAAGCAGGCCGCTGAAATCGTCCAAGACTTCAAAGATGCGATGCTAGCTGGCCACTCTCCTGAATCTGTCGAAGCGGCCACGGCTGCCGAGGCACATCGTCAACACATCAACGATTGGTTCTATACCTGTACCTACGAGATTCACCTCGGTCTCGCCCAGATGTACATCGCCGACGAACGATTTTCGAAACACTACGACTCGCAACACCCCGGACTCGCACAGTACGTTCACGATGCAATTACTGCCAACGCAATAAACAAGGCTTAGCGTCCACGTTCGTCGATTTCACGTAGACGTTCTTTAATGAGCTTACGAACTAGATTTTTTGAAAGTGCCTTGTTCGCAGCAAACTGCAACGCCCCTTTGGTCTGCTTGTACTGACCGACTTCTTCAGAAAGAGTCGCCAACGTTTGACCACTAAAGGGATAGTACGAACATCCATTCTTTGTCGCTGCAAAACCAGCAACTATCCCCTTGCCCACTTTGAAGGCGGGCAAGTTGTAGCTGATAACTTCCTCGGCTTCAGGAACGATACTCAAGATGATCAACCGCAACTCTTCTAACGTTTCGCGTTGTGGCGATTGTGTCGCTGCAAGGTAGTCGTCAATGACCGTCACAGTAATCCTGAGAAACTAATCAGTTCCAAGATCGTCGGCTGCGGCTTGCAGTGATTCATCACTCTTATCGCTGCTTCCTGAACCAACGATTGCCGCGGCACCGCCTGCGTTCAATTCACCGACAAGTCCAAATTGACTGTCGGTCAGTTGACCTTGAGCGCGATACATTTCAAGCTTCGCACGTGTGTCTGCAATATCGAGATTGCGCATCGTCAATTGACCGATGCGATCAGTTGGGCCAAATGCTGCATTTTCAGTGCGTTCCATCGAAAGCTTTTCTGGGTGATAGCTCAAAGCTGGACCAGACGTGTTCATGATGGAGTAATCATCACCACGACGCAGGCGAACTGTGACAGATCCAGTTACCGCAGAAGCAACCCAACGCTGAAGTGATTCGCGCAACATCAGCGCCTGCGGATCAAACCATCGGCCTTCGTACAATAAGCGTCCGAGGCGACGGCCTTCGGCATGGTAGTTAGCAATCGTGTCTTCGTTGTGAATCGCACTGATGAGGCGTTCGTAAGCAATAAATAGCAACGCCATACCTGGAGCCTCGTAGATACCACGACTCTTGGCTTCAATAATTCGGTTTTCGATCTGGTCAGCCATGCCAAGTCCATGGCGGCCACCAATTGCATTAGCTTCTTGCATCAACGCAACAACATCATCAAACGACTTGCCATTGATAGCGACTGGGAAACCTTGGGAAAATTCAATCGTGACATCTTCAGTGTCAATCACAACTGCCGGATCCCAGAAACGCACGCCCATGATCGGTTCAACAATTTCCAGAGAAACATCAAGATGCTCTAGTGTCTTTGCTTCGTGAGTTGCACCCAAGATATTGGCGTCAGTTGAATACGCCTTCTCGGTGCTATCACGGTAAGGAAGATTGTGAGCAACAAGCCATTCCGACATTTCTTTACGGCCGCCAAGCTCGCGCACAAAGTCTGCGTCAAGCCAAGGCTTGTAGATACGGAGATTTGGATTTGCTAGAAGTCCATAGCGATAAAAGCGCTCAATGTCATTGCCCTTGTAGGTTGAACCGTCGCCCCAAATTTCAACTTGGTCGTGCTTCATTGCCTGAACGAGCATTGTTCCTGTAACTGCACGTCCCAAAGGTGTTGTGTTGAAGTACTGCTTGCCACCAGAGCGAATATGGAATGCGCCTGTGGCGATTGCTACAAGTCCTTCCTGCACCAGTGCTTGCTTGCAATCCACGAGGCGTGAAATTTCAGCGCCGTATGCACCGGCGCGTGAAGGCACGGACTCGATGTCTGGCTCGTCGTACTGACCAAGGTCGGCCGTATAGGTACATGGAACTGCGCCCTTGTCTCGCATCCATGCAACAGCGACGGACGTATCGAGACCACCAGAGAAAGCAATACCGACTTTTTCACCAACAGGCAGGGATGCAAGGACCTTAGACATGCCTAAAGTCTATTGAACGCTTGCTTAAACCCACTAATTTCAAAGCACCGACCGAATTAACGCGTTAGTCAACGTTCGCAAGTGCAGCACGCAATGTCTCGTCGAACGCCTCTTGCGGTTGAGCCCCAGATATTCCGTACTTCATGTCGATGACATAAAACGGCACGCCATTAGCCCCAAGTTGA